>PLMW01000074.1 GCA_003142615.1 Opitutia bacterium | reverse complement strand
CGGGTTGTCCGCATCGAACAGGCAGCCGGTGAGATTGAGACGAACCAGGGAGGCTGGTTCAGGCCGTGCAGCGTCTCCACCCGTGGCGATGATGCCCAATTTAGAGCTCCCGGGAACGGACACTGGAGAGGTCGCCGATTTGCCGGGAGGCAAAAACTGCAGGCTTTCAAACCACACATCCTCGGCTGTGACCAGGCGCTCCTGCAGGTCGGCGAGAAAAGCCGCCCAGCTCGATCGGGCTTCGACGAGTCGCTGCAGCGTGGCAATCCTCCGGTTTGTTTCCGCAAGGCGCGCGAGGTTGGCGCGATTGCGGCCATCCAGGCGGCGGAGGGCGTCGATCTTCATTTCCATTTCGGCAGTTCTCCGCTGGGTCTCACTCACCTTCGCCCGGTAGCGCAAAACGGGAACCAGCAATCCCGTCACCACGAGCAACGCCGCGGCGGCAAGCCGCGGCCACCAGCGGAGGCAACGCGATTCCCAGCGCCAGGCGCCCGGCAACAGGTTGACGCCGGCCTGCTCGCGGCTGGCGGCGCATCCGGCAAGGCCGAGGAGATCGGTGAGTGCGGTGGTATCGGTCCTATTCGACCCATTCGTCCTATCAGAGCCGCGTTCGACATGGCGCAGTGGCTCCCAGCCTTCGACGCGCATCTGCAGCTTCTCACCCAGCACCGCCGGCAGGTTCCGGATCAGGGAACCTCCTCCGGCAAGATACAGCAGGGCCGGGCGGACCGCCCCGCCCTCGGGACAAAATCCGGCCAGCGACCGGGAAACCTCCCCGCACAGCTGCCGGACGAACTGGTCCGCGGCGATCTGCACAGCCATGCTTTCCGGCGCATCGGTCGGGAATTCCGCGCTTCCGTCCAGCACCTGTTGCTTGAGGGATTCGGCGCGGGCATGCTCCATTCCCAATTCGCTGGCGATTCTCCGGGTGACGGTATTCCCGCCCAAAGCAATGGTGCGCGTGAAAAAGCGGGAAGCCCCGCAAAAAACGAGATGGGTGGAGCGCGCGCCGATGCTGAGGACATTCACGCCAGCCGATTCCGCCTGGTGATGACAGACCCCGTGCCGGAGTACGAACCAGGGAGGCATGATGGCGAACGGACGAAAACCTGCGTCGTGAATCGCCGCGCAAAGCGTTCCCAGCAGGGACCGCCGTGCCGCGGTGATCACCACCTCCTGGCCGCCTTCGTTTTCGGCCACTGTCGCATGACTCCAGACGACTTCCTTCAGCGCGAAAGGCACACTTTGCCGTGCCTCGAACCGGATGATCTTCCGGCGCTGGCGCTCCGGCAGGCGCGGAACCTTGATGAGCCGGGTGAACGTGAGGTGCCCCGGCACCCCGAGAATGCAGGCGCCGTGCAACTGCTCGCGCCGGCTGAGCGCCTTGAGCGCGGCGCCCACTCCGGCCGCCCATTCCTCGTCACCGGATTCACCCGGCGGAAGCGGCTCCGCGGCGAGCCGCTCGAGTCGGAGCCGGCCGTCGCTTCCGCGCACAAACAGTCCGCAGGCAACATGACTGGCGCCGCAATCCACGGCCAGGACACGGGTGGAGCGCATAGGGGGATAATTCTGCTATCTGGAATTTCGCCTCCAACTCAAGCTCAATCCATCCACCGCCTGAAAAACATTGCCCGGACGGACGCACCCGCCACCCTGCCGCCAACGGCATGACTCCCGTCCTCCCCTACAAGATCAGCGTCCTCGTCTTCCTCGAAAACCCGGCGGGCGAGCAGCTCCTCATCCTCCGCCGCCAGGCGCCCAATTTCGGCAACTGGAGCCCCATCGGCGGCAAGCTGGAAATGGCCACGGGGGAGTCGCCCTTCGAATGCGCCATGCGCGAAACCTTCGAGGAGACCGGCCTGCGCCTCGGGCTCGAGGACCTGCACCTCTTCGCCATCATCGCGGAAAAGGCCTACGAGGGCCAGTCGCACTGGCTCATGTTCCTCTTCCGCTGCCGGCGCCGGATCGACGCGCTGCCGCCGGACATCACCGAGGGCCGCTTCGCGTTCTACAGCCGCGCCGCCATCGACCAGCTGCCGATCCCGGAGACCGACCGCGCCGCGCTCTGGCCGATCTACGACCGCTACCGCGACCGCTTCGTGGCCCTGCGCGCCGATTGCATGCCCGGCCGGCCGGTGCAGGTCACCCTCGAGGAAGTCACTCCGCCGACGTGAGGCCTGCTGCGGCCGGCATGGCCAGGGCTTGTTACGTCACTTCCCTTGGGCCAGGACTTGCCTCATCTGCTCCCGGCCTCACGGGCTTTTCTCCGACGTTCTTAGCTGTTTCGGCTGCCTTTTCATTCGATGGACTCCAAACACTGCTCATGCCACACGCCAGGCATTCCCTCGAGAGTGTAGAGCACGTCCCCGCCGTGATAGAAACTGACGGTAGTAACCGTTCCTTCCCTTCCGGCACAAGCAAACTGGGCGCTCTGAAGCGGATTGTGGTAGCGCCATTCCTTCTTGAACAATTCCAACGCATCACGCTCTTTCACGCGGATCATCGAACCCTTCGGGAACTGCTCTTTGTACTGAGGCATTTGACTTCCGCCGAACGTTCGCGGTCAGACACGGAGGGAAGCGGCGCGCAGCCTGCGGCAGCGGGATACGTGACGCTTCCCGGAGTTGTCTGTACCAACTGGCTGGCCCGTCTTCATTTTACGGTCAGGAGGTGAGGAACAAAAACGATTGCACCGATAACAACCGAAGCAGTCGCGGCGACGAGCACGCCGAACGCACCGGCATCCTTCGCTTTCCTGAGGCGCTCTCTATTTTCTTCAGAAACCTCGTCAGCCAGAAGCTCGATGGCCGTGTTCAAAGCCTCCGCCATCCAGACAAGCGCAATCGCGAGCACTAGCAATGCCCACTCTTGTTTGGAAACTCGGAAAACAACGCCACCGGTCACAACGGCGACTGTAGCAGCCGCATGAATCCAAGCGTTGTGCTGCGAGCTCAGCAGCACTTTAGCGCCGTGAAAAGCGAAGGCGAAGCTTCGAAGACGGCGACTGACGGAGAAGACACTCATTCTTTCGGCCAATAGTGTTATCAGGCCAAGGAGCGTGTACGCCGTCGGTTCGTGGCGGGCAACCGAATTAAGGGATTGTGAAAACGCCGGGACGGTTTCCCGCCCGATGGCCGGTCCAGACCGGAGGGCCGCGGGAGCCTCCCCGTCGACTTTATGGCCGGACGCCCAGCCGGGCCGCTGCCTCGAATTCGGCCCGCGCTTCGTCCGGCCGGCCGAGCGCCCGCAGGGCGACGCCCAGGTTGTAGTGCGCGATCGCGTTTTCCGGTCGCAGCCGGATCGCGGCCTCGAATTCAGCCATCGCCTCGGCTGTCCGGCCGATGCCCAGAAACGCCACCCCGAGATTATCGTGCGCCTCGGCGTCGGTCGGACTCAGCCGCAGTACGGCTTGAAATTGCGGCACGGCCTCGGCGTTGCGGCCTTCCTGGTTCAGCGCCTTTCCCAGGTTGAAATGGATGTCCGGGTTGTTGGGATTCTGGCGCAGGGCTGCGTCGTAGTGCGCGATTGCCTCGGCAACCTTGCCCTCATCGAGCAGCAGGTTGCCCAGATTGTGGTGGACCAACCAGCACTGCGGGTTTCGCTCCAGGGTGGCCGCGTAGAGGGTCTGAACATCGCGATAGATCCCGCACTGCCGCCACGTCAATGCGCCGAGAACGCAAACCACCCCGGCCGCAACGCCCGAGCGCCACACCGCACCCGTCCCATGGAGTCTGCGGACCTGGCCGGCAACGGGCGCCGACGTGACTGCCGCCGCCAGGGCGATCGGCCCGAGACTGGCCAGATACTGAAAATGGTCGGCCACATAGGAAAAGATGAACGGATAGATGTTGAAGAAGCCGAGCGCCGGAAACAGCGTGCCGCAAAAATATAGGAACGCCGCCAACGGCCCCCGTGTTCCCTTGTGCGCCATCCACCCGAGCGCGCCCGCCAGCACCAGCAACCCGGCCGGAAACAAATACGACCCCCACGCCCCGGCGTTCACCTCCCATCGCGGATAAATGAAAATCAGATCGGCGGGCCAGGCCAGCTTGCCCAGGTAGAACCACACTGCCCTCCCCGCCAGCAGGCACCGTTCGATGACATTCAAGTCGAACGCCATCCCCTGCGGCCCAATGATAAATACCCGCTCCACCCAGGCCGTGAAAAGGCCGGCCGTCACTCCCAATGCGAACCAGGGCAGCAACGGCACCACATCCTCCCGCCACGACAGGCGCCCGCGCCGCCACCAAAATACGACCAGCAGCGCCGCCGGCAGGGTCGCCGTCACGCTCTTCGTCAACCAGGCGAGGACGAACAGTCCGGTCGCCAGCCAGTATTGGCCCGGCCGGGCGAACCGGCTTCGGCCTTCGCCCCGCGCAGACGGACCGTCCGCGGAATCCTTCCACCCCAGGTACGCCAACGCCCCTGCCAGATAGAACACCGTCGACAGCGTATTCTTCTGCTCCGAGATCCAGGCGACCGATTCGACGCATACCGGATGCAGGGCAAAGATCATCCCCGCCAGCCAGGCGCCCGGCACCGCCAGGCGGCGCAAAACCGCCACGAAAAGGCACGCCGCTGTCGCGTGGAGCAGGACGTTCAGCAAATGGTATCCCGGCGCCGCATCGCCCCACAGCCGATGCTCCAGCCAGAACGCGCTGTGCAAAACCGGATAGTACTGCTGCGTCGCCCCAACCTCGAACCAGATGCGCCATAGCCCGTGCAACGACTGAAGCGCCGGCTTCGTCACGTGCGCGTCATCGTCCCAGATGAATCCACCCCGGACCGCCGGCAGGTAGGCCACAACGACCATAAGCAAGATGGCCGCGCCCATCATGTAGCGTTTCCATTTCATGGTCTGGGTCCGTTCTTTCATATCCAGATCGACTCTTCAAGCGGCTCGAAACATCGGGATGGTTTCCCGCCCGAAAGCCGGCCCGGGCCGGAGGGGCGCGGGAAACCGCGTGTGTGCGGGATCAAATCATAGGACCGATAGGATCGATCCGTCCCACCCTCGCGAAAAGGCATCTCGCACTTGATTAATCCCCGCTTATACCGACCATTATCTGCCTTCCCTCGCCCGCCTTCCGCCTGTGAGCAAAAAGCCTTCGAGCCTCATTGAGAAAACCGAGCCGCCGCCCGCCGCGTCTACCTCCGCGGCCAGCCGCGCGCCGATCAACGCCCGGCTGACCACGGCGGAGCGCCTCGAGCTTTACCGCACGATAGTGCGCATCCGGCGCTTCGAGGAGCGCTGCCTGCGCGCCTATCAGCAGGGCCGCATCGGCGGATTCCTCCATTTGTACATCGGGCAGGAGTCCGTGGCCGTCGGCTGCTGCTCGGTCATGCAGAAGGAGGATCATGTCATCACGGCCTACCGCGACCACGGTCACGCCATCGCCGTCGGCATGAACCTGAACGAGCTGATGGCCGAACTTTACGGCAAGGCCACCGGCTGCTCCAAGGGCAAGGGCGGCTCGATGCACTTTTTCGATCCGTCGCGGCACTTCTGGGGCGGCCACGGCATCGTCGGCGGCCAGGTGCCGCTCGGCACTGGGATCGCGTACGCGCTGAAATACCGCGGCGTCAAGGGCGCCTGCCTCACGTTCCTCGGCGACGGGGCCGCCAACCAGGGCGCGGTGCACGAGGCCTACAACCTCGCGGCGCTGTGGAGCCTGCCGGTGGTGTTTGTCATCGAGAACAACGGTTACTCCATGGGCACGAGCCAGCGGCGTTCCTCCGCCGGACCGGGCCTCGCCAAGCGCGCCGAGGGCTACGGGCTGGCTTGGGACGTGTGCAACGGCCACGACTGCTACGAGGTGCGCGAGAAGACCGACCGGATGCTGCAGCTAGCGCGCGAGAAATCCCAGCCCGGCATCCTCGAGATCATCACCTACCGGTACCGCGGGCATTCCGTCGCCGATCCCGACTCCACCTACCGCACCAAGGAGGAGATCGAAAACTACCGCCATACCAAGGATCCCCTCACGCTCTTCCACGACACCCTCGCCGCCGAGGGCGTGCTCACCGAGGAAGTCGTGAAGGAAATCGACACGGCGGCCCGCGCCGAAGCCGATCGCGCGGTCCTGTTTGCCGAGGAGAGTCCCTTCCCCGCCCCCGAGGACATCCTCAAGGACGTCTACTGGGAGGAGGACAACCCCGAGCACAAACAGTCGCAGGGCCGCATCTTCTTCGACTGATCCACTCCCTCACTTTCACCTTCACTTCTTGCCTCGCCGTAGCCTTGTGCGAAGGCGGGTCACCTTCACTCTCACTTTCACCCTCACTTTTCCGCCGATGCCTCTCATCACCTGCCGCGAAGCACTCAACCAGGCCATGGCCGAGGAGCTGGAGCGCGATCCCAACGTCGTTCTGATGGGCGAGGAGATCGGCCAGTTTCACGGCGCCTACAAGGTCACCGAGGGTCTGCTCGCCCGCTTCGGTCCGAAGCGCGTGGTCGACACGCCCATCAGCGAGGCCGGCTTCGTCGGCCTCGGCGTCGGCGCTGCCATGCTCGGCCTCCGCCCGGTGATCGAGCTCATGTTCTGGAGCTTCTACTCCGTCGCCTTCGACCAGATTCTCAACAACGCCGCCAACATCCGCTACATGTCGGGCGGCCTCATCAACATCCCCCTCGTCATCCGCGGCCCGGCCAACGGCGGCACCAACGTCGGCGCCACCCACAGTCACACGCCCGAAAGTGTCCTCGCCAGTCATCCCGGCGTGAAGGTCGTCTGCCCCGCCACGGCCTACGACGCGAAGGGGCTCCTCAAATCGGCCATCCGNNCGGGGAATACCTCGTCCCCCTCGGTCAGGCCGACGTGAAGCGCCCGGGCACCGACCTCACCATCGTCGCGTACGGCCGGGCCGTCATCAATTCGCTCAAGGCGGCGCAGCTCCTCGAGGCCGAGCACGACGTCAGCGTGGAGGTCGTCGACCTCCGCTCCATCCGCCCGCTCGACGAGGCGACCATCCTCGCCTCGGTGCGGAAAACCCACCGCGTGCTGCTGGTCGAGGAGAACAAGCCCTTCTGCGGCGTCGGCGCGCAGCTCGCCTACCTGATTCAGGAAAAGGCCTTCGACGACCTCGACGCCCCCATCAAGCGCGTGTCGGCCATCGACGCCCCCGCCATCTACTCCGCGCCGCTGGAGAAAGAGCAACTACCCCACCCCCAGCGCATCATGAAGGCCGTGCTGGACATGCTGTGATGCGGCTTTGACTTACTTCCCTTACCTCTGACATCTGTCCTCTGACTCCCATGGCCCAGATCATCGACATGCCGAAACTCAGCGACACCATGACGGTGGGCACGCTGGCCAAATGGCTCAAACAGGAAGGCGACGCCGTGAAATCCGGCGACATGCTCGCCGAGATCGAGACCGACAAGGCGACCATGGAGCTCGAGTCGTTTTTTGAAGGCATTCTGCTCCGGCAATTCGTCAAGGTGGGCTCGCAAGTGCCCATCGGCGCGCCGCTCTGCGCGGTCGGCGAAAAAGGCGAGAAGGTCGAGACTCCTGTCGCGCCGCCGGTGCGGAAACCGGATGGCGGAAAATCTGTGATCGCCGCGAAGCCTCCCGAAACCAGAAGCCAAGCTGTCGCGGCCGCTCCGGCAGCCCCGGCAGTGAAGTCTGCTCCCATCTCTCCGGTATCCGGTATCCGCTCTCCGGTATACGATGTGGCGGGCGCGGGGGTCAGGATCTCGCCTCTTGCGCGGAAACTCGCCGCCGGAAAAGGACTCGATTACTCGCGCCTGCAGGGCTCCGGCCCGGGCGGACGCATCGTGCGTGCCGACATCCTCGCCGCGGAGCTGGCCGGCCCGGCGGCCGGAGGCGCCCTCGCCGGCGCCCCGTCGCTCCTCGCCAAGGGGCCGATCCAGAATGACGAGGTCATCCCGGTGTCCAACATGCGCGCCACGATCGCGCGCCGCCTCGTCGAGTCGAAGACGCAGATTCCGCACTTCTATGCTGAGGTCGAGATCGACGCCGAGCCGCTCCTTGCCGTGCGCGCCCAGCTCAACAGCGGGCTCGAGAAGGACGGCGTCAAACTCTCGGTCAACGACTTCATTCTCAAGGCCAGCGCCGAGGCGTTGCGCGCCGTGCCCGCCGTCAACTGCTCCTGGGAAGAGGCTCCTTCGACAAGCTCAGGACAGGCGGGCATCCGCCATCACGCCGCGGCGCACGTGTCGTTCGCCGTGGCCATCGAGGACGGCCTCATCACGCCCGTCATCCGCGACACGCACCTCAAGACGCTTTTCCAGATCAGCACCGAGGCCCGCGAACTCGCCGGGCTCGCCAAGGCGAAAAAGCTCAAACCCGGGCAGTTCACCGGCGGTACGTTCTGCCTCTCCAACCTCGGCATGATGGGCATCGAGCGGTTCACCGCCATCATCAACCCGCCCAACGCCGCCATCCTCGCCATCGGCACGATCGTGAAGAAGCCGGTGGTGAAGGACGACCGGATCGTGATCGGCCAGCGGATGTCGCTCTTTCTCTCCTGCGACCACCGGGTCGTCGATGGCGCCACCAGTGCGCGCTACCTCGCCGCGCTCAAGGAGCTGCTCGAAAAGCCCGCGCTGCTGCTGGTCTAGCCTTTCGCCGAAGGCGCGAAGGTCAGTCCGCCGGACGGATTGCCACCGCCCTTTCTCTCTCTCGCGCGAACCGCTATTTGTAACGTATTACGTTACATTCCACTTCGAGAGAGGAGATCAGAGTTTGTAACGTATTACGTTACTTTCGCCTCCTAGGCTGCGATCGAAGTTTGTAACGTAATACGTTACAAAGCGCCGGAGCGGGGCGGCCGTCCAAAGCAAAGGGGAATACCCCGTGAACCCCGCTCCGATTGGTGGGGTGAGCGCGGAGGGCGTTTTGTCGTACGGCAGAACGGTTCGGCGCGGCCCGGCAGGAGCATCGACCTCCATAGGTCGATCGCCATTCGCGTCTGGCCTACACCTTGCCGCGGCGCGCCTCGAGCTGCTGGCGGATTTCCGCCATCTTCTCCTGCGTCAGCGGGAATCGGGCGAGCGCGGTGATCGCCAGCACGAGACCGACAATGGGAATCGCCGCGAGCAGGAAGCGAATCATGAAAACCGTGTGCGCGCTCTGGAGCGCGACGGTGGAATCGAAACCGACCCAATCGAGGATGAAAAACGACACGCCGGCGCCCAGCGCCATGCCGACTTTGTTGATCCACGAGCCGCACGCTGAGAACGAGCCCTCGCGCCGCCGCCCGTTTTCGAGTTCGTCATAATCCATCACGTCGGCGCCAATGGAACCGACAATCATCCAGAAGCCGGCCCCGATGAACGCGATGGTGCCCGAAGCAAACACCTGCAGCCAGATGATCCTTGGCGTGTAGAGCCACCACGTGCCGATGAACACGAGGATCGCGCTGCCCAGCACGCATCTCATGGCGTGGAGTTTGCCCAACCGGCGGGCAATAAACGCGAACACCGGAATGCCGAGGAATCCGAGTATCATGCCGGAAAGCCCCATCCAGAAGTTCCACCAGTTACCCTCGGACTTGTTGCCGCCGCACACGTAATAGAACGTCGCTGCAAGCCCGAGCGTGCCCACCATGCTCAGACCGATGTTGTACGCCAGTTGCATCGTGAGCTGGATGCGGAACGGCCGGCACTGCAGCGTCTGCCAGAGCGTCTCCTTGATCGAGATCTTCGTCTGTTTGCTCGCGACAATCTTGGCGTAATACCGCTCGCGCACCAGCGCGGTGCACGCGAGACCGGCCACAATCATGATCAAGCCGCAGAGCGCGAGGTAAACCTGCGCACCGAGCAGCGTGTTGGGATTCGTTCCCGCGGGCGCCGTGCGCCAGGCGTCGGTCGTGGTGAGCAGCCGCTTCAGACAACCGAGCACCGTGCCGTTGTCGGCTCCAACCCACACGGCCATGGAGAAAAAATTTCCAAAGAAAAACAACCCGAGCTCGGGGACTTTCTGCACGGCGTTCTTGAAGGAAAACACACTCGTCCGCTCGTGATAGTCCGGCGTCAGTTCGTTGCCGAGGCTCTGGTACGGCATGTTGAAGCAGCTCACGATCGGCAGGTAGAGCGCCGAGGAGACGATCATGAACCAGAAGTAATTCGTCGGCGTCCATCCCGGCGTGACGGCAAGGAGGAACGGCAGCCCCAGGCCCGCCAGAAGGCAGCCCACGAGCATATAGGGGCGCCGGCGGCCGAGGCGGCTGCGCGTGTTGTCCGAGAGCCACCCGAACAGCGGATCGGAGATCGCGTCAAAGACCCGGTTGAGGATCACCGCCACGCCGATGAGCCACTGCGGGACGTGCAGGTAGAGGCCGAATATCTGGAAGGCGATGGTGGGGTAGAGCCAGTGGCCCCACATATCCATGAAGGTGCCGAGGCCGTAGCCTAATTTCTGCGAGACCGGCACGCGATCTTCCGGCGCCGTCACGTGGCGCTTGATGGTGGAGGTAGTTGGGCTGGAGCTCTCGGATGGGAGTGACATGGGGGTAACAATCGGGGGGCAACTGTGTGGCTGATCCACGCGGCCCAAACCCATGAAGAACCGCCGCGGGCATCACAATCTAAATTCAGTGCTCCGACCAACCCGCTGCCGCGGCACCGCGCGCGGCGCGTCCAGGCGGCCGATGCCCAACGCCAACGGCTCAGTTTTCACTGGTTTTTCGCGTGATTTGGAGCACCTTGAGGACTTCCAAATATGCACCCTCATCGATTCCCTGCCCTCATCATGACCCTCGGAACGCTTCTCTCCGCCGCGCTTCCGGCCGCCGAGCCGGTGGGCGCCGTCAACCCCGCCGACGTGTGGGACCTCACCCTGCTTTACAAGGACGACGCCGCCTGGCGTTCGGCCAAGGACCACGTCGCCACGGAAATCCCCAAGATTAAGAACTACCAGGGCCGGCTCGGGGAAAGTGCGGCGACCCTGCGCGAGTCCCTGGATTTCATTTTTGGTCTGCGCAAGGAGTTCGCGCGCCTTTCCGTCTACGCCTCGCTTAGTCGCGACGAAAACACCCGGAACGCCACCGCCCTCGAGCGCACCCAGGAGCTGGGCTTGCTCGGCACCCAATTCTCCCGCGCGACGAGCTTCTTCAATCCCGAGCTGCTGGCCGTCGGCGAGACCAAGGTCCGCGGCTTCCTCGACACCGAGCCCGGGCTCGCCTCCTACCGGTTCCCCGTTCTGGAAATCCTGCGCGCCGCCCCGCACACGCTCGGCACCGAGGCCGAGGGGGTGCTGTCCGCTGCCAGCCTCATCACGGGCGCGCCGACCTCCTTCTACGGCATCCTGGCTGATGCCGACATGCCCTGGCCGACCATCAAGCTCTCCGACGGCACCGACGCCCGCCTCGACCAGTCCGGCTACACCAAGTGGCGCGCCGTGCCCAACCGGGCCGACCGGCAGGCCGTGTTCGAGGCGTTCTGGGCCAAATTCCACGAGTACGAGCGCACCTTCGGCGTCACCCTGTTCGCGCAGGTGAAGACCGACTGGTTCCGTGCCACCGCGCGCAAATACCCCACGTCACTCGCCGCCGCCCTCGACGACGACAACGTGCCCGAGGCGGTTTATCGCACGCTCCTGGCCGAGACCAACGCCAACCTGCCCACGCTGCACCGCTACTTCAAACTGCGCGGCCGCATGCTGGGCATCTCCGACCTGCACTACTGGGACATCTACCCGCCGATCGTAAAGCTCGACAAGGCGTTCCCGCTCGCGACCGGCAAGAGCCTCGTCATCGCCGCCGAGCAGCCGCTGGGGCCCGACTACGTGGCGCAATTCACCGCCAGCCTCAACGCCCGTTACACCCATGTGTATCCCCAGCCCGGCAAGCGCTCCGGCGCCTACATGAACCCCGGCGCCTACGACGTCCACCCGTACGTGCTGACGAACTATAACGACGATTACGAGTCGGTCTCCACCATCGCGCATGAGTGGGGACACGGCATGCATTCCCTCCTCGCGAACCACAGCCAGCCGTTCCCCACCGCCGATTACAGCATCTTCGTCGCCGAGATCGCCTCGACCCTCAACGAAAACCTGCTGCTCGCGCACATGCTCAAGGTGGCGCAGAACGATGAGGAGAAGCTCTATTATCTCGGATCGGCGCTGGAAGGACTCCGCGGCACGTTCTTCCGCCAGGCCATGTTCGCCGAGTTCGAGCTGGCGATCCATGAACAGGTGGAGAAGGGCGGCTCCCTGTCCGGCCAGCAATTGACCAAAATCTACGGCGAGCTGCTGCGCCGCTACCATGGTGACGCCCTGGGCGTGCTGAAGATCGACGATCTCGTCACCGTCGAGTGGGCCTACATTCCCCACTTCTATCGCGACTTCTACGTCTACCAGTACGCCACCTCCATCGCGGCGTCCTCGGCCTTCGCCGACCGCATCCTCAAGGGCGAGCCAGGAGCGGTCGACACCTATCTCGGCATGCTCAAGGCCGGCGGTTCCGATCATCCCTACGAGCTGGTGAAACACGCCGGCGTCGACCTCGCCACGCCCGTGCCCTACCGTGCGCTCGCCGCGCACATGAACGCGATCATGGATCAGATTGAGGCCATCCTCGCGAAACAAAAGAAGTAGCCGGCGACGGAACTGTCCGCCGGCAGGTAAGGTCATCTTTCCCAAGGTGACCTGCTGTAGCGTCCTTTGACGCGCCGCTTCCTGTCCGGCCCCTCGGCCTCAGACGGCAACGCCGTCCGGCGGCACTTTGACCTGCCGGCGGATGCCCTCGACCAGCGCATCGATGTCGGTCTGATCCAGCCGGCGCAGAACACATTCCCAGCGATAGGCGAAGCTGCCGCCGGTGTCGTAGTTGCCGTGCTTGAACAAGGTGTCGAACGCGCGCCGCCGCTTCCGATAATCACCCTGGATGCGCAGAAACTCCTCCCGAAACGCCTGGAGGTAGGTGTCGGCAAACTCCCGCGGCTTGGGCACCTTGCCGGCGCGGACGTTCACCGGCCGCGCATACTCTGCCGCCGCGTCCAGCAGGCCGCGCTGGTAGTCGGAAAACGCCCCGGTGGGATCGGACACGATCAAACCGGCGGGCAGTCCCGTGGCGGGATCCTCCATGATGACCTCGTCTCCGTCGTCGAACATGACCTGCATCGGATGTTCCGTCGCCCGCCCACAGATGATGTTCACCGCCGCCGCGCGCCCCAGCAGCTGGGCCAGCCGCCGCGCGTAGTCGCCGTTATGGTAGCGCGACAGCGGGAGCTTGTCGGTGGCCTGACCGCGCAGGTAGTCGCGCTCGAAATAGACCACCGGGATGATCTGGCCAACAATGGCCTGGTTTTTGCCGGTGTAGACCTCCCGGGTGCGCCGCAGGCTGATGCCCTGCGGCAGGCGCATCCCTAGCTGCTGCACGCCGAGGCGCCGGTCCAGCACATAGTCGGTGTACTCCTCGCTTCCGAGTATCGCCTGGAGCAGATCCTTGCCTTCGTCGAGGCGCTCGCGGACGCCCCACTTCTGGAAACGGATGAAGCGTACGACCGGCGCCGGCATCACTCGCCCCTTCAACTCGGCGAGGTACACCGACCGCCGCGTGCCCGGCAGCAGTTGCCGCCGCGACAGCGACTGTGACACGCGGCCGATGTTCACGTACTCCAGCTCGCCGTATTCGCGGATGAGATTGAAGATGAAGCCTTCGACCAGCGGATCGCAGAGCCGCTGCAGCTTCTCGTCGCGGGGATGATCGTCTGCCTCGTCAAAAACCGGGTCGAAGACGAACTCCCCCTCCTCGAACCGTCCGCCCGGCAGCCACTCCACCTGCATGAAGAACTCCGGACTCAGGTCGCGCAGCACATCCTCGGTGATCGACCGGTCGCGCTGCGAGATCAGCGCGCTGAGCATCCGGTTGCGCCAGACCTCCACCCGGGAATCGTCCTGCCGGAAGTCGGGCCCGACGGCGTCGCAGAAACGCGCGCGCAGCTCCTGAAAACACCGGCGCAAATCGGCCTCCGCCAGGCTGGTGAAATCCACGCGCGGCAGGTTCTTGGCCCCGAAACGCTGCGGATCCACCGCGAAGAATTCCACCTCCGGACTGCCCTCCCGGTTCCGGCGAGCACAATGCACGGCGATTTCCTGCAACTGGCGGGCCAGGCTGCCGGCATCCAGGTTTTCCAGCCGGGCGAACTCCGCGCAGGTCACGTAGCGCGAACCGGTGAAGCGGTTGTAGAAATAAATCGGCTGCTCCTTGATGGCGACCTTTGAGTTCTCGATCAGGCGCTGCATGTCCTCGGGCGACTGCGGCAGCGGGCTGATGCGCCAGCACTCGCCGCGGGCCTTGATGGCATCGCGCACCTTCGAGTTCATCACGAAGAGGAACCGGATGTCGCGCTTCGAGACCAGTTCCGCCAGCAGTTCGTCCGCCTCGAACGCGAGCTCCATGTGTTCGGGGTCGGGCCGGATCAGGATGTGGTCGGTTTCGAAGACCAGTTCCACGGAGCGGGCATACACCGCTTCCTCCTCCGCCGGGGTGAGCGGCGGCTGGCCGGCCGCGCGATGCGACTCATTGAGCCGGTCGACGAACGCGAGGCGCTGGGTGGCATGAACGCCCGGCAGGGTGACCAGCGTCCGCCAGAAGGGGAAGACGGTCCCGATGCGGGTCCTCTGCCTCCCGGTCGCATCGCGTTCGAACGGATTCGGCCCGATGACTTCAATGGCCATGATTCAGGGTGTTTCGCATTGCTGGATGCTGGAAAAACTGCGGGCCGACAAAGCCGGCGGCGGGACTCACCCCTCGGCGCGCGCCTTCGCGTCCGTCTCGATGAGTGCCTTCAGGCGCGCGAGCTCGTCCTTCACCTGGGCCTTCACGGCGGGCAGCTCCGCGGCGCCGGAGACCTTTGCCTGCGCAAAAATGTAGAACTTCATCTTCGGCTCGGTGCCGCTGCCGCGCCCGGCATAGGTGTAGCCGTTCGCCAGCGTCACCACATACAGGTCCTGCTTCGGAATCACCTCTCCGTCGGCGTCCTTGATGACCTGCCGGCCAAAGTCCTCGAACTTCACGACGCGGACGTCGCCGAAAGCCGCGGGGGGGTTGGTCCGGTAGGTGTCGAGAATGCGCCGGATCTTCGCCGCCCCCGGCGCGCCTTCGTAGTAGATGTTGATCACGCCTTCGAGGAAATAGCCGTGCTTGACGTAAAGCGCGTCGAGCTGCTCCGGCACGGTCAGTCCGCGGCTCTTCACCCAGGCGCACAGCTCGGCGCACATGAGGCAGGCGGCATTGGCGTCCTTGTCGCGGACGAAGTCGTTGGGCAGGTAGCCGTAGCTCTCCTCGGTGCCGAACACGAAAAAGGTGCCGAGCCGGCCGTGGAGCCGGGCGCGCGACGCCAGCGGCAGCGCGTCGTAGTCGAGCGCCAGGCCCTCCTGCGTCAGCAGCACGTCCTTCAGGTGCTGCTCATAGCCGCGCATTTTCGCCGCGATCCATTTGAAGCCGGTCAGCGTGTTGATGACCTTCACCCCGTGCCCGCGGCCGATGGCGTCCTGCAGCGGCGTGGTGACGAACGTCTTGATGATCGCGGCATGCGGCGAACCGTCCCGCGGGATCCAGCCGAGCTCCTTGCTCTTGGCGAGCCGGTAGTCGGCCAGCAGGGCGCCGATCTGGTTGCCCGTGAGCAGCACCATGCGGCCCTCGCGATTGCGCACCGCGCAGCCCATGCGGTCGCCGTCCGGATCGGTGGCCAGCACCAGCTCGGCGCCGTTCCGCTCCGCGAGGGCCACGGCCAGGGTCAGGGCCTCGGCGTTCTCGGGGTTGGGCGACTTCACCGTCGGGAAGCGCGGATCGAAGGCGACCTGCTCGAGCACCTCCGTCACCGACACTCCGGCATGCGCCAGCAACGGCACGCTGGCGATGCCACCGGTGCCGTGGATGTTGGTGAAGACGACCTTGAATTTCCCCCGCTTGAAGATCGCTGTATCGAGCGCGGCCTGCGCCGCCACCGTGAGGTAGGCGTCGTCCGCCGGCCGCCCGAGCGTGATGACGCGCGCGAGGTCCAACGTGAGAAAGACGCCGAGCTCCGTGAGCGGCACGGCGTTGACCTCGTCGATGATGCCCTGGTCGTGCGGCGCGACCACCTGGGCGCCGTCCTCGAAGTAGGCCTTGAAACCGTTGTCGTGCGGCGGATTGTGGCTGGCGGTGATGACAACCCCGCAGTGGGCCTTCAGCCAGCGCACGGAGAAGCTGAGCTGCGGCGTCGAGCGCGGCGCGTCGAAGATGAAGGCCACGCCGCCGAGGCGCGACCACGTCGAGGCCGCCAGTTCGCAAAAGTGGCGCGAGAAGTGCCGCACGTCGTGGGCGATGACGAGCTTGGGCGCATCGTAGCGCCCGGTTTTCGCCAGGTGGCCGTGGACGTAGCGGTAAAGGCCGGTCGTCGCGCGCACCACGGTGAAGTCGTTCATCATGTTGCTGCCGATCGCTGGATGCTCGGGCGTGCCCTGCGGCCCCGGCTGGCCCGTTTCGGCGCGTGTGGCGACGACGCCGATGGTGCGGCCGCGCATGCCGCCGGTGCCGAACTCGAGGTAGCGATAAAAGCGGTCGTTCAGCTCGTTCCAGGCGCCGCTGGCGACGAGTTCGTCGATGCTCGCCGCCGCCCAGGACGGCAGGGCGGCATCGAGCCAGGCCGTGAGATTCTCAACGGCGCTGGGGAGCAACTGGCCCGCCTGGCCGGCGGCGCGGATTTTTTCCAGGACAGTCATGGTGTGGAATCCGGGTGAGTGAACATCATTTGCACGGAATGGCAAAGTCGCATTACTCCAGATAGAGCCCTTCCCCCACCTCCGGCTTCGGCGAGCGCCGGGCCCAGCTTTCGGCAAAGGATTCCTCGTCATAGCCGAAGAGCGGGGAGACCTCGAGGGTGACCATCGGGAGTCCGCTGGCATCGGTGGTGAGCGACGCGCCCACCCCCTGCAGCCAGCGCGCATACTGTCGGAGCTGGTCCTCGCGCGCGGTCCGCGGCGAGTCCACGCCCTCGGCGTTCTTCACCGGGGAGAAATCGTCCGCGCGGCGCGTCTCGCTGACGAGCGCGTTCCTGGCGAACGGCAGCGCGTCGAAGACAAATATCTCGAATTTCGCGCCGTTGGGCGCGGCGGGCTTCACCGGCCGGCCGGCCGCGTCGATCGTCGCGATCTTTTTGTCGGCGCGGTGGAACGGCAGCGCACCGCCTCCCGCCATGCGGCGCACGAACTCGCGGTCGAGAATGTGAATGGCGATGCTGCCCGCGACATAGCGCAGGCGGCCCGTCGGCAGATCCACTTCGCGCTGCACCGCCAGCGGCAGGTCGCTGTATTCGATGACGACCAGCCGGCCGTGCTGGAGGCAGAAGTGGCCGAGCTTCTCCTCGGGGTAGGCCTTCGGAATCATCTTGGCGGACATTTCCGCGCCGCGCACCAGATGCCAGCCGATGAACGCCGGGTCGATGCAGCGCACCAGCGGATTGTCGACCTGGAAATAGCTGATCGTGTCGATGCCTTCGCCCTGCATGAGGTCGAGGGCGCCGCTGCGGTGCAGCGCGCGCAACGAGCCGCCGTGGCCGTCGGGGCTCAGGGCGATGCCGCCGGGGGACTCGAGCAGGATCCGGCCGGTGAAATCCACCGCCGGCATGCGGCCCTGCCGGAAGAAATGCACCCGCGCCCGGTCGAGCCCAAAAAACCGGTGCTCGGCGAAGAACGCCTCCGTCCGCGCGTGGTTGGCGTGACTGGTCATGATGAACCAGTGCAGCGGCCGGCCGTGGCGCCGTCCGACGGCGGTGATTTTCTCGGCAAAGACCTGGAAGAGCGACTTCCGCTTCAGGGGCGTGACCGGGAAGGTGCCCTTCGGTCCGTCGTAACCGAGACGTGTGCCCTGCCCGCCCGCCACGGTGAACGCCGCCACGCGACCGGCGCGCAGCGCCGCCTCGCCGGCGGCCCTGGCCCGCGCCCACTCCGCCGCCTCGCCGCCGTTCTCCGGCCGCGCAACATACGGCGCCGGTTGGAGGTCCGTGAGGTCGACGCCCGGGGCGGCGTCCCTGCCCAGCAGCAGGCGCGTGAGCCGCTTCACCTCGGCAAGGTTGATCTCCCCGGCCTGTTCCAGCAGCGCGCGGCGCCCGCCTTCATCCAGCTGACCCCAAAACGCGAAGACCTGGCCCTGTCCGGCCTGGACAAACCTTTCCAGCAGCGGCGGCGTGGCAGTTGCACTCATCGGGCGAACAGAAAATGTGCCGCCTCCGGATGGGGCAATGCTTTTCCCCGGCTCAGTCTTCGAAGCGGAAGATCAACTCCGACGGCTTGGCGTAGCGGAGCTGCTGGCGGATGACCTTCTCGACATAGTCCGGGTCGTGCTGAAGCCGGTCGAGCACCCGCTTCTGCTCCTCCAGCCGCTGGCGGGCCTGGGCCACCCGCTGGCGGCTCTCCGCCTCGAGCCGCTGCAGCTGGGTGTATTCCTGGTAGGTGCGGAACGAAAACACGCCCGAAATCAATCCCACGCCGAGAAAAAGCACGGCGTAAATCCAGACGATGAGGCGGCGCGCGGTCATGATGGCAGGGATTTCGATAAGGACATGCCCACCCCGCCGGCAACCATTTTCCGGCGGCCGGCTGATTTTGAAAGCAACGGTAAATCTTGCCGCTTCCGGGGTTGTCCGCTTGTCTCACCCGGCCCGGTCACCGCATAGTCTCCCCGTCCCCGCTCCCCGCAACTGCCCTTCCAACCATGTATCAGAGTTTCTACGGCCTCACGGAGATGCCCTTCAACATCACTCCGGACCCGAAGTTTCTCTATCTGAGTCCAACGCATCAGGAGGCCCTGCAGCACCTGAGGTACGGCGTGAAGGAGAAAAAGGGATTCATCCTGCTGATCGGGGAGGTCGGCTGTGGCAAGACGACGCTGTGCCGGCGTTTTCTCAACGAGCTCGATCCGGCGCATTACGACACCGCCCTCATCCTCAACACGCGGATCACCGAGATCGAGATTCTCCGCGCCATTCTCACCGAGTTGGGCGAGACCAAACTGGCTCAGGGCCATCACGACCTGGCGGCCCAGATCAATCGCGTGCTGCTGCACCGCATCGCACAGGGGCGGGACATCGTGCTGATCATCGACGAGGCGCAGAACCTGTCCGTCAAGGTGCTCGAGCAGATCCGCCTGCTCTCCAACCTCGAAACCGACAAGCAAAAGCTCCTGCAGATCGTGCTGATCGGGCAGCCGGAGTTGAAGAACCTGCTGGCCGAGGACCGTCTGCGGCAGCTCCGGCAGCGCATCCTCGTGCACTCCGAGCTGCGTCCGCTCACCATGCACGACACCGCCCACTACGTGCAGCACCGGCTCACCCTCGCCGGCGCCAGCGGCCGGCCGTACTTCACCTCGGCGGCCATGCGGTCCATCCATCGCGTCAGCAAGGGAATTCCCCGCGTGATCAACAACCTCTGCGACAAGGCCTTGCTGTCGGCCTTTGTCCGCGACTCCGACGAGGTCAACTACTGGGATGTCCGCCGTGCCATCAAGGAGATCTCGACTCTGGCCTGATTGCGGGATTGCAGACCTGCCACGCATCTTCAAGAAACTCTCACCCGCCGGAAGCGCCCCCACGCATGAGCCTCATCAATGACGCCCTGAAAAAGGCCCAGAAGCTGCAAACCCAGCAGTCAACGGCACCGGCGACTCCCCCCGCCCCGGCGGCCGCGTCCGCCGCCGCGCCCACCGTGGTTGCCCGGCGTGGCAACCCGATCAAATTTGAAACCATTCTGCTCGGCCTGGTGGCGCTGGTGGTCGTGCTCGTCGGCGTCACGGTGATCGCCGTGCTTGTGTTCAAAAAAGAGACGAAGCCGGTGGTCGCCTCCGCGCCTCACGCCACCACGCCGGCCCCGGCTGTTCCGTCCGCCCCGGCATCGACCCCGCCCGTTGCTGCCAGCGCACCTTCAGCGGAACCTGCCGCAAAACCAGCCACCACCGGTCCGGCGCCAGCCACGGCTCCGACCACCCCCCCCGTTTCGCCCCCTGCCGCGACTGCGGTTGCGCCTTCACCCCAGCCGCCCGCCAGTCCGCCACCGGCGCCCGTGGTTGCAGCGCCCGTCTCGGCGCCGACGGGTGAGCCCCCCGCGCCAGCGGTTTCCGCCCAGATAACTACGGCGACTGCAACTGCCGCGCCCGCCGCGACGGAGCCTCCGCCGGCGGACGTTGCCCGGAGCGAGCCACCCGCCACCAATTCGTCAGCCAGGTCTTTTCCGCCTGCGGGACCGCATCAGGACCACAAGATTCTGGCCCTCATCAACAATCTGCACGTCACCGGTGTCCGCGTCGCCGGCGACGACAGCAAGGTGCTGATGAACAACCGGGTTTACCGGGTAAACGACATGATCGACTATGAACTCGGCGTGAAGCTGACCGGTGTCAGCACGACCGCTTTGACCTTCGTCGACGAGAACGGCATCGTCTATACGCGATCGCTGTGAGTTGTGCGAACGACGGCCGGCTGGTCAGTCGGTCGAATCGCTGCGCGCGTTGCCGCGCTGTGTTAATTCAGAAGCCAGGAAACCAGGAATTTCACACGTCTATCCCAAAGCATCCATGAAGAAGCTCAATATCCGCGACATTCCGGAGGAAACGTGGACGTCCCCCAAGGGAAATTTCGGTGGAGCCGGAAAAGAAATCTCCCTGGCGCTCGGGCGCGACCCGCATTCGGCCGATCCCAAGAACCGCCATCCTTTCGACGTCGAGCTTTGCCGGATTCCGGCGGGAAAGAAACCGTGCCCCTTTCACTCCCACAGCGCGCAGTGGGAGTTCTACCACGTGCTGTCCGGCCGCGGGATCTTGCGGCACGCCGACGGGACCACGCGGATCGAGCCGGGCGACGTGTTCATCTTCCCGCCGGATGAGCCGCACCAGTTGATCAACGACGGAGACGAGGATCTGGTGGTGTCCATCGTCGCCGACAATCCCCTCGGCGAGTCCTGCCACTACCCGGACAGCAAGAAGTGGCTGGTGCGGTCGCCCGTGCGGCGGCTGATCCGCTCCGAGGGTCTCGACTACTATGCCGGGGAGGAGTGATCCTCCGAACCGGCGAAAAGCCAAATCCCCAGGAATTTGGCTGCAGGATTAGGACGCGTGGGACGGCAATGCAGACGGACGTCGGCGATTGCCATTACTCCAGCCCCAGCACCTTCCGGCCGTCGTCGGAGATCATCTGCGGCGTCCAGGCGGGATCCCAGACGATGTGCACCCTGGCGGATTCCACGCCCGGCAGCGCGGCGATCCTCGCCCGCGCATCCTCGGCGATCACCGGCCCCATGCCGCAGCCGGGCGCCGTCAGCGTCATCTTCACCTCGATCTGCCGGCCGCCCGCCGGAGTCGGCTCGACGGACAGATCGTAGACGAGGCCGAGGTCGACAATGTTCACCGGAATCTCCGGATCGTAGCAGGTCTTCAAGGCGTCCCAAACGGCATTTTCAGAAAATGCCGTTTGCCCTGAGCCTGCTGGCGGTGAGCCGGTCGAAGCCGTCGAAGGGCTCGCGCCCTCGTGCATCGGCACAAATCCCTCGAGGTGGCCCACGTGTTCGCGGGCGATGCGGCAAAGCCCGGCGCCGGCGCGCACGGTGATGCTGCCGCCCAGCGTCTGCGTGACGATGACCGTGGTGCCGGCGGGCAGCGTTGTCGGCTGGCCGTCCGGGATCAGCGTGCCCGGAGTGTCCTTGGAAAGGGTATGCTTGCTGGACACGGAAGACGGTTATTCGGGAAAACCTCTACCACGGATTACGCGGATGTACACCGAGAAGATCTGAATTCATCCGTGTTCATCAGTGAAATCCGTGGTGGATTGAATCCCTCTGCTTCACTGAATCCGGATGTCCACCGGGAGGCGGGCGTAGATGCCGCACGGATCGTTGAACCGCAAAAGCACGCGGGCCTGCTCCTTGAACTCGCCGAGCATTTTGGCGAGCGCCGCGTTATCCCCGGCCTGATCGGGCGTCATGCCCTTCAGCACTTCGTTGATGATCTCGGCGAGCTGCCGTTTATGGGGAAACTCCGTCAGCCGGTAGTTGGTCCCGAGGCCGGCTTTCTCCGCGGCATAGGTGATCGCCTTGCCGAGCCCGCCGACCTCGTCGACGAGTCCGAGCTTCTTCGCCTCCGTGCCGGACCAGACGCGGCCCTGCGCGATTTCGAGCACCTTCGCCTTGTCGATCTTGCGCGACTCGGCCACCTTGGCGGTGAATTCGTCGTAGATCCAGTCGACCAACTTCTGGAAGACCGCCATTTCCGCCTCGGTCTTCGGCCGGCTGGGGATGAGCATGTCGGCAAGCTGGCCGGTTTTCACCGTGTCGAAGGTCAGGCCGAAGTGGTTGAAGAGCTGCTGCACGTTGATGAACATCCCGTACACGCCAATCGAACCGGTGATGGTCGCGGGCTCGGCAAAGATGCGGTGCGAATAGGTTGAAATCCAGTAGCCGCCCGAGGCCGCCACCGAGCCCATCGACACAACGACCGGCTTGGTTTGCATCGTCAGGCGCAGCTCGCGCTGGATCTCTTCCGAGGCCGAGGCGCTGCCGCCCGGGCTGTTCACGCGCAGCACGACGGCCTTGATGTTTTCGTCCTGCCGGAGCTGGCGCAGTTCCCGGGCGAACTTGTGGCCGCCGACCTCGCCCATCTGGCCCTCGCCGTCGACGATGTCGCCCTCCGCGTAGACCACCGCGATCTGGTTCTTGCGGCCAAGCGCGCCGCCCGTCTCCCCCGCAGCCACGCCGGCGTAGGCGGCGAGGCTGATCTGCTTGAACGACTCCTTGGTGCCCTTTTTGCGCCCGGTCTTCACCTTCAGCTCGTCGATGACCTGGTCGCGATAGGCGCTGCGGTCGACCAGCTTGTGCGTGACCGCGCTGGTGGCGGTGATCAGGCCCTCGGCGTCCACGGCGCCCTGCACCTCCGCCCGGGTGAGCCGGCGGCTGGCGGCGATGTCGCCCAGCAGGTCGGCCCAGATGTCGTCCAGCAGCTGCTGGATCTGCTCGCGGTTCTCCGGACTGAGGTCCTTGCGGATGTACGGTTCGACGGCGGACTTGTACTTGCCGACCCGCGTCACCTGCACACCTATGCCGAATTTTTCGAACGCGCCCGCCATGAAGAGCGGCTGGCTCGCCAGGCCCGGCATCAGGATCACGCCGTAAGGATCGAGCACGACGTCGCCGGCGGTCGATGCGAGATAGTAGTCGCGAGTGGTGGCGAAGTTGAGATAGGCCATCACCGGTTTGCCGGAGGCCTTGAACGCCTGCAGGGCCGCGCGTACCTCCTTGAGCGTGCCGAAGCCGGAGCCATAACCGACGGGGCGCACGTTGCCGGTGATCAGCAGGCCCGCGATGCGGTTGTCCCGCGCGGCGGCCCGGAGCGCGCGGGTGACGGTGCGAAGCTGGAGCGTCTGGAGGCGCTCGCCGCCCATCAACGGGCCGAACAGCGCGGCGCCGTCAAACTCCAGCGGCGCATCCTGGATGTTGGCGGAGAGATCGAAGACCAGATAGGAACCCGGTTGCACGGCCACCGGCTGCTTCTGGCCCAGGGCGGCCAGCGCCAGGATGAACACCAGGCCCAGAAACGCACATCCGCCGAAGAAAAGGACCAGCGCCACCAGGGAACCGAGGAGGGAGGTGAAGAAATTCTTCATGGCCCCGAAGGTAACGGCTTCGGCCGCTCCAGCCAGAGAAAAGATGACGAGCGGCGCGCCGGCCTTGCAGACGGTTGTTGGCCTGCCATAGTGCTCGCCGCACTTTCCTTTCGTGCGTTTTGCTGTTGGTTATAGGGGAACCGACCGCCGCCAAACCCGCCGCCATGAGTGAGCAAAAAATAGAGCTTCTCACCACCAGCCGCAAGGCCCTGTCCATCAACCTCGAGGAGGCGCGCTACGGCACGTTTGCCGAGATCGGCGCCGGCCAGGAGGTGGCCCGCCATTTTTTCCAGGCCGGCGGCGCCTCCGGCACCATCGCGAAGACCATCTCGGCCTACGACATGGTGTTCAGCGACGCCATCTACGGCAAGGCGCCCCGTTACGTCTCGCGCGAACGGCTCACCACCATGCTCGACCACGAGTACCGGCTCCTCGAGGAGCGCCTGGCCGGGACGCGCGGCAGCCGCACGTCGTTCTTCGTGTTCGCCGACACGGTCGCGACCCTGGGTTACAAGGGCGACAATGACGCCCACGGCTGGCTGGGCATCCGCTTCCAGATCCATCCGCTGGAGCCGCCCAACGACATCATCCTGCACGTCCGGATGTGGGACAAGGAGACGGTGCTTCAGCAGGAGGCGCTCGGCATCATCGGCGTGAACTTCATCTATGGCGCGTTCAACTACCGCACGTCGCCGGAGAAATTCATCCGCTCGCTCGCCGACAACCTCAGCACCGACCGCATCGAGGTCGACATGCTCAAGTTCACCGGGCCGGCCTTTGCGCAGGTCGACAACCGGCTGCTCTCGCTCGTGCTCGTGCAGACCGGCCTGACCAATGCCGTCATGTTCGGGCCCGACGGCGACGTCCTCCAGCCGTCCGAGGTGCTCCACCGGAAGGCCATCCTCGTCGAGCGCGGCAGCTTCCGCCCGGTCACGCGCGTCAACGTCGACATGCTCGGCTGCGCCACCACGCAGTTCCTGCAGGAGCCGGCGGTCAAGGGCAAGCCGGTCATGGTGCTGATGGAAATCACCATGAACAACCTGCTCGCCGCCGGCCGCCTCGACGCCGAGGACTTTCTCGCGCGCGTGGACCTGCTGGGCGCCATCGGCTACACCGTGCTGATCTCCAACTATCCCGAGTTCTACCGCCTGACCTCCTACTTCCGCCGCTACACGAAGGAGATGATCGGCGTGGCGCTGGGCATCAACAACCTCGTCGAGATCTTCAAGGAGAAATACTACGAGAACCTCGAGGGCGGCATCCTCGAGTCGTTCGGCCGGCTCTTCCGCAATGCGGTCAAGCTTTACGTCTATCCGATGCGGAAGGAGGCCTATGACCGCTACGTCGCCGCCAGCGACAACGCCTTCACCGCCCCCGCGGCCGCGTCCGGCGATCTCATCTCGGCCGACACCATGCGGGTCGTGCCGCATTTGCAGCATCTCTACGCCCACCTGATGGAGAACCACTACATCGAGAACCTCACCGGCTTCAACCCGGCCAGCCTGGACATCATTTCGCGCGATGTGCTCGGAAAGATCCAGGCCAACGAGCCGTCGTGGGAGGAGATGGTGCCGCCGGTCGTGGCCGGAAAGATCAAGCAGCTTTCCCTTTTCGGTTATCGCCCGGCACCGTCGACCACCGCCACGTAGACCGGCGATCATTTAGAGGCTTATTTTTTTCGTGCCCTTTGGGGTGTTTCGTGGTTTCCCCTCCCTCTGCTGATGCGCTTCTACAAGTACCACGCCCTCGGCAACGACTACCTCATCCTCGATCCGCGCGACTATCCCAAGGGGACTCCGCCGGAGCCCAGGCACATCCGGGTGATCTGCCATCGCAACTACGGCATTGGTTCCGATGGCATCCTCTGGGGGCCGATGGCAACGACCAAGGCCGACTTTGGCCTGCGCATTTTCAACCCCGACGGCTCGGAGGCCGAGAAAAGCGGCAATGGCCTGCGCATCTTCTCCCGCTTCGTCTGGGATCAGGGTCTCGTGAAAACCCCGTGCTTTACGATCGAGACGCCCGGTGGCGTGGTCGAGGCGGAGGTCAGGAACGGACACCGCATCACGGTGGCGATGGGCGCCGTGAGCTTTGACAGCGCCAAAATCCCCGTGGCCGGTCCGCCGCGCGAGGTGCTCAACGAGCAGCTCACGATCCAGGATCGCACCTTCACTTTTTGCGCCGCCACCATCGGCAATCCGCACTGCGTCATCCCCCTGGCGGAGATTTCCCCGGAGCTGGCGAGGAAATACGGCCCGGCTATCGAGGTGCATCCGAACTTCCCCAAGCGCACCAACGTGCAGTTCATGCAGGTGCTCGACCGCAGCAACCTCCGCATCGAGATTTGGGAGCGCGGCGCCGGTAACACGCTCGCCTCGGGCAGCAGTTCGAGCGCGGCGGCGGCCGTGGCGCATAAGCTGGGACTCGTCGACCGGCAGGTCACCGTGCACATGCCAGGAGGCCAGCTCAGCATCGAAATCGGTCCGGATTATTCGATCCGGTTGACCGGTCCCGTCATCAAGGTCGCCGAGGGAATGATGCACCCCGAGCTGTTCGCGGTGAAGGTGTGAAGAGCGGCCTCAGGCCGGTTGCGGATTGTCCTCGGCCGGTTCCGCCCTCCCCGCGTCGTCCGCCGGTATGCCGGGTAGCGGCCGGGAGCGGTAGGCGCCGTAATCAGGCACCAAGCGCTCGTAGTCGCTGCTCATGAGCGGGGACGAAATCATGTAGTCCGCCGTGGCGCGGTTGCAGGCCGCGGGAATGTTCCAGACGACGGCGAGGCGCAGCAGCGCCTTGACATCCGGATCATGCGGCTGCGGCTCCAGGGGGTCCCAGAAGAAGATGAGAAAATCGATCTGCCCGTCGACGATCATGGCCCCGATCTGCTGGTCGCCGCCGATCGGACCGCTTTGCAGCTGCCGCACCGGCACGCCCAGCACCTCTTCAACGATGCGTCCCGTCGTGCCCGTGGCGAAAAGCTCATGTTTGGCCAGCGTGCCCCGGTTGAAACGCGCCCATTCGACGAGGTCCTTCTTCTTGTGGTCGTGAGCGATCAAGGCGATCTTCCTGACGCGGGGCGGAGTGGCTTTCTTGGGCGGCATGGTAAGTCTTTCGTTGGATTGAAGTCAGCGCGCGGCCGGTGCCGGCGGAGAGTCGGACTGGCGAAGATTATCGACATTGCTTTCGATGAGCAGCGGTTTGCCCTTCGCCGCGATGATGCGGGTGTTCACCAGGTTCACATTGCGGGCGCTGCGTACGCGCAGGCCGGCCGGTGCGGTAATGCTCACGTTTTCCAGGGTGATGTCCTGGGCGGGCATCTCCGGCAGGCCGATGATCAGGCCGGCGTCCTTGGTGCAGTCGGCGGTGACGTTGCGGATGCGGATATTGCGCCAGAACGGTGTGGTGTCGGCGACCGCGGTGTGCGCATCGACCTGCCTCGGCTTCGGCAGGTCGCGGTAGTAGCTGGTGATGACGATGGCCTGGCCGACATTCTTCATGGTGATGTCGCTGTAGGAGAGATTTTCCACCAGGCCGCCGCGCCCGCGCTCGGACTTCAACCGGATGCCAGTCTCGGTGCCTTCGAACGTGCAGTGGCTCACGGTGAGATTGCGTACGCCCTCGGTGGTTTCGCTGCCGATCGAGAGCCCGTGACCGTGCAGGAACGTGCAGTCGGTCACCGTTACGTCCTTGCACGGGCCGGCGTTGAGGTGGCCCGCCTTGATCGCGATGCAATCGTCGCCCACGTCGATGCGGCAGCGGGTGATCAGCACGCGGCTCGACACGGAGAGATCGATGCCTTCGGTGTTCGGCGAGTCCTCCGGCGCGACGATCGTCACGCCGTCAATCGTCACGTCCTTGCACTGCTCCGGCATGAGGTGGAAGCTGGGGGAATTGGTGAGGGTGACGCCTTCCAGCCGGACCCGCTCGCACTGGTCGAACACCACCATGCGCGGCCGGGGAATCTCGGCGTCGCCTTTGTCGCCAAGCACCCGCGCCCCGGTCGTGAACTTGCGTTGTTTCTCCCACCAGGGCTGTCCCTGGCCGTCGATCGTGCCGGCACCGGAAATCATCACATCATGGCAGTGGACGGCCTGCAGCAGCGGCCGGGGCTTTTGGTCTTCCACGGCGTACGCGGTGAAATCCTGGACGAAGAGAATCACGGCGCCGGCCTCGAGGCGCAGGTTGAGGTTGCTGCACAAATCCAGCGGCCCGGTGAGGTAGCGGCCGGCCGGGACGACGATGGTGCCCCCACCCGCGCGGGCGCAGACGCTCAGCNNGCGGGCTCGGCGGCAAAAGCCGCGCCGACGAGAGCCAGCAGCAGAAACAGCACTTTCATGAGAACAAGTTGGAGAAAGTTTGCCCAAAAGACGCGCTATTTCGTGCGGCAGTTTCAGCGGGCAGGCGGTGATGCGCAGGCAAACCGACCCACTGCCTTCCAACAAAGCTTGTCGCCAACGGCGGACCGGTTTCCCATCGTCGCGTCGCCTTTCCATGACCCGTTTCCCCCTTTTGCTTGGTGCGATGCTGGCGACCATGCTGTCGGCGCTGGCGGATTCCCCGGCGCCCATCGACCGGCGCGCCCTGGTCTCCCGCCACAACCCGGTCATCCGAAGGCTCGACGTGGATGCGCCCCTCTCGGTCGGCAACGGCGGCTTTGCCTTCACCGCCGACATCACCGGCCTGCAGACCTTCGCCGAACTATATCACCGTTCAGGCATCCCCACGGAGACGCTCGCGCGCTGGGCCTGGCACACCGAGGCCAATCCCAACCACTATTCCTTGCAGGACGCCATGCGGCCCTACACCACTTTCGGCCGGACGGTGGACTACCCCACCAATGCGTCGGGCGCCGCCGGCGAATGGCTGCGGCGCAATCCGCATGACGTCCCTCTGGCGCAGATCGGCCTGGAACTCGTCAAGGACGACGGCACGGCGCTCGCGCCTGGCGACGTGCAAGCCCCGGTGCAGACCCTCGACCTGTGGAGCGGCGTGATCCAGAGCAGCTACCAGCTGGCCGGTGTGCCCGTGCGTATCGGCACGGCCTGCCATCCCGACCTCGACTTGATCGCCGTCCGGATCGAATCCGATCTCATCGCTTCCGGCCGGCTGCGGGTGCGCCTCGCCTTTCCCCGCGGCTACGATCGTTCCATCAAGAACACCCCGCCACTGGATTGGAGCAGACCGGAGCTCCATCAGACCACCATCGTTCAACAAGGCGCCCACCGCGTCGATCTCGCGCGGACGATTGACGACACTCGCTACCACGTCGCCATCGCCTGGGCCGGCGAGGCAAGTGTCGATGAGACGGAGCCGCATCATTTTCGGCTCATCGCCGGCCAGGGACAGCGCGTTCTTGCGTTTTCCGTGGCATTTGCCCCGGAGGCGCTGCCGGCGGCCCTGCCGGGCGTTGATGAGACCCTCGCGGCGAGCGCGCGGCACTGGGAAAAGTTCTGGCGCAGCGGCGCCGCCGTGGATTTCTCCGGCAGCCGCGACCCGCGCGCCGGCCAACTGGAGGAGCGCATCATTCTCTCGCAGTACCTCACGGCCATCCAGCTCGGGGGCGACGTGCCGTCGCAGGAGTCGGGCCTCACCTGCAGCACGTGGTACGGCAAATTCCACACCGAGATGATCTGGTGGCACCTGGCGCACTTCGCGCTCTGGGGACACGACGACCACGTCGCCCGGGCCCTCGGCTGGTTTCAAACGCATCTGCCGGAGGCTCGGGAAATCGCCCGCCAGCGGGGCCTGCGCGGCGCGCGCTGGCCCAAGATGATCGGACCGGAAGGCCGCGAGAGTCCCGGCGGCAATCCGCTCATCGTCTGGAACCAGCCGCACCCGGTGTACCTGTGCGAACTGCTCTACCGCAACTCGCCGACGCCGGAGACGCTCACGCGCTACCGCGACCTCGTTTTTGAAACCGCCGACGGCCTGGCCTCGATGCTGCACTTCGACGAAAAACGCGGCGCTTATGTCCTCGGCCCGCCGCTCTGGATTTCCCAGGAGATCTACGATCCCGCCACCAGCCAGAATCCGTTGTTTGAACTGGCGTACTGGCGGTACGCGCTCGAGATCGCGCAACAGTGGCGTGAACGCCTCGGCTTAACGCGCTCCGCCGAATGGGACCACGTTCTTAGTCACCTCGCGCCGCTGCCGGTGAAGGACGGCCGGTACGTCGCGCTGGAGTCACATCCCGACACCTTCGACAATGTGGATAGCCGGCATGATCATCCGACCATGCTGGCCCCGCTTGGGGTGCTGCCGGGCGACGGCGTGGATCGCGCGACCATGGAGCGCACGCTCGCAGCCGTCCTCCAGAGCTGGGATTGGGAAACGAAAATCTGGGGCTGGGATTATCCCATGATCGCCATGACCGCGACCCGCCTCGGCCATCCCGACATCGCGCTCGAGATCCTGCTGCGCGACGGACCGAACAACCGGTACCTGCCGAACGGACACTGCCCGCAGCGGAGCGACGAATCCGCGCCGCGTTCATCGGCGCCCGACGCCCGCAAACGCGAGATCGCCGTCTACCTGCCGGCCAACGGCGCATTTCTTTCCGCGGTGGCGCTGATGGTCGCTGGCTGGGACGGCTGCCCCGAGTCCAATCCGGGCTTCCCCAAGGACGGCAGCTGGACGATTCGCTCCGAAGGGCTTCATCCCCTGCCCTGAGCGTAACGTTCTCGGTCAGACACGGAGGAGCGCGAAGTGGAGCCGCCGACAAGTTCGTCGCGTGGTTGGACAGCTATCCGCCGAGGAGTCGCTCGAACATCTGTCGAAGTTCTGTGATCTTGTCGGAGGCGATCGCGCCGTTCCGCAGCTTCGATATTACGTGGAGCGGTTTCAAGTCTTTGCGCTTCGCTCGTTGAATCCCTAGGAAGTCCTCAAGACAGTCCGGGAAAGACTCGATCTGAGTCGTGAGGTCCGTGCGATTCTCGTCGATGAAGCTATTGACCACTGCATGGATATCAGCATCGCGATCCCGATCAAAGAGGACTGAATGTCGGATCCCGAGGCCGCTGAGCAAAGCCATGTGTCGATGAATGTTGTACTTGCCCAAGGCATCAGCCACGTAGACGTTGCGATCTCCGAGGTCTTGCCACGCTGTGTCGATCAAGTATTCGAACATGGCCTTTTCGGTAGGTCCCTCGCACAGCACTACGTGGCGCGCGAAAAACAACGACGCCCGTTCGGCATTCAGCCAGAGGAGAAACCGCGTGGCCTCATCTTCAAGACCCGGATCCTCGCCGGGGGAGTCTTCCCCGAGGCCTTGCTTCCTTATCTTAGCCTTAAGGGGATCGGGAACATCGGGATCTTGAAGCTTGTTAGAAAAGCGCTGATAGAGACCACGATTCCGGTCAAGCATCGTCACGACTTGAGCCTCTGAGAGTTGGAAGCGCTCGGTCACGGCTCCCGTCTTTTGCAGCCGTATGACGCTCGTCAACTCCGACACCTGCTTACTCACGAAGCGGGGTGAATGAGTGGTAATGATAACCTGCTGGGTCCGTACGGCCGCCAGTGTTCTAAGGCTTCCGCTGAGTCGCTCCTGCTGTGAGGGGTGAAGGAAGGCTTCGGGTTCCTCGAATAGGATCAAGGTAAAGTCCGGCGCGAACTCATTCTTCTTTTCTGCACGGGGCTCTACGAATCGAGCCGATAGGCGGATCAGTGTGTAGATGAGGTGCCGCTGGAGACCTTGCCCGTACGACCCGAGGCTGACACGCTTGCCGTCCAAGTTCTCGTCCTCAATGTAGTGGGTGAGCAGTGTCTTTACGATGTCTTCGGGGCGAAGGGGATTGATATCCACGCCAAAATGGATCTTCCAGTGAGCTACCTCGCGATTGATTTCTTCAATCAGGTTACTGACAGAAAACCCGTCTGCCGAGGCCTCCTTGAATTGCTTGTTGAAGGTCGTGAAGGCAGCCTGAAGATCACCGAAGCTTCCACTGCCGAGCACGGCTCGCTTCATGACGAAGTTGACCATATCGCGGAAGGGCGACGGACCCGAGAGTTTGAGCGCCTCGTCCGAGCGGTTGACCTCTGGGATGTACAGGACCGAGCCGAGCTTGGCCTGAGATACGTTCTTAGCCCCATAGAAGAGCGAGGCTGAGAGTGTGCCGTTCTCGTAGCCGTAGATGTTGCTCTGGTTGGCCTTGACCAGATCCTTGTTGTCGGACTGGAAATAGCGCCGGACCCGGAGGGTGCCATCGGGAGACCGGTACTCAGCCTTGAGGGTCTCCTGTTCCTCGTCGGTTGTCCGAAAAGCGATCTCGATCCAACTCTCGTTGTCGTCGGTGGGAAACTTGGGGAAGTCGATGTCGCGGCTGAACTTGGCCCCGCCTTCCTCGTAAAAGGAGCGAATCGCAGACAGTAAGGCCGTCTTTCCCGTGTTGTTCTCTCCAACCAAGAGGGAGTAGTCATCAAGCGCGACGCTGAGGTCGCGCATCGAGCGGTAGTTGTGGAGTTGGATGCTCTGGGCCTTCATTGCGCCCCCTCCCTAAACAAGGGATGAGTTCCCTTCGCCTCCCCAACGATCAAGCTCAGCGACCGCCGCTGGCGAGCAGGGTTGAGCGCGAACGGCGCGTGCGAATTGTGGCCCCGCACTGAGCGGAGAAGCATAGCGGCGGTTTGCTGGAGCGCACTTGTTCGGCTGCTTCATTTGGATTCCAGCATCTTTAAGTACGGCTCTGCGACCTCCTTCTTGAATGAGCAGAGTGACCGCAGCGCCTGAATCGCAACATCCCGCAGAACCTCATGACGCTTGCCCAGAACAAAGATAGCTGCGATGGCGGCGTCCTGAGCCGCTGCTCCGACCGGAATGGTCAGGATAGCACCTTCTTCCAAGAAGTCCTTAACCCTCACATTTGTGCCAGCGGGTAGACGTTGGGCTACACCTTGGCTCAAGAGCAGTTCAATTGCTTTCTCTGACACGTAATATCCACCACGCGCGTGGGCGATCGTCATGATCTCGGTGAAAAGCTTCAGTAATGTGACCTGAGCCTCCACTTCGGCCGAATCCTTCAATCTCGTCTCTGCCTGCACTTTTAGCCGCCAATCTCTTAGCGACAGCCAGATTCCGACCGCAGTTGCGACGATGCCAGCGAAGGTCGAAACAGGAATAAGCCAGTCCTTAATGATCTCCAGTGTCATTAAATAGTGTTTGCCGAACAGTGTTATTGGGCCAAACGGGATTCTAGGTCAACGGAGTTCGCGAAATCTGCAACCCGTCAAGCACAGGCGGCGCATGCATTTTGCCGGTTTGTTTGAACAAAAGATAACGAAGCAAACCAAGGAAGGTATCGACGCAGCACCGGCCCCGCGGATCTCGGTTCCCTTCGTTACCTCCTGGAAGATGGATTGGGTGGATCGGAATCAGCGCGCTCTGAGCCTTCTAAGGCCATTACTTATTCCAAGGGTTTGATTGCGGCAGCGCCGCGCCTGAGCCAGATTTTCACCATGCTTTCGCCGCAATTGCAGGGACGCACGGAGGTGCGCTGGGGGATCATCGGCTGCGGCGACGTGACTGAGGTCAAAAGCGGCCCGGGTTTCCAGAAGGCGGCCGGCTCACGGCTCACGGCCGTGATGCGCCGCCAGCCGGCGCTGGCCGCCGACTACGCGCGGCGCCACGGCGTACCGCGCTGGTATGACAACGCCGACGCGCTCATCGGGGATCCCGAGGTCGACGCCGTGTACATCGCGACGCCGCCCGAGACCCACGCGCACTACGCCCTCCTCGTCGCGGCCGCCCGCAAGCCGGCCTATGTCGAAAAACCCATGGCCCGCCACACGCCCGAATGCGACCGGATGATCGAGGCCTTCGCGCGGGCCGGTCAGAAACTGTTCGTGGCCTACTACCGGCGCCGCCTGCCGCGGTTTGTTCAGATGAGGCAGTTGCTTGCTGACGGCGCGCTCGGCCGGCCGACCAGCCTGCGCCACCATTGGACCGAACCACGCCATCGCGATGCGGAGGGCGCCTGGCGACTGGATGCGGCCAAGGCCGGCGCCGGATTGTTTCTCGACCTCGGCTCCCACGCCCTCGATCTGCTTGATCATCTTTTCGGCCCGCTGACCAATGTCTCCGGAGTGGCGGCCAATCTCGCTTCCGCCTATGCCGTGGAGGACGCCGTGGCGATGAGCTTCCAGACCGAAACCGGGGTGCCCGGAACCGCGACGTGGAATTTCGCGAGCGCCTTTCGCGCTGACCTGCTTGAAATCAACGGCACCGAGGGACGGCTGACCTGCAGCGTTTTCGGCAACGAGCCGTTGCATCTCGAGACGGCGGCGGGTGTGCAGACGCTCGACCGGCCCAATCCGCCGCACGTGCAGCAGCCGCTGATCCAGACGGTCGTCGACGATCTGCTGGGGCGCGGCGTCTGTCCCAGCACGGGCGAGTCCGCGCGGCGCACCTCGCAGGTGATGGACCGGGTGCTCGCCGCATATTATGGCGGACGCGACGACGAATTCTGGATGCGACCCGCCACCTGGCCGGGACGGCGGTCGGAAGGCCCGCGACTTGAACGCCAGGCTGGCAGCGAAATCCCGAGGTGAATTTCCTCACGCAAAGTACGCCACGGTCGCCAAGACGACTTGGAATTCTATCCTTCCCACCGTTGCGATCTTTGCGCCCGTGGCGTGAGCCACCTGTCAACTGATAGTTGACATTCCCCTCGGGGCCGGCCGAAACCCACGCTGATGGATCATCCAGCGCAAATCAGTATTTCACCGAGCAGCCGTAGGGCTTGGTATTGCTCAGGGCCACCGGGCGCCCGGCGGCGAGGTCGGCCATCGCGGCATTAACATAATTCGTGGCGCGGGCGATGTCCGCCGGATCGGCGGACGCGATGCTGTCGATGCCGCCCGCATAAACGAGCGTGCCCGCCGGGTTGATGATGAAGATGTGCGGGGTGGTTTTCGCGCCATACAAGTGCCCGACCATGCCGGTCTGGTCGCGGAAATAGTCGGTGGGCGCGGCGCCGACCTTCTGCATCCAGGCCTTCACCTGGGCGGGATCGAAATCGCCCTGCTGGCCATGGGCCGCCGAGTTGATGGAAAGCCAGACCACGCCTTGCGCGGTGCAGGTTTTCTGCAGCCCGGGAATGTTGCCGCTCTTGTTGTAGTGCTTCTGGACGATCGGACATTCCGGATTCACCCACTCGAGCACGACCATTTTCCCTTTGTAGCTGGACAGCGCATGGGTGTTGCCGTCGATGTCCGTGAGGGTGAAATCAGGCGCGGGCTGGCCGACTTCGGCGGCCTTGGCTGACACGCTGAGGCTCAGGACGGCGCCGAGCGCCGTCAGCAGGAACAAATTCTTGGCCGGTGTATTCATATGCGAGAATCGGAGTTGACGGATTCATCATGTCCAGGAAATCGCACAATTCCAGCCGGCCGCGTAGTTTTACCGGCTCCCGGCGGTGAAGCCGGGATTCCCAAATCGCGAGATCACCGCTGACGGAGCAGACAGCAAGCAGCCATACTGCACACCCAAAACGGAAGGCCCGCGTCCGCCATTACTTAAGCTTGGCGTGGAGGGTGCCATCCGGCTACCCTGCCCGGGTGATTGGATGGCTTGGCGATTTCTTCCGGTTCTGGTGGGGGTTGCCCTACTGGAACCTGCGCAAAGGCTACTTCCAGCTGCGCCGTGGCCGGGTGCCCTGCCCGTGCCAGAATCCCAGCGATTCCGGGCGCGCCGGGGAGACCGGCTGCGATGCCGCGCACTACTGGCACCGGCCCGCGCGTTTCCGGCGCGTCTGCCCCCTGCTGATCGGGACGCCCGACGGCCTGCACTGCTCGGCGGACACCAAGGACGTGCGGCCCTTCTGGCGGCGCGCCGCCGCTTATTACTTCGGAGCCGCGGCCGGCATCTATCTGGCCGGCGTGCTCGGCGCCTTTGTTTTTCTGCGCCTCATCGGCTACCCCCTCTCGCCGCTCACGCTGGCCTGGCCGCCCCGCTGGCACGAGCTGCGCCTGGCGCGCAGCGAATATTTCGTGGCCAAGGCGCAGCGCGCCCTCAATGCGAACCACGTCAACGAAGCCATTCTCTCCCTCGACATCGCCTTCCGCAACAATCCCCGCAATTACGACGTCGGCCTCCAGCTCGCCCAGCTCCTGTCGCTCGGCCAGCCCGAACTCGCCGACCAGATCTTCGCCATCCTCATGCGCGACCATCCGGCGCGGCGCGCCGTCACCGCCGAGGTCTGGCACCGGTTTCTGCTCGTGCACGGCCGCTTCGCCCGCATCTCCGAGCTGGCGGCGGCGCGCCTGGTGGAGGACCCCGCGTCGCGCCCCGCCTGGTTGCACGCCCTGTTTTTCACCACGCGCCAGACCGGCAGCGACCAGCCCCTGCGTGACCTCGCCGCCAATCAAGCCGCCCGGCTCGAACCCATCTATGTCGCGCTCATCAACTCGGAGCTCCTCATCCGCCAGGGGCACGGCCTCCAGTTGCTGCAGGGGCTGATGTCCGAGCTGCCGGAGAGCGCCGGCACCTACGCCCCCTATTTTCAGGTCAGCCGCCTCAACACCCTCGGACACCCGGCCGAGGCGATGGCCCTGCTGGATCGCTATGCAGCGGCCGGGCATATCCTGGAAGTCGATGCGCTTCGGCTGCGCCTCGATCTGCTGGCCGCGCTCGGCCGGCAGGATCTCCTGCGCACCCGCCTCGAGCAGGGCGGGATCACCCCCCGGGAACTTGAACTCTTCTGCGTTCACCTGGTGCGCCACCCCGACGCCGCAGTCTTGACGGCCCTCACCCGGTGCATGGAGCGTTCCAAATTCCCCCGCGATAACCAGACCTTCGCCGCCTGCACGGCTTACTTTGTGGCCTGCGGCGTCGCGGGCGACTGGGACAAGCTGCACGCCGCCGCCGCGCGGCTCAAGGAACTCTCCGGTTCACGCCTGATCCAGCTTGGTTCGGTCGAGGCCTACTTCAAGCACGAGACCGGTTCCCCGCAGATCGAGAACGTTCTGCCCTCCCTGCCGGCACTGTCGCTCGAAATGATCTACGCGCTCTACGACCGCGACGGCCGGCCGCCGCCCGCCGTGTCGATCAAGATTGCGCCTTCGCCATGAGTGGACCAGGCACGCCGCTCCGCCCGACCGATGCCGACCGCCGCTTCTCCGCGCTGCAGGCGGTGGCGTGGATCAATGTTGCGCTGCTGGGCGCGCTGACGCTCGTGCTCAGCGTTTACCTCTGGCCGCACTGGCGGCACAACCCGGATCTGTCGCACGGCCTTTTCATGCCGCTGGTCTTCCTGCTGCTGATCTGGGAAAGCCGGCGGATCGGTCCGCTCCGTCATCCGCCGGCGGGAGCTGCGTCCCTCGCCGCCCTTGTCCTGCTGGCCCTCGCCGCCCTCGCCGGTCTCGCCGCGGCGGGACTTTTTGCCGTTTCGCTCGGCTGGTCGCACAGCCTCGTGGTCTTCACCCTGGCCGCGGCCTTCACTGTCGCGCTGCTGGCCGGTCTCGTGGCGCTGTCGTGCGAGCCGTTGCGCCTCATCCCCCTCAATTGGATCGCCTTCACGGCGGTGATTCTGTGGCTGCTCGCCGTGCCGATGCCGCCGGGCACCTATACGACGCTCACACTCAAGCTCCAGACGTGGATCACCGGGCATGTGCTCACCGCCCTCCACGTGCTGGGGGTGGCGGCGCGCCAGCAGGGCAACCTGATCGAGCTCGCCGACACCACGGTGGGGGTCGAGGAGGCGTGCAGCGGCATCCGCAGCCTCATCGCGTGCCTGTATGCCGGCCTGTTTTTCTCCGCGCTAATGGTGCGGCGCCCGTGGGCCCGCGCGCTCCTGTTGGTCCTCGCGGCCCCGCTCGCCCTGGTCATGAATTTCGTGCGCTCGCTGACCCTGACCCTGCTGGCCAACGCTGGTATCGACATCGGCGGCTTCTGGCACGACGCGACCGGGTTTGCCGTTCTGGGTGTCACGGCCGTCGTCCTGGTCGCCGTGGCGGTTTTGTTGGAACCGCGCCGCGGCGCACCTGCGCCGGCATCCGCGAAACCGGCGGCGGGCCGGGTTTCCCCGGCGGCTGCTTTTGGCGACCAGGCCATCCTTGGCGTGTTTCTGGTGCTGGCGGGCGTGCTGGCAGGATTTTTCGTCATGCACACCCGCCCGGCCGGCCACGAAGGCCGGCCGCCCCCTGATCTCGCCGCCCTGCTGCCGGCCGCGCCGTCCGGCTGGACGATGGTCACCAGCACCGACCTGTACCGCTTCGCTGACACCCTCGAGACCCATCATCTTTTCCAGCGCAGCTATTTCAAGGGCACGGCCGACAACTTCACGCAGATCACGTTCTATCTGGCCTACTGGCCGCCGGGGCAGACTTCCGTCAGCAATGTCGCCCTGCACACGCCCGATGCCTGCTGGCCCGGCACGGGCTGGCAGTCCGTGCCGGCGACGGCGACGCGTTTCACGCCCGTGGTCGCGGGGCAGACGCTTCCGACGGCGGAATACCGGCGCTTCACCCACGGGGAGATCCTGCAGCACGTCTGGTTCTGGCAGTTTTATGACGGCGCGGCCATCACCCAGCGCGATCCGCGCTCGCCGCGTGAGCTGCTGGCCATCGCGTGGCGCTATGGTTTCCACAAGAACGGCGAGCAGCTCTTTGTACGGGTGTCGAGCAACCATCCCTGGGACGCCATTGCCGGCGAGGCCCTGATGGCCGATGTGTTTGCCAACCTGCGTCCCTTCGGATTTTAACCGACGTTCGACATAGCAAGAACACATGACTATTAATATCCTGCTTGTCTGCATTGCAGCGGTTTTATCGGTCTACACGTACCTGGCATATCGAGGCATAAAGCGTGGTTCGGTTTCATATTACAGACGTGGCATAGTTTCCGGTGTGTTGCTTTTATTTTTCTGGGCAGGAGTCCGGATCTATTTCTATTTCCGCTACGCTGTCGTTTCGCTCGAACCCGTTTATATACCTCTTTTCGCTTTAGCTTACATAGCCTATTCCAGTTGGAAGTGCTTTTCACTAGCTTCAGAAAAAAGAAAAGAGCCGAACCAACCATCAGAGCCAACGCATGGGATTGGGCCGTGATTCGCATGAGCCTTCTCCGCTCGACATCTCCCGTAGTTCAGAAGGGTTCACCGCACGTTCCCCTGAGCATGGCTCACCTGTAGCGTCATGCCGCTGCGACTGACCAGTCAGGAAAAGTGGGTTCTGAGCGTGCTCGCCGCCCTGCTGGTGCTGGGCCTGCTCGGAATGCTGCTGTTGTGAGGACGGCGCCTCCTTCGCGACATGGGACCGGCCCGAGTTTAAGTTTGCCTGCCGGGACAGATAGGATGGCATGACGCCACGACTGTGCCCCACGCCCGCTGACCGCACGCAGGTCAATCTTTTCCCATTGCCATGAGTGACGACAACGCCCGCATCCCCGGCCCGGCCGCGGACGGACCAGCCGGGGCCGGCGGCAGGATGATTCCCCTTCGCCTGCTGGCATGGCTGCCTTGGATCGCCGCCGGAGGATTCGCCCTGCTGGCCGGTTTCCTCAGTCAAGCTTACTTCGCCGCCCGGTCGGAAATGATCGCACTGCGCGAGCAGGGCGCGCTGGCCGCCCTTGAAAGTCAGGGCCTGCAGCAGCGCATCGAGGCCGAGCGCATTTTATCCGCCCGGCGCCTTGCCGATCTGCGCGCCGGGTTGCCAGAACAGGGCGGCCTTGCCCGGCTCAAGATCGTCCCCCTGGTTTCCTCGCGTGGTTTCGCCGCGCCGGCCCTGGCCATTGTGTTGTGGGATCCGGTTCGACAGGAGGGCGGACTCGTCGCGGCCAACCTGCCGCCGCCGGCACCCGACAAGGATTATCAGCTCTGGATTATGGACCCACAGTACCCCGACCCTGTCGGCGCAGGGGTCTTGACCGTTGGAACGACCGCCGGTGACGTCCGCATCCTGTTCAAGCCCGACCGGCCGGTCGCGGCCGCCGCCAGGTTTTCCGTCAGTCTCGAGCGCAAGGGCGGAGTGCCGCTCGCGGAAGGTCCGATTGTCCTCTCCAGCCAGTGACTTGCCTGCCCGGCGCATGCGCATCCGGCTCCAGTTTTCAAGCAATAAAGCATCCCCGGCGGTTGCGTCTTACTTGATACTTGTCACCTGTAATTTGGTCGAGAAACTCGACCCGACATGATTCTCAGGCCCAAGGTTCGCGGTTTTGTCTGTGTGACCGCTCATCCGGTCGGCTGCGCCGCCTTTGTGCAGGAGCAGATCGACTACGTGAGGAGCAAGGGCCTGATCAAGAACGGTCCGAAGAAGGCGCTCGTGATCGGCGCCTCCACGGGTTACGGACTCGCCTCCCGTATCACCGCGGCCTTTGGTTCCGGCGCCGCCACCCTTGGCGTGTTCTACGACCGTCCCTCCGAGGAGGGCCGCCCGGCCACACCGGGCTGGTACAACTCCATCGCCCTCGAGCGGACCGCCCGGACCGCCGGCCTTTACGCGCGGAGCCTGAACGGCGACGCGTTTTCCGACGGCATCAAGCAGCAGGCCATTGAAATCATCAAAAACGATCTCCAGAAGATCGATCTCGTGGTCTACAGCGTCGCCTCGCCGCGTCGCGTCCACCCGAAGACCGGCGCGCTGCACAAGTCAGTGCTCAAACCCATCGGCCAATCCTATACCAACAAGACGGTCGACACCGACCTCGGCCTGGTCAGCGAAATCACCATCCCGCCGGCCTCCGACGAGGAAATCACCGACACCGTGGCCGTCATGGGGGGCGAGGATTGGGAGATGTGGATGCAGGCGCTCGACGCGGCGGGGCTGCTCGCGCCCGGCGCCACCGCCATCTCGTATTCCTACCTCGGACCCGAGGTGACCTGGCCCATTTATCGCAACGGCACCATCGGCCTGGCCAAGAACGATCTGGAACGCGCCGCCCGGCGCATCGACGCCATGCTCAAGGCCAACGGCTACGGACGCGCCTTCATTTCCATCAACAAGGCCCTCGTCACCCAGGCCAGCTCCGCCATCCCGGTGGTCCCGCTCTACATCTCGATCCTCTACAAGATCATGAAGGCGAAGGGCACGCACGAAGGCTGCGTGGAACAGATTCAGCGGCTCTTCGCCACCCAGATGTACAACGGCTCCGCCCTCGCCTTCGACCAGGCGGGTCGCGTGCGCCTCGACGACCGCGAGATGCAGCCCGACGTGCAGCGCCAGGTCGGGGAGGTCTGGCCCTGGGTCGGCACCGAGAATCTGCAGAAGCTCACCGACATCGACGGCTATCGCGCCGAGTTTCTGAAACTCTTCGGCTTCGGCCTGGCCGGGGTCGACTATGAGGCCGACGTGGAGCCGCATGTGACGATGTCGTAGGCGCCTGCTGGCCCGCGCCGCCGCGGCGGGGCTGGCCGGCGATTCCGCAAACCCTCGCGCGCAAAACGCTCCTCCAGAAGAAATGCGCGCCGTCATCCAGCGGGTTGCCTCCGCGAGTGTGAAGACCGGGGAAGGGATCTCCGGCGAGATCGGTCCCGGCCTGCTCGTGCTGCTGGGCATCGCCCGGGACGATGCTTCCGCCGATTGCGCCTGGCTTGCCCAGAAGATCGTCAAGCTGCGCATCTTTCCCGACGCGGACGGCCAGATGAACCGCGACGTGAGCGACATGGGCGGCGAAATCCTGGTCGTGAGCCAGTTCACCCTGCACGCCAGCGTCCGCAAGGGCACCCGGCCCTCGTTCAACGACGCCGCCCGGCCGGAACTGGCCATGCCGCTCTACGAAGAGTTCATTCTCCAGTTGCAGACGGCGCTCGGCCGGCGCGTGCAGACCGGCCGGTTCGGCGCGATGATGAAGGTCGCGCTTGTGAATGACGGCCCGGTGACCCTGGTGATCGACACCAAAACCCGGGAGTAACCCGGTTGCCGGCCGGCACGCCGGCCGGGCGTGCAGTTCCCTGCATGAGGCGGGGAAGCCGGCTTATACGCGCCGGTTCGGCCCGGCTCCCGGCATGATTAAGATTGCCCGGACATGGCCGGTGTGATGCCCCAAATCACCCGTTTTGCCGGTTTGCCTTCCCGCCCCGTCCGCCGTTCCCTCAACTCCCCCGGAATAGCTTTTCACTCCTCCAGCGCAAAAAGGATTCATATGGAAAAGACGCCCGTAACCCCACCGCGTGAAACCCTGAAGACGCTGCCCGGCGACGATGTGCGCCAGATCATGTGGCGCTATCAGGACCGGTATGACCTGCAGATGCTGATCCAGTCGTCCCGATCCGTGGCCCGCAGTGTCGTGGCCCGCCTGGTGGCCGCGGGCGCCCGCAACAGTCATGACTGGACGCCGGAGAAGGCCGGCTTGCTGCAGTCTTTCGACGAGGCCGGCATCACGACCTGCTTCATGGATCCGCAGCAGGGCGGCTTCATCGAGGGCCCCAAGAACCTCGTGCTCGCTCTCGTCGCCTACGAATTGTCCTGGGTCGATGCCGGCGCCGCCACCGGCAGTCTCGCCGGCAACCTCGCGCTCGCGCCCATCCACGAGCGCGGCACCCAGGCGCAGCGCGATACCTACATGGCGCGCTGCGTGCCGCCGCAACCCGGCGAGCAGCGGAAGGTCTGGCGCGGCGCGTTCAGCCTCACCGAGCCGTTGCCCTATGTCGGCGTCGAGACCGGCCTGCTCGGCGGCAAGGTCAGCGTGGCGGAGTGGACGGAGGGCAAGGAGCCGGTGCTCCAGGTCGACAAGCGCGCCCGCTTCATCACCAACATGGGCTTCGCCAATTTCACGACCGCCGCCGTCGACAGCGCCGACCCGCGCATCAAGGGCAGCTGCATCGTGATCCTCGAGGAAACCGACCCCGGCGTCTATGACCGCGGCGTGCCGGCGCGCAAGATGGTCCACCAGCTTTCCTCGACCAACGACCCGGTCTTCAGCCTCCAGGTGCCGGCCAGCCGCATCGTCGGCGGCTACACCGTGAAGGACGGCGTGATCATCCCCAATTACAGCCACGGCGAGATCATCGAGGCGGTCTTCCGCCGCACCCGCGTCACCGTCGGCATCATGACCGCCGCCAAGCTCCTCTCGGCCGTCGAGCCCGTCATCCGCTACCACCGCAGCCGCTTCCGCGGCGCGGCGAGCGTCAACCCCGGCACGCCGCGCTACGACCAGGGACTGCAGCAGAAGGAGGACTGCCTGCAGCGTCTGGTCGATGTCTGGGCCACCGGCGAGGCGGCCGCGTCGCTCGGTTTCGCCGCCGCGCGCCTCTTCGACGAACTCGATCCACTGGAGAAGATCAAGGACTGCAAGTTCGCCGAGCAGGGCATCGCCAGCGGCATGGCGCAGATGAAGGCCTTCCGCGCCCTCACGAAACCGGCACTGGAATTCATCGACCTCGCCGCCCAGCCCGAAGCGCAGCGTGATCAGGCGCGTTACGAGGCGTTGAAGGGCGATCCGCTCGTCCAGTATCTCATCCTCGACTCGCAGGCCAACGTCCTGTGCCCCGCCACCAAGCTCTGGAACACCGGCCATGGCGCCAACGTCATGCGCGACGCGGTGAGCCTGGTCGGCGGCTACGGTATCATGGAGGACTGCCCGGGTTTCCTCGGCCACAAGTGGATGGACGCCCAGCTCGAGGCCACCTACGAGGGCCCTGAGGCGGTCCAGCGCCGCCAGCTTTCGGTGACGATGACCAGCGAGGTTTTTCTCGCCGTCTTCCGCAGTTGGATCGTCGAGCTGCGCCGCATCGGCGCCGGGCGGCCCGACACCGGCGCCTGCACGGTCGCGACCGCGATGGAACTCTGGAGCTGGACCCTGGCGTACCTGCAGAAAAACACCGATGCGCTCGGCGCGAAGCTCTACCACGGCAACCGCCAGGGCGTGACGTTCCCGCTGGCAGATGCGCTGTGCTGGCTGCTCGCCTCACGGCTGCAGATTCTTGATGTGCTCGAGCTGGCGGCGAAAGGGCCGGCCAACCCGGTCGTGGCCGAAGGGCTCGCAGGTCTGGTCAACTTCTTCACCGACCTGTGCGCCGNNCGAAACCGGCGTCGTGGCCGCGGCGCTGGAACCGTTTGTCCGCCTCCGCGCCAAGCTTGATGCGAGCCTGTCCGGCTCGCGCCTCGCCAAGGACCGTGCCGCCGAGGCGCTGACCAAGGTGATGATCCCCGAGGCGCTCGATTATCCGGCGTGACAAGGCGAAGTTTTGAACCACTGAGACACGGAGAACACGGAGAATTGCATTGAGAAATCTGCTCTGTGTCCTCTGTGCCTCAGTGGTTTGGTAGCAACCCGAGTTCATGAGTGCATCGGACTCCGCCTACACCGCCGTCGATCGCCAGAGCATGGCCGTCGATATTGTCTGCGTGGGTTTTGGTCCGGCCATGGGCGGCTTTCTGACGACGTTGTCGCGTAATCTCGTCAAAGAAGACGGCACGCCGATCGCCGGGAGCGCCGTGGCGCCGGGCCTGCCGCCGCAGGTCATCTGCTACGAGCGCGCGGACGACATCGGCTTCGGCGTCTCGGGCGTCGTCACGCCGGCGCGCAGCATCAAGGCGAGTTTTCCGCAGCTCGNNGGCAAATGGGCGCTGCCGTTCGAGCACCAGGCGTTGAATCTGCCGTGGGTGCCGCCGTTTTTGCGCAAGCACGATGGCCTGGTGCTTTCCATGGGCCAGTTCATGCAGTGGGTCGGAGCGCAGGTCATGGGCTCCGGCACGGTGCAGGTGTGGCCGTCCACGCCCGCCGCGAGCCCGCTTTTCGAAGGCGACAGGGTTGCCGGCGTGCGCCTGATCGACCAGGGCACCGACAAAAAGGGCAACCCCGCCGACGGGTTCATGCCGGGCATGGACATCCGCGCGGCGCTGACCGTGGTNNGAGCCCGGCACCGTCCTCCACACCTTCGGCTATCCCGAGCCGGAAATCTTCGGTTTTATGTACGTGCATCCCGGGCGCATCGCCTCGCTCGGGATTTTCGTGCCGTCGTGGTTCGACAACCCGGTGCGCACCGCCTACCGCTACCTGCAGCACTGGATGCTTCATCCGTACCTGTGGCGTTACTTGGAGGGCGGCACACTGCGCTCGTGGGGCGCGAAAACCCTGCAGGAGTCGGGCCGGCGCGGCGAACCGCACCTCGCGGGCGACGGCTACGCGCGCATCGGCGAAGGTTCCGGCAGCACCAACGTCCTCACCGGCTCGGGCGTCGATGAAGCGTGGGCGACGGGGACGCTGCTGGCCGAGGGCGTTCTCGAGTTATTGAAAGCCGGCAAGCCGTTCACGAAGGAAAATCTGGAGCAGGCGTATGTCCGCCGCCGCCGCGCCAGCTGGGTGGAGCGGGAAGGACGCGTTGCGGAAAAAGCGCGCGACGGCTTCCAGCGCGGCGTGGTCACCGGCCTGATCGGCATGGGCCTGGCGGGTCTGACGGGTGGAAGGCTTTCCATGCCCGGCAGACCGAGGCCGCCGCACCGGCGGCTGCCGACCATCGAGGAGTATTATCGCGGAAAAATTCCCCTCACCGAGATCGCCCGGCTGCGCGCGGAGTGCTCGGCCAAAGGGCTGCCGCTGCATGGGGCGTTGATGGATCGAGTCGGGTGGCCGGCGATACCGTACGACGGCAGGTTGCTCGTCTCGCACCAGGACGCGCTGCTCATGGGCGGCAAGGTCCAGGCGCCCGCCGGCTACGCCGACCACGTGGTGTTCCTCCATCCCGCCGTATGCCAGCAATGCAGCGTTAGGATCTGCATTGACGCCTGTTCGGGCCAGGCCATCACCCCCGGCCCTGATGGCGTGCCGGCCTTCGACCACGAGAAATGCATCCACTGCGGCGCCTGCCTCTGGAACTGCTCGCAGCCCCGCCCCGGCGATCCGGAAAAGGCCAACGTCGAATTTCGCGCCGGCGGCGGCGGCCTTCACTCGGCGGAGAACTGACTGGCAGCAGCGAGCATCGAGCAGCGGGTAGTGAGCATGGGAGAATCGCCGCCGCATCGACGGCTCTTAAATATCCGTCTTGTCGGATGACCGCCTGCTGACTTCTACTCGCTACTCGCTACTCGCTACTTCTTCCCATGCCCACCTCCTACCAAATCGTCGTCTGCGGTAGCATCGTGCCCGATCCGCTGCAGACCCTCGAGCCGATCGTCACGCCGGCCGGCCCGGCCCTGAAGAACGAGCTGATGCTGCCCGCCGTCCTCGATCCGTGGGCGGGGCACGCGCTCTTTGAAGCGGCGAACCTCGCGAAGCAGCACCCCGGCGGCAGGGTGTGGCTCGTGAGCATCGGCCCGAAGGCGAAACTCCAGCAGGTCATGATGACCGTGGCGCAGAAGGTTCCGTTTGAGCTGATCGCGCTCGACGGGCCGGCCGGCGGGTTCGCCGAATCGGCTGAGATCGCCGCCGCGCTCGCCGAGGCGATTCAAGCCATCCCCGGTCTGGACAAAACGCGCCTGTTGGTCTTCGGCGGCTGGGAATCCGCCTCGCGCGGCGCCGGCACCACCCTGCAGATGGTGGGCGAACGCCTGGGCATCACCGACCAGTTCCAGGGCGTGGACCAGCTCACCGTCAAACCGGACGGCTCGTTCCAAGTTCTTGAGCGCATTGAGGGCGGCAAACATCAGGTCTCCACCTGCCCGGATCTTCCCGTGCTGCTCGGCTGGGCCACCGGCAATCTGCCCGAACCGCCCAACAACCCGCAGGTCGGCATGCTCAACATGCGCACCGTGATGCCGGCCCTGCAAAAAGCCAGGCCGGTCAAGGTCGCCAACGACGGAGTCGCCTTCGCCAGCGTGTCGCTGCCGAAGCAGCGCCGTGAGACAAGGATCGTCAAGGACCTGTCCCCCGATGACATCGCCCGCGAAATCGTCGAGTGGATCGGCAAGGAATGATATGCAGCAGCGAGTAGCGGGTAGTGAGTAGCGAGCATGCCAAGCCCACCCGTTCAACGCCAATCAGCCAGCCGCTCATTCACCATCTCTATCAGCACCTACTTTTCGCTTCTCCCTCCACTCTACTCGCTACCCGCTACTCACTGCTCGCTACTCCGTCCATGGAAACCATCCTTTTCCTCGCCCACACCGAAATCGACGGCTCGCTCGGCAAAGCCGCACTCGAAACGCTCACCGCCGCCCGGTCGCTCGCGACCGGACTCGCCGGCTCGCGGCTGATCGCCGGCCTCGTCGGCGGTGATGCCCAGGCCGCCGCCGACCAGATCGCCGGCTGTGGGGCCACCCGCTTTCTCGGAGTCTCCGGCGCCGAGTTCACCCAATCTCGCTATGCGACCGACATCGTCGCCGTCGAGGCGCTCGCCCGGGCCGCTGCGGCGACGATCGTCCTCGCGCCCGCCACGTCGCGCTGGAACCGCGTGCTTGCCGGCGCCGCCCAGCGCCTCGGCGGACGCATCGACGCGCACGCCACCGGCGTCTCCGCGGCGGATGGCACGCTCAGGCTCACGCGCTGGTATTACCGTCAGCGCATGGAAGCCGTGGTGCAGCGCACGCGCCGCCCCTGGTTCATCCTCCTCGAGTCGGGCGACGCCGAGCCTTACGCCGGCGCCGCCGGGTTCGCCACCGTCGAAACCATCCCGGTCGCGCTGCCGGCCCCGCGCACCCAGGTCGCTGGGGTGCGAGCTCCGCCCGCCGACGAGCAGACGATCCGGCCCGACGCCAGACTGCTCTTCGTCGCCGGCGCGGGCTGGACCAAGAGCCAGCCCGACGGCAAGGCCCACGCTGACGAGGCCGAAAAGATCATTCGCGAATTCCTCCAGCGCACCAAGGCTTCGCTCGGCAGCACCAAGTCGCTGGTGGACCTCAGCGGGGAAGGCCACGCCGTGCTGAAGTTCATGACCCATCTCAACCAGGTCGGCCAGACCGGCTCGACGCCGCGTCATCCCAAGGGGCTTTCGACCTGCTGCCACGGCGAGGAGCCGCACACCGTGGGCTGGCGCTTCATCAACGAGCGTCGCGCCATCAACCTGAATCCCAACTGCAGCTGGGCCCAGGGCAAGGCCGACGTGCTCTACGTCGCGGACGCCTTCGCGGTCATGCGCAAGGTCAACGCATTGCTGGCCGCGCAGCAGCATTGACATGTGATCCCGCGACGCACCAACCGCAGTCATGGAAGCGCACGACTCCGGTAAATAGGGCTTCCATTGCCCGTACCGACGGCCTAGCAATTTGCTGACGCGTCGGTTTCCGAAGGGCTCCCCGCGAAGCATTACCCGCCTTCCCTGGTCGGTCGTTTCCGAGTTCACGCCGCGACACTTCCTTCTGCCGTGGAGAAGCGCCGGGGGCCAAATCATGTTACATCCAAAAATCATTCAGGGCGGCATGGGAGTCGCTGTTTCCAACTGGCGGCTGGCACGCGCCGTCAGCCAGGCGGGACAACTGGGCGTCGTATCCGGCACCCTGTTGGCGGTCGTGCTGGCCCGGCGCCTGCAACAGGGCGACCCGGGCGGCGAACTGCGCCGGGCGCTGCACCACTTTCCCCTCCCCGGCGTGGCCACGCGCGTGCTGGCGGATTATTTTGTGCCCGGCGGCAAGGATCCCGCCGCGCCGTTCAAGTTGACGCCGATGCCGGTCCTGCGCCTCAGTCCGGCGCTCGCGGAACTGACGGTGCTGGCAAATTTCACGGAGGTGTTCCTCGCCAAGGAAGGACATGACGGTTGCGTCGGCATCAACCTGCTCGAAAAAATCCAGCTCGCCACCCTGCCCTCGCTCTACGGGGCGATGCTCGCGGGCGTGGACTACGTGTTGATGGGGGCGGGAATTCCGCGCGCCATTCCCGGTGCCCTCGACCATCTGGCGGCCGGCAGACCCGCGGAATTAAAGGCCGAGGTCGCGGGGGCGGAACCGGATGAGTCCTTCACCCTGGGGTTTGATCCTGCTGCGTTCTTTGATGGTCATCCCCCCGCGCTCAAGCGGCCTCATTTCCTGGCGATTGTCGCATCGGCCACCCTGGCCGCGACGCTGGCCCGCAAATCCAACGGTCGCGTGGATGGATTTGTCGTGGAGGGTGAAATCGCGGGCGGGCACAACGCGCCCCCGCGCGGCCCCCTGCAGTTGAGCGCCAGCGGCGAACCGGTCTATGGACCGCGCGACGTGCCCGACCTCGGCAAATTCCGCGAACTGGGCCTGCCTTTCTGGCTGGCCGGGGCCTACGCACGCCCGGAAAAACTGGCGGAGGCGATCGGTTTGGGTGCCGTGGGCGTGCAAGTCGGAACGGCGTTTGCCTTCTGCGAAGAATCGGGCATCGAGCCCGACCTGCGGCGGCGGACGGTCGAACTGAGCCGCACGGAGCGGGCCGGCGTCTTTACCGACCCCCGGGCCTCGCCCACGGGATTCCCCTTCAAGATCGCCCGGATTGAAGGAACGCTGTCGGAGGCCGGCGTCTATGCGGAACGCAAACGGATCTGCGACCTGGGTTATCTACGCCAGCCTTACCGCAAGAAGGACGGCACGCTGGGCTACCGGTGCGCGGGCGAACCGGTGGATGACTTTCTCCGGAAAGGCGGCAACCCGGCGGACACCGAGGAACGCAAATGCCTCTGCAACGGCCTGACGGCCACGGTCGGCTTGGGACAAATGCGCTCCGGGTTGAAGCCGGAGCCGGCCTTGCTCACCACCGGCAACGATGTGGCGCACGTTGCGCGGTTCGCCCGGCCGGGCGGCGATTCCTACAGCGCCGCCGATGTGATCCGGTGCCTGCTCGGCACGACAGCGTGATCATGGCCAAGCCTCACGCCGGCCGCTGAACCAGGCACAAGGATCGCGACTGGAAGGCGGCTCAGTCCTGTGGCACTCCCGGCACGCTCAGGGACTGGCCGTTGTCCTTGGCGCCGAGTTGGAGGATGAACGGCGCGGCGCGGCGGGCCCACTCCTCCGCCTTGGGGTAGCTGGCGGCGCTCTCGCCGAAGCAGGTCTTGAGCATTTCAGTGTTGATGACGCCCGGGTTGAGCGGCACCGCGGCCATGCCCTCGGGCAGTTCCTGCGCCAGCGCCTTGGTGAGTCCCTCGATCGCCCATTTCGACGCGCAGTACGGCGCCACCTCCGGCGAGGTGGAACGACCCCAGCCGGAGCTGAGGTTCACGATCACGCCCCGCTTGGCCTCGACCATGGCGGGAACAAAGGCGCGGATCACGTTGGCCACGCCCTTGATGTTCACATCGATCAACTTTGAAAACTCCTGGACCGGCACCTGCCAGAGCGGCGAGGGCCGGTTCACCAGCGCGGCGTTGTTGATCAGAAAATCCGGCGCGCCGTGCGTCCCGAGGATGCGCTCGGCCCACATCCCGACCTTGACCGGCTCGGTGACATCAACGGCATCGAAATTGTGCGGCTCGGGGTGCGTGGAGCGGAGTTCAAAGATCACCATGCCGCTGCGGCCGCAGCCGCTGACCGTATGGCCCTGCGCAATGAACCATTCGGCGAGGGCGCGCCCCAGTCCGCGGGTGACTCCGGTGATGACGATGTTCACGGTGATCCAGTAGCGAGGAGCAGGGAGCGAGGAGCGAGAATAAAACCGATGCGAGCCGATCTGTCGGCCGTCCCGAGGGATGAGTCAGGGTGATGCGTGCCACCCACTACTTCATGTCACCGGCTCTGCAGGCTGAACTTGTTCATTCCCGTCTTGCGGCAGGCATCCATCACGAACGCCAGCCGCTTGAGCGGCGTGGTCTCATCCGCCTGGATGAGGACCGGGATGTTGCGGTCGATCTCGCGCACGGCGCGCAGCAGGCCTTCCAGCTGCTCCTCGCTGGCCGGCTTGCCGTTGAAGGCAATCTGGCCGTCCTTGTCGAGGGCGATGGTGACCGCGCCCTTGTACTCGTTCTTGCCGGCAGTCTCCACCTTGGGGAGCGTGATGTTGAGCGTGGTCGCCGACTTGAACTGCATGGTCACGAAGGCGAAGAAGATGAGCATGGTCAGCACGTCGATGAGCGGCACCAGCATCAACTCCTGCTTTTTGCGGCGCTTTTCGTAGAGGGCCATCGTCGGAGAGGCAAAATTACCGCGGGGTCGGAGGTTACCGGGAGGCCGCCGCCGCGGGCTCCGCGGGCGCACGGCCGTTGACGCGACGGCTGTTGATGCGTTCCAGCAGCGAGTCCATCTGCACCGCGTAATTCTCCACCTTGCGCTGCAGATAGCCGCTGCCCACGAGCGCCGGGATGGCGATGGAAAGTCCGATGACCGTCGCCGAAAGCGCCAGGGCCACACCGCGGGTGAAGGCCACCGGGTCGGGCAGTCCCGTGTCCGGCGAAATCTGGGAGAACACCTGCAGCAGGCCGGTCACCGTGCCGCTCAGTCCGATCAGCGGGGCGGCGGCATAAATGACGTCGAGATAGGGAATGCCGCGCTCCATGCGGTTGAGCTCCAGCCGGGCGAAGGCCTTCACGGCATCCTCGTCCTGCCGGTGTTCCTCGGCAAACTCGAGGATGCGGGCGAGCACCGAATGCCGGCCGCCGGAATAGGGCTTGTTTTGGATGATCGCGTCGACCAGGTCCTGCGGCAAGATGACGTTTTTCCGCAGGGCGTACGTACGCTCGCAAACAATGTAGACCATGGCGACCGAGCAGATTCCAAGCGGGTAGATGAGCAGGCCGGCCCCCTTGACAATTTCGATCATGGCAAAGGCTGAAGAGATGATCATGGGAGGAGATTCTTCGAATAGACGCCTGCCGGCGGAAAAAGATTCATTTTTTTACAGGATTCCGCCCGGCGGAGATGTCAAACTGCCAGATAAGGCAGCCGGGCCGCGACTCTTTTGACGTCCCCCACTCCTTCAAGCAAGTCTCCAATGGCATCCCAGCGTCCGCCGACCAGCGCTTCGCGGGCGCTTTCGCGCAGGGTGGCCTTGACCGTCTGGCCGGCAAAACGAATCTCCCCCTTGGCGATGTCGATGGTGATTTCCACGTCCGGCCGGCTTTCGACGGCGGCCGCGATCTTCCGGATGTCGTCCCGGCCGACGCCCAGGCAGGGGATGCCCAGCGCTATGCAGTTGCCGAAGAAAATCTCCGCGAAGCTTTCGGCGACGACCGCACGGAAGCCGTGTTTCTGAATGGCCTGCGGGGCGTGCTCACGCGAACTGCCGCAGCCGAAATTCGCGCCGGATAGCAGGATGGTGGCGCCCTGAAAGCGCGGGTCGTTGAGCGGATGCGGCTGGTCGGCGCCCTCGGGGCTCTTCCGGACGTCGTGGAAAAGAAATTCGCCGAGGCCGTCGAAGGTGACGCACTTCATGAAGCGTGCCGGGATGATGCGGTCGGTGTCGATGTCGTTGCCGGGCACGTGCACGCCGCGGCCGGCGACGGTGGTGATTTTTTCGAGGGACATGGGAAGAAATGGTTCAGGGTTCGGGGTTCAGGGTCGGGTCAGCATCAACTCGGAACGCTGGACCCGGCCCCGTGGCGTCAGCCCGGCGAACGGAGGCCGAAGACCTCGCGGGCGTCGGCGACCTGGCCGGCCACCGCCGCGGCGGCGACCATGAGCGGACTCATCAGAAGGGTCCGGCCGGTGGGGCTGCCCTGGCGGCCCTTGAAGTTGCGGTTGGACGAACTGGCGCAGAGCTGGTCGCCAACGAGTTTGTCGGGATTCATCGCCAGGCACATCGAGCAGCCCGCGTCGCGCCATTCGAAACCGGCGTCGCGGAAAACCCGGTCGATGCCGAGCGAGGCGCAGAGCACGCCGACCCCCTGCGAGCCGGGCACGGCGATGGCCTTCACGCCGGGGGCGACGCGCCGGCCCTTGAGGTATTTCGCCACCTCCTGGAAGTCGGAGAGACGCCCGTTGGTGCACGAGCCGAGGAAGGCGACATCGATCCGGGTGCCCTTGATCGGCGCGCCGGGGGTCAGCTTCATGTAGGCCAGCGCCTCCTCGATGGAGGCTTTTTCGTCGGCGGCGGTGGCCTTCGCCGGATCGGGGATGGTTTCGTTGATGGCCACGCCCTGGCCCGGATTGATGCCCCACGTGACCGTGGGCGGGATGTCTTCGCCGCGAAAATCGACCACATCGTCGTAGACGCAGCCCGGATCGCTGGCGAAGGCCCCCCAGCGCGCCACGGCCGCCTCCCAGGCCGCGCCCGCCGGGGCGTAGGGCCGGCCCTTGAGGTAGGCGAAGGTCGTCGCGTCGGGATTGACGTAGCCGGCGCGCGCGCCGCCTTCGATGGACATGTTGCAGACGGTCATGCGCTCCTCCATCGAAAAGCGTTCGAACACCTCGCCGCCGTATTCGTAGGCATAACCGGTGCCGCCGTTGACCCCGAGCTTGCGGATGAGGTGGAGGATGACGTCCTTCGCGTAGACGCCGGGCTGCAGGCGGCCGGTGAGGTTGATGCGGCGCACCTTCAGCCTCCCGATCGCCATGGACTGGGTGGCCAGCACGTCGCGGATCTGGGTCGTGCCGATGCCGAAGGCGATGGCGCCGAACGCACCGTGCGTGCTCGTATGCGAATCGCCGCAGGCAATGGTGGTGCCCGGCTGGGTGATGCCCTGCTCGGGGCCGACAATATGCACGATGCCCTGCCGGCCGGTCGCGCGATCGAAAAAGGTGATGCCGGACTCCTGGCAGTTCCGGCGCAACTCCTTGATCATCGCATCGGCGAGCGGATCGGCGTAGGGCTCGCTGACCTGGTCGGTCGGCACGATGTGATCGACCGTGGCAAAGGTGCGGTGCGGCATGAGCACCTTGAGGCCGAGGTCGCGCAGCATGCCGAAGGCCTGCGGACTGGTCACCTCGTGGATGAGGTGCGTGCCGATGAGCAGCTGGGTCTGGCCGCCGGGCAGCGTGCGCACCGTGTGCGCCTCCCAGACTTTTTGGAAGAGTGACTTGGACATGGCAGGTGGGAATGCAGCCAGACTCGCGGGAGTTTGGCCAGAAGCTTTCGGATGAATCCAAAGCCTCACGGCTTTGGCGACGGGGAAAAGGCAGTCTTGCGGCCGCCATCCTAGCAAAATCTTGCCATGCCTGGAAATACTTGTTTCGTTGTCAGTGATGCCCAGGGAGTATCAGTACAATTTTGAACTGCGGCACCTCGTCTATTTCCGCGAGGTGGCGCGGCAGCTGCATTTTCGCAAGGCCGCCGAGGTGCTGGCCATTGCCCAGCCCGCGCTGAGCCGGCAGATCGCCCAGCTGGAGGCGGCGCTCGGCGCGCCGCTGTTCGTGCGCTCCCGCCGGCGCGTGGAGCTGACAGCCGCCGGGCGCGTCCTCGCCGAGCGGGCGGAGCCGCTGCTGCGCGCGCTGGCCGGCGTGCCGGCGGAGTTGCGGGCGCTGGTCCAGGGGCAGGTCGGCCAGGTGCGCGTGGGTTTCACCGGCCTGGCGATGGCCACGGTGCTGCCCGGCATTCTGCGGGAATTTCACCGGCGCTTCCCCGGCATCCGGCTGGAACTCAATGAATCCCCCACCTCGGCCCAGCTGACGGCCCTGCAGGCCGGCGAGCTGGCCTGCGGCTTTTTTCATCCGGACGCACCCACGCCGGGCCTGCGCACGCGGCTGCTGCTGCGCGAGAAAAACGGCGTGCTGTTGCCCGCCGACCATCCGCTGGCCGCGCGCCCGGCCCTGCGTTTGCGCGAACTCGCCACCACGCCGTTCGTGCTTTTCCCGCGCGCCCACAATCCGGGCTTCTACGATCGCGTGCTTGCCGCGTTCGCCCGCGCCGGGATCACCCCGCGCATCGCCGAGGAGGTGTGGCCGCGCGCCAATGGCGTCGGTCTGGTGCGCGCCGGCCTGGGCGCAACCTTCATGTGCCCCTCGGAGGCGCGGCCGCTTCCGCCCGAGGTGGTGTTCCGCCCGCTGGAGGGCCCGGCGCCTGAGAGCCGGCTGGTCGTCGGCTGGAAGCAGCCCCCGGCCCCGCCGCCAGCGCTGGCCGCCTTCCTCGCCCTGGCGGTGCCACACGGTAAAAGTCGTCCTGTTTCCTAGGGCCGCCTCCGTGCGCGGCGCCGGGCTCAAAGGGCTGACGCCGGCACCCGGCGCAGTACTTCGAGGCAGGCGCGGGCGTTGTGGTAGGGGCATTTCCACGGGCCGATCTTGCAGCTGCCGGCGCGCTGCGGATAGTCCGGCACCGGGTGTCCCGATCGATCGAGTTCTGCGAACCATTCGCCATGGTTCCGGTCGACGACGTGATTCTCGATGAACTGCCAGACGCGTCCCGTCGCCTCCAGCCAGGCCTCGCCGCCGTCGAGGGCATGCGCGTTGAGAAAGCCGACCACAGCTTCCGCCTGCGGCCACCAGTGCTTCTCGGCGTTCACCACTCCGTCCGCCCTGCCTTCGTAGAAGATCGATCCGTCGGTGTCGCATCCGTGGGCGAGCACCCCCGTAGCCATGTCGAGCGTCACGCGCCGCGTGCGGGCGCGCAGCGCCGGGTCGCCGAGCGCCTCCGCGGCCTCCCACAGCAGCCAGCTGGCCTCGATGTCGTGCCCGTAGGAGATCGTCGGGGACAATGGCCGCCACTCCAGATCGAAGAAGAGCTCGCAGCGGGTATGCGGGGTGGTGGTGACGACGTGGTCGAGCATCACCCCGAGCAGTGCCTGCAGCCGGTCGCGCAGTCCGGGGTCGGGCCACACGCGAAAAAGCGTCGTATAAGCCTCGAGCACGTGCAGGAGCGTGTTCATCGACTTGGGCGCGTTGAGGTCCCGCTCGCTGAGCCGCCGATCGATGAGTTCGCCCCACGAGGCGCTGCGCGCCTCGATATAGCCACCGTGCTTCGGTTCCGCCGCATGCTGCTCGACGAGTTCGAACAGGGCCCGGGCTCGCGCGAGCGCGGTCGCGTCGCCCGTGGCGGCGTGCCACTCGGCGAGTCCGTAAATGGCAAACGCCTGGGCGTAGATCTGCTTGCGGTCCGCAAGCACCCGTCCGTCGCGATCGAGACTCCAGAACACGCCGCCATGCCGGGCGTCCCAGAACGGACCGGTGAGGAGCGCGAACGCCCGGCGCCCCGTTTCCCGCCATTCCGGACGCGGCTCGAACCGCGCGGCCGCGGCATAGGTCCAGAGGAGGCGGGCGCAGATGACGACGTGCCGCGGCACCTCGTCGAACCGGCGGAGATCATTGGTCACGACGCCCGCCAGATAGCCCGTGGCCGGATCGAATGCATGCCGGACCCAGAAGGGGAGAATGTCTTGAATGAGCTCGGCTTCCGCCCGCCGGCGCAGTTCGGATAATGCAAGTGTGGGCCGCCCCATGTCCGGAAGCCTAGGACTCAGGGCCGCGTTGGCGAGTCTCGTCAGCAAGATCATGCGCCCGTCCGGCAAAAAAACGCGCTGACTTCGGCAATCCGGGTGCTTAATCCCCTTCCATACCCATCATCCCACCCCGCTCATGATATCTTTCTCTCTCCGCCACCGGCGCAAATCCGGCTCCGTTCCTGCGTTCTTACTACGTCAACTTCTCGCGGTCGCCGCGGGCGCGGTTCTCGGCGGCACCTCCACCGCCCAGGAGAAAAGCCCGGCGCAACCGGCGATCGCCGGTCTGGAACTGGCGTGGATGCAGGACGCCGCCCCCAAACTCACGCACGAACTGGTCGCCCGACATGGTGAGTCACAAAGGGCCCGTCTCACCCGCGGCCTGAGCCAGGTCGCCCAGCTCTGGCGGGCGGAGGATGGAGACCAAGCGTCGTTCGAGGAATTTGTCCGCACCAACTTCGCCGGCGATCAGGTCACTCTCGATACCCTGTTCAACCGGTTCGAGCATCTGCAGGAGCAGCTCGACGGACACCTGCACGAAATCAACCGCGAGTTCAGCCAGCAGCTGGACCTGGAGGCCGGAGCCGTCCTGCCCTTCGACGAGATGTTTGGCGGTTACGATCCCGCGGCGCACGTGCTCGACGACTTTTTCCAGAACAAGCTCGCCTTTGTCGTCCTGCTCAATTTTCCGCTGACGACGCTCGACGAGCGCCTGCAGGACGGTGCCACCTGGAGCCGCCGCCAGTGGGCCGAGGTCCGGCTGGCGCAACGGTTCGCCAAGCGGATTCCGGCGAAGGTGAACCTCGCCTACGCCGCGGCCTCCGCGAAAGCCGGGCAATACATTGCGAACTACAACATCTGGACCCATCACCTGCTCGACGCCCAGGGCCGGCGTCTTTTTCCGGCCGGACAGCGGCTGCTCAGCCACTGGAATCTGCGCGACGAAATCAAGGCCGACTACGCCGACACGCAAACCGGCCTGGCCAAGCAGCGGATGCTCCAGCAGGTGATGGAACGGATTGTCACGCAGACCATCCCCGCCGCGGTGGTCGACAATCCCGGAGTGGACTGGAATCCCATGACGAATGTGGTGACCCCGGCCGCCGTCCAGGACGCCGATCCCGGAGCGGTGAAACCGGCGCAGAGCGGCGACGCCCCCGAGCCGAACACACGCTACGCCACACTGGCCATGATGTTTGCCGCCGCCCGCGAGGTCGATCCATACTCACCCACCGCGCGCACGCAGCTCGACCGGCAGTTCAACGAGGAGTTGGAGATTCCGGAGGCCCGCGTCCAGGCGATGCTGCAGCAGGTCCTGACCTCGCCCCTGGTGGAGCAGACCGCCCGGTTGATCGAATCCCGGCTCGGCCGGCCGCTGGAGCCATTCGACCTCTGGTACAATGGCTTCCGACCCGGCAGCCAATACTCCGAGACGCAGCTCGACGCCCTCGTGGCCGGCAAATATCCCACGGCCGCCGCCTACCAGCAGGACATTCCCAATCTGCTGCGGAAGCTCGGCTTCCCGGCCGGGCGGGCGGCGTACGTCGCGGCCAACATCATGGTGGATCCGGCGCGCGGCTCCGGGCACGCCATGGGCGCGGCGATGCGCACGGCCAAGGTCCATTTGCGCACGCGGGTCGGAAAAACCGGCATGAACTACAAGGGCTTCAACATCGCGGTCCACGAGATGGGCCATAACGTGGAGCAGACGTTCTCGCTCAACGAGGTGGACCACACGCTGCTGCAGGGCGTCCCCAACAACGCCTTCACCGAGGCGCTGGCCTTTGTTTTCCAGGGCCACGACCTCGAGCTGCTCGGTCTGCCCGCACCCGATGCGCGCAGCACCGCCGAAAAAACCCTCAATGAATTCTGGAGCGCCTATGAGATCGCCGGCGTCGCGCTCGTCGACATCGGCGTCTGGCACTGGATGTACGACCATCCGGCGGCGACGCCCGCGGAACTCGATGCCGCCACGGTGCGGATCGCGAGGGAGACCTGGAACCGGTATTACGCCCCGGTCTTCCACCAAAACGACGTCGTGCTGCTCGGCATCTACTCCCACATGATCGAACTGCCGCTTTATCTGCCCAATTATCTCATCGGCAGCTTCATCGCCAACCAGGTGGAGGAGCAGATGCAGCTGGCCGGCGGCATCGGCCCGGAATTCGAGCGCATCGCGAAGATGGGACGCGTCACGCCCGACCTCTGGATGATCCACGCCACGGGCAAACCCGTCGGTCCGGAAGCGCTGCTGACTGCCGCGCAAAAGGCGCTGGTCACGGTCCGCGCCGGCCATTGACAAGGCTGGCGGCGGGCAATGCCGCCGGCGGCCGGCTAGTCGCACGCAAAGTCCGCCAAGGGCGCCACGTAAGTACTCGTATCAAATTCATCCAAACCTTTGCGCATTCTGCTGGCCAGCAGAACGTCCTTGGCGTGAGGCATGAAAAGGTGCAGTTTGCCAAGACTGGACTGTCACTGTAGGTCGGGGTTTATCACCGACAGAGTGATATCGATGCGTGTTGGTGTCGGGCATGAAGCCCGACCTACATAAACTGACCCGCCGCCGGCGGCCGGTCAGAGGTCAGCCTCGCGTCAGGACGACACGCCGGTCGCGCCCGCGGCCGGCGTCTTCTGTTTGAACTCAAGCTTCTCGCCTTCGCGCACGACCAGGACGGGTTCGCCTTCCTTGACCGTGCCGCGCAGGAGGGCCTCGGCGAGGGGATCCTCAAGGTAGTGCTCGACCGCGCGGCGCAGCGGGCGCGCGCCGTACTTCTCGTCATAGCCCTTCTCAACGAGCAGCACCCGCGCCTCCGGCGTGAGCTCAAGCTTGATCTTCTTTTCGACCAGCCGCTTCGCCACCTTCGCGACCTCGAGGTCGACGATCTTGAGGAGGTCGTCCTTGCTCAACGGCCGGAAGAAAACGATGTCCGAAATCCGGTTGAGGAACTCGGGCTTGAAGATCTTCTTGGCTTCCTCGAGCACCTTCTCGCGCATCTTCTCATGATCGCCGAATTCGCTCCTGCCGCCGGCGGCGAAGCCCATCGTGGTCTGATGCTGGAGCTGCTGCGCGCCGACATTGGACGTCATGATGATGATCGTATTGCGGAAATCGACGGTGCGCCCGAGCGAATCGGTCAGCCGGCCGTCCTCGAGAATCTGCAGCAGCAGCTGGATGACGTCCGGGTGCGCCTTCTCGACCTCGTCGAAGAGAATCACGGCATAGGGCCGGCGGCGCACCTGCTCGGTGAGCTGCCCGCCTTCCTCGTAACCCACGTAGCCGGGCGGCGAGCCGATGAGGCGCGACACGGAGAATTTCTCCATGTACTCGGACATGTCGAACTGGATGATCGCGTCCTGGCTGGCGAACATCTGCGCCGCCAGCTGCTTGGCGAGCTCGGTCTTGCCGACGCCGGTCGGCCCGACGAAGAGAAACGAGCCGATGGGCCGGCGCGGATCCTTCAGGTCGGCGCGCGAACGGCGCAGCGCGCGGGAGATGACCACGGTGGCCGCGTCCTGGCCGATGATGACCTTCTGGAGCTCGGTCTCGAGCAGGAGCAGCTTCTCGCTCTCCTTCTTCTCCATGCGGCTGAGGGGAATGCCCGTCCAGTCGGCGACGACATGCAGCATGAGCTCCTCGTCGATCGTGACGCGCTTCTCCTCCCGCTGCTTTTTCCATTCCTCGGTGATCTGCTCGAGCCGGGTGCGGAGCTGCTTCTCCTTGTCGCGGAACTTGGCGGCCTCCTCGAAGTGCTGCTGGGAGATGGCCTCCTCCTTCTGCGCGCAGACGGATTCGATCTCCTTGTTCAGCGCCTCGACGTCCGGCGGGCGGCTGAGCGCGGAAATGCGCGCGCGTGAGCCGGCCTCGTCCATCACGTCAATGGCCTTGTCGGGCAGGAAGCGGCCGGTGATGTAGCGGTCGGAAAGCTTGGCGGCGGCCTCGAGGGCCTTGTCGGTGAAAGCCGCCTTGTGGTGGTCCTCATACTTTCCCCGGATGCCCTTGAGGATGAGAATGGTGTCGTCCACCGAGGGGGCTTCGACCTTCACGGACTGAAAGCGGCGGGCGAGCGCGCTGTCCTTCTCGATGTACTTGCGGTACTCGTTGAGGGTGGTGGCGCCAATGCATTGCAGTTCGCCGCGGGAGAGCGCGGGCTTGAAGATGTTGGAGGCGTCCATCGCGCCCTCGGCCGCGCCGGCGCCGACAATGGTGTGGAGCTCGTCGATGAAAAGGATGACCGTCTTGGAGCGCTTGATTTCGTCCATCACCGCCTTGATGCGCTCCTCGAACTGGCCGCGNNTTGTTCTTGGTGCGGCGGCAGAGAATCTGGACGACGCGGCGGATCTCGGTCTTGCGGCCCACGACGGGATCGAGCTCGCCCTTGCGCGCCAGCTCGGTGAGGTCGCGGCCGAAGGCCTTGAGCGCGGGCGTCTTGACTTCCTTCTTGTCCTCGGGCCCGCCGCCGCGCGGTGAAGGCGCCGCGGCCTCCTCGCCGCCCTCGCCGGAAAACTGCGGATCGAGTTCGCGGAGGATTTCCTGCCGGGTGCGCTCGATGTCGACCTCGAGCGACTTGAGCACGCGCGCGGCCACGCCCTCGCCTTCGCGCAGCAGGCCGAGGAGAATATGCTCGGTGCCGACGTAGCTGTGATTGAGCGTCTTCGCCTCCTTGCCGGCGAGCGCCAGCACCTTCCGCACGCGCGGCGTGTAGGGAATGCTGCCAGCCGTCTTGGTCTCCGTGCCGGTGCCGACCTGCTTTTCGACGGCGCCGCGCACGGTCTCCAGGTCGAGCCCCATCTTCTGGAGCACGCTGACCGCCACGCCCTGCCCCAGCTTGATGAGACCGAGCAGAATATGCTCCGTGCCGACATAGGCGTGGTGGAAGCGGTCGGCTTCCTTGCGGGCCAGTGCGAGCACCTGTTGGGCGCGCGGCGTTAAATTGTTCATTGAATCCATGGGAGAAAGGCGGTCGGACGGTCAGTTTTTGCCCGTCAGGTTGAAATCCGGCTGGCCAAAATTGGTGAATTCGCTCCGCAGCAGCTGGGCCCGGAGCAGGTCGCGCTGGGTGGATTCGATGGCGCCACGGCCCGCATACTGGATGTGGCCGGGCTGCGCCTCGATGAAGAGGCGGTCGATCACCGGGCGCCGGGCCTCGGGGAAGACGCCGAGGTCGATGCCCAGCCGGATGAGCGAGAGCAGATTCATCACCTCGGCCGAGGTGAGCAGCCGGCCGTTCTGCAGGATGCCGAAGGCGCGGCCGATCTTGTCGAAGAGCTTGCTGGCGTCGGTCTCGAGCAGCTTGGCGCGCGCGTTGAGCTCATGCTCGATGATCGTGTTGAGCACGCTGGAGAGGCGCTTGATGATCTCCTCCTCGGCTTCGCCCAGGGTGGTCTGATTGGAGATCTGGAAGATGCTGCCGCTGGCATCGGAGCCCTCGCCAAAGAGTCCGCGCACGACCATGCCCAGCTGGTTCACGGCGCGCACCACCTTCTCCATCTGGCTGGAGATGACCAGGGCGGGCAGGTGCATCATGGCCGAGGCGCGCATGCCGGTGCCGAGGTTGGTCGGGCAGGCGGTGAGATAGCCGAGCGTGGGGGAAAAGGCGTAGTTCAGCTTCTCCTCGATTTCGCTGTCGAAGGTGTTGATGGCGTTCCAGACTTTCTTGAGCTGAAACCCGGCGCGGAGAACCTGGATGCGCAGGTGGTCCTCCTCGTTGATCATCACGGAGGTGGTCTGGTCGCGGCTGATGATCACGCCCGCGCCGTGCTTCGCGGTGCTCAGTTCGCGGCTGATGAGGTGCCGCTCGATCAGGATCTGTTTTTCGAGGTCGGAGAGCTCCTCNNTGCGTCTCTTTGGCCCAGCCCGGAAACGGCTGGTCGGCCAGGTTGCGGGCGAGCCGCACCCGCGTTGTGAGCACGATCGCGCATTTGCCGGACGCGACCTCGGTCAGCTCTGACTGCGATTCAAATAGCGGCGCAATCTTCATGTCAGCTCAGGGTCTTTACACCGAAGGTCTGCTTGACCTGGTGGATTTCATCGCGGTAACGGGCGGCATCCTCGTAGCGCTCGGCCTTGATGGCCTGGTCGAGCTCACCCTGGAGCTGGGTGAGCCGGTCGTAGAGGGACTTTCGCTCCAGGGCGCGGTGCGGCACCTTGCCGACGTGGGTGGTGCCCTTGTGCATGTTGCCCAGCATCGGCGCGAGCACCTCCTTGAACGCCTCGTAGCAGGCCGGGCAGCCGAAGCGGCCGTGCTTTTTGAAATCAGCCTGGGTGAAACCGCACTGTTCGCAGCGCACGCCCTCGGCCGTCGGCTCCGGGTTGAGCGAGGTCTTCAGCAGCAGGTCCGCGAGGGAAAAGCCGCTCGGATCAGTGACCCCCTTGGCCTGCGCACACCCCTCGCAGAGGTCAACCTTGTGGACCTTGTTGTTGACGATCTGCGTGAGATGGACGGTCGCGGGCTTGCCGCAGAGGTCGCATTTCAGAGGAGTGGTCATGGCGCTAATATAACACGTTGCAGGGAAACGGCGATGTGCACCCCACGAAAGTGTGACACACAGGCGCCTTTCCTTGATTCATCTGCACCTATCATGCCAGCGGCACGCCCGGTGGCAAGGATGAGCATACGGGGAAAAAGCCCCCATTCCCCCCTGACCAGCCAGTGGGCGCAGGGTTCCGGGCCGCCTGCGACCCGGACCGTCAGATTCGCGTACCCTCAACGAGCACCCGCTTGTGGAATTCAGCCAGCACCCGGTTGGTAATCGGGCCGGGCTTGCCGGTGCCGACCTCCCGGCCGTCAAGCTTCACCACGGCAATGACCTCGGCGCCGGTGCCAGTGAGGAAGCACTCGTCGGCGTTCCAGATGTCGTAACGGGTCAGGTCGTGCTCCTCCAGGGGCAGACCGAGGCTTCCGGCGATCTCCATGATCGTCTCGCGGGTGATGCCTTTCAGCGCGCCCTGCTGCGCGGCGGGCGTGAACAGGCGCCCCTTGTGGACGATGAACACGTTGTCGCCCGTGCACTCGGCTACGAACCCCGCCTCATTGAGCATGATGGCCTCGAGCGCGCCGGCCTGCCGGGCCTCGAGCTTGGCCAGGACGTTGTTGAGGTAATTGAGCGACTTGATCGCGGGCGGCAACGCCGCCGGGCCCACCCGGCGCGTAGGCACCGTCACGATGGCCAGCCCGGTGGTATAATACTCGGGCGGATAAAGGGCAATCTTGTCGGCGATGATGATGACCGACGGCTTGGGGCACAGCCACGGCGAGAGGCCGAGGTCACCGACGCCGCGCGTGACGACGAGGCGGATATAACCGTCGCGCAGGCCGTTCTGGCGGCAGGTTTCGCAGACGGCCTTCGCCATCTCCGGCCGCGAAATGGGAATGTTCAGGAGGATCGATTTAGCCGAATACCACAAACGCTCGAGATGCGCCTCGAGACGGAAGACGTTGCCCTGGTACAGGCGGATCCCCTCGAAGATCCCGTCGCCATAAAGCAGCCCGTGATCGAACACGGAGATTTTCGCGTCGGCTTCGTCCACAAACTTTCCGTCCAGGTAGATCTTCATACGAGATTACGACACTAAAAACGGAGCGCCGCCTTTGTCGAGCTTGGTGGAGAATTTCCCCTTGTGTTAGCTCAAATACGGCGGCAACTGTGCCGCCATCCCCCTCCCCCTATGCATACGCATGTCCGCCGCGGCATCCGCGGCTTCACGTTAGTCGAATTGCTGACCGTCATCGCCATCATCGGCATTCTGGCGGCCATTATCATCCCGACCGTGGGCAAGGTTCGCGAGACCGCCCAGCGCACGGTCGACGCCAGCAACCTCCGTGAGATTGGCAAGGCGGCCATGATCTATGCCGCCGACAACAACGACCGCCTGCCCGATCCGCTGGCGGTGGCCGCCCAGCAGAATGTGCAGGCGTCGAGCAATTACTTCCGCTGGATCGGTCTGCTCGGCCGCGCCGGCACGCTCAACGACGCCGGCTTCTATTTTTCCAAGAACGATCCGCTGTACGACGGCAGCCCGCCCGCCACCGTCATGGATCCCGACGATGCCAGTCGCCGGCAGGTCGCCGCGGCGCTGCAGCAGAAAACGCCGAGCTTCGAATTCGTCGGCGGTTTGAGGATGACCGATCCGGCGACCACGCCCATCGCCTTCACCCGCGGACTCAACGCGGCGGGTGGCTGGGACCGCGAGCGCGGCGTCTACCGCCAGGACGGCGGGCACATCGTCTTTCTCGGCGGCAACGTGCAGTTCTACCAATCCATCGATGACCGGCTGGTGAATACGCAGGGCAAACCCACCAACGACATCCGGGAGACCATTCCCGCCCCCGCCGACGGCAGCCAGCGCATCTATGGCAAGAATTCCGCCATCGCCAGCGAAGCCGGCGTCCCTGCCGTCGCGCCGTAGTGGAGGGCGTTCTCCTGGCCGGCAGAGCGGCGTCGTTACCTGCCGTCGCGCACGATCTTGGCCTGCGCGACTTTTGCCTCGTAAACCGGCAGCTGGCCCGAATCGAGGTATTCCTCGACCTTGGGATCGCCGATCCGGACATCGGGCTTGAACTTGTCGGAGGCGTTCACCCACACCAGTCCTTTGGTCTCGCGGCCGATGTACGGCGCCGCGATCACCAGCATCGGCGGCAGCGTGTCAGCGAGCACCAGCCCGGCCGCCGGGCAGGCGATTTTGGTCCGCCAGAGCAGCTTCGGGTGCTTGGGCTGCTGCACGGGAAACTCGTAGCCGGCCAGCGCCGCCGCGTAGAGGTCCTGCGTCGCCACCCTCCGGATCGCCTCCGAGTTGGAATCGATGCGATTCAGGCCGGGCATCCGCGGCACCAGCCAGTCGTCGAGGTATTCAGAGATCAAGCCGAGCTTGTCGCCGCCGAGAAACCGCAGCTCCTGTACGAAGTTGAGCTGGGTGTCCGGATAGTTGAGCTGGCTGTCCGGAAAGTTGAAGTTCCCTGGATTGGGATAGTTCATGTGGCTTTCCGCGTTGGGCATGACGTCGCTATACAGCGTGCCCCAGGCAAAGATGATGAGCTGGGTGGGATGGTGTTGGGCATCTGCCGGCAGATAGCCCGCCGTGGCGAGGACGCGGACGATCATCCGTATCATCTCCTGCGACACGGGTCGTTTGTCTCCCGGAATCGGCGCGCCAAAATCGCGATAGCCGAAGTTCTTCGCCACGTAGTAAACCGGATCAGCGGGCGAAGGCGGCCGCAGCAGCGCGCCCGCCGGGGTGGCGTCGGTCGTGGTGATCACCTGCACGTCGTGGTGATACAGCCAGTGAAGCAATCCTTGCGGGAAGGCCGGCACCGCCGTCAGGAGAAACACGCCGGCGGCCAGCGCAACGCGCCAGCCGGCGCAGCCTGACTCTGACTGGGCCGGCGGTTCGATGGAGATCGAACAGAGCCGGTGGGACATGGTGCCAAGGTGCTAACGTTTTTCCCGGCCCGATGCAACTTTAAGTTGGCTGCCGTCGCGACGTAGCAGCGCGACTCTGCCGGCCAGCAGAGCGGCGTCGTTACTTGCCGCCGCGCCAAGCCTTGGCCGGCGCAGCTTTCGCCTCGTAAACCGGCAGCGGGCCCGAGTCGAGGTACTCCTCGAACTTGGGATTGCCGATCCGGATATCGGGCTTGAACTTTTCCGATGCGTTCACCCACACCGGCCGGCTCGTCACGTTTCCGATATACGGCGCCGCAATGGCGAGCATCGTCGGCAGTGTGTCCGTCATCACCAGCCCGGCCGCCGGGCAGCAGATCCGGGTCTGCCAGAGCTGCTTTGGATGCTTGGGCTCCTTCACGGGAAACTCGTAGCCGGCCAGCGCCACCACGTAGAATGCTTCCCGCGCCACCTCCACGATCGCCCGGGCATCGGCATCGAAGAGGGTCAGGCCTGGATACAACGTATCCCCCCATTCGGCGGGGTAATCGGAAACCAGGCCGAGCTTGTCGCCGCCGAGAAACCGGATCATCTGCATGCGGTTGAGTTGGATGTCGGGAAAACCGGGATTCCACGGGTCGGGCATCATATCGGGGTTCATCGTCCCCCAGGTGAAAATGAGCATCTGGGTCGGTGGGTGGATGGCATCCGTCGGCAGATAGCCGTCCTTGGCCAGAACCTTCACGATGGTCCGGATGATCTGCTGCGGCACGGGCAGCTTGTCGCCCGCCATCGCGGCGCCGAAGTCGTGGTAGCCGGCGCTCAGCGCCATGTAATAGACGGGATCGGACGACGACGGGGGACGCCGCAGCGCCCCCGCCGGTGTGGCTTCGGTCGAGGTGATCACCTGCACATCGTGGTGAAACAGCCATTGAAGAAATCCTTGCGGGAAGGCCGGCGCCGCCGTGAAGAAAAACACGCCGGCGACCAGCGCAGCGCGCCAGCCGGCCCGGACCGGCCCAGTGTGGGCCGGCGGTTCGGCGGAGGGCGAAAAGGGTCGGTGGGACATGGTGCCGGAGGGTTAGCGTTTTTTTCCGCCCGACGCAACCGGAAGATGCGTGCCGGAGGCGCCGCCATAAACTTCCTCACGCAAAGTCCGCCAAGGACGCAACGTAAGGGCGAATATCAAATCCATCCAAACCTTTACGTACGTCGCGCCCTTGCGTGAGGCATAAAAAGAAAACTTTGCGTCGCCCGGCGGGGTGATCATTTTGGGCGGTTCAGTCATGACCGTTGCCCCTTTCATTCCCGCGGACGGCGTCACCTACGTCATCGGCCACAAAAATCCGGATGCCGACGCGATCTGTTCCGCCATCGCCTACGCGGCCTTCAAGCTGGCGCGTGGCGAGCCGGGCTACGTGGCCGCCCGCTGCGGCAACACCAACGCCCGCATCGACACCATTCTCGCCCGTTTTCACCAGCCGCTGCCGCTTTACCTGAGCGACGTCACCCCCCGGGTGCGCGACCTCATGGTCACCGAGGTCATCTCCATTCCGCAGGACGCCACGTGCGCCGAGGCGCTCGAATTGATCGAAGGGCACGACATCCGCATCCTGCCGGTCCTCGATCCGAACGGGCGCGTCACCGGCACGATCTCCATCTTCCAGCTCGGCAGCTTCTTCACCCCCAAGGTGCGCGAGCCGAAACTCATGCGGCAGGTGCACACCCGCCTGGCCGACATCGCCCGCGCCCTCAAGGCGCAGGTGCTGCACCTCACAGATGAAAACGCGCTCGAGGCGCTCTATGTCCGCATCGGGGCCATGGACATCCGCTCGTTCGGCAAGTTCTCCGACCAGGAGGACATTCCGGCGCGGCAGTCCATCATCATTGTGGGCGACCGCTGGGACATCCAGCAGCGCTCGATCCAGATCGGCGTGCGGCTGCTGGTCATCACCGGCAACCTCCCCGTGGACGAGGAGGTCGTCGAACTCGCCCGCGCGCGTGGCGTGAGCCTCATCGTCAGTCCCTACGATTCCGCCACCACCGCCTGGGTCATCCGCACCGCGACCACCATCGAGCGCCTCATCGACCGCAAGTTCGTCTCGCTCGACGCCGACACGCGCCTCTCCGAGGTGCGCCGCAAGATCGCCACGTCCCCCGCCGCCGCCTTCATGGTCGTCGCCGACGACGGACGGCTGCAGGGCATCCTCACCAAGACCGACATCCTCAAGCCCGTCAAAACCCGCCTGGTGCTCGTCGACCACAACGAGATCGCGCAGGCCGTCACCGGCGCGGGCGAGGTCACCATCACCGAGGTCATCGACCACCATCGCCTCGGCGTCCTCAACACCGCCCAGCCCATCCTGTTCATCAACGAACCCGTCGGCTCCACCAGCACCATCGTCGCCGATCTCTTCCGGCGCGAAAACCTCGCGCCGGCGCCCGACCTCGCCGGCGTCATGATGGCGGGCATCATCTCGGACACGCTCAACCTCAACAGCCCCACCTCCACGGAGAAGGACGGCGTGATGCTGCGCTGGCTGGCGACGATCGCGGGCGTCAACGCCCGCGAGCTGGCCGACACCATTTTCAGCTCCGGCTCGGTCATCCTCGCCAGTCCGCCCGACAAGGTCGTACGCTCCGACTACAAGATCTACCACGAGGACGGCGTGCGCTTCGCCGTGGCCCAGGTCGAGGAACTCGGCTTTGGCAACTTCTGGGGCCGGGCAAAGCCGCTGTCAGCGGCGCTCGAGGAACTCCGCGCCGCGGAGCATCTCGTGTTTGCCTGCCTGCTCGTCACGGACATCAACACGCAGAACTCGCTGCTGCTGGTCAAAGGCGACTCCGAGATGATCGCGCGCATCTCCTATCCGCACGTCGAGAAGGACGAGATCTTCGACCTGCCGGGCATCGTCAGCCGCAAGAAACAGCTCATCCCGTACCTGACCAGCCTGCTGAAGGAAATGTCGGCGGAGGGCGCGACGCCCACGCACAAAAGCGGCGCCTAGCGAGTAGTGTCCGTCAAGGGACAAATGTGCGGCCTGACCCCATATCCAGCCCCTCATGAGTTTCTTCGATATCCTCTTCCGCCGGAAGCCGCGACCGGCACCGCCTCCCCCTCCACCATTTTCCGGGGCCGCGGCGCCAGCCCAACTGAGCCCGAGCCGCTTAGCGATGACTCCTGCACAGTTAAAGTTTCTGAGTGGTTTTCTCAACGGCTCCGTTTTCACGGCCGCGGGCAAGTCCTACTGGGACGATCTGCTGCGTGAGCCGCCCGCATCTTCGGTGCAGAGATTCGTAGCCGCCGGTTTCCTCGCCCCAGCTCCGCTGGCCGCCAAATTGGACGGCAAGTTCAAGGCGACCGAAATCAAGGAATTCTTGCGGGAACGCAGACTGCCCGTATCCGGCCGGAAGGACCAATGCATCGAGCGACTCGTCGCTGCGGATGCGGCCGGCATGGAAGCGAAGGTCGCCGGAATAACAGCGTACGTCTGCACTCCCACGGGGAAGGAGCTCGCTGAGCAATTCCTCGCCGTGGAACGGGAGCGGTCCCGAATTGCCCGGGAGCGCAGCCTGCAACTGCTCCAAACAGGAGACCTGCGCGGCGCCCTCGCAACCGTAGCCCAATTTGAACGTCAGCAGGTTTTTCAGCGAGGAGTCGGGGTCGATTGGGGCCGCGGGCCTGACAATGAGGATGTCGAACGGTTACGGGCGATCTTGGCCGCACGGCCCAGGATCCTGCGGGGCGTGCCTGATGATCAGTGGAGGACGGCCCAGGTCGCGGCAGGGATGATGCATATGTGGGGGGAGCGCAGCGCGAGGCCATGGCTTCCGGACTCATTCGTCGGTGCCAGTAACCTCGATCGAGAGACTACCGTTCTGATGGTTTTGTTTGCGGGCCAAACCAAAGCGCTCCTCGCTCAACTCCAGCGGTCAACTATTACCAAGGTCCAAGTGCTTGGCTCCGGTGATGGTACGTGCCCGGCCTGTCGTCAGCTTTGCAGGCGGAAGTACCGGATCGACGAACTGCCGGAGGTGCCCTACGAGCATTGTACGAATGACCTGGGCTGCCGGTGTGTCGTAGTTGCTGCTTTTTGAGTGGTGAGTGACACAAGGTGTGTCCTATCAGGCCACCCCAGGCATGTTTGGTCAGAGCCAAGTATGGTTCCCGCCGATACCTAGCAACGCCATTCCAAGAGCGTCTGCGTCATATGGATTTGGGGCGGCATCAGAAATCGAAACAATCGCCTTCCAAGTCTCTGCTTTGACCTGGTGCCGGCTTATGACAATGCAACGGAGGTGGCCGTTCCAGTAGTCCCTACCGCCAAGGGAGCTGCCAAAGGAGGCTCTGCCAGGCCCTGTCTTGTGCGGAAGCGTTGTCGCCTCCCTAGATTCGGTTAGGCTATTCGCTGGACTTTTAGCTACTCGCAGGAGCAACGTCCCTTCGCCGCGAGAATCTGGAAAACGGTACGATGCGCAGACTGCCCATGTTTCGGAAGGGCCTATTGGGCACTCAATCTTAACGCTGTCGCCCATCGGGGTTTTGAAAACCCACACATTGTTACCAAGGTCATACAGAATCCTCCCCACATTTTCCACATGGCAAACCGTGTGACGACTGAGTGCCCCAGTGCCTGCCCAGGCACCTGTCATCACCCTTCCAAAAATGCTACCTGAGTCACGACTCATCGGGGTCACCCGAATAACTTGCCTCAGCTCAGGTTCTTGGCCGTTGGCAAAAGCATCCTCAAGCACCACGTCCCACGGGAAACGGACCGCGATGCCAATCTGCTGACATTCCATCGCGAAGGGCGCATCTCCGCTGAGAATCCATGCTCCGTACTGGCGAGCCGCGTTTGCCAGATAACGATCTGCGCGATTTACTCTTGTCTCGGCGACAGGCAAAGCTGGCGGAATGGTGAATATCCGCGATGCTCTGATAAATTCATCTAGCACATCCGCAGGATTGAATCGCAGTTCGGGTCGTAATGCATACCGTCCAAGCACCTTCTTTGCCTCTCGGTCGGTCAACATATCGATGTTCAGTCTGAAGCCTAGTGACGGCAGCAATTCAACAGCCTTGCGTGCAGCTCCGTCGCGAACAAACGCAGCGTCCAGAAGTACATTTGTATCTAGGAGCACCTGTGCAGGCAGTTTCTGCAATGTCTGGTACATGAAAAATGTCTCCGGCGGGAAGCCCAGATGGGGCTGGGTCTAAACAATTGTGATCGGTGGTGCGGACTGCGTCACGGCTTGTTTCAGGCATCACCTCTTGAGCGAGGGACGGCTTGTGCGGCGATGGGGCCGGGCCTTCCGCTGGTTGCGCCGCTGCTGCCTGGCGCGAGTCGAGCAGCTGATCTCCCCTTGGCGGCTCTGCTGGCCAGCAGAGCGCCCTACCCGCTTACCCTCCCAAGAAGGTTTGTAACGTAATACGTTACAAACACCCCTCAACCGCTCGCCCGGCGTGAAGAGGTCAGGGGTGAACGAGTGAACGATTGACAACGAAGGTTCAGGAGTTGTGCCTGCGCGCCGTCAGCCCCAAGCTTTGGCATTGTCGAGAGTTCGCATATGCCCCCTTGATAACCCCGACTCCTTCATCTCAACTTCACTCCGCGCGGCGACAAGATCCGCATCATCTCCGCCCGCCCTATGAACCACAGGGAACGCATCCTTTATGAAACGCACCAGCGCTAAAGCCAGGACGCCTGCCGCCGTGACCCGGATGCCCGCCGCGGAAGCTGCCGGGTTCGATTGGTCGGCGGCCCGGCCCGTCAGTTTCCCGAACCTGCAGCCCAGTTCGCAGACCATCTCGCTGCGCATGCCGGTGTGGATGCTGCACAAACTGAAAACCCGCGCCAACCGGCGCGGGGTGCCTTATCAGGCCCATCTGAAGGAAATCCTGGCCGACTCCCTGCGTGACTAGAGGCCACCTGACCATTCTGCTGTACAGCAGAATGCTGAAGGCAATGTCGGCGGAGGGCGCCACGCCCACGCACAAGGGCAGCGCTTAGCTGGGTTCGCGCAATCAAATCCTGGTTTCGTTCAGAGTCTCGCCAACAATCTGTCGAAACCTATAGCTCGAGCGCCTGGTTAGGCGAAATTCCGTGCATACAAACTACCTCTTACCGTGTGAGCTTGCCTCGCGGAATGCGCGTCGCCATGCCCACAGCTCAATCTTCAGTCTCCGAATCAGGCACCTCAAGCCTCGGAGTCCTTCCAGCTCTGACTGTCGCAAAGCGATGCTCTCACGGATGCACTTGTCGAACTCGTGAAGCCAGAGTCGCGACTCAGAATCTGGAAGAATGTTGGCCATGCGCGCAATTCCGCCTAACAAGGTGGTTATCCCAATTCCAACCCGTGTAGGTACGGGCGGAGGTTCGTGGGAAATTTCATTTATGGCGGGAAGCGGCACCCGTCAATCTCCGCCACCCGGGGGTCGTGTCCTGATTGGGCCCCGGCCCCTTTTTCAGGTCGCGCCTTTTGGGGGGAACGGTCCGCTGGTTTTTACGTAGACGGTTGCTGCGGCCTTTACTGCGGTTTCGGGCGAAACCACGGGCGGAATTTCCAGCACGGCTACCGCGTCCAGCTTGTCCGGATCCTTCTTGTTGGGAGAGCCCCATGCATAGCAGCGTTTGGCCTTGGCATGGCCGTAGAGGTCGAAAACTTCCACATTGCCTGCCCAGATGATCTTGCCTTTGAACACCTCTTTAACGGGCACCGTTTCTCGGTGCGAGGCTTCACAGCCATGCAGAAGCCTGATCTTGGCCTTTAGCTCGCCGAGGTAATTCATCAGGCGAATGGTTTAACGAGGTCGCTCACTGTCCACAAGCGGGAAGAAGCACCGGGCGCCCCGGCCGCACGGCGGGGAGGACGGGATCTTCGACCTGCCCGGCATCGTCAGCCCCGCCGCATCGGCGTTCTGCTGGCAAGCATTCTGCTGTACAGCAGAATGGCCAGCAGAATGCTGAAGGAAATGTCGGCGGAGGGCGCCACGCCCACGCACAAAGGCAACGCCTGACGCTGGCGCTGAATTCAACGTTCAGAGTTCAGCGTTCAGGGATCAGGGTCCAGGCTCCTGGATTCTGGCTTCCGGCCTTCGTCCTTCGACCTTCGACTTTCGCCCTCTGGTTTCTGGCTTTCCGCCGTCGCTCTTCGAGCTATGGCGAGACAAGCTGGCTTCCGGCCTTCGTCCTTCGACCTTCGCCCTCTGGTTTCTGGCTTTCCGCCGTCGCTCTTCGAGCTATGGCGAGACAAGCTGGCCATTGGCTTCTCACGCCCACTGCTTGCCCAGCGCGTCGAGCCCGCCCTTCGCCAGATCGGCCGCGGTCATCACCGGATGAAATTCAACGTCGCCGCTGAAGGTGAGGAACCAAGGTTCGGCCAGGGCAGGCATTTTCGAGGCGTCAGGCATGTCGACAATGAGGACCGCCGTGCGCAATCCGTTAAGCGCGGTGAAATACACGGCCTCCGGTTTGATGGCGTCCATGATCTTCTTCAGCTTGGCGCCGGCGGTGCCGTCTTTGACCGCGGCGTTGAATTCCTTGTGCGGGATTTTTGCTATCTGCAGGAAGCGCATAATGGTATCCTTTTCGAATGGGTGGGTTGAGGGACTATGAGGCCCGGCGGATTGCCGGGAGTTCGTGCGTAGCGCGGAGGATACTGCAATGGGGTGATATTTCAAACGACGGTGGCGGATTCCCTGCCCGACTCAGCCGGCTGAAGGAAATGTCAGCCGAAGGCGCCACGCCCGCGCACAAAAGCGGCGCCTAGCCGGTAGTGTCCGTCAAGGGACAAATGTGCGACCTTGGCCAATATTCGGCCCCTGTTGCTGTTTGCCCTACGGGCGTGGGGGACTCAGTCTAGGGCATGGCTTCCTTTGAAGAGCTGTGCCGGAGCGTGACCCCGCAAGTGCGGCGCCTGCTTGATTTCATCTGGGACCATTACCTGACGAAAGGCACTTGGCCGACCAACCGGGTCATTTACGGCGAGTTCAAGAAGGAGGAGCTGGTTCCGCTACTTGGAACGCTCGATGGCTCGCTGGTCCGTGAGGTCGAATCCAATGGGCACAAGGCGTTGGAACTCCCGCTGCTTGGGATACTCAACACGTCGAAGGGCGAAGTCTACCTGGCACTGTTGAAGCGTTACCTCGAATACCTGCGCACCGTTTATTTCCGCCGGCAGGATGTGGATTCGGTCAAGCACACCGAGGTGCAGAAAGAGCTCAAACTTACCGCGGAGGAAACGGCGATGCTGGGCCGGCTCGTGTTCTCCGGTTTTTTGCAGGCAAGCGGGGGTTACCAGCCCAACTTCACGGAGTGGGGTCTCAATCTCCCAGCCGAGCTCGAGAACCTGCCCTCTTCCGGTGAGCTGGATAACTCCTTCAAGAAAATCCTCGATGGAATGGCCGGGGTGCGGAGATCCGTTTTCCTGGCGGACCGCATTGCGGCGTTGGGAGGTGGTTTGTCAGAAGGCCCCAGCCCGGCACCTACGCTTCCGGATGAAGGTTCCCATAACCCGGTGGTCCTCATTTCCTACTCGCATGACGATAAGGACCACAAGCGGTGGACTTTGGCTCTCGCTCAACGACTCTATGAGGCCGGAATCGACATCATCATCGACCAATGGGACCTCGGCGCAGGTGACGACATTGCCAAGTTTATGGAAAAGAGCGTAAGGCACGCTGACCGCGTCCTCATGATCTGCACCGAGGCCTACGTAAAGAAGGTAAACGAAGGGACAGGAGGTGCCGGTTACGAGGGGATGATCGTGACCAGCGAACTCATCAAGAACTTGGGAACTGCCAAGTTCATCCCGATAATCCGCCAGGCGGTTGGGAAGCACGAGGTTCCCACGTGCGTGTCTACCCGCAGCTGGATTGATCTATCTGAGGGCAGTGAAACCGATGAGGAGCTAAAAAAGCTCATCAGGAACCTGCGCAAGGAACCCCCGCCTACTAAACCGTCGCGCCATCCCGTGACGCCGCCACCACCGGAAGGGACGCCAGCGCCGACTTATGCTGCTGCCGCGCCGGCACCGCCTGCGGCGATCCAGCCGCCGCCCGCCACGGCTAGTTCCACGGACAATCCTACAACCGTTTACCAACATGCACTCGCCTTGGCGAGTGCCGGTGACTTGGTGCAATGGAGGAAGCTGGTTACAGCCAAGAAATCGTCCGCCGAAGATGCACTTAAGGCTTGGCGGGAAACTGCCGTAAAAAATCTGCCCACCCTGAAAACCCAGTTACCCGGCTTCGCTCTGGGCGGTGTCACCACACAGCAGACGTTGTTCGCGATTGCCTTGGCAGGGGTTGAATCCGGGCAGCCGAAATTCAACCAACAAGCCGGCTTAGTGTTCGACCTGATGAAACCGAGGGGATGGGAGCGTAGCGGCTTTTCGCTCGTCGGTGATTTTCCTGACACCAACGCGTTCGTCTTTCAATCATTGCTGGGGGCGATGGCCATCTATTCAGGCCAGTCGCTGTTAGCGCTTGATCTCGCCACCCAACGCATTACCGACCGCTACAACACTAGCCAGTCGCGACCCCTGTTCCTCTACCATCCGTTGGCTGGTTGGCCCGAGGCTTTTGAGACGAACTGCACGGTCGCATGGCAATTCTTATGGCAATTGCCCGACGCCTTCCCATGGATTGTTGATGCCTTTAATGGAGCCGAATCCTTCCGCGAATGCCTCTGCGGTTACTACATCCTTCTTTCTTGGCTGGAATTTCTCGAACTTCTCCGCGGGGGCGCCAATATAGACGAAACTCAGGATTTCCGACCGGCTGTTCCGGCCCTCTTCCTGCGCTCTAGCGAGCACTCGGCCGGCGCGCGTAAGCTACTAGAGGATCGGGAACCGTTACAGAAGTATTCCCTCAAGACGGCAGTTGATATCGCCCGGCAAACCGCTGCTTGGCCCAATTGGGTAGCAAATCTCTCCCGCTGGGTCGGGCGTGTATATCATGATCCTTTCGACAGCCTTCTCCACTCCGAACTCATCCATTTCGCGACTGATCTTCACCGGTAGTCGTCCGTTTTCGAAGGGATCTGAACGGGGCATGTGTGAGTGATTGACAACGAAGGTTCTGGATTTGGCCTACGCGCCGTCAGCCCCAAGCTTTGGCATTCTCAGGAGTTCACACCTGCCCTCGGATAACCTCTCACGTCACGGAGGACGGGATCTTCGACCTGCCCGGCATCGTCAGCCCCGCCGCATCGGCGTTCTGCTGACCATTCTGCTGTACAGCAGAATGCTGAAGGAAATGCCGGCCGAGGGCGCCACGCCCACGCACAAAAGCGGCGACTGAAACGGACGCTTCCTTCAACCGGACCCCGTCAATAGTTTAAACATGACCCACTGGACCCTTTTCCAGCTACATATCCATGCTTTGTATCCCGTCCGAATCCGCTCTTCGAGCAAGCTCTTCAAGCACGGGGAGAAATTGGGACAGCGCCTCGATACTCTCTAGATCTCCCTTATTCTGGTAACGCATGATTCGCTGCTCAAGCCCACTCGATACTCTACGAATCCAATAGGTTCGCCTTCGTGGCAAAAAGACTGCGCCGACTATGCCCCCACCGACGAAGAGTGCGAGCAAAGCAAGACCACCGATCCACCATTTAATCCAGATTCCCAACCCGATAACTGTCCCGCACCAAACGATCATCACCCATATACGGCCGATTTGCCACCGAGGAGTGATTGCGGTTTGAATTTCGAGGACCGAAGCTAACCCATGCGGGGTCCGGACAACCTTGGCTTCTTCAATTCTCATACTGAGCCACTTGGTCGTCGTCTGTATTCGCTCGCTCCACGCTGCATAGAAGGAGCCCGTGACGATCACTACGATAAGAATGTAGGTCATTCGTGGCACCTATAGCCCTAGCTATAGCTCAAAATCATCTATCTATCCTGGGCCGAAGCCCGGCGGAATCGGTTTCCCTTCCAGTTTCGCGACCCTATGGTTGATGTCGTTCACTAAGGCCGCCAGTTCGGCCAACAGATCGGCGATGTCCTTGTCAGGCAAGGAACGTATATTAGCCGCCAGCTGTTTTGCAGCGCGTTCAATTTGATCGGAGTTCTTCATGGTAAAATAACGGGTGTTCGGTGTCCCAACTCTGCCGCCTGATTACGTCGCGGCTCGCTTCCGAAGCCCTGCACGAATATAATCCGCAGACCTTGGGGATTCCATACACTTAGAAAGAAAGGCATAATAATCGGCATCCGACGCCACAGCCTGCGCATCTGCCCAGTTGTCCGCGTCTCCGCGGCCTAGGTAAAGAAGCGCCAACGCTTCTCGATCAATGCTCCGGGACAATCCTTCGAGAAAGGTTCGCAGTCGTTGCTTGGCGGTGTAGACGCCAGCGATCTCTGCTTTTGCTTCTGCCTCGAGTTTTGTTACGGCACGAACAAGCGATCTTCCCGCCCTGTAATCCTGCTCCGCACCCCAATACAAATCGAGCTCGTGGAGAATAAGTGCAATCGGGTCAATTGACATATTCACAACAGACGCTTCAAGACCAACCACCCGAAAAACGGAAGAACAAAATGAATCATGAAACCCAGATGAGAAGCCCAGATGGGGTCAGGTCGAAACAATAGCGATCCGGCGGGCGGACGGCGTCACGGCTTGACTCCAGACAGCCCCGCTTGAGTTAGAGGCGACGGAGGATGACTGGGGTTGCCATGGTGCCGGGCCTGCCGCTGGTTGCGCCTGCTGGCCTCCCACGGTCATTTCAACCCTCCAGAGGACTGACCCCAGGCGTCCAATCGTTCAATGGGCGAATCTGGTCCGCTTGCTTATCTTTTGTTATCTTCCCCGCGGTCGTCGCGCTTGTCACCCTTGTCGTCGCGCTTGTCGCCCTTGTCGTCCTTCCGATTTTCTTTCTGGCTTTTCTCTTTCTGGACTTGATGCGCGCCGGGCGGTGCCCAATTCCGCGGATACTGCTTCACGACCTCCGCGTGGTGACGGGCCGGGGAGTCGTGGAAATCCATCCTCACTGACGGTGAAGCAAACAGCACGTCAACCGAGACACCCCGCGGCGCTGGCCGAGAAACCCACGCGCCACCGTCCTGGTAATAGTACTGGTGCCGGTTGCTGCTGTAATAGAGATCATAGCCGGGGTAATACACGTAGTCGTCTTGCACCACGA
>PLMW01000014.1 GCA_003142615.1 Opitutia bacterium | reverse complement strand
AAGCTCGCCCCCACGGACACGCTTGAGGGTTATCTGCTGTGGCGCGACAAGAAGGACAACAATCCGATCTACAGCGCACCCACCGCGCCCATCCCCGCCCCGGCGCGCACGGCCGCCGCCTACGACATCGGGCAGAATATCTACACCCTGGGTGCCCGTTTCCTGCGGGCGCCGAAGAAGGGCGAGTTTGATACCGAATGGGAGGCGGCGCTGCAGGGCGGCAACGTCAACCGCCAGACCACGGCTGCGACCGGGCCCTATGCCGGCAACGCCACCAAGCTCGATCAACAAGCCTGGGCCCTCCACGCCCTCGTCGGCTACACGCCGGCGCAAACGCCATGGAAGCCGCGCTTCGACGTTGAATACAACCTTGCCTCCGGCGACACCGACCGGACCGACGGTAAAAACGGCTCGTTCATGAATCTTTTCCCGAGCAATCACCGGAAATACGGGCTGATGGACGTCTTCGCCTGGAAGAACCTCCGCGAGGCGGTCGCGTCGGCGCGCTTCACGCCGCTGCCAGCGATCAGCGTGCGGCTGGATCACCATTGGTTCTCGCTCTACACCAGCCAGGATGCCTGGTATCGCGCGAACGCCGTGGCCACCGTGCGGCCGCTCAATGCCGCCGCGCAAAGCGCACCGCGGCGCACCGGCGACGAACTCGATTTCACGGTGAGCTGGGCCCCACGCGCGTGGGCGGCCCTGGAGGCCGGCTGGTCACACTTTTCCGCCGGGCCCTATCTCCGGGCCACGGGCGCGGGCAGCGGTGCGGACTTCGTCTACATTCAGTCCAGTCTCAAATTGTAGTTGCCTGCCTATGCCAAGGCTCATCCATTGGGTTTACAATTTGGCCTCCCGCCTCACCCAGGCGGTGTGCCGTGGTTTACTATTCCCATGAAACCCGTGCCTTCCTGCCTGGCTCTGCTTTCCGCCTTCGTCATTGCCACCGCCCACGCGGCCGCGCCCGACCTGGCTACCTCCGCCTCCGCCCTTGTCCGCTCGCAAGCGCACAGTCCGATCGACTGGGAGACCTGGAACCCCGACGTCTTGCGCCGGGCCCAGGCGGCGAACAAGCCGGTCTATGTCTTCGTTGGCTCGTGGCTCAACGAACTCAGCCGCGCCACCTGTCAGCAGTCCTTCGGCAACGCCGATTGTGTGGCCTATCTCAACCAGCATTTCACCTGCGTGATCGTGGACCGCGAGGAACATCCCGAGGTCGCCGCCTGCGCCCGGCTCTATCTCCAAACGGTGAAGCAGACCGACGGCTGGCCGGCGCATCTCTGGCTCACGCCCGAACTGCAGCCTTACGAAGGCGCCGGCTATCTTCCGCCCTCCGAAGAATGGGGCCGGTCGGGATTCCCCTTGGTGGCACACCAGGCCGGCGAGGCCTGGACCTCCGACCCCCGCGCCTGCCGCGGGCATGCGGCTGAGGCGGTCTCGACCATGTCCGTGCACGGCACGGAGACGCTTCCGCCTCTCTCGCCGGCCGCGTTGAGCGCGAAGCTGGCCCAGGCCGCGGCGGCGTGGATGGCCTCCTTCGATGCCGCCAACGGTGGGTTCGGGACCGCGCCAAAAGCACTCGAACCGGAACTCCTGCGCTTCCTCCTGCGCGGGTCCAAGACCGATCGCGACGCGGCGTTGGCCTCATTGCGGGCGCTCCTCAACGGCGCCGTGCATGATCCGCTCGACGGCGGCTTCTTCAGCCGCTCCACCGATGCCGCCTGGCGCATTCCGTACCTGCAAAAAACGCTGGCCGACCAGGCCCGGCTGGCTCTGGCCTACCTCGACGCCGCCCAAGCCGTGAACGACCCAGCTTTTTCGCGCGCGGCGCGGGGAGCCCTCGACTACGCGCTGAGCCGCCTCGCATTGCCCGACGGCGGTTTCGCCGCCGCCGAGGACGCCACGCCGGGCGAGTCTGCGGGCTATTATGCCTGGACGGCGGCGGAGATTGACGCCGTGCTCGGTCCGGATGCCGCCGCCTTCAAGTCCCCCTACGGCGTGGCACCCGCCGGGAATGTGCCTGCTGACGAAGACCTGTCAGGCGTTTATCGCGGCAAGAACATCCTGTTTCGCTCCGCGGCGCCGGGGAACGTGGCCGCGGAAGCCAAACTTGCCGCCGCCGCGAACCGGTTGCGGACCGTGCGTGATCAGCGCCCGGCACTGGCGCGCGACGATCGCGCCACCGCCGGCGCCCACGGCCTGATGCTGGCTGCGCTCTCCCGCGCCGCCGGCCAGCTCAACGATCCGGCTTACCTCGCGGTCGCGGCCCGCACGTTTGCCGCCGTGCAAAAGCAGTTCGTGGTTTCCGCCGACAGTGATGTCCGCCGGCTGCGCGGCTCGACCGCGCCCGCCGCGCCGGCTGACTACGCCGCACTGGCGCTCGGCTGCCGGGAATTCTCCAAGGCGGCCAAGAACGCCGACGCCGGTGCGCTCGCCAACCGCCTGCTGGCACGGGCCGGCAGCCGGTACTTCGACGCGGCGCAAGGCGGCTATTTCGCTGCGCCCACCCCGCTGCCGATCGGACTGTTTGTCCGTGCACCAGCGACCGGCGATCCGCTGACGGCGGAAGCCCTCGCGCTGATGGCGGGCGCACCGCCGGAGCAGGCCACCGCCATGACGAAGTCCCTGTCCGCGCTGCTCACGGAGGGCGTGCCGACCGCCGGTGACGTGCTGCTGGCGCTCCAGCGCTGA
>PLMW01000008.1 GCA_003142615.1 Opitutia bacterium | reverse complement strand
GCAACTCGTCCAGAACTGACCCCCCTCCCCACCGCCGCCGCTCTCCATCCTCCGATGCCCTCCCCCGTCCTCGTTCTCGGCTTGGGCAACGACATCCTCTCCGACGATGCCGTCGGGCTGCTCGTCGCGGCGGCCGTGCGTGAACGTCTCGCCGGCGAGCCGGACATCGAGGTCAGGGCGACGACCGAGATGGGCCTGGCGCTCTTGGACGAGATCGCTGGCCGCGAGGCCGTGGTGCTGGTCGATGCCGTGCAGACCGGTCGGGCCCCGCCGGGCCACCTCCACGAGATCGGCCCGGAGGAACTCTCCACCGTGCTCACGACCTCGCCCCACTTCCTCGGCGTCGGCGAAACCCTGGCCTTGGGCAATCTGCTCGGCCTGCCCATGCCCCGACAAGTCCGCATCTTTGCAATCGAGGTCAACGACCCCTTCACCCTGGGCACCGACCTGACCCCCGCCGTCCAACAGGCCGTCACCGCTGCCGTCGATCGCGTCACCGCTCAAGCCAGGGAATTGACCTCAGCCTTGGATCGAACCAGCGCAGCAGTCTCGTGAGCTAATGTTCCCGGGCCGGACAGCAAGGGCCGGAAAGCCAAGCCCTTGGAGGCAGGTCGAGGCAAGAGGCATTAGTTTACGTTTCGGGAGGCCATCCGTGGCTTCTTCCCTCTGCGTTCCCGTGGAGGAATTTGACTATACGGCAGCGAATCGAGATAAACGAGGAGCCCCCAACCCGTTATGCGTCAGCCTCTGACGACGTATAGCAGTCCGTCAACCCAACCAATCCTATTCAGCATATGAACCTAATTGTGCTGCTGAAGATGGTGCCCGATACGGTGGAGGAATTGAATGTAGCCAGTGATGGCAAGTCGCTGGATTCAGAGTACCTCCGCTTCAAACTCAACGATCCGGACGAACACGCGCTGGAAGAGGCGCTCCTCTTGAAAGAGAGGGCCGGCGGCAAGGTCACGGTCGTCGCTCTGGATGCGCCGGAAGTGGACGATGCCCTGTTCATGGCTCTGGCCAAGGGCGCCGACCGCGCGGTGAAGATTCCGGCGGACCAAGCCAGCCTGGGCACCGTTGCCACGGCCAGGATGTTTGCAACTTTCCTTGCGTCCGGCGGGGGTCAGATCACGCCGGATACGCTCGTGCTGCCTGGTTCGCAGGCCATTGATGATCTTGAAGGCGAGGTGGCCGCCTATCTGGGTGAGGCACTCAGCCTGCCTTATGTGGGCGTGGTGAGCAGCGTCTCGCCGGTCAACGGCAAGGTGGTTGTGCTCAAGGAATTTTCCGGTGGAATGCGCGGGGAGTTCGAGGTGACGCTGCCCGCGGTGCTGGGCATCCAGTCCGCCGAAAAGCCGCCGCGTTACGTGCCGGTGGCCAAGGTGCGCGCCGTGATGAAGTCGGCCAAGATCGAAACCGCGGACATCGCGCCGCCCGAATCGGCCAAGGCCCTCGCCGTGGAGCGGATGTATAAACCGGAAGTTGCCGGCCGGGCCCAGATATTGGAAGGCACGCCAGAGGACATCGCCGTGCGGATCGCCAGCCTGCTGGCCGAACGCGGCATCATCTAACCCTTAACCTCACCGAAAGAAACATGAGTACTGGAATTCTCGTTTTGGTGGAGCACCTGAAGGGCACAATGGCCGATATTACATTTGAAATGCTGGGTGTCGGCCGCAAAGTCGCCGCGGCGCAGGGAGGGCAGGTTCATGCGGTGCTGCTGGGCAAAAACGTGGCGGCGCTCGCCACCCGGCTGGGCGCAGCCGACAGCGTGCTGCTGGCGGATGAACCAAGCTTGGAACAATCATCGGCTGAGGTGATTGTCCCCCTGCTGCAACAGCTCATGGCTCAGAAGCAGGCCTCGCTGGTGCTCTTGGGCGGCACCAATGCCTCTTTTGGCCTGGGGGTGCAGCTGTCGGCCCGCATGAAGGTGCCGTTCGTGAATTTCTGCAAGGGGGCCCGCGTCGAGGGCGGTTCCCTCGTGCTCACCAGCCAGTTGTTCAGCGGAAAGATCCTCTCCGACGTGAAACTGGCGGACGGCAAAGGCATCGTCAGCATCTATCCCGGCGCGTTCCCCGCCGAGGCGGGCCGGAGTGACAAGACGCCGCCGGTGGAAAAGGTGGCCGTGCCGCCCGGCAGCCCGAAGGTCGTCTTCAAGCGATACATCGAGCCCGACACCAGCGACGTGGACATCACGAAGCAGAGCGTGCTGGTCGCGGTGGGACGGGGAATCCAAAACGCGGATAATATCTCGCTCGCCGAAGATCTGGCCAAGACCTTGGGCGGCGCCGTGTGCGCCTCGCGACCGGTGATCGATCAGGGCTGGCTGCCGCTGAGCCGGCAAGTCGGCAAGTCCGGCATGAGCGTGGCGCCGAAGCTCTATCTGGCTCTGGGCATCAGCGGGGCGCCCGAACACTGCGAAGGAATGAAAGGCGCGCAGTTGATCGTGGCCATCAACACTGACCCGAAGGCGCCGATCTTCGACGTCGCGCATTACGGGGCGAACGCGGATTGCCTTGAGATCATCGAACTATTGAAGGAGGCGGTGGAGAAGAAGAAGACAAAGTAGCCAGGAGCGAGCAATGGAACCAATCCGGCCGATCCTCTACAACATCCACGAGCACTACCAGTGGGCGGAATACGCCTGCTACGCGTTGGGCGGCCTCACCGTGCTCATCTTCGCCTACGGCGTGTGGCGGCACGTCAGGCAATGGCGGCTGGGCAAGCCGGAGCCGGTCGTGAAAGCGGCGCCAGAGCGGATCAAGGCGTGCATCAAGTTCGCCCTGTTCCAAGGGCGGCTGGCGTCGGATCGCTACGCCCTGCTGATGCACCTGGCCATCTTCTTCGGCATGGGCGTGCTTTTCATCGGCACGGCTCTGGCCACGCTGGACCAGGACATCGGCTACCTGCTGTTCAAGTGGCAATTCCTCCGGGGAAACTTCTACCTCGGCTACAAGTTGAGCCTCGATCTGCTCGGCTTGGCGCTGATCGTGGGTCTCGCCTTGGCGTTCTATCGGCGCTACGTGCTGAAGCCGGAACGGCTCAAGAACCTCCTCTATCCGACCTTCCCACTCGACTCGTTCTACCTGCTGATGATTCTCTTCCTGATCGCAGGGACGGGCTTGGTGGTGGAAGCATTGCGGCTGGCGGCGTCCCAAGTGCCGTGGGCGCATTGGTCGCCGGTCGGAAACCTTCTGGCCGGGGCTTTTCGCGGAATGTCGCCGGAGAAGCTGAAGGGCACCCACTTCTTCTTCTGGTGCCTGCACGCCTTGCTGGCCTTCGCCTTCATCGCGCTGGTGCCGTGTTCGAAGGCGTTCCACCTGGTTTCGTCGGCAGTCAGTATCTACCTGCGCAATCTCGGCCCCGTGGGCGCGCTGCCAGTGGCGGAGCCGGCCGGCGTGGCCAGGATCAACGACTTCACCTGGCGCCAACTGCTCCAGTTTGACGCCTGTACCTGGTGCGGGCGCTGTCAGGACCAATGCCCCGCGTACGCCAGCGGCTCGAAGCTCTCACCGAAGAACCTTGTGCTGAAACTCGACGACCAGTTGCTCAAGGCGGCCAGAGTCAATGGCAACGGCAAGCCTGCCACCGCCGAAGCAGCGGCCCAGGCGGCGACGGCCGCGCCGGCCCCGGTTGCGGCGCCGTTACATGACGAGCAGGTCATCTCCGCCGCCGAACTGTGGGCCTGCACCACCTGCCGCGCGTGCGAGGAAGTGTGCCCGGTCTTCATCGAGCAGCCGCGCGCCATCGTGGACCTGCGCCGCTATTTGGTGAGCCAAGGCACGATGAACAAGACCGTGCAGGACGCGCTCAACAGTCTCAACCGCTACGGCAACTCTTTCAACAAGTCCGATCGCATGCGCGCCAAATGGGCGCAGGGTCTGCCCGTTAAGATCAAGGACGCCCGCAAGGAGCCAGTGGACTGCGTCTGGTTTGTGGGCGACTACGCTTCCTACGACCCGCGCGTCCTCGAAATCACCCAGGCTACGGCGAAGATTTTCCAGCAGGCCGGCATGGACTTCGGCCTCCTCTACGAAGGCGAACGCAACTCCGGCAATGACGTGCGCCGCGTGGGTGAAGAGGGCCTCTTCGAGGTGCTCCGCGGCAAGAACCTCGACGCTTTCGGCAAGGTCCAGTGGAAGAACGGCCGCAAGATCATCATCACCACGGACCCGCACTCCCTCAACACGCTCAAGAACGAATACCAGTTCGAGGGCAATGGTGTCACCGTGCAGCACTACACCGAGGTGCTGGACGAACTGCTCCAGGCCGGCCGGCTGCCGCTCAAGAAGAAACTCACCGGCCGCGCGACCTACCACGATCCCTGCTATTTGGGGCGCTACAACGGTGTCTACGAGCCACCCCGCCGCGTGCTGCGCGCGCTGGGCGTGGAGGTCGTGGAAATGCCGCGCACGCGCGACCGGAGCTATTGTTGCGGCGCCGGCGGCGGCCGGATCTGGATGGAAGACACTCCCGACATCAAGGAACGCCCCGCCGAGAACCGGTTGAAAGAAGCGGCGTCACTGGTGGACGTGCCCACCTTCGTCGTCGCTTGTCCGAAGGACCTCGCCATGTTCCGCGACGCGGTCAAGACCACGGGCAACGAAGGAAAAATCATCGTCAAAGACATCGCGGAGCTGGTCGCCGAAGCCGTGCAAGGCTGAATGAAATCTAAATTCCAACATCCGAATCCCGAACCAAGGCCAGAACCCGAAATCCGCAAGGCCAGCCACGACACGCGTTCGTTTGCGGACTTCGGCCTCCGGCTTGATCTCTGATTTCCAATCCCTTTTACCGCCCAACGAAAGGAAAACACCATGGTCGTCATGCTTGAGCCCGAACTGGAACAGAAAGATTCCACTCTCGAGACCCTCCTCCAGACTCCTGACGGCAAACGCATCCTCACCTGCATCCAATGCGGCACCTGCGCCGGCACCTGCCCCTACGGTGAGTACATGGACTTCCCGCCCCGTCGCATCATCAACATGCTGCGCCGCGGACGGATTGAGGAGGTCTTCAAGTCCGACAGCATGCTGCTCTGCGTGGCCTGCTATGCCTGCATGACCAAATGTCCGCGCGGCATCCGCCTGTCCGACGTGCTCCTGCCGCTGGTGAAGGAGCAGACCCTCGTCAACCACCCTACCCTTCCCGCCGAGCTGCAGAAGACGCTGCAGAACATCCTCCGCTACGGCAATCCGATGGGCGAGTCCTCGCGCAAGCGGGTGGCGTGGAAAACCACCGCCCCGGTGCCCGTCCCGGTGATGGCCGAGATCAAGCGCCCGGTGGACGTGCTCTGGTTTGTGGAGTGCTACACCTCCTATTACGCCCGCGGCCAGGACAACAGCCGGGCCACGGCGAAACTCCTGCACGCGCTGGGCATCGATTTCGCCATTCTCGGCAACGAGGAGAAATGCGCCGGCGACTGCGGCCAGCTCACCTGGGAGTCGGGCCTGTTCGAGACGCTCACCGACTTCAACATGGAGATCTTCAAGAAGTACCGCTTCAACCGGATCATCACCGGCGACGCGCATGCCTACAACGCCTTCCGCATCCGTTACCCGATGTATGGCTTCAACTACCGGATTGACCACACCCACATGCTGCTCGCGGAGAAGCTGGACCAACTCAGGCCGAAGCTGACCAAGAAGCTGAATTACACCGTCACCTACCACGACTCGTGCTGCCTCGGACGCCGTGCCGGGATGTACGATGAACCCCGGGCGCTGCTCCGCGCCATCCCTGGCGTCAAGCTCGTCGACATGGTCCACAACCGCGCCAATTCGATCTGCTGTGGTGGCGGGGGCGGCGGCATGTGGCTGGACACGTTCTTCAAGGAGAAAGGCATGGAGCGTCTGTCCGAGCGGCGCGTGAAGGAAGCCATTGCCACGGGCGCCGACGTGCTGGCGGTGTCCTGCCCGTACGAGATCTTCCGCTTTGAGGACGCGCTGAAGGTGATCCCGCACGACAAGCCGATGATCGTGCGCGATGTGACCGAGCTGCTGGCCGAATCCCTGGGAGACTGAGCCATGTATACGCCCAAGAAACACGAACCTGTCCGCATCGGTTTTTACGTCTGCCATTGCGGCACCAACATCGCCGGGATGGTGGACGTGCAGGCACTGGCCAGATATGTCGCCACCCTGCCCAATGTGGTCGTCTCGCGCGACTACAAGTACATGTGCTCGGATCCGGGCCAGGAGATGATCGTGCAGGACATCATCGAGAACCGGCTCAACCGTATCGTCGTGGCCGCATGCTCGCCGCTCCTGCATGAGCACACCTTCCGCGAGGCGACGCGCCGGGGCGGGCTGAACCCGTTCTTTTTCCAGATGGTCAACATCCGCGAGCACGACTCGTGGGTGCATACCGACCGCCAGCTGGCCACCCGCAAGGCGATGGCCCTGGCCCGCGCCGCCATCCAGCGCGTGCCGCTGCACAAGCCCCTCGAGGTCAAAAAAGTCTCCATCAACCCGAACGTGCTGGTCGTGGGCGGCGGCATCGCGGGTATTCACGCCGCGCTGGTCCTCGCCAACGCCGGCAAGCAGGTCTACCTCGTCGAGCGCGATCCCACCATCGGCGGGCACATGGCCAAGTTCGACAAGACCTTCCCGACGCTGGACTGCGCCATGTGCGTGCTCTCGCCGAAGATGGCCGCCGCCGGCTCCCATCCGAACATCACCCTGTGGAGCTACTCCGAGGTCGTGAAAGTGGACGGCTACGTGGGCAACTTCAAGGTCACCGTCCGCCGCAAACCGCGGTATGTGCTGGAGGACCTCTGCACCGGCTGCCAGGAGTGCGTGGAGGCGTGCATCTACAAGGAGCCGAAGTTCCGCGACGAGTTCAATCTCGGCCTTAGCAAGCGCAAACCTGTCTTTCTGCCGTTCCCGCAGGCCATTCCGCCGGTGGTGCTCATCGACCCCGAGACGTGCATCGAGCTCAAAACCGGCAAGTGCAAGAAGACCTGCGTGGAGGCCTGCGGCGACCGGAAGGCCATCGACTTCAAGCAGAAGGAGGAACTCAGGGAAATCACCGTCGGCACGATCATCGTCGCGACCGGCTTCCAGATTTTCGACGCAAAGCGCACGCCGTACTACGGCTACGGCATTTACCCGAACGTCTACAACGCGCTGGAAGTCGAGCGCCTCGTTAACGCCAGCGGCCCGACCGGCGGGGAAATCATCCTGCGCAACGGTCAGGTGCCGAAGAAAGTCGCCATCATCCACTGCGTCGGTTCGCGCGACGAAAACTCCAACCGCTGGTGCTCGCGGGTCTGCTGCCTGTACTCGCTCAAACTCGCCCACCTCATCCACGAGCACACCCAGGCGGAGATCTACAACTTCTACATCGACATCCGCACGCCCGGCAAAAGCATGGAGGAGTTTTACTGCCGCATCGCCGAGGAGGGCATTAACCTCATCCGCGGCCGGGTGGCCGATGTGTATCCCGACCCGAGCGACGGCGCCACGGGCCGGCTCATCGTGCAGGCGGAGGACACCATGCTGGACTGCATCATGAAGGTCCCGGTCGACATGGTGGTGCTTTCCGTCGGACTGGAGCCGCATTCCGATACGGAAAAAATCCGCCGCCTGTTCAACATGAGTTGCAGCAGTGAGGGCTGGTTCCTCGAGCGGCACCCGAAGCTTGCGCCGGTGAGCACCTTCACCGACGGCATCTTCCTCGCCGGCTGCTGCCAGGGGCCGAAGGACATCCCCGACAGCGTGGCCCAGGCGGGGGCCGCCGCAGCCGAGGCCTTCTCCCTCATCGACAAGGGCAACATCGAGCAGGAGCCGAACACGGCCTTCGTGGTCGAGGCCGAGTGCAGCGGCTGCAAGTCCTGCATCCCGCTCTGCCCGTACACTGCCATCTCCCTTCTGCCCGACAAGAAAAAGGCTTACATCAATGAGGCGCTCTGCAAGGGCTGCGGCACCTGCGTCGCGGCCTGCCCGTCGGGCTCCATCGTGCAGAACCTGTTCGAGGATGCCGAAATCTTCAATGAGATCGAAGGCCTGCTTGCGCCGACCTCGTTCTAACGGAAAGAATCGTCATGGAAAACGCGACACCCTCTCCTGCAGGCAACGGCTCCTGGTCCCCGCGCATCATCGCCTTTTTCTGCAATTGGTGCACGTACACGGCGGCGGATCTGGCGGGGGTGTCGCGGCTGAAGTACGCGGCGAACACGCGCACGATCCGGCTGATGTGCTCGGGGCGGGTGGATCCGCAGTTCATCCTGGAGGCGTTCGCCAAGGGGGCCGACGGGGTGCTGATCGGGGGGTGCCATCCGAACGACTGCCACTACGCGGAGGGCAACTACAAGATGCTGCGCCGCTTTCAGCTGCTGAAGCGCATGCTCAAGGACCTCGGCATTGCGGAGGAACGCCTCCGGCTGGAATGGATTTCGGCGGCCGAGGGCGAGAAGGTCAAAAGCGTGATCAACGACATGGTGAAAAAAATCACGGCCCTGGGTCCGCTGGACCTGCCGGGGAAGTTCGCGGACTGGGACCGGGAGATGACGGCGCTGGCGCACGCCGTCGAGTCGGCGCCCGTGGAAAAAGAGGTGGCCCATGCCTAAGCCCAAAGTGGCCTTTTACTGGTGCGCCTCCTGCGGCGGGTGCGAGGAGACGGTGGTGGACCTGGCCGAGGACCTCCTCGCCGTGGTCGAGAAGGTGGACATCGTCCTGTGGCCCGTGGCGCTGGACTTCAAGTACAAGGACATCGAGGCCATGGCCGATCAGTCCATCTTCGCCACGCTGCTCAACGGCGCCATCCGGTCCACCGAGCAGGAGGCGATGGCCCGCCTGCTGCGCCGCAAAAGCCGCTATTTGATCGCCTACGGTTCGTGCGCCTGCACCGGCGGCATTCCCAGCCTGGCCAACCAGTTTCCGCGCGAGCAGATTCTCAAGTTCAACTACGAGGACGCGCCGTCGGTGGTGAACGAGGCGAAGACGCGGCCCCAGCTCGTGTTCGAGGAGGACGGCCGCCGGCCGCACCTGCCCGAGCTGCACCACGTCGTGCGTTCGCTCGACCAGGTCGTGGAGGTGGACTACTACATTCCGGGCTGCCCGCCCACGCCCAAGATCACCCAGGCCGCCGTGGCGGCGCTGCTCGACGGCCGGCTGCCGCCCAAGGGCGCGGTGCTGGCCCCCGACATCGCGCTGTGCGAGGAATGCCCGCGCCGCGACTCCAAGCCCACGGACGTGGCCTTCACGGAGTTCAAGCGCACCCACCAAAAGCTGCTGGATCCCGACAAGTGTTTTCTGGCCCAGGGCGTGGTGTGCATGGGTCCGGCCACCCGCCAGGGCTGCGGCGCCCAGTGCCTTGCCGGCAACATGCCCTGCACCGGCTGCTTTGGCGGCACCGACCGCGTCAAGGACCAGGGCGCCAAGATCCTCTCCAGCCTCTGTGCCAACATCGGGCCCAAGGAGGAGGCGGGCATCAACCAGGTGCTGGCGGGCATCCCCGATCCGGTCGGCACCTTCTATCGGTACGGACTGGCCAAGAGCCTCCTGCGCCGCAAGGTGGACCTGCCGATGAACAACGGGAAGTGAGCGCTCCCATGGACGACGCAGCCAAACAAGCTTTCAACCAGGGAAACCTGCAGGCCAACGCGGCCTACGCGGCCGCCAAGCGCCATATCACGATCGACCCGATCACGCGGCTGGAGGGCCACGGCAAGATCGACATCTACCTCGACCCCAAGGGCGACGTGGAGCGCGCCTATTTCCAGGTGCCCGAGCTGCGCGGCTTCGAGGTCTTCAGCCTCGGCCGGCCGGCCGAGGACATGCCGCAGATCACCAGCCGCATCTGCGGGGTCTGCCCCACCGCCCATCACATGGCCGCGACCAAGGCGCTCGACGCCCTCTACCAGCTCGAGCCCACCCCGGCCGGCCGCAAGATCCGCGAGCTGGTCTACAATACCTTCATGTTCGAAGACCACGCCCTGCACTTCTTCTTCTTGGGCGGCCCCGACTTCATCGTCGGGCCGGAGGCCCCGCCCGCGGAGCGCAACATCCTGGGCGTGATCGGCAAGGTCGGCCTGGAGGCCGGCAAGAAGGTCATCGCCACCCGCCGCCGGCTGCGCGAGCTGATCGCGTACTTCGGCGGCAAGGTCGTGCACCCGGTGCTCGGGCAGCCCGGCGGCGTCAGCAAGGCGCTCAAGGCCGAGGACCTGCCCAAGTTCCAAGCCCTGGCCCGGGACGGCCTCGAGTTCGCCGAGTGGACCCTCCAGGTCTTCAAGCAGCTCGTGCTGGGCAACCCCGCCTACGTGAAGATGATCACCTCGGACGCCTACACCCACAAGACCTGCTATATGGGCATGGTGGACGCGCAGAACCGGGTCAACTTCTACGACGGCCAGATCCGGGTGGTCGACTGCAACGGCCAGGAGGTCTGCAAGTTCGCCCCGGCGCAGTACCGCGACTTTATCGCCGAGCATGTCGAGCCGTGGAGCTACATGAAGTTCACCTACCTCAAGCAGCGCGGCTGGCAGGGCTTCGTGGAGGGTCCTGACACCAGCATTTACTCGGTCGCCCCGCTGGCACGGCTGAACGCGGCCGACGGCATGGCCACCCCCAAGGCCCAGGCGGCCTACGCGGAGTTCTTCCAGGTTCTGGGCGGCAAGCCGGTGCACCACACGCTGGCCAATCACTGGGCCCGGGTGGTCGAGATGCTCTACGCCGCCGAGCGCATCGTCGAACTGGTCAACGA
>PLMW01000061.1:36572-86373 GCA_003142615.1 Opitutia bacterium | reverse complement strand
CTAGGAGAGAGGAGCGACGCATACCGGGCGTCTGCTAGCGACGAACGACAACGAAACCGGGAAAATCGGCCCCAGCCCTGCGGCTTCTACCCAAATGCGCAAAGACCACGCATTTGGGGCCCAGGGTTGCGGCGAAAACCCGCTCATACTTCGTTGTCGTCCTAGGCGGTGGACCCGCCACAGCCGTCGTCCTCCGCCTCATCTCCACCCCGCGGACAAAGACCTATCCGCGGGGGCCCCGGTGTCTGAACGGGTTTTCGCAACGCAACGCCACATATCCCTATATGCCGATACAACCTAGAGCCTGTCATGAACTTTCCCGCGTGCGATAGAATCAGGCTGAATCTCCGCACATTCCAAATTAGAGCGGCGATGTAAGGGGAAGCAATGTCGCAGGGCTTCGTGTATCGTACGCGGTTGATTTTCTATTACAAAAGGCTTTCGGCGGGTCCCGATTTTTTGATGTGGAAGCTGAAAGGCTCGCCGCTTAGACGGATCCCGCACCTAGTCAAGCGAGCAGTGGTGCGGGAGTATGCCGAGCGGTTCCAACTTCCAGTGCTGATCGAGTCGGGTACGCAATATGGGCAGATGATCAACGCCGTGAGGAAGCAGTTTCGCGAGGTTTATACGATCGAGCTGGATGACACAAACTACAGCCAGGCGGTAAAGAACTTCGCCGGCCACAAGAATGTTCACATCATTCACGGAGACAGCGCGGTGGAGTTACCCAGGCTGCTCAAATCCATCGCGGATCCGTGCCTGTTCTGGCTGGACGGCCACTCCGGCAAAACGCCGATCATGGATGAGTTGCAGGCGATCTTCAGCCATAAGCCGCACCAGCACGTGCCTCTGATCGACGATGCGCACTGCTTCGGTACGAGTCCGTACTACCCCACGCTCGATGCGGTCAAAGAGTTGACCCAGCAGATGAATCCCGGCGCGACGGTTGAAGTGCGCGACAACATCATCCGAATCCACAATGAAAACTCTGTTCAGCAGGACCGATTCGGCCTTGAATGCGATTCCGGCGCGATCCGGCCGCAAAGCTTGGCGAAAGAGGCATTTACGGCTGACCGGAGCGCAGTGCGTACACCGCATCGCGTTTCGGAATACGGTACTGCTTCTCCCGAATCAGGAGTGGCGGCTCATCTTTCTCCACCCGTGTGACCCATAGCACAGGCAATCCTAACCCTCAGACGATATTCGTACATACGACCGATCAACGCCGCGAAAAGCCGTCGCAGATCCGGGTAACTTTCACGTTCAGCCCCTGTTAAGAACGCCAATGGCGTGCTGGGCCCCCGTTCCGTTACCCTTTCATGTGGACAAGCATTGCGGAATCCCAAGATGGAGGCTTTACCCATGACGCAGGGCGTTCTGGAGCAGGTGTCTGCCGAAAAGGCAGGCTCGACTTCAACCAAGTATGTTTATTTCTTCGGCGGCGGCAAAGCCGATGGCAACGGCAAAATGAAGGACGTTCTGGGCGGCAAAGGCGCCGGCCTGGCTGAGATGACCAATGCCGGCCTGCCGGTTCCTCCCGGGTTCACCATCCAGACCGAGGCCTGCCGCGAATACATGCGCGGCAAATTGAGCCCGCAGATCGAGACCGAGATGCTCGACGCGCTGGAGAAGCTGGAAAAGATGCAGGGCCAGAAGCTCGGCGCGGGCGAAAATCCGCTGCTCGTCTCGGTCCGTTCCGGCGCCAAGTTCTCCATGCCCGGCATGATGGACACCATCCTCAACCTCGGTCTCAACGACGAGACCGTCGAGGCCCTCTCCAAAAAGACCGCCAACCCGCGTTTTGCGTGGGACTGCTACCGTCGTTTCGTCCAGATGTATGGCGACGTCGTGCTCGGCGTGCAGAAGCGCCCCGATGAGGACCACGAGCCGTTCGAGACCGTCATCGGCAGCCTCAAGAAGGAACGCTACGGCAACGCCGAGCTCGAGGATCCCAAGCTCTCCACCAACGACCTCAAGGAACTCGTCGCCCGTTTCAAGGCGCTCGTGATGGAGCGCACCGGCAGGGCGTTTCCGGCCAGCCCGTGGGATCAGCTCCAGGGCGCGATCGGCGCCGTGTTCGGCTCGTGGATGAACGACCGCGCGATCGTCTACCGCCGCAAATACAACATCCCCACCGAGTGGGGCACCGCCGTCAACGTCCAGGCCATGGTGTACGGCAACACCGGTGACAAGTCCGGCTCCGGCGTCGCCTTCACGCGCAATCCCGCCAATGGCGTCAAGGAGTTCTACGGCGAGTTCCTCATGAACGCCCAGGGCGAGGACGTCGTCGCCGGCGTGCGCACGCCCGAGCCGGTGGCCCAGCTTAAGAACCACCTGCCCGCCGCCTACAAGGAACTCGAGCGCATCCGCGCCACGCTGGAGAAGCATTTCAAGGACGTGCAGGACTTCGAGTTCACCATCCAGGACGAGCAGGTCTACATGCTCCAGACGCGCAATGGCAAACGCACCGCCATGGCCGCGCTCAAGTTCTCCATCGATATGGTCAAGGAGAAGCTCATCGACTGGCAGACCGCCATCCTCCGCAACCCGGCGGACCAGCTCGAACAGCTCCTCGCGCCCGTGTTCGACACCTCCGAGGTCAGGAAGGCCGTGGCCATCGCCTCCGGCCTGCCCGCCGGCCCCGGTGCCGCCTCCGGCAAGGTTTATCTGAATGCCGAGCGCGCCGTCGCCGCCGCCGAGAAGGGCGAGAAAGTCCTCCTCGTCCGCATCGAGACCTCGCCCGAGGATCTCCGCGGCATGATCGCGGCCGAGGGCATCCTCACCGCCCGCGGCGGTGTCTCCTCGCACGCCGCCCTCGTCGCCCGCCAGATGGGCAAGGTCTGCGTCTGCGGCGCCGCCGCCCTCGACATCGACTACCAGGCCAAGACCATCAAGGTCGCCGGCCAGGTCTTCAAAGAAGGCGACTTTTTCTCGATCGATGGCACCGCCGGCAAGGTCTACGCGGGCCAGATCAAGACCGCCCCGTCCGAGATCATCGCGGGCCTGCTCAACGGCGACCAGGCCGCCAAGCAGACCGCGAAGTTCCAGAGCTTCCAGCAGCTCATGAAGTGGTGCGCCCAGGCCACCAGGCTCCAGGTGTGGACCAACGCCGACTCGCCCGCGCAGGCCCAGAACGCCATCGCGTTCGGCGCCCGCGGCATCGGCCTCTGCCGCACCGAGCACATGTTCTTCGAAGGCNNCGCATCGACGCCATGCGCGAGATGATCCTCGCCGAGACCGTCGAGGCCCGCAAGGTCGCCCTCGCCAAGATCCTTCCCTACCAGCGCGACGACTTCGCCGGCATCTTCCGCGCCCTCAAGGGCTACCCGGTGACGATCCGCTTCCTCGATCCGCCGCTTCACGAATTCCTCCCGCACGCCAGGGACCAGCAGGCGGACCTCGCGAAGAAGATCGGCGTGCCCGTCGAGAGGATCGAGGCGCGCGTCCACCAGCTCCACGAGTTCAACCCCATGCTCGGCTTCCGCGGCTGCCGGCTCGGCATCGGCTATCCCGAGATCTCCGAGATGCAGTCCCGCGCCGTCTTCGAGGCCGCCGCCCTCGTCCAGAAGGAGGGCATCAAGGTCAAGCCCGAGGTTATGATCCCGCTCGTCGGCTTCAAGAAGGAGCTCGACCTGCAGGTGGAGATCGTCCACCGCGTGGCCCGGGAGGTCATGGCCGAGCAGAAGGTGAAGATCCACTACGCAGTCGGCACCATGATCGAGATTCCGCGCGGCGCCCTCACGGCCGACGAGATCGCGCAGACCGCGGAGTTCTTCAGCTTCGGCACCAACGACCTCACGCAGACCTGCCTCGGCATGTCGCGCGACGACTCCGGCTCGTTCCTCCCGCACTACGCCGAGCTCGAAATCGTGAAGAAGAACCCCTTCGCCACGATCGACCAGACCGGCGTGGGCCAGCTCATGCAGACCGCCGTGACCAAGGGCCGCCAGACCCGGCCCGACATCCAGCTCGGCATCTGCGGCGAGCACNNGCTGCTCGCCCTTCCGCGTGCCGGTCGCGCGCCTCGCCGCGGCGCAGGCCGCGGTGACCGAGGCCAAGGCCAAGGCTGCGAAGAAATAAGCTCCGCCAGCACACGCTTCCCGCCTGCCAACCCCGTCGAGTCCATCGGCGGGGTTTTTCTTTGGCGACCATGGGGCCGCCGACCGGTCCCGCGGCAACTTCGGACCGGCCATCTCCGCCCCGTCCCCGGGNNGCGTCCGGCATCCGGGTGCGGGCGATGAAATAGGCATGGATCGTCTGACGATCCAGCCCCAGCAGGCGCCCCAGGTTTCCCTGCGTCCCGTACTTGCGCAGATGGGGCCGGACTTCGGCGACCAGGGCGTTCCAGAGCGGAGTATNNCGTGGCGCCCTTGCGGGGCGGGCGGGTGGCGCGGAACGCGCGCCGTCGTTCTTGAAGAAAGGCGATGGCGGCTCCCGCCAGGATCTCGGCCAGCGCGGCGGGCAGCTCCATCTGTTTGGGAAGTTTCAGTGGGGTACTCATGGGCAATGTCAACTATTAGTTGACATGGAGACGGAAGGGAAGCGCGAATTCAGGGGATGGCGACAACGGGGCGATCCCATCCGTCATTCTCATCCTCCCGCGCTGATCCGTTCCATGTACCGCCGCCGCCAGGAAATAACGTCCCTGTTGACGAATTCGTTGCGAAACCCGCCGGGCTGTCCGGCGGGTTTTTTTGCTGCCAGGCTTTTCCTTCAGAGCGCGCCCGGGATACCCCAGCCCGATGAATCTGTTTGTTTGTCCGGCCCACAGTCCACTAGATTCGCATCATGAAATCCCCCCCCCTTCGCCTCGGGCTCCTTCTTCCGTTGCTGGCAACGGCAGCCGCCATGGCCGCCCCGGTCCCGCCGGTGCAGGCGCGCGCCGACCGGTTCCTTGTGGACGTCAACGCGGGCTACCAGGCGCACTACCGCGTCAACAGTGAGGCGCAGTGGCTCGCCGACACCGACGTCACGCCCGCGCACGACGCCGCCGCCGAGGTCGCGGGCAAGGCCTATGCCGCCTTCAATGGCAGCCCCGCGCTCATCACCGAGGCCCGCGAGCTCCTCGCGCACCGCGCCGAGCTCGACCCGGTCACCGTGCGCCAGCTCGAGCACGTGCTGCTCAACGCCGCCGAGGGCCCCATGACCAACCCGGACCTCGTGGCCGCGCGCGTCGTCGCCGAGACGCAGCAGGCCTCCACCCTCAACAGCTTCGAGTTCAAACTCCACGGAAAGCCGATTACCGTGAACGAAATCGACAACCTGCTCGTCACCACCGCCGATCTCGCGGAGCGCCGCGCGGTGTGGGAGGCATCGAAGGAGTCCGGTCCCGCGCTTAAACCGGGGCTCGTCAAGCTCCAGAAGCTGCGCAACGGCGTGGCGCAGGAATTGGGCCACCACGATTACTTCGCCCTGCAGATGGCCGCCTACGGCATGACGACCGACGAGATGGTGCGGTTGAACGACGAATTCATGCGCGTGCTGCGTCCGCTCTACCTGCAATTGCACACCTGGACGAAGTACGAACTTGCCAAACGTTACGGCCAGCCCGTCCCCAAGCTCATCCCGGCCCACTGGATCGCCAACCGCTGGGCGCAGGAGTGGCCGGGTCTTGTCGCCCCCGCCGATCTGAGTCCCTACTTCAAGGACCGGTCGGCCGAGTGGGTCGCAAAGACCGCCGAACAGTTTTTTGTCAGCCTCGGCCTGCCGCCGCTGCCCGCCACCTTCTGGACGAAATCCGACCTCTACCCGGTGCCGGCCGGCGATCCCCGCAAAAAGAACACCCATGGCTCGTGCTGGCACCTCGATCTCGAGAACGACATCCGGTCGCTGCAGAGCATCGAGCCGAACGCGCAGTGGTTCCAGACCGCCCATCACGAGTTCGGCCACGGCCACTATTTCATCGCCTACACGCGGCCGGAGGTGCCGCCGCTGCTGCGCGGGTCCGCCAACCCCGGCTTCCACGAGGGCATCGCCGAGATCTCCGGCTTCGCCTCCAGCCAGGTGCCCTACCTGCAGATGGTCGGCGTGCTGCCGGCCGACTTCAAGGCCGACGAAACCGCCTTCCTGCTGAACGACGCGCTTATCAACTGCGTGCCCTTCATCTTCTGGGCCTCCGGCACGATGACGCACTGGGAGGCCGACGTGTATGCGAAAAACCTGCCGCCCGACCAGTGGAACGCCCGCTGGTGGCAGTACGTCCGTGATTTTCAGGGCATCGAACCGCCCGCGCCGCGCGGCGAGGAGTGGTGCGATGCCGCGACCAAGACGCATATCAACGACACTCCGTGCTACTATCCGAACTACGCCTTCGCCACGATCCTCAAGTTCCAGCTCAACGACTACATCGCGAAAAAAATCCTCCACCAGCCGCCGCAGCGCTGCAATTACGCCGGCAACAAGGAGGTCGGCGCGTTCCTGCAGCGCATCATGGAGAAGGGCGCCACCGAGGACTGGCGCAAGGTGCTGCGCGACGCCACCGGCGAGGACCTCTCCACCCGCGCCATGGTCGAGTACTTCAAACCGCTCCAAGCCTGGCTCGCGGCGCAAAATAAGGGCCGCCCCATCGGCTGGGTCAGTTACCCGCTGTCGGACGGATAAGGCTCTTGGGTTCTGAGTTCAGCGTTCAGGGTTTTGGGTTCAGCATTCCTTGCCGCGCCATAGCTCGCAGAGAGCGAAGGCGGGTGATCTCTGTGCTTCGACTTTCGACTTTCGACCTTCGACTTCTGACCTCTGCATCCTGTGCCGCCGGTGGCGTGACGCGCGCGGCGGCATCAGAGATGCCGCTGCATGAACGGCTGTTGCTTTAGCCAGGCGACGAGTTCCTCCGCCATCGCCCGGTCGTCGGCCACGCGCGGGTGGTTGGTCGACCAGTGCGCAAAGACGAAGTGGCTGATGGCGGGATCACCGGCCTCGAGCTCCTTCACGGCCACCGTCCACGCTTCGCGCAGCTCATCGCTCTTCGCGCCACCGAACATGCCGCCCCGGAGCAGGACGATGTGCGCCTGCGGCCAGACGCCGTGGACGGACCGCACGAACGCCACGTAGCCGGGCGTGTAACCGGCGGGGAACGGCCGGTGCTGGCTGCGGTTGAACGAGTCGTCGTTTTCCCCGAGGTTGATGCAAACGACATCCGGCGGCCACGCCGCGAGGTCGGCGCGCGGGGCGTCCAGCCGCGGATAGACACGGTCCCACACCTGCGCGGCGGTCACGTCGGCCCACGCGGGGGTGATGCCCATGCCGCTGACGGCCGTGCAGCGCAGATCCGCGCGGAGGGCCTGCGCGGCGAGCGTGGCGTAGCTGAACGCGAAGTTGTGCGTGCGGCGGTTGTCCCACTGGTCGGCAGGGCCGTCCTCGTTGCACGCGCCGGCGGTGATGGAGTCGCCGATGAACTGCAACCGGAGCCGGTAGTCCGGCGCGGCCGGATCCCACGCGTGCGCGCCGGGCGCGAGTTGCGCGCCGAGGAAGGCGACGTGCCCGGCGCTGGCCTCGCTGCGTTTGTAAAGCTCCAGGTGGTGTCGGTCGGAGCCGAGCGGCCGCGGCCAGGCGAAGCGGCATGCGGGGTCGCCGTCGCGCGGCACGACCAGCCACGTGCCCGGGCCGGGATCAACCGCCGGCACGACGGCCGGCACGCCGACGACGAAGGTCTCGCCGTCAACGGTGACGTTGAAATAGGTCTGGTCGGAGGGCGCCGCGAAGTGCAGGACGAGCAGCGTCCCTTCGAAATCGAGGCTGATCCGGCTGCCCTGCCAGATGACGACGGGCCGCGACCGGTCGGTGAAATCAAACCAGCCCTCGTAGCGGAAGCGCGCGTCCGACGCCGGAATGAGTTGCGGGCCGGCGGTGGCCGCAGGCGGCGTTTGGTTTACGTTGGTGGATTCGGCGAGCAAGAGCCCGCCGACAAGGGACGGTAGAACGAGGAGTAGAAGGCGACGCAGGGTCACGTGCCGGAGTAAAGTCCCGCGCAGCGCCGTCGCAAGCCTCAGTCCTCCGTTCTCCGCGCGGGACCAGGTGCGGCGGAATGTTGGGTTCAGAGTTCAGGGTTGGACAGCTTGGGTTCTGGCCTCTGACGTCTGGTCTCTGCTCTCCGGCTTCTGACCTCCTTGCCGCGCCAAAGCTCGCGGAGAGCGACGGCGGGCGGCTTCTGGCTTCTGACCCCGGCTCGCTTTGCCTTTTGGGGGACGACCGCGCATCCTGCGGGCATGGTTCAGTCCCCTCCTCCCCCCATCGATCCCGGGGTCCGTATCGGACACGTCCACCTGAAGGTCGCCGACCTCCAGCGCGCGCTCGACTTCTACTGCGGCGTGCTCGGCTTTCAACTCACGCAGCGCTTCGGCACGCAGGCCGCGTTCATCTCGGCCGGCGGCTACCACCACCACCTCGGGCTCAACACGTGGGAGAGCCTCGGCGGCCCGCCGCCGGCCCCGGGCACGACCGGACTCTATCACGTGGCCATCCTATATCCCACCCGCGCCGCGCTGGCCGACGCCCTGCGCCGCCTGCAGCGCGCCCGCGTTCCGCTCGAAGGCGCGGCCGACCACGGCGTCAGCGAGGCGCTTTACCTGCGCGATCCCGACGGCAACGGCGTCGAGCTTTACCGGGACCGTCCGCGCGAAGAATGGCCGCGCTCCGCGGACGGTGGCGTGGCCATGTTCACGCATCCGCTCGATCTCGCCGGCCTGCTCGCCGAGCCGGCACCAGGCTGAAGGAACGACAACGCAGCGAAGCCGCAGCCAAATCTGGAGATGAATTTCCTCACGCAAAGTCCGCCAAGGACGCCACGACAAGATTGGGAATCAACCCCTCCAGACCTTTGCGGGCTTTGCGTCCGTTGCGTGAGGTCCAAGACCCACCCCCCGGCCAACGAGCGGCTGGAATTGCGGGCCGGGGTGTGGTAGACGGGTCCATCCCCTGAAATTTCCCATGACCGCAGGACCTGCCGACAATCTGGAGGCTTTGGACCGGGCGATGCATCTGTCCGACCTCAGCCATGAGCTGGCGGAGCGCACCTTCTATTACGCGGCGACGGTGCGCGAAAAGGAGGTGCCGCTGGGCGAGACCGCCCGGCTGGCGGAAGCCAAACGCCGGTTGATCGACGATGTCGTCATGGTGGCGCCCCTCGCCGCCCACATCGTCCGCGGCTCCCGCATCGCGTGCGCGGACGTCGACGACGAATTTGCGCGCGAAGGGCCCGTCACCTGTTTCCGCGTGCATGAGATCCTGCGCAAGACGCGCCGGCATCCCGAGGCGCGGATTCTCCTCAACGACACCGCCATCGCGCGCGAGGAACTGCTCGCGATGTACCGGGTGCTCACGCCCAACACCAATCTCGAGCCGCTCTCCCCGTTCACGCTGTATACGCTTCCGCGCATTCTGCTGGTCGGATTGTTGGGCGGCTTCGTGGCAGGCGGCTGGATGGGCCGGCAGCATGTGCCGGAGGTGCAGATCGACTTCCGGGCGGCCCTCATCGGTGGCGGGCTGGCGGCCGCGGCGATGTCGCTGCTGGGGCAGTTCGCGCTGAGCCGCAACATGACCCGGACGGCCCCGTGGAATGCCGCGCTCTACAACGATGCGAACCTGATCCTGTACCAGCGGGATCCAGCGCTGCTGTATCTGGCCCGGCGCGAATTCATGGAGCGGAACCAATTCATCAAGGGCGGGCTCAACGGCCGCCGGTACCACGAACGGGCGCGGGCGATCGAGAGCGGCGCGTACCTCGAGGTGCTCCGCCGCCACCGGGAACGCCTGCTGGCGCGCGGCGCGCGAGGCTAGGGTTTGGGGTTCAAGGTTCAGGGTTCAGAGTTCAGGGTTGGACAACCTGGGTTTGAGTTTTGGGTTCTGAGTTTTGGGTGCATCTGAACTTCGTCCTTCGCCTTCTGCCCTCTTATCTTTCCGGTCTCCGGTATCCTGTATCCGTTCTCCGCTTTCCGTTCTCCGCTCTCCGCCTTCCGGTTTCCACTTTCCGCTTTCCGCTTTTCGCTTTTCGGTGTCCGGTATCGGCACTCCACTTTCCGGTATCCGGTATCCGGTATCCGCTATCCGCTATCCGGTATCCGGTATCCGGTATCCGCTATCCGGTATCCGCTATCCGGTATCAACACTCCGCTCTCCGAAATCGTGATCGCCTGCCGCCGCCGGACCGCTTACCACGATGCGCCATGGCGAAACTCTATTTCTACTACTCGTCGATGAACGCCGGCAAATCGACGGTGCTGCTCCAGTCGAGCTACAACTACGGCGAACGCGGCCTGCACACCCTGAAGTTCACGCCCGCCGTCGACGACCGCGCCGGGATCGGCCGCATCCAGTCGCGCATCGGCCTCGCCGGCGACGCCAGCACCTTCACGACGGCCGACAACCTGCTCGAACGCATCCGCGCGGAGCACGCCGCCCGGCCCCTCGCCTGCGTGCTGGTCGACGAGGCGCAGTTTCTCGGCCGCGAGCAGGTGCGGCAGCTCAGCGACGTGGTCGACGTGCTTGACATCCCCGTGCTCTGCTACGGCCTGCGCACCGACTTCCAGGGCAATCTCTTCGAGGGCAGCGCCGCGCTGCTGGCCTGGGCCGACGCCCTCACCGAGATCAAGACCATCTGCCACTGCGGTCGGAAGGCCACGATGGTGCTGCGGGTGGACGCCGAAGGCCGGGTGGTGCGCGAGGGCGCGCAGATCGAGATCGGCGGCAACGCCCGGTACGTCTCGGTCTGCCGGCGGCACTTCAAGGAAGGCCGCGCCCACGCCTGAGGCGCCAGCCCTCATGGCAGCGGTGGAGCCTGCCACGACAGGCCGGTGCGCAGGACATACTACATGGCCGTCACCATCAACCGATCGTCTTTGGGCGGCCGGCCGCCGCGCCTGTGCCTTTCTGCCCTAAGCCGATGACGGCGTCGGATCAGATTAATTTTTTAAGCCGGTGCCACAGTGGCTCCGGCAGTTCCCAACGTTCGGTTGTCATCATGGCACTTCGACGACGCTTTGCCCCAAAACCCAGTTACAGACGGTTTGAAGACCCGCCGTAGTTACAGTCGTCCGAGAGGGGGCTCTGGACGTTATTGGAGACCGCAACCTGACCCCTGTTCCGCCCTGGGCGGTAGGTGAAAACCCCATAGCTTCTAGCCCCCAATTGTTGTTTTATTTTACCCGCGTTAATGAAAGGATGCCTTGAATGAAAAATAACCGTCCCAAATCCACCTCCCCGGTCGTTCATTTGCCCAAGTGTCCGACGGGCATCCAGGGTCTCGACGAAATCACCGGCGGCGGATTGCCGCGCGGGCGGCCCACGCTGGTGTGCGGCGGCGCGGGTTGCGGCAAGACGCTGTTGGCCGTGGAATTCCTCGTGCGCGGCGCGGTGCAGTTCGGCGAGCCGGGCGTGTTCATGGCCTTCGAGGAGACGGAAGCGGAGTTGAAGGCCAACGTCGCGTCGCTCGGATTTGATCTGGCGGGCCTGGTCCAGCGCAAAAAAATTGTGATCGACTACGTCCACATCGAGCGCAGTGAAGTCCAGGAGAGCGGCGAGTATGACTTGGAAGGGTTGTTCGTCCGCCTCAATCACGCGATTGATTCCACCGGCGCCAAGCGCGTGGTGCTGGACACGCTGGAAGCGCTGTTCGCCAGCCTGCCCAACGAGGCCATCCTGCGCGCCGAGTTGCGCCGGCTCTTCCGCTGGCTCAAGGACAAAGGCGTGACCGCCGTCATCACGGCCGAGCGCGGGCGCGACCAACTGACGCGCCACGGGCTGGAGGAATACGTGTCCGACTGCGTCATCCTGCTCGAGCACCGGGTCTATGACCAGATTGCCACGCGGAATCTGCGCGTGGTGAAATATCGCGGCGCACTGCACGGCACCAACGAATTTCCCTTTCTCATCGGCGACGAGGGCATCAGCGTGCTGCCCATCACGTCGCTGGGGCTGAATCACAAGATATCGAGCGAGCGGATTGCCACCGGCATCCCCCGACTCGACGCGATGCTGGGCGGGCGGGGGTTTTTTCGCGGCAGCAGCATTTTGCTCACGGGCACGCCCGGCACGGGCAAGACCATCGTCGCCGCCAACTTTGCCCAAGCCGCCTGCCGGCGCGGGGAGCGCACCCTCTTCTTCTCGTTCGAGGAATCGCCCAACCAAATCATCCGCAACATGCATTCCATCGGGTTGCGCCTGGAGCCGTTGGTCAAGCGCGGCTTGCTGCGGTTTCACGCGGCGCGGCCTTCGCTCTATGGCCTGGAAATGCACCTGGCCACGATGTTCAAGGAGATCGTCACGTTTCAACCCGACGTCGTTGTCATGGACCCAATCACCAGCCTGATGGACGCAGGCACCGCTTCCGAATGCAGGGCGATGGTGACGCGGCTGGTTGATTATTTGAAGGCCGGACAAGTCACCTCGCTCTTCACCAGTCTGACGCAGGGCGGCCACGCGCTGCAACAAAGCGAAGCCTCCATGTCCTCGCTCATGGACGCCTGGCTGTTGTTGCAAGACTACGAAGGCAACGGCGAACGCAATCGCGTGCTCTACGTGCTCAAAGCGCGCGGCATGGCGCACTCGAACCAAATCCGCGAGTTCCTGATTTCGGACCATGGCATCGACGTCGTGGACGCCTACATCGGTGCCAGCGGCGTGTTGACCGGCTCAGCCCGCGCGGCGCAAGCGGCCCTCGAAAAAGCCGCCGTGCTGGCCAGCCAGCAGGAAGCCGCCCAGCTTAAGCGCGAAGTGGAGCGCAAACGCGCGGCGCTCGAACGGCAAATCAGCGGGCTGCGCTCCGATTACGAAACCGAAGCAATGGAACTGCGGCGCATTGCCGAACAGGTCGGCACGCGAACTTTCGTGCTGGGCACCGAGAGGGCCGCCTCAGGCATCTTGCGCCAGGCGGATGCCAAGGTGGCGGTCGGCACGCGGGGCAAACCCGGACATGGGAGGAGAAATTGATGAAAACCAAAACGGTGAGACGACGCGCCTCCGACTCCCATCGCCGGCCGGCCAAACTCTGGCAACTGCGCCTTTACGTGACCGGCCAGACGACCAAATCGCAGACGGCGTTCTCGAACCTAAAGAAGATTTGCGAAAGCCACCTCAAAGGCCGCTATCGCATCACGGTGATTGATTTGGTGAAGCAGCCCCAGCTGGCCAAAGGCGACCAAATCCTGGCCATTCCCACGGTGGTGCGCAAGTTGCCGAAGCCCGTGCGAACCATCATTGGCAACCTTTCCGATACCGCTCACCTGCTCGTCGGCTTGGATTTGCGCCCGGCCGATTAACCGGGACGAACGCCCGTGAAAACAAACAAAACCAGCCGCGCGGCGCAGGCCTTTGAGAAGTCCCTGGCCGCCCGGCCCACGGGCAGATACGTCTTGCGACTGTTCGTGGCGGGGGCCACGGCCCGATCGCGCCAAGCTGTCCTGCGCGTCCGTCAACTGTGCGAAGCGGAACTGAAGGACAACTGCACACTGGAAGTGATCGACATCTATCAGCAGCCCAACCTGGCGCGCGACAACCAGATCGTCGCAACCCCGACGCTCATCAAAGAATTTCCCCGGCCGGTGCGCCGGTTCATCGGCAACCTGGCGAACATCACCGGCCTTTTCGTCGAGTTGGACCTGGGCGCAAAAGGTAAAATCGCAGTTTGAAAATTACCCGTCACAAGAGCTCCTCCCACCCCGCGCCGTCCCGCGAACTCGCCGAACTCCGCGTACGCCTAGCCGAAGCGGACGAAACGCTCCGCGCCATCCGCAGCGGAGAGGTGGATGCGGTGGTGGTCGCGGGCAAACAGGGTCCGCAAGTGTTCACGCTGCAAGGCGCCGAGCACGCCTACCGCGTGCTCATCGAATCCATGAACGAAGGGGCGCTGACGCTGATGGCTGACAAGACGATTCTCTACGCCAACCAGTGCTTCGCCAGAATGGTCAAATGCCCGCTGGAGCAGGTGACGGGCAGTTCCTTTCACCGCTTTCTCTCCGCCGCGGACCGGGCCACGCTCCGACCGCTCCTGAAACGGGCCGGCAAATCCGGCTCGAAAATCCAAGTGCTGCTGAATGCCGGCGACGGTTCGAAAATGCCGGCGCAAATCTCCATTCGTCCCCTGGCAAAGGATGGTTTCAATCGCGCGACCATCGGCATGGTGGTGACGGACATGACGGAGGCCCGGCGCAACGAGGAAATGCTGCGGGCCTTGACGCACCGCGTGGTGCAGGTGCAGGAAGCCGAGCGCGGGCGCGTGGCCATCGAATTGCACGACGGCATTACCCAGCTGCTCTGCGCCATCCTCTTCCGCAGTCAGGCGCTGGTGACCAGCCTTGCGGCGCGCGACGGACCAGCGAAGGGAGAGGCGATGAAACTCCGCGAGCTGGCCGGCAAGACGGCCGAAGAAGTGGAGCGCATCTCGCATAATCTGCGGCCCAGTGTATTGGACCAGCTGGGTCTGGTCGCCGCCCTGCGCGCCACCACCACGGAGTTCGCGGATCGGACGGGCGTGGCCGTCAAGCTGGCCTGCGCGAAGTTGAACGCGCGGCTGCCCGCCGACACCGAGTTGACGCTCTACCGCATTCTCCAGGAAGCCTTGAGAAACGTGGAGAAGCATGCCCGCGCCCGCCACGTTACCGTGAGCCTGAGGCAGCGCGCCTTCGTTCAGTTGGCGATCAATGACGACGGGATCGGCTTCGACCCGGATCATCACGCGGCCAGACGAAAAGGAAAGGGCGGCCTTGGTCTGCTCAGCATGCGCGAGCGAGCGACCTATGTGGGCGGCGCCTTCAAGATCAAATCCGTCCGCGGCGCCGGCACGGAAATCGAGGTGCTCATTCCCCTGCCGCCAAGTGCCACGGCGGCCAACTGAACTGACTTAAGAAGCAGATTACTGTCGCCCGCCATATTACGTTTAGCCAACAATGACTGCTTAAGTGACATCCCTGCAATCCCCCTGGGCCGGAGATGGTCCGCACGCGGCGTACGACCGCCTGATTGCCCCGCGCCGGTTACGGCCACGGAACATGTCACCTAATGGGTGACATGTTCTTCCTGTCGCCACCAAACCTCGGGTGCGCGAGGGCGCGCAGATCGAGATCGGCGGCAACGCCCGGTACGTCTCGGTCTGCCGGCGGCACTTCAAGGAAGGCCGCGCCCACGGCTGAGGCCGCCAGCCCGTCGCAACGACTTGTCCGCCATAGCCCTGAGCCTGTCAGCGGTGAGTTTATCAAAGCCGCCGAACGGGCGACGGCGGAAGCCTCGGCGAAGGCGGACGGCGTGGCCATGCTTCGCATACCGCCTCGCCAAAACCGCCCGTCCCGCGCAAACTCGCTACATGGCTTGGCGCATCGACGAACACGTCCTTCGCGGCGAGATCGACAACCGCACTCGTGGACGGGTGACGGGGCGAGTCTGGTTCGCCGGCCGTGCGGAGCCGATCGAACTCGACCTCGCAGGCAACGCCTGGCGCGACCTCGCCGGGCGGCGGCTGGAATTTGTCAACCCCGCGCCCAAGCCCGGTCTCGCCGCCAGCTTCGCCGCGCGGCAGCACGGCACCACCGGCGACATCACCGCCTCACGCAAGGTCAAGGTGCCCGACATTCCCCTCGACCAGATCGGCGAATACTATGCGGTGCGCAAGCCGTGGCCCTGGCATTGGGGCAATAGCCTTTATCTTGAATGGCTCAGTGCCGCCAACGGCCGTGTCGTCATCGAGTCGGCCTCCTACCAGCTCACGATTTCGCCGGACTCGACCTGGGACATGACGCCTGCCGAGGAGGACGCGCAGCGCGCCGCCAATGCCGCCGCGCTGGCCGGCTTCATGAAGTCCATCGAGGAAGCCGCGGCCGCGGAACGCGCGGATGCGAATGCCGCCGACCGACCGCAAACCGAGGCGGAAGCCGAGAAAATGCAGGCCGAGTCGGACCGGCTGACCGACCGCATCATGGCGCGGATGGAGCGCGAGGGCGACGCGGCGGATTACGAGAAAATCCTCGCCGAGGAGTTGGAACGCGCCCGCCAGGAGCGCGGCGAGCCCGACCCCACCCCCGAGCAGGAGGCCGAGCGCGCCCACTGGGTCGAGGAGATGAACGCCGCCGCCGCCGAGGCGATGGATGTGGAGAAAGCCGAGACATGGAAGCGTGACGGCGGCGAGTCCGACGATTCCTTCGACGACAAGCATCCGCTGGCGGCGCGGGCGTTCGCGCTCACGCTGCGGGTGATGCGCGACGTGGAGGAGCGCGGCTGGATTCCGGCCAAGGCCGGCCAAGAGCATCCCGTGGCGGAGCTGATGACGGGCATCTCCAAGGCCGGGGCGAAGCTCGCGGGCGCGCTCGACGGTCGCGACGACTGGCCGCCGCCGCTGGAATTTTGCGCCGGAGTGATGGTGCGGCTGAAAAAAGCCGCTGGGTATCTGGAAGATGCGAAGCTGGCCGCCGAGTCCTGCCGCGAAGAATCCCTGGTGGAGCCGGCTTGGCTGGCGGAGGTGACGCGCGAAGCCGCCGCCATTGCGGCCGAGACCGACGCCCTCATCACCGGCCTGCGCGCCCGGCTGGAGCGCGGCCTCGACTGAAGGATTGCACCTCGTGCCCTACCCCTTTGCCTACGGCCTGAGCGGGCCGCTGGGAGGTGATCCCGGAAAAATGCTACTTCTAGCCTGCCGCGCCGTAGCTCCCGCAAAAAGTTACGCGGGCAAGGCAGCAATCATTTCTCGTAGAATTTCCTCCGGTGCACTGCCAGAAACTTAGTCTCCGGCAACGCCGCGTCACTTGGCAAATGCAGTGGCTCGCCCTCGTAAGCTACGAAGTTGTCAGCCACCGCCCGCTGGGGCAGCGCCTCCTTGAGGCGTGGTGAAAGAAGCAAGCGTAAGTCGTCGTCAAACGAGATCAGCCAGTTATCGAACGCGGCATCGTGCAGCCGGGAGAGACAGAGCCCGTTGCGGACATTCAGCCGCTCAGCCTCAAACTTACCCCACGGCAAGATGTGCGACGCGATAAGCAGCTCGCGGACGGCCAGACCCGTGACGCCGCACTGCCCGCCAAAATTGTTCAGCACCGCCTGACGGAAATATTCCTGCCCACGTCTGACCTTTACGGTCGCCCGCATCTCGGTTGGTCCAGGCGGCGGTCGGCTCCGCACGCGCACACCCTCTCGTGGCGTCACCTCGACCTCGCTGTTTTCGCCAGCATTGAACAACCTGCGGAACGCCTCTTCGCTGGCTGGCACAGCCTGGGCCAGATTCTCGTGAAACTCTGCCCATACAGTCTTGTCCAGTGCGCTTGCACCCGTAAGTCCACGAATGCCTCTCATCTTCAGTGCCGGGTCGAGCGAAGCAAAATTACACAGCTTCATGGCCAGACTGTTGGCCCCGCGCCTCATTCTTCCCGCCAGCGCCATGATCGCCGGTTGCCTCGCGTGCATTTGTCCAAAGGTCAGCTTATGGTAGAGATTCAGCGCGATCAGCAACTCATCGCGCGTCCAACGTTTGCCGGTGGCCATACCCAAACGCTGTTACGTCTCCGGTGAAAATGCCAGCTTGCAGAGGGGCTTCGGCCAGGCCAGGCGGTCAGCATGGAACGCATGACTGAACCCAAAGGCACCCCGGGTTACTGCATTTACATCGACACGGTTTTCGAGGGAGCGGTGCCCGCCGTACGCGAGGCCGAAGGGAAACCATGTGTTTTTGCCACCGAAGCCGAGGCTCAGCGGGAAATCGTGGACAACATTATCACCCGGCTTCAGGAGTTCATCGACAGCGAGCGGGATTTTGAGGACGCGATGACTGTGGAGGAATACGTCGCGGAGGTGCGCGTCCTGTCTGATGGCTCCATTATGGATGAAAGGGGAAACCACTTTGGTTAAACTCCATACCTGATACTTTCACCAAAACCAAACGGTCGGAGGTGATGTCCCGTATCCGGGGTGCGGGAAACAAGGGCACCGAGCTGCGGTTGATCGCGATCTTTCGGGCGAACGGTATCACCTGCTGGCGGAGGCATCAGTCGGTGTTCGGGAAGCCGGACTTTGTTTTTCCAAAGCAAAGGCTGGCGGTGTTTGTGGACGGGTGTTTCTGGCACGGGTGCCCGAAGCACGGGGTGAAGCCGAAACAGAATGCCAGGTTCTGGCGGCGGAAGATTTCGGCCAACCGGGCCCGCGATCGCCTCGTGAACCGCACGCTCCGCGCCCGGGGTTGGCGCGTGCTCCGTATCTGGGAACATGAACTCGTCAAGCGGAACGAATCACGGCTGTTGCGACGTCTGATTGCGTATTTGGGACGGAGCGCGACAGCGCGGAGACGGAGTCCGTAGGACGGAGATGGCATGCGCAACGCGCATGGCCCGCAGGGCCGATTGGAGCGGGTGCCCATTGGGCGACGACAATCGCATGGTCGCGCCGTTAGGCGCGGCCCCGAAGCGTCAGCGGAGGGGTGACCGCAGGCGGGCACCCACCGGGTGGCTGCGGTCACAACATGAGTTGACGAAGAAGAACGAATCCCGGCTGCTGAGGCGCCTCCGGCGGGGCCATAAGCGCCGAGAGGAGAAAAGAACAGGGAGAAGGGAGGAACGGTAAGGGCAAGGCTGTAAGCCAAGACAGTAAGCGAGACATCAGTCCGGCTGCTCGCGCTCGCGATTGAATCCGATCAGGCGCTTCGATCCGGGTGGATCCGCCACCATCGCGCGAATCGCGTCGAAAAGATTTCGGATGGCCACGTCATGCCCTTCCAGCTTTCGCTCCAGCTCGGTCAGCTTTGCCGCCAATTCCCGGTGGGACGCCAACAGCGTGCGCAACTGGACGAACGCCCGCACGATCAGGATATTCACCTGCACCGCGCGCTCGCTGTTCAGCACCGAGGATAACATGGCGACCCCCTGCTCGGTGAAAGCATACGGCCTGTATCGGCGGCCACCATAGCTCAAACTTGAGGTTCCAATTTGGAACCTCAAGTTTGCAACCTCCTGCCGGGTAAGTTGAAACGTAAAATCAGCCGGGAACCTTAAGGGGTTTCTTCGAACCGCCTTGTTGAGAATCTTCGTGCCGACGCCGTACAGAGCGGCAAGGTCCGAATCCAGCATCACCTTTTGTCCGCGTATCAGATGGATGAGGTTCCGAACGACCTCGATCGTGACAGGCTTCGGCGCCATCGCCCGTGATTTCCGCCGGCTTATCATTTCGTTTTAATGGAAAACGCATCGGATGGTGTCGAGACAGAAAACGCGGATTTTCCGGGCGCTAGATGCCAAGGGTGAAGTGAGAAGAGCGGAAAGGTGGAAAAGCTGGAAACAATGCTCGTGAAGCGTCGCGGCGATCCAAGCCCGCACGGCCGCCTTCGCCATGGCTTCCGCCGTCGCTGAAGCTATGGCGGACAGGTCGGCGAGCCGAAGAGTGCGGGCTCCACCATCACCCGGCCTTGCCACCACGGTGGGCGGTGCGATTCTCCAGCCATGCCCGCACCCGCCCGCTGTCCCTGGCCGACGACCGAACTCTACATCGCCTACCACGACACCGAGTGGGGCGTGCCGCAGCACGACGACCGCGTGCTGTTTGAGTTTCTCGTCCTCGAGGGCGCGCAGGCCGGCCTGAGCTGGCTGACGATCCTGAACAAGCGCGAGAACTACCGGCGCGCGTTCGACGGCTTTGATCCCGGCAAGGTCGCCCGCTACGGCGCGCGCAAGGTCGCCGCGCTGCTCGCCGACCCCGGCATCGTGCGCAACCGCCTGAAAATCGCCGCGGCCATCCGCAACGCGCAGGCCTTCCTCGCCGTGCAACGCGAGTTCGGCACCTTCGACCGTTACATCTGGCAGTTCACCGGCGGCCGGCCGATCCAGAACGCGTGGCGCTCGGTAATGCAGGTGCCGGCCCGCACGCCTGAGTCCGACGCGATGAGCCGCGACCTGCGGGAGCGCGGATTCAAATTCGTCGGCAGCACGATCTGCTATGCCCACATGCAGGCCACCGGCATGGTCAACGACCACCTCGTCACCTGCCCGCGCCACGCGGCCTGCGCCCGGCTGGCGTAGGCGCGGAGGCGACTATTTCGGGTTGCCACAGAGGGAATGGCCGCAAAAAGGCGCAAAAACGCACAAGAAGGACAGGATTCCTCTGGCACCAGCAGACGGACGTGATGGTGCGTCAGGTTGCGGCCGCATAATGGTTCCTTTTAGAGCGGCTGCGCCCGGCGTTGAATTCTGCTTACCGCCGCCGAAGCCGGCGGGTCCGTTGACTCAGGTGGCATTGGGCGCACCTTGTGCCGCAACCCCCCCGCCATGGTCAGCCCCAATTTCATCACTGTTTCGGATGGAGACGCCGCGCCAGCCGGCCAGCCGCGATCCATCCAGGACGTTGTCATCCGCCTCGCGGGCAATTCCCAGGACGGCATCCAGACCATCGGCGGCTTCCTCGCCCGTCTCGCCGGCCGCTCCGACCAGGACGTGATGACCTACATGACGATCCCGTCCACCATCTCCGGGGGACCGTCCATCTTTCAGGTGCGCATGGGCACCGGCGACATTCTTTCCGCCGGCGACCGGGCCGACGTGCTGGTGGCGTTCTACCAGCACAGCTACGAGGACCACATCGAATCCCTGCGGCCCGGCGGCGTGCTCCTGTACGACAACGACCACGTCAAGCCCAACCCCGAGGACAAACGCTTCACGGCCATCGGCGTGCCCGTCACCAGCCGCACCATCGAGGCCGTCGGCGGCGCGGCCAAGGACAAGGGCAAGAACATCTTCGTGCTCGGCCTGCTCGCCCGCATCTTCCAGCTCGACGTCGCCAAGCTCACCGGCCTCGTCCGGGAACGCTTCGGCGGCCGCACGGAAGACGTGGTGCGCAACGCCCTGCTCGCCTTCGACGCGGGCTACGGCTACCCGGCCGACAATCTCCGTGATTGCTTCTTCCGGTTCGAGGCCGTCCAGCGCGTCTCGACCCGTCCGCAGGTCACCATGGACGGCAACCAGGCGCTCGCCTACGGCCTGATCGCCGCAGGGGTGCGCTACGGTGCGGCCTACCCGATCACGCCATGGTCCACGATCATGGAAATGCTGCGCGCCGAACTGCCCAAGTACGGCGGCATTTTCGTGCAGGCGGAGGACGAGCTGGCCGCTGTCTCCTACGCGCTCGGCGCCGCCTACGCCGGCCACCTCGCCGTCACCGGCAGCTCCGGTCCCGGCCTCTCGCTCAAGATGGAGGCGCTCAGCTGGGCCGTGATGGCGGAGATGCCGCTCATCGTCGTCAACGTCCAGCGCGGCGGCCCCAGCACCGGCCTGCCCACCAGTGTCGAGCAGAGCGACCTCCTGCAGGGCATCTTTGGCAGCCACGGCGACACGCCCCGGGTCGTGCTCGCGCCGAAGAACGTCGAGGACTGCTTCTACATCGCCCTCGAGGCAGGCCGTATCGCGCGCCAGTACAGCACGCCGGTCCTCATCCTCACCGACCAGTCGCTGGCCACGCGCATCGAGGCGTTCGACGAGCCCGACCTCGCGGGTCTCATGGTCACGGCGAAGCCCGACCTCGCCGAGCGCGGCGCCGATTTCAAACCCTACCCGCTCGACCGCCTCACCCGCCACGCCCCGCCCGGCACGCGCATCGCCTCGGGCAAGTTTCCGAACGTGACCGGCCTCGAGCACGACGAGGACGGCCACCCGTCCGGCAACCCGGCCATGCACGCGAAGATGACCGCCCGGCGCCGCGAAAAGATCAAGGCGCTCGGTGCGGAGCTGGCGTTGCCCGAGGTGCACGGTGACCGCGAGGGCGAGGTGCTGCTCGTCGGCTGGGGCTCGACCTGGGGTCCGGTCCGCGAGGCCGTCGAACATCTCCGCCAGAGCGGCCGCAGGGCCGGCCAGATGCATCTGCGCCACCTGCACCCGCTGCCCTCCGGTCTCGACAGGATTTTTGCGCGCTACCGCGATGTGTTCGTGGTCGAGATGAACGACGAGGGTCTCTACGGCTTCGGCCAGCTCGCGATGCTGCTGCGTGCCCGTTATGCCAACCCCGCCATCCGCGGCATCAACAAGACGGACGGCCTCACCTTCAAGGTGAGCGAGATCGTCGACGGCGTTACGCGCCATCCCGCCCGCAACGAACTGCGGGTCACGATTCCGTCATTCTCCCGGTAGGCAAGCAAGCCGCGCATTCCCAATTTTAACCCCCCAAAAAACATGCCAAAATACGTAATCGAACGCGAAATACCCGGAGCAGGAAAGCTCTCCCATGATCAGCTTCATGGCATTTCTCAAAAGTCATGTGGCGTTTTGAAGAATCTCGGCCCGCAAATTCAATGGGTCGAGAGCTACGTCACCGATGACAAGGTCTATTGTGTATACATTGCCCCGAATGAAGAGTTGGTGCGAGAGCACGCGAAGCAAGGTGGGTTTCCGGCTAATCGGATTTCCGAAGTCAGGCAGATCATTGATCCGACGACAGCAGAAGCCTAACCAATCACCCGATCCGACGTCTGCTAACGTTCCATTCTTGCCCGATTCGCCCATGAGTTCCGCCGCTCCCGCCACCCTCACGCCTACCGCCAACGGCGTCGCGCCGGTCCGTCAGCCGCTGACCAGAAAGTCGCTCGCCGCCGACCATCCGACGTGGTGCCCCGGCTGCGGCGACTTCGCCGTGCTGGCGTCCTTCCAGCGCACGCTCGAGAAGCTGCAATACCCGCAGGAGAACATCGTGCTCTTTGCCGGCATCGGCTGCTCGTCGCGCTTCCCCTATTTCGTCAACACCCACGGCGGGCACTTCATCCACGGCCGGGCGCTGCCCATCGCCGCCGGCGTCAGCCTGAGCCGCGACGACCTGCACGTCTTCGTGTTCGGCGGCGACGGCGACGGTTTCTCCATCGGCGGCAACCACCTGGTGCACACCGCGCGCAAGAACGTCCGGATCACCTACATCATCATGGACAACTTCGTCTACGGCCTGACGAAGAAGCAGACCTCGCCCACGTCGCCCGTCGGCTTCAAGACGAAGACCGACCCGACCGGCGTCCTCGACCAGCCCATCAACCCGATGCGCGCGCTCATCAGCAGCGGCGCCACGTTCGTCGCGCGCAGCCACGCCTCCCAGGTGACCCACATGACCGAGATGATGGAGCGCGCGGCGCGCCATGACGGCTTCTCGGTGGTGGAGATCCTTTCCGAATGCGTGGAGTTTTATCCGGGCGCCTTCGACGCCGCCAATCCGCGCAAGAACGGCGCGTTCAAGCTCATCGAGGAAAAGAAGCACGACGGCTCGCCCGAGGATGCGCAGCGCCACGATCCCACCGACGAGGTCGCGGCCTTCCACCTCGCCACGCTGCCGTGGCCCGGCGTCTTCGGCGTGTTCTACGAAGCGAACCGCCCGACCAAGAACCGCCTCGAGGCCGACCTCATCGCCCGGTCGAGGGAAAAGACCGCCGGCAAGTCGGAGCTGCAGATTCTGCAGTCGACGTTTGCCCGGCTGCGGTAATCCCGCACCTCTTCGGCTGCCACTTGGGCCACGGTCATCGCGAGCCCGTTCGGCCGGATGGATTGAATCATCACCTGCATCCGCGGGCGCTTTTCGTTCCGCCCTGAAACGGCTGTCTTGCCTGGAGGAAAACCCTGGCGTTGCGCTGCGCGCCACCATGACTAATCACCTCTTATGCTCAAACTCCGCCGCCACCTTGCCCCTCTCCTCGTCGCCGCCGCCTTCGCTCCGCTCCCGGCCGCCGCGGTGGACCTGCTGGTCTACTTCGGCACCCATTCCACCGGTCCCGGACTCGGTTTCTCCATCGCGCACTTCGATACCGCCACGGGGGTGCTCACGACGCCGAGGTTCGATGTCGAGGCCGTGGCCCCGGCGTTTTTCGTGATTCACCCTGATGGCCGCCATCTCTACACGTGCAACTCCATCGACACGGTGCATGGCCAGCCCGGCGCCACGGTGAGCGCGTATGCCATCGAGCCGAAGACCGGTCATCTCACCCTGCTCAACCAGCAACCGGCCGGCGGCAGCGACCCCAGCTACGTCTGCCTCGATCACACGGGCCGCCATGTGCTCGTCGCCAACTACCAGGCTGGCAACATCGCCGTCCTGGCCCTCAAGCCCGACGGCAGTCTCGGCGAGCGCACAGCCTTCGCGCAGCACACCGGCAGCAGCGTGGACCCCAAGCGTCAGACGCATGCCTACGCCCATTCCATCATCATCGATCCGACCAACCGGTTCGTTCTCGTCGCCGACCTCGGCCTTGACCGGCTGTTTGTCTACCGCTTCGACGAAAAGGACGGCTCGCTCCAGCCGAACGATCCGCCCTTCGCCACCATCAGGCCCGGCTCGGGCCCGCGGCACGTCAAGTTTCACCCCAACGGCCGCTGGGTTTACCTGATCAATGAAATGGGCTGCACCGTCACCGCCTTCCACTGGGACTCCGCCCACGGAGCGCTGACGGAGTTTCAGACGGTCTCCACGCTGCCGGCGGATTTCAAGGGCACCAACACCTGCGCGGAGATCGTGGTGCATCCCAACGGCCGGTTCCTTTACGGCTCCAACCGAGGACACGACAGCCTTGCCGTCTTCACCATCGATCCCGACACCGGGCGCCTCGCTCCCCTCGAGCACGTTTCCACGCAGGGCAAATCCCCGCGCAATTTCGCCTTCGATCCAACGGGAAAGTGGATCATCTGCACCAACCATGGCAGTGACAACGCGGTGGTCTTCCGGGTCGACGAGGCCACTGGCCGGCTGACCCCGGCCGGCCAGCCCGTGAGCGTGCCCTCTCCCTTCTGCGCGCGGTTCCTGCCCGTGCCGTGAAGGTGAGGAGGGAGTTCGAGAACGACGCCAGCCCGCCTTGCGAGGATTTGGCCGGCGGTCGACTCCGGAGTATCGCCGGCCGCGGGCACCGGAAGCAGAGGCCGGGCCGGAGCAGCACCACACCGGTCAGTACAGCCGTCCGGTCGGTTTGACTCTCGCCTTCGCGAGAATAGAAACGCACCCTTTTTTCCGATGGCCGAGCTCTTCGACAAAAACAAACGCATCCTCAACGCGTATCTCATCGGGGTGCAGACTTCGCGCATGCCGTCCGGCGAGGGAGCCGAGCTCCTCGCGGAGTTGCGGGAGCTGGTCGAAACCCTCGGCCTGGCCGTCGCCGGCAGCATCCTCGTCAACCTGCGCTCGCCCACGTCCACCTTCCTGCTGGGCCGCGGCAAGGTCGGCGAGGTGATCGAGCAGGCGAAGTCCGCCGGCGCCGACGTCATCGTCATCGACGAGGCGCTCTCGCCCGCCCAGCAGCGCAATTGGGAGGAGGAATCCAAGCTGGCCGTCATCGACCGCCAGGAGGTCATCCTCGAGGTGTTCGCCGACCACGCGCACACCCGCGAGGCCATGCTGCAGGTGGAACTGGCCCGCCAGGAATACTTCCTCCCGCGCCTGAAACGCGCGTGGACGCACCTCTCGCGCCAGCGCGGCCGCGGCTCCCTCGGCGGCGAGGGCGAGACGCAGCTCGAACAGGACCGGCGCACCGTGCGCGATCGCATCGCCCACCTGCGCAGCGACCTCGCCGGGGTGCGCCAGCAGCGCGGCGTGCAGCGCCAGCGCCGCCTGCGCGTGCCCGTGTCCACCTGCGCCATCGTCGGCTACACCAACGCCGGCAAGTCCTGCCTTCTCAACCGCCTCACCGGCGCCCGGGTGCTCGTCGAGGACCGGCTCTTCGTCACGCTCGACCCGACCACGCGTCAGCTCGCACTGGGCAACAACCAGAAGGTGCTCGTCACCGACACCGTCGGTTTCATCCGCCGCCTGCCGCACGGCCTCGTCGAGGCGTTCAAGGCCACGCTCGAAGAGGTGGTGTTCGCCGATTTCCTGATCCACGTGCTCGATGTGACCAATCCCAACGTCGCCAAGCACCATGTCACCACCCTCGGCGTGCTGGCCGAACTCGGCGCCGACCGGAAGACCATCCTCACCGTCTTCAACAAGATCGACATCGCCGATCCCGCCACGCTCGAGTCGGTGCGCCTGCTGGCCCCCGGCGCGCTCTATGTCAGTGCCAAGACCGGCGCGGGGATCGACACGCTGCGCGAACATTGCACCAACCTCATCGCCCGCGAGTTCGGCGCCACCGAGCTGCTGGTACCGCCCGACCGCTATGACGTCATCGCCCGCCTGTACGAGGTCGGCCACATCCATGCGCAGGAACTGCGCGACGATGGCATTCACATCCAGGGCCGTTTTCCCGTCGCGCAGTCGGCGGTCTTCGCCCCGTTTGTGGTCCGCGTCCCGCTGGCGCCGGCCGGCGGCCAGGCCGGCTGATCCCCCGTCGGCGGCCGGGCACGACGACGCGCGTCTTCTTTGCGGCGCGCCTCCCGGGCAGATGAGCGATCGGGAAGGCAACCGGGGCTTATACCAACCGTCCTAATCATTTGGACTTTCCCCGGACATGGACGGGACGTCCATGCCACGTGGCACGGGCGTCTCGCCCGTGGGATTGGTCTAAAACTCTTGGGCGATTGGTATTACGCCACCCTGGCGGCGGCCGGCGGGACCATGCGTCCGCCGAGTTCGGGACGATTGGCGAGGGAGAGCCAGGGAATGGGCGTCGCGCCGTTGAGGCCGAGCGACATGACCAGCGTGCGCCACGTCTCGCCGGGCAGCGCCGGATACTCCTCCGCCGTGAATCCGCGTTTTTCGTAAAGTCTGATGGCGGCCACATACTCGTCCTCAATCGTGGTCCACAACCGCAGCACCGCGCGGCCCTCCCCGCGGGTTATCTTGATGATCGCGTCGAGCAGACGGGCCCCGTGGCCATGGCCGCGCGCCACCGGCAGAAGTCCATACCACGAAAGCCACGTTTCCGACGGCATGCCCCGGTAATCATAGAGTCCGGCCATGCCGGCCACCCGGCCATTGAGACTCGCGGTCCAGAACCGCGCGCACTCCAGCCGCCGCGCGGACAAAAACCCGGCGTGCGCCTCCGGGAAAAGCGCGGCTTCCAGCGCGGTGTGATGCTCGTTCTCCCAGGGGAACAACTCGGCTGCGACGCGGCGTGTCTCTTCAAGCACCGCAGGCTGGAGCGGCTCGATTTTCATGATGGCCGCGGAAAGTAGCCATCCACCGCCCCGCGTTGAATTCTCGATTGTCCGGCAGTGGTAGCTAATTTCCCCGCTCATGCGGTGTATTTTGCCGTCGAATTTCAGGTGCGCCGCCGGGAATTATTGCCGGCTGGGGCAAACTCCCTCAGACGGGCGGAGTTAGGCAAATCGCCAGCGACTGGCAGGATTCAAGACACGATTCCGGATCGCGCCGGATGAGAACACCTCATTTTCCGCCCGGCCACCGCAAAACTCCCCCGGGCCCGATTTTTATCGTGTCAGTTTGCACGACGGGATGTCCTCGTGACCGCACTGCGATGTCCACTGAACGCCTCTTCATCGCCGCGGCCCTGCCGGCGTCCGTGCGCGAGCAGCTCGCCGCGCTTTATGAACCCGTGCGCGGCATTGTCTGGACACGGCTGGAGCAGCTGCATCTGACGCTGCGCTTTCTCGGTGAGGTGGATGTATCGCTGGACGAAACGCTGGAGACGGCGCTCGCCCGCGTTCGCGTGGAGTCATTCGTGCTGCCGGTGGCCGGCATCGGTTCCTTTCCCCCGCGCGGAACGGCGCGGGCGTTGTGGATCGGCGTCGGACACGGCCATCCGCGGCTCCACCAGCTCCGCCAGCAGATCGACGACGCGCTGCTGGCAACCGGCCTGGCGCTTGACGTGCGCTTCTTCCAACCACACGCCACGCTCGGCCGGGTGAAGGAGGAGGTTCCGCCTGGTGCGGTGAGGCAGTTTCTCAAACGCCACCGGGAGTTCGAGGCCGCACCATTCCGGGTGGAGGCTTTTCAGCTTTATGCGAGCACGCTGCATCCCGGTGGCGCCGTGCATACGCTGAAGCGGGAATTCGCGCTGCATCCCTCCCTGTGACCGCCGGGATGCCCTGCGGACCGGAAGACGCACCATCGTCTGGTGGGCGCGGCGATTCGAACCGCCGCGCTTTTCAGCTTCCCTGCCGGCGGCGCCCGACCTATCGGTTGCGCCATGTCCATCCGCGCGTGGTTCTCCACTTTCATCTATTGCGAGCCGCTGCAGAAAACCGGCCTTGCCCGCCTCAACGACGAACTGGCCGGGGAATGTCACCTTATCCGCGACCATGATGCCGCCGGCCGCCGCTGGTCGGCGAAAAACTATCCCGGCGGTTTCACGAGCTACGCGTCACTGGCCCGGCTGCACAAGGTGTCGTCGACCTTTGCCGCCCTGGAGAAAAAGATCACCGCCCATGTGCGGCGGTTCACACGGCAGCTCGACATGAACCTGCGCGGACGCGACATCTTCATGACCGACTGCTGGGTGAATATCATGCCGGAGCGCACGGCACACGGTCTGCATCTGCACCCGCTGTCATTCATCAGCGGCACCTATTATGTGCGCACGCCGCGCGGCTGTCCGGGACTGAAGTTCGAGGATCCGCGCCTCGACCGTTTCATGGCGGCGCCGCCCCGACGGACTGATGCGCACCCCGCCAACCGGCAGCACGTCACCTACCCGGCTGAGGCCGGCACGGTGATCCTTTTCGAGAGCTGGCTGCGGCACGAGGTCGCCGCCAACCCGACGACCGGAGAGCGAATCAGCATCAGCTTCAACTACAACTGGTCCTGATCATCCGGCGGCCCTGGAGATGCCGGTCGCGCCCGCCCGCCATCTACTCCATCCAGTCGAGCAGATTGAAATTGCCCACATACATGGCGATGAGGCCGGCGGCCGTGGCCGCCACCAGCAGCCCGACCATGATGCCGGCCCAGATCAGCGGCCAGTTTCGTTTGGGAGTGTCTGGAGATTCATGGCTCATCGCGCGAGATGGGTTGTGATGCGCAAAGAGCATGGCCCTGCCGGAGGCGCAAGCAACCGGGATTGGCAAGAACCGCAGCAGGGACCAACCTGCGTTCATGCTTGTCATCCGGCGCATGGTCGACCGTCGCGGCAGCTACACCGCCATTTTTCTGCCCGGCGAGCCACCGAGGATATTCCCAACCTCGGACCATGAACACATGCGCATCCTGCAAATCTACAAGCAGGACAGCCGCCATCAGGATGTGCTGAATGACTTCACCGAATATGATCTGGGTGGAGCCACGGCGCTGCCCATATGGCGCGACCGGAAGATGACCTGTGCATCGTAAGCCGTACGCAACCGCCTGAATATAAAATAGAAGGAAGATAGACTTGGCAAACAGATTAAACCGGTTCAACCTGTCTTCATGAAAAACATCGAGGTTAGTGATGAGGTTTATGACACGCTGAAAAAACTGACCACCGACTTTCATCAAAGCCCCAACGACGTCCTCGCGGCCATGCTCAATCTTTCCGCCGCTGACATGGGAGCGAGCGAACCACTGATCGCCTACATGCTCGGGACTGAATTCCGGGCGAAGTTCACTGATGCCGATAAATACCTGGCGATTCTCGGCTGGACCGCCACAAGACATGCGTCGGATTTCAACGAGTTCATTATCTCCCTGACCAACGGCCCCAGCGGCCGCCGCTACCTCGGTCTGTCGCGCGAGGCGATTGTCGAGCAGTGCCAGCACAATCAGGCCCGCCAGATTCCCGGCACGCATTACTGGGCAATCATGAACATCGACACCCCCACGAAACGCCGTTTTCTTTCGCGCGTTCTCGAGTTTATCGGCTACCGCGAGGAAATCATAGATTTCGTCTGTGGCGCCATCGGCGTGCGTCGTTCGATCCCGCGCAGCGGACGCCTGGCGATTTCAGGCGGGTAGATCCGCCTGCCATGGCCGTCCCGCCAAAACGGACGCAACCCTTCCCCGGGACAGGACATGGCGGCCCACCGATCGACGGCGACCCTGGCCGCGGGAAAATTCGCCGCATGCCGCGGGGATGACCCGCCTTACTTCAGGCTTCCTCCAGTCCGGCCGGGCGCCTAGTTTGCCGGCGGTATGGACGCTCCTGCCGAACCCTCATCCCTCAAGCGCCGCAGCTTTCGCAATTTCTTCAGCTCGCTGCGCTACTCGGTCGAGGGCTTTATCGCCGCTCTCAGGTTCGAGCCATCCTTCCGCGAGGATCTGATCTTTGCCATCATTCTGGTGCCGTTCGCGATCATCCTGCCGGTCAACGCCGTTTCGACCGCGCTGATGATCGCCGCGCTGTTTCTCATCATCATTGTCGAACTGCTCAACTCCGCCATCGAGTGGACCATCGACTATATTTCGACCGAGAAGCATCCGATGGCCAAACGCGCCAAGGACATGGCGAGTGCGGCGGTGTTTCTGAGCTACCTGAATTGCATTGTGGTGTGGTTGATCATCATTTTCGCCAACTGGCGCCGCATCGAGCAGCTCGAGTTCATCCGATGGCCGCCGCATTTCATCCCGTAGCCCTGGTCACCGGCGCCTCCCGCGGCATCGGCCGGACGATTGCCCGGCAACTCGCGGCGCGCGAGGCGCGCGTGGCGGTGCATTTCCATCAAAACCGCGCCGCGGCGGAGGCGATCCTGGCGGCGCTGCCCGGCACCGGGCACGCGCTTTTCGCCGCGGACCTGACCGTTCCCACCGCCCCTGAAGGGCTGGTGGCCGGCGTGCTGCGCGCCTTTGGCCGCATCGACGTATTGGTGAACAATGCCGGCATTTACGAGCTGCACGCCCCGGGAGAGGTGACCTTCGCCGAGTGGCAGAAAAGGTGGGATCGCACCGTGGCCGCGAATCTCACCGCGCCGGCCCACCTGTCATTCCTTGCCGCCCAGGGCATGCGGCGCACGAACGGCGGCCGCATCGTGAACATCTCGTCGCGGGGGGCGTTTCGCGGCGAAGCCCGCGCCCCCGCCTACGGCGCCGCCAAGGCGGGCCTCAATGCCTTCGGCCAGTCGCTCGCCAAGGCGTTGGCGCCCGAACGTATTTTTGTATTCACGCTCGCTCCCGGCTGGGTCGACACCGACATGGCGGCCGGCCACCTGCAGGGCCCGCGGGGCGCCGAAATCGTGCGGGATATTCCGCTGGGACGCGTGGCCACCACCGAGGAGGTCGCCCGCGCCGTCGTCTGGCTGGCCCTCGACGCGCCCGAGTCGATGACCGGCTGCATCATCGACCTCAACGGCGCCTCCTATCTGCGGACATGAACGACGGCGTGGCGGCAGGCGTGCGCCCGTCGTACCGCATCATCGCATGCGGGCGAAAAACCATCCCGCCACGCCCACCATGACAAGGTTGGGCAGCCAGACGGCAATCTGCGGCGTGAGCAGCTCGCGCCCGCCGATCATGTTCGCCAGGCTGACAAGCAGGTAATAGGCAAAAAAGAGTCCAATCGACTTCGACACGCCCACGACCGGGCTCACCCGGACGCCTGACACGGCAAACGGTATGGCGATGCCGATGACAATCAGGCAGCCGAGGGTGTCGGCAATGAGGCTGTAGTAACGCATGGCGTACTTTGTGACCTTCGGATTTCCCTCGATGGTCAGGTAGTCGATGAGGCGCTTCAATTCGCGGAACGAGAGATCGATCGGATTGCGGTCGATCAGCAGCATGAGCTGGGGATCCTCGTGGAAATCCGCGAAGGTCCGTTCGACAAAGGTGATGGGACGCACGGTTTCGCCCGTTTCGACATCGAACCTGACTTCGCACCCGTCGCGAAACGTCCATGTGCGGGTGGCGGGACGGTACTCCGCCTCCCGCGCCAGATAGCGCGTGGTCTCGCGGCGTTGCGCGTCGAGCACCGACACGGTCACGCCGTAGGCGCGGCCGGCAAAACGGTTGTAGCGGTTGATGTACCAGAGACGTCCTTCCGCCCGGTTGTCGAAGGACACGCTCGTGACGAGGCCGGCGTGCTCAATGCCGTCGGTGCGCGCCTGATGGCGGAACTCCAGACTGTCCTTGATGCGGCGCGATTCCTCGACCGACCAGGGTACGACGCGCGAGTTGAACAACCACATGAGCCCGCAGCACAGCACGCCGATCACCCAAATGCCACGTGTCAGGCGGAAGAGGCTGAGCCCCGCGGCGCGCATGGCGGTGAACTCGTTGTTCCGATGAAGCTGACCGAGGCTGTAAAGCAGCGAGATCAGCAGCGCGAGTGGAAGCACCACCGTGAGGAAACTCGGCATGCGCACGGCGTAGTAGACAAGGATGTCGACCGCCCCGGCGCCGGCGTCGAGGAGGTCGCGGAAATCGTCGTACATCTCCTGCATGAGCAGCAGGCCGATCGTGGCCGTGAGCACGAGGCCGAGAATTTTCAGCCATTCGCCGAGGATGTGGCGGTCGAGGATCTTCAACGGTACGGAGTTAAAACGGGAGAACGGCGCCGAGGCAAAGCGCAAAGTCCGCCGCCGGCGCCGCCGCCCCGGCCTGGCAGCGGGTCAGCGACCCTTGCCGTGACTGGCCCGGCGCGACCCGCGCGAATCGAAGAACCCTGTTCAAGTTGCAGTGGGTTTTGTTTTTCGGCAAAAGTCACCGGTCATGACCCCGCGCTCGGCATCTTCGCCTCCGCGGTGAGCAAGGAGCTCAAGACCGCGCGGCACGGCTGGCGCCGGCCCACGAAACTCAGAGCCGAAGCGCTGTTTACTTAACCGCCGGCTTCGACATCATCCTTCCGATTCTTCCAGCTTCCGTCAGGATCCACCGTCGAACGTCCGAGTCGGGACACAACCCCCATGACCGAATTGACCCCACTCTACCGCGATCAGCGCAAAATCGATGCCGACCACCTGCGGCTGTTGACCGTTTTCCATTTCATCGGGGCCGCGCTGAGCGTGGTGGGCATCCTGTTTGTCGTCGGCCACTACGCGTTCTTCCACGCCTTTATTTTGAATTCGTCGCAGTGGGCGGGGCACAAGCAGCAGCCGCAGCCGCCCCAGGTGTTCGCCATCTTCAAGTGGTTCTACGTCATCTTCGGGTTGTGGTTTCTTTTGTCTGGTTTCGCCAACCTGATCTCGGCGTTTTGCCTGCGGGCGCGCAAGGGCCGGACGTTTTCGCTTGCCGTGGCGTGCCTGAATCTCCTGCACATGCCGCTGGGCACCCTGCTCGGCGCCTTCACCTTGGTCGTTCTTTTGCGCGACTCAGTGCGCGAGGCCTATGAAGCCCAGGCCACCGCCAGCGCCGGGCAACCGCCGCGCGGCGCCGCGCCGTCGCTGCCCGCGGCCTCCGCCGCCGGCTCCATCAGCGCCACTCCGCCGCCCCTGGCGGCGGCGACGACGACGCCAGCTCCCACCAGAGTGGTGGACAATCGAGGCGACGCGACCGGCGGGATCATCCCGTACAAGAACCCGCACGCGCTGACGGCGTACTACCTGGGTGTCTTCAGCGTGATCCCGGTGCTCGGGTTCTTTTTCGGCGTGGCGGCCGTGGGGCTGGGCGTGTCCGGACTGAAAAAACGAGCGCGGGATCCCGTGATCCGGGGCAGTGTGCATGCGTGGATTGGCATCGTCTGCGGATCGCTGTCCGTGGCGGTCCATGTGCTGCTCGTAGTCCTTCTGGTCATGGTCATTGCCGCGCTGACACACCACTGAGGGTCAGCGGGCCCACCGAAGGACGGTGTCAGGCCCGTGTTATATCTGCTTTCTGGCCGGACGTGAGTGACCGGTACTCGACGGGCTTGCCCGCGGCGCGGGCGACGGCAATGCCGGCTTCCATCCCGGGCGAGATGCCGCGGTCGGTGTAAACCACGCAGGCGTCGGCCGCTTGGTACCAAGCCCATCCGGCGTCCATGCCCTGTTGGCGCTCCGCCGGCACTTCGTCGCGCAGCACGCCGGGCTGCGTGTAAAGCAGGTGACAGGCGAACGGGGCCTCGCCCCGGGCAAGCGCGTCGCGGAGGCAGGCACGCGCGTAGGCGACGTTGGCCTCGATGTCTCCGGCGTAGGGGCTTTCAACGATCACGAGTCGCATGACATCGGCTTACGGTATGATTCTACGACACAGCGTGCACGCTTATCTTTCGGATGGAGGTACTGGCCACACGAGGCATATAAAGGTTAGTAACTCAGCTGCCTCTTGATTTTATCCACGGCGTTTTGCTAGTTTGTCTCCTTTCTCACCCTCACCTTCACTTTTACCCTCACTCCCCGCATGTCCACTCCGCAACAGTTCGAGTTCCAGGCCGAGGTCCGGCAGCTGCTCGATATCGTCATCCACTCGCTCTACACGGAGAAGGAGATCTTCGTGCGCGAGCTGGTCTCCAACGCCTCCGACGCGCTCGAGAAGCTGCGCCACCTCCAGTTCACCGAGAAGGAGATCTTCGACGACCGCCTGCCGCCGGAGATCAACCTCACCACGGACGACGCCGCGAAGACGTTCACGATCCAGGATTTTGGCGTGGGCATGACGCGGGCCGAGCTGATCGAGAACCTCGGCACCATCGCCCACTCCGGCTCGAAGGCCTTCCTCAAGGCGCTGAGCGAATCCGAGGCGAAAGGCACCAGCCTCATCGGCCAGTTCGGCGTCGGTTTCTACAGCGTCTTCATGGTGGCGAAGCGCGTGCGCGTTTTTGCCCACTCCTGGCGGCCCGCCGAGCCCGGGCAGGTGTGGGAGTCGGACGGCTCCGGCAGCTACACGATCGAGGAGGCCGAGGGCCAGCGCCGTGGCTGCAAGATCGTGGTCGAATTAAAGGACGAGTGCCGCGAGTTCAGCCTCGCCTCGAAGATCGAGGGCATCCTCAAGCGCTACTCCTCGTTCGTCCAGTTCCCGATCAACCTGAATGGCAAGCGCGTCAACACCATCCAGGCCCTCTGGCTGCGCAACAAGAACGAGATCAAGGACGAGGAGTACACCGAATTCTACAAGTTCCAGGCCAACGCCTTCGACGCCCCGCGCCTGCGCCTGCATTTCAGCGCCGACGCCCCGCTGGCCATCAACGCCCTGCTCTTCGTGCCCGAGGAGAGCCCCGAGCGCTTCGGCCTGGTCCGCGCCGAGCCGGCGGTGGCGCTGTACTGCCGCAAGATCCTCATCGACCCGCACCCGAAGGACCTGCTGCCCGAGTGGCTGCGCTTCCTCAAGGGCGTGGTCGACAGCGAGGACCTGCCGCTGAACATCTCGCGTGAAATGCCGCAGGACCGCGCCCTCATTGCCAAACTCGGCCGGGTGCTCACGCGCCGTTTCCTCAAATCCCTCGAGGAGGAGGCGAAGGACCGGCCCGACGGCTACAAGGAGTTCTACCGGCGCTTCGGCGTGTACCTCAAGGAGGGTGCCGCGCTCGACGAGACCTACCAGAAGGACCTGATGAAGTTGCTGCGCTACGAGTCGTCGCTCACGGCCAGGGGCGAGCTTACCAGCTTCGCCGACTACGTCTCGCGCCTGAAGGACGGGCAGAAGGAGATTTATTTCCTCGTCGGTCCGAACCGCGTCGCGATCGAGGCCGGCCCGTATCTCGAGGGATTCCGCGCCCGCAACCTCGAGGTGCTCTTCTGTTATGAGAGCGTCGACGAATACGTCATGAGCCACGTGCACGAGTTCGACGGCAGGCGTCTGATCGCCGCCGACCACGCGGACGTGAAACTGGATGACCTGCCCACGCCGCCGGGCGCGGACGCGCTTACCAAGGAGCAGTCCAAGGCGCTCGCCGTCTGGCTCAAGGAGACGCTCGGCGACCGCGTGGCCGAGGTGAAGGCCAGCGGCCGCCTCGTCGACTCCCCCGCCCTCGCGCTCAGCGCCGACAAGCTCATGTCGCCGCACATGCGCCGCCTCATGAAGGCCATGAAGGTCGAGGGGGCCGAGGACACGCCGCCGCGCGTGGAGTTGCAGTTCAATCCGCGCCATGCCGTCATCAAACACCTCGCGGCCGCCAAGGACGCGAAGCCGGATGTGGCGAAACTCATGGCCGAACAGGTGCTCGACAACGCCCTCATCGCCGCCGGCCTGCTCGATGATCCGCAGAAAATGATCGCGCGGATCTACAAACTGCTCGAAAGCGTGTAAGCTGCGCCCACGGTCTCAGGGCGTCGCTCCACAAACGGCCGCCCGGCCACGTTTTTCCGCCCCGCCGGAGCATCAGTGTGTCCGCCGCCCGGCGCGGTAACCGTACAGGCCGTAGAACGCGACGTAGACGAAGGCGACGATTGGCACGGCGAACGACGCCTGAATGCCGAAGCGATCGGCCACCGCGCCCTGGATCGGCGGCAGCACCGCGCCGCCGAGGATGGCCATGACGAGGAGCGACGACGCCTGGCTCTTGAGCGCGCCCAGGCCGTCGATGGCCAGGGAGAAAATGTTCGACCACATCACCGAGCAGAACAACCCGACGGCCACAACCGCCCATTTCGCGGCATCGCCGGCGGCGCTCATGCCGACGGCGAGCAGGATCACGATCAGCGCGCTGAAGAGCGCCAGCATCCGCTGCGGACTCGCACCGCCGAGAAAGAAGGCGGCCAGCAGGAGGCCGAGGAAGGCGCCGTACCGCACCGCGGTGGCCAGGTCGGCGATGCCGGCGACGACGGCGAAGGCCGCGACAGGAACCAGCACCACCAGCGCCCGTTTCAGCGCCGGTCGGAGGTCGCTCAGGGCGAAGGCGCCCATGAATCGCCCGATCATCAGCCCGCCCCAGTAGAAGGACAGGTAGCGGCTGGCCGCTTCATGTGACAGTCCGCCGAGCCGGGGTGAGCCGAGGAAGTTGATGAGCGAACTCCCGACCGTGACCTCACCGCCGACGTACATGAAGATTGCGCCGACCCCGAGCACGGTGTGGGCGTACCTCAGCGGGCTGTCGCCGCGGCGGATCGCTTCGCGGTTGGTGAAGGCCGGCAGGTGGGCCGATCGGAAGAACAGGGCCAGCAGCGCAAACACAGCCGCAAAGCACAGGTACGGCACCTTGACCGAGTCCGCTCCGTGGGCGCCCGCATGGGTGAACACGCGGAAGATCAGCCAGCCGCCGATGAGCGGTCCGATGGTGGTGCCAAAGGAGTTGAACGCCTGGGAGAGATTGAGCCGGCTCGAGGCCGTCCGCTCCGGCCCCAGGATCGTGACGTAGGGATTGGCTGCGATCTGCAGCATGGCAAAACCCAGGCCCACGATGAACAGCGCGAGCAGGAAGAACGGATACGAGCTCATGACCGCGGCGGGATAGAACAAGGCGCTGCCGACAGCCGCCACCAAGAGCCCGATGGTCACACCGTTCTTGTACCCGATTTGGTTGATCGGGTCGCCGGAGACGAGGGCCACCCCATAATAGACGAGCGCGCCGACGGCGTAGGCGCCGAAAAAGGCGAACTGCACCAGCATCGCCTGAAAATAGTTCAGCGTGAAGGCGTCCTTGAACCGGGGAATCAGGATGTCGTTCCACACCGTCATGAATCCCCACATGAAGAAAAGCACGGTCATGATCGCGAAAGGGCCGCGATAGGTGGGATTCGCGGCGACGGGCGCGTCGCGGGAGGGTGCGGAGGAAGATTGCTCGGGGGTCATGAGGGATTGGGGGAAAAGCTGCCGCACGGCGGGAACACTGACGGGGCGCCGCTTTCTGTCTGATCCAGCGGAAAAGAAGAAGCCAAATCCGCGCCCCTTTCCACCGGCGCCCTGCCCCGGCATTGATGCGATCGACCTGCGCGGGGCGGTCGCGGTAATCCGCTTGTCCCGGCGCCCACTCCTTGGTTTTAGTCTCCCAACCGGAGATAAAATCATGCACATCCCGCTTCTGCCTGTTTCCCTTGTGTTGGCCGGTCTCACGGCTCCCGCTGTCGCCGGGGCGGCGGCGAGACAAATGATCTCCCTCGACGACGGCTGGGAGTTTCGCCAGCAGGTGCCGGCGGACGGTTCCGCGGCGGCGGAATGGCGTCCCGCGCAGGTGCCGGGCGACGTCCACCTCGACTTGCTGCGCCACCAGATCATTCCGGATCCCTTCTTCCGCGACAACGAATCCAAACTCCAGTGGATCGAAGGAGCCGACTGGGAATACCGCAAAACGCTGCCGATTTCCGCCGATTTGCTGCGGCACAACCATGTGGAACTCGTCTTCGACGGCTTGGATGCCTACTGCGAGGTGTCGCTCAACGGCCAGCCGGCGCTTACGGCGGACAACATGTTCCGGATCTGGCGGGTCGACGCGAAGCCCTTCCTCCACCCTGGCGACAATCTGCTCCGCATCGTCTTTCCCTCGCCCATCAAGGCGGCAGAAAAGGCGGCCGCGGGTGACCGCTGGCGCACGCCGATCGGCATTGCGGAGAAGACCTATGTGCGCAAGGCGGCCTACGAATACGGCTGGGACTGGGGACCGCGGTTCGTGACCAGCGGCATCTGGCGACCGGCGCGACTGGAGATCTGGGATGACGCCCGGATCGCCGACTTGCACNNCGCGCCGCGTCGCTCTGCACGCGGGTCTCAACCATGTCGACCTGCCCATTGAAATCGGCCGCCCCGACCTGTGGTGGCCGGTCGACATGGGCGCCCAGCCGTTGTACGCGTTCTCGGCCCAGCTCAAGGTTGGCGCGGAGTTGGTGGACGAGCGGAAGGTCAGGACGGGTCTGCGGTCGGTGGCGCTGCGCCGCGAGCCGGACGCCTGGGGTCGGTCCTTCGAATTCGTCGTCAACAGGGTCCCGGTCTTCGCCAAGGGGGCGGACGTCATTCCGTTCGACAGTCTCCCCAATCGCGTGACCGGCCGCGAATACCGGCGCGTCCTCGAGTCCGCCCGGGATGCCCACATGAACATGATCCGTCACTGGGGTGGCGGCTATTACGAGACCGACGAGTTCTACGACCTTTGCGACGAGCTCGGCATCATGGTCTGGCAGGACTTCATGTTCGGCAACGACTGGCAGCCGGGCGTGTACCGCTTCAAGCTCAACGTGGCGCAGGAGATCGAGGACCAGATGAAGCGCCTGCGCGACCACGCGTGCATCGTGCTGTGGTGCGGCAACAACGAAACCGAGGGCGCCTTCGATTGGATCACCCACGCGCGCCAGATCGAACACACGGCCCAGGTCCAGATGTGGAAGGACTACCTGACGCTTTTCTACGGCGTCATCGGCCAGAAGGCCCGCGAGCTGGCGCCGGAGACGCCATTCTGGTCCGCCTCGCCCACGGCGGATTTCGAGGAACAGTCGGACACCTACCGCACCGGCGATTTCCATGACTGGAGCGTGTGGCACGGCCGCGTGCCGTTCGCCGATTACGAAAAGCACGTCTACCGTTTCGTGTCCGAGTACGGATTCCAATCCTTTCCGGAGATGCGCACCATCGAGGCCTTCACCGCACCGGAAGACAGGACTGGCATCCTCACCCCGGTGATGCTGGCCCACCAGAAGAACCAGCAGGGCAACGCCATCATCCATGACTACACCCTGAAGGATTATCCGGAGCCGAAGGATTTCGCCTCGTTCCTCTACGTCAGCCAGGTCCTGCAGGCGGAAGGGATCAAGGTCGGGGCCGAACACCTGCGGCGCAATCGTCCGAGGACGATGGGCTCGCTGTTTTGGCAGCTCAACGACTGTTGGCCGGTGGCGTCGTGGTCGAGCATCGACTATTTCGGGCGCTGGAAGGCGCTCCAGTATTATGCGCGGCGATTCTACGCACCAGTGTTGGTCTCTCCGCACGTGGAGGACGGCACCCTCGCGGTGTATGTCGTGTCCGACCGCCTCGAGCCGGTGGCCGCGTCCCTGCGGGCGCGGGTGATCAGTCTCGACGGCCGCACGTTGGACGACACGACGCTGGCCGTGAACATCCCGGCCCAGTCCAGCCAGGTCCACCTGCGGACCGCGCTGTCCCGCCTGCAGGCCAAGGGCATCGATTTCTCCCAGGTCGTTGTCGCGACGGACCTGACCGCGGACGGACGGACGCTCTCGTCCAACCTCGTTTACCTGGTCCCGACCCATGAAATCCATCTGCCGGCTGCGGCAATTGAATCCGTGGTCGTATCGGGCGCGGATGGATGCCGGTTGCGCCTCAGCGCGAAGGTGCTGGCGCGCAGCGTGCACGTCACCTTCGGCAAGCTCGATGCGAGGCCGTCGGACGATTACTTCGACCTGATCCCGGGCCAGCCGGTGGAGATCAGGGTCGAGGGCGCCGCGAGTGCGGAAGAACTGCGCCGGGAGTTGAAGGTGCAATCGTTGGTCGACGCATTCTGAACCGGCCTCACACCGACAAATGCAGGGCTGCCGCCTGCGGGCAGGTTGATGCTGAGATGGCCGTCTTTCCCAAAAACAAGAACCGGTCTTCCCCGAGAGCGCCTCATCCTCAGGCCATTGACCGGCGCGCGCCGATCACCAGTGATCTGCGTTTCGGAGAGATTTGGGCTTTGAAACATCCAGCAGGACGTATTAGGTCCGGGACTCATGCATCGTGCAGGAAAATCCGAGGGATTCCGCTGTGCGCGGCGTATCACGTGACATGATGGACCGCGATCCCAACCTTTCCCGCGTACTCAAGAGCTGGCGGCACGAGCCGCCACCCGCACCGCGCTTCAATGCCGAGGTGTGGGCGCGCATCGAAGCGGCCCGCGAGGCGCCCTGGGCCGCCGCCGCTTTCATCGCCTCCAGACTGGGCATCCCGGCCCAGTATTTCCGCTGGGCGCTTCCGCTCGGCGCCAGCCTGGCGCTGGCCTTCGCGGCCCTCCTCGGCGCGAGCGCCGGCGCCCTGCACACCTCGCTCACGAAAAACGACCGGATCGCCGCGGCTTATGCGCAGACCATCGACCCGCTGCAGATGACCGCCGGTCATCACCAGTGATGAAACGCCTGGCCTCCTTCCTCCTGCTCGTTGTCGCCGTGGCCGCGACCGCCTACGGGGTTACCTATTATCTCAACACCCGCCAGACCGAGGATCAATGGACCTGGCTGCGACGCGAATTCCACCTCAGCGCCGCCCAGTTTGCGCGCATCGAGGCGCTGCACGCCGCCTACCAGCCGGTCTGCGCCAGCCATTGCAGTCGCATCATGGCCGTGCAGCAACGCATGGCCGCGCTGGAACAGGCCGGGGCCAAGGGATCGCCCGACTACGCCGCGGCGCTGAAAGAATGGGACGCCGTGAAGCACGAGTGCAACGAGGCCACCTTGCAGCACCTGCACAGGGTCGCCGCCGAAATGAATCCCGACCAGGGCCGCCGCTACCTCGTCTTGATGGTGCCGCACATCACGCAATACGATCACCGCGAACCGCGGGGGGTGAGATGATCCCGGGAGACCGCGGGCCGACCGGCCGCCACGCCGGCGAGTTTGCGATCCGCGCATGACGGCCGACACCGATGAAGTCCTCATGGGCGCGCTCGCCGGCGGTGATGACCGGGCGCTCAACCAGCTGATGGACCGCTGGCAGGGGCCGCTGCGCGGCTTCCTCCACCGTTACACGCAAAACGAACACGACGCGCTTGACCTCGCGCAGGAAACCTTCGTGCGCGTCTACCAGCACCGGACGCGCTTCCGCACCGGCGCGCGATTCTCGACGTGGATGTTCCAGATCGGGCTCAACCTCGCGCGTTCCCGCGCCCGCTGGCAGAAGCGTCATCCCACCGACTCGCTGGACGGCGAGCCAGGAACTCCGGACGGCAGAATTGATCTGCCGGTGGAAACAACCCCGGCGGATGACCTTTTGGCCGCCGAAATGGTCGCGGCCGTAAAAACGGCTGTGGCGGCCCTGCCAACCGATCTGCGCGAAGCCGTGATTTTTTCCGAATACGAGGAAAAGTCGCACGCCGAGATCGCCGCCATCGCCCGCACCACCCCCAAGGCAATCGAAACCCGTCTCTATCGCGCCCGCCAGCAGTTGCGAACAGCCTTGGGAAAATACCTGCGGACCTAGGCCTCCGCAGACAGCACCGGCACGGCAAAAAATCGGCATGCGCGTTTTGCCGATTTGCGGATATGCGCTAGTCATTGATGGTTTATCCTCATGCCTCTCGTCTCCCTCAATCCCGCCACCGGCAGACTGATCCGCCGTTACCGTGAGCACTCCCCCCGGCAGCAAGCCGCGGCGGTGGAACGCGCGCACACCGCTTTCCTCGACTGGCGCCGGGTTGCTTTCCCCCGCCGCGCCCGGCTGCTGCGCGCGGTGGCAACGGTGCTGCGGCGCAAATCCGGCATTCACGCGCATCTCATGACCAGCGAAATGGGCAAGCCGCTGGCCCAAGCTCGCGCCGAGATCGGGAAATGTGCGCTCGTGTGCGAGTATTACGCCCGGCATGCCCCGGGCTTGCTCGCCGATGAACGGCCTCCGGGCGCGCCCAAGAACAGCTTCATCACCTTCCAACCGCTGGGTGTGATCCTGGCCGTCATGCCGTGGAATTTCCCCTATTGGCAGGTTTTCCGCGCGGTGGTGCCCGCCCTCATGGCCGGCAATACCATTCTGCTCAAGCATGCCTCCAACGTCTGCGGATGCGCGCTCGCCATCGAATCGGTCTTTCGGGAAGCCGGCCTGCCCGCCGGGGTATTCCAGACCTTGCTCATCCGCCCGGATCGCGTGCCCGCGCTCATCGGCCATCCGCACGTGCAGGCGGTCACCCTCACCGGCAGCACCGCCGCGGGCCGGCAGGTTGCCGCGCTGGCCGGGGCGGCCCTCAAAAAGTGCGTGCTGGAACTCGGCGGCAGCGATCCGTATGTGATTCTTGCCGATGCCGACCTCGACCTCGCCGCCGAGGTGGGCGCCCGGTCGCGCCTCATCAACAGCGGACAAAGCTGCATCGCGGCCAAGCGCTTCATCGTGGTGGAGGAGGTGCGCGCGGCGTTTGAACAGCGCCTTGTCGACCGCATGGCGGCGCGCAAGGTCGGTCCGCCAGCCGATCTTCGCACGGATATCGGCCCACTGGCCCGGACCGATTTACGTGAAGAGCTGCACGCGCAAGTGCGCCAAAGCCTGCGCCGGGGCGCACGACTGCTGCTCGGTGGCCAGCCGTTGCCCGGGCCAGGCTGGTTCTATGCACCCACCGTGCTGGCCGACGTGAAGCCGGGCATGCCCGCCTATGACGAGGAATTGTTCGGCCCGGTCGCGGCCATCATCCCGGTGCGCGACGAAGCCGCGGCACTGGCGGCAGCCAACAGTTCATCCTACGGGCTTGGCGCCGCGGTCTTCACGCGCGATCGCCGCCGTGGCCGCCGCCTCGCGGTCGAGGAACTCGAGGCAGGCCTGGCGTTCGTGAACGACTTCGTGCGCTCCGATCCGTCGCTGCCCTTCGGTGGAGTGAAGCAGTCGGGGTATGGCCGGGAATTGGGTCCGTTCGGTCTGCGCGAGTTTGTGAACATCAAAACCGTCCTGGTGACCTGATCCGACCGGGCTGTGCGGCAACAAGCGGTAGTGGGCAAGTGTCTGCAGATGTTGCACATTCGTAACCATTCACTTCGTTCTCGTTTTGCCAAGGAGGGGTGGTACCCTTAGCGTTTTTCCCGTCTTCAGCCTCGTCTCGGCATGCTTAAGCGTTCCTCCAAATCGAAAAAGGCCGCCCCGGCACCTGTTCCCGTTGCGGAGAACCCGCCGCTGCCTCCACTAGAGGCGGCCCGGCGGCCTGCCAAGGTGGCTTATTTCAACCGTGAACTTTCATGGCTTGCTTTCAACCGCCGGGTGCTCGAGCAGGCGCAGAGCGAGCACAATCCCCTGCTCGAAAGGGTGAAGTTCCTGGCGATCGTCTGTTCCAACCTTGACGAGTTCTTCGAAATCCGGGTGGCCGGCCTCATCCAGCAGGTCGACAGCGGCGTCACAGAGCCGAGCATCGACGGTCTTGGCCCGCGCGAGCAGTTGCGGCGCATCCACTCGGTCGTGGCCTCGCTGGTCGAGGATCAGTATCGCTGCTGGCACGGACAGCTGGTGCCGGCGCTGGCCGAGGAGAACATCCATTTCAAGACCGCCGACCAGCTCAGCCAGTCCGAGCTCAACTGGGTGAAGACCTACTTCCGCGAGCAGGTCTACCCCGTGCTCACGCCGCTGGCGGTCGACCAGTTCCATCCGTTTCCCCAGCTCGCCAACAAGACCCTCAACGTCGTCGTGTCGCTCGACAACCCGGAGACACCTGACGTGGAGGGCTTCATGGCCATCCTGCCCGTCCCGCGCATCCTGCCCCGGCTCGTCAATGTCGAGCCCTCCCTGCACGGTCCCCAGCGCTATATTTTCCTCACCGAAATCATCAAACTCTGCGCCAGCGAACTCTTTCCCGGATACCGCATCTACGGGGCGCATGCCTTCCGGGTCACGCGCAACAGCGACCTTTACATCGACGAGGAGGAGTCGGAAAACCTGCTGAAAAAGATCGAGGAGGAGCTGCGCAACCTCCGCCGCGGCGCCGCCGTGCGCCTGGAGATCGAGGAGGGCGTGGATGACCGGATCTTCACCGCGCTCTGCGATCACCTCGGCCTCTCCCACGAATACGTCTTCCGGCTGCGGGAACCCCTCAACCTCATGCGGTTGATGAGCCTCTATGACCTGCTGGACCGGCCCGAGCTGAAATACCCGCCGTTCACCCCGGCGCATCCGCCGGCCCTGCAGGCGCCCGAGCACATCTTCGAGGCCATCCGCGAGCAGGACATCCTGCTGCACCATCCGTACGAATCATTCACCCCGGTCGTCGATTTCGTTGAGCAGGCGGCGCGCGATCCCGAGGTGTTCGCGATCAAACAGACGCTCTACCGCACGAGCGGGGACTCACCCATCGTGCGCGCCCTCATCGAGGCTTCGCGCAACGGCAAGCAGGTGACGGCACTGGTCGAACTCAAGGCGCGCTTTGACGAGGCCAACAACATCCAATGGGCGCGCCAGCTCGAGGAGGCGGGTGTGCACGTGGTCTACGGCATGGTCGGCCACAAGATCCACTGCAAATGCAGCCTCGTGGTGCGCCGTGAAGCCAAAGCCCTGCGGCACTACGTCCACCTCGGCACCGGCAACTACAATCCTAAGACCGCCCGCAGCTACACCGACCTCAGCCTCCTCACCTGCCGCGATCACATCACGCGCGAGGTGGCCAGTCTCTTCAACTCGCTCACGGGCTTCGGCCGCTCGCCCGAGTTCCACCATTTGCTGGTGGCGCCCTTTAATCTTCACGACCGCATCCAGGCGCTGATCGGCCGCGAGGCGGACAATGCCCGCGCCGGCCGGCCCGCCCGCCTCCTCGCCAAGATGAACAATCTCGTCGACAAGACCACGATCGACAATCTTTACGCGGCCTCGCAGGCGGGGGTGCGCATCGACCTGATCGTGCGCGGCACCTGCTGCCTCGTGCCCGGCATCAAGGGCCTCAGCGAAAACATCCGCGTGCGCAGCATCGTCGGCCGCTTTCTGGAACACGCGCGGGCTTTCTATTTCGAGAACCACGGCGGCGAGCCGCTGGTGTTTGCGGGCAGCGCCGACTGGATGCCCCGCAATTTCTTCCGGCGCGCCGAGGTGCTTTTTCCCCTCGAGGCTCCCGAACTCCGCCGCCGCGTCCTGGATGATCTCTTTCCCATGGAGTTTAAGGACAACGAGAATGCCCGCGAACTGCACGCCAGCGGCGCCTACCTGCCGGTGGCGCGCCACGACGGCGAGTCTTCCTTCTCGGCGCAAAACAGTTTCATGGCCGCGGCCGTCCAGCGCAGCCCGTCCCCTTGACCGTCGCGCGGATGGCCGTGGAGGGCAGTCCCCCAGGGGGCTCACGCCATGTCTTTTTGAGAAAGACCCGGCCCGTCGCCATGGGTGATTGAGCTTTGACCACCCATAGAGCCGGCCTATTGTCACCCAATTCCCTCCGCTTCCAGTTCGCCTCCTGCCCGCCGGAACGGCGTCCCCATGAGCCTTGAGACACTGAAGGTCCTGCAAATCGACAGTGATGCCGCTGGGCACGCCCACCTTCGCGCGCTCCTGGGCAGGGTGAAAACGGTCAGATATGAAATCGACTGGACGCCGACGGCCGACGAAGGCTGGCGGCTCATCAATGAGCACCGGCACGACGCCTACCTCATCGCCTGCCACCCGGGACCGGACAACGGCATCGATCTAATCCGCCGGGTGCGCGCCCATGGCCTCGCCGCCGGGCCGATGATCCTCGTCACCGACACCAGCAACGAACAACTCGACATCGAGGCCATCGCGGCCGGCGCAGCCGATTATCTTGAAAAGGATGCCTTGAGCGCGACCGCGCTTGACCGCGCCATCCGCTACGCTATTCAGCGCCGGCGCATCATGGAGGAACTAAAGGACAAGGAGGCTCGCCTCAATCTCGCGCTCAGCGCCGCCAATCTCGCTTTCTGGGACTGGAACTTCGCCACAGGCGAACTCTACATCACGCCCGAATATAAACGCATGCTCGGTTATGCGGAGAACGAGAAGGTCTTCTCCAGCCAAGCCGAGTGGCGGGACGCCGTCCATCCGGACGACCGCGGTTTCGTTGAACAAGTCATCAAACGGCTCATAGAAGGCGCCACGACCACCGCCAGCATTTTCTATCGGCTGCGCGACAAAAGCGGCGGCTACCGGTGGATCCAGAGCCGTACGGCCGCGGTGCACGACGATCAGCACCATCTCGTCCGCGTGTCCGGCATCAGCGTCGATATGACCGAGCAGAAACTGACCGAGGAGCGGCTCCGGGAGCAGGCCGCGGTCCTCGATCAGGCCAACGATGCCATCATCGTGCGCGATCTGGATCGTCGCGTCGTTTATTGCAACCCGAGCGCGGCGCGCTCGCTCGGACTGACCCCTGAGGAGGTGGTGGGACACACCGCCCAGGAACTCGGAGGGTTTCCGCCCCAATATGACCAGGCCTGCGAGCACGTCATGCAGCACGGCGCCTGGCACGGCGAGTTGACCATCAAGCGCCGGGACGGCAACAGCATCATGGCCGACAGCCGCTGGACCCTGCTGCGCGACGATGCCGGGCGACCCAAGGCCGTGCTCGCCATCTACAGCGACATCACCGAGAAAAAGCACCTCGAGGCGCAATACCTGCGCGCCCAGCGCATGGAAAGCATCGGCATGCTCGCGGGTGGCATCGCCCACGACCTCAACAATGTGCTCGCGCCCATCGTCATGGCCACCCAGCTCCTCAAGCTGCGCCACGTCGATGCGAGCAGCCTGAAACTGCTGGACACGGTTGAGATCAGCGCCCAGCGCGGCGCGGAACTCGTTCGCCAGGTGCACACCTTCGCGCGCGGCATGGAGGGCCAGACTCTCCTCGTACATCCCAAGGCCCTGGTGCGCGATGTCGAGAGTCTCCTCAGTGAAACCGTCGGCAAATCGATCGAGGTGGTCACCCAGATCGAACCCGATCTCTGGCCCGTATCCGGCGACTTCACCCTGCTCCACCAGTTGCTCATGAACCTCTGCGTCAACGCGCGCGACGCGATGCCGCACGGCGGCCGGCTCACGCTCACGGCGCGCAATCTGTGCATTGATGACCAATTTGCCGCCATGAGTCCGGAGTTTCGCCCTGGCCTCTTCGTCGTTTTTGAGGTCCAGGATACCGGCATGGGCATTCCGCCGGAGATCCGGGACCGCATTTTCGAACCCTTCTTCAGCACAAAGGAGCCCGGCAGGGGCACGGGGCTCGGCCTTTCCACCGCGCAGACGATCGTCAAGAACCACGAGGGGTTCATCGCGTTCGATTCCGAAGTGGGCCGTGGCACGACCTTCAGAATCTATCTGCCGGCCTCCGCCGAAACGGCCGTGGCCCGCGGCACCGCCCCGAGCGTTCCGTCACCGCGCGGCAACGGCGAGACCATCCTCGTCGTCGACGACGAGGCCTGCATTCTCAGCATCACCCGCCATGCGCTGGAGATGTTTGGCTACCAGGTGCTCACCGCCTCCAACGGCGCCGAGGCGCTCGCGCTTTTCGCACAAAAGCAGGGAAAGATCGCGGCGGTACTCACCGACATGGCGATGCCAGTACTCGATGGGGCGGCGCTGATTTACGCCCTGCGAAAGATGGATCCCGAGGTGAAGGTCATCGCCGCGAGCGGCTTGAGATCAAACATCCAGTCGATGGAACCCTTTGGCCTCGGCGCCACCTCGTTCCTCGCCAAGCCCTTCACGGCGGACATCATGCTCCGCACGATCCAAAAGACGCTCGCATCACGCGACCCGGCCAGGAATGAATCCCCCGCGGCCGAGAAGGCTTCGCAGGGCATCCTTCGCTAGTTTCGGGGGTGCAGTGCTTGGTAAGCCGGCTGGCGGAGAGGGTGGGATTGGCTACCACCGGCAGGTGCTGCGCACTCGCGCTGCGCGCGACCCATCTCCGTTCGCTGCGCTCGCTCCGTCGAACCCACGGAATTCGCTCCGCAAGCGGCTGATTCTACGGGCGGATGCAAAAGCGAGCAGTCGCCATGTTCACTGGGAGGCTCACTAAAATCCGCCCAAACCAGCCCTGAATTGACCGAGATCGCCGCAGTGTGGCCCAACCTCCCACCCGAAATCCGCAACGCCATCCTCACACTTCTGCGCGCGACGTTTTGATGTCTTTTCAAGTTTTCTATCCGCTTACTCGCCGTCGAAAATTAGGCTACGGCATCAGTATTTTTCCGGTTTTGAGTAGATATATGGAAGCTGGAATGTTCGTTTTCTCATGCCGCACACCAAACACACCATGTTATCCTAGAGCAGCAGGACCCGCTCAAAGAAACGCTGAGTGCAACGTACATCAGCGAAGAAGACGCGGAAGCAAAGGCTGAAATCTCCGACAAGAGATCGCGAAAACCTGTCGAGGAGAAACCATCATGAACACTACCCTAGAAACAATCTCGGCCCCAGCGATGCCGGATGGCGACCGGGTGTTGCGCATCAAGGAGGTCGCTCGACTTCTGCGTTTCTCGGAAAAGACCGTACGGCGCATGCTCGACTGCGGGCAACTGCCAACGGTCAAGGTTCGCGGGGTTTTCTTGATCCGTTGGAGCGATGTGCAGCGCTTGCTCAAGAAACCCGATTAAGGAGGCAATATGCTACGCTATGTTTTTCGACCGAAAGACAGCCGTGTTTTTCGCGGGCGCTACCGTTTGGGCAATGGCCGGAAAATCCTCGACGTGTCTCTGGACACGGACAAGCGGCACGTCGCGGTAACCAATCTGGCAAAACTCGTCAGTGAGCAGGAAGCAGAATTGGCCGGACTGCTTGCCCCGAAACCGCTGCGCGATGCTGCCCAAAAGACGTTGGCTGAGCATTTGAAAGACTACGTGGCCGACCTTTCGGCCCAAAAATGTTCAAAAAAGCACGTCGCCTTGGCGCGCAACCGCGTGCAAAGGCTCTGCACGCAATGCGGGTGGGGCAAATACTTTTGCACAGTACTCGACGGGATCACACATGGTCAGAAGGGCTGCCCATCGGCCTTGGTGCCGCACAGAGAAACCTCGAGGCCAAGTTCGGCAGCCAACGCCGCTTTGGTATAGAGAGCGAGGTCGGCCTCCCCCGCTGAATTGGCGTAGGCAACTTGGATATGATTCGCCTTGTGACGGGCCATCATCTGGTCGCGGCTGACTCCGTGGATCACGGCATGCATGATCGGCCACTGGTAGGTCGTCTCATTCCAGCGACGCGCGGTCTCGGTGCGCGGAAGTGCGGCCACCTTGGCGCGGCCCAAGTCCATTTTTAGCGCGCCGCCCTCCACGAAAATGCGACTCCAGACGATCTCGCCCGGCTTGGCAATGCCGCGCAGCGTGCCGCCGCCCAGGCGGAAATACATCGGCGGCTGCCGGTGCGAATCGGAGCCTGCCCAGCCGCCGATGTGATGGTCGGCGGGCGCCCCACCCGAAATCAGCAACACCCAGACATAGTCGCGGGTGGTGCCGCTCTTATCCCAGTCGCCCCACCGCAGGTCGTGCAGGGTGGTGGCAACGGGCTGGCCGAGCGCGGCATGGATCCGGTTCGTGAAGAGTGCATCGAGACCGGAGCATTCGTCGACTTCGTTGAAGTGCGGAATGGCCTGACCGGCCCGGATGACGCTGCCATCGGCCCGTGTGACCGGCGGCCGGTCGGTGGAATTGAGCGTGCCTTCGGC
>PLMW01000061.1:0-36564 GCA_003142615.1 Opitutia bacterium | reverse complement strand
AACGTGAAACCTCTGGCCTGGTACCAGGAAAACACCTCGCTGGCTTCCTCATGACTCACCTTGGTGACTGCGTAGTAAAGGGCTGACTGGGACAGACGCTCTTTGAAGACGCCGCATTTGAAGAGCAGTTCGTCGGGAATGATAGCGTTATACATGCCCATGCAGCCCTCATCAAAGACGCCCATGATGGATTTCTTGTGGCGCAGATCCGCGGCGATCTCTGCCGCGACGGACTTGGCGCGGGCGGGCACGTCGCACTGGGCGAAGGGTTTCACATGATCCGTCGCATGCATCACGGCGCCGGTGCGTAGCCAGAGTGCCAGTCCGTTGCGGAAGAAGTCGTCGTCAAAAGTCTCGCTCCAGAGCGTGGAATACCTGACGCCGGCCTTGGTAAGGGAGCCATTGAGGTTCAGCATGCCCACCAAGCCCGACCACTGGCCACTCCAGTTGGCCACAGTGAGGATCGGGCCGCGATGCGAGAGCAGCCCCCCGAGCACATGGTGTGAATATTGCCACACGGCCTCGGCAACGATGAGTGGCGCCTCGGGATCGATTTTCGAGAAAACCTCCAGCCCCTCCTTCTGCGAGGCGATAAAGCCGTGCTTGTTATCGGGCTTGAAAGGATGAGCCCGGACAAGGTGGAAACCCAGTTTGGCGCCGGCGGCGGTGAGCGTTTGCTCCATCGCCTGCTGGGCGGGCCAGCAGGCTTCGTTGGCGGACTGGCGTAGGTCGCCACTGGCGACAAGCAGGACTGTTGTGCTGGATTTATTCATTAGGAAAGGCTGATTAGGAATTTCGCATCCATTTGCGGTAGGTGAGGAAATCGGCGTGGAGCCGGTGGAAGACGCGGTATTTGGCGTCATGATAGCGCACCACACGGCCGGGCGTTGGCGCGATGACTTCCCCGGCGGCATTCATGGCGGACATCGCGGCGAGCACCGTCGGGAAGGCGCCGGCCGCCACCGCCCCGAGGATGGCGGAGCCCAGGAGCACGGCCTCGGGCTCCTTCGGCAGCACGATCCGGCATCCGGTGATGTCGGCATGCTCCCGCAGAAAGACGGGGTTTTTCGTGCCACCGCCGCAGGCCAGCAACGTGTCGATAGCGTAGCCCTTGCGGTTCATCGCTTCGATGATATGGCGCGTGCCGTAGGCAACGGCCTGAATCGCTGCCAGGTATTGCCGGGCGAGGTCATCGGCCGTGGCCGAGAGGGTGAGGCCCAATATCGCACCCTTCAGCGTGGGATCGGCGCGCGGTGAACGGTTGCCGTGGAAGTCGGGCTGGATATGCAACTCGCGCGTTAACTCGGCCGGATGCGCCAGGCGTTCCGCCTTGGCGAGCGCGTCGAGCCTGGCGTTCAGAAGCTCGTAGATGGTCTGGCCCTTGCGCTTCGCCTCGGTCTGCAGAGGTGTTGCGGCGGCGTGCGAAAAAATCACATGGTCGATCAGGGCGCCCGTGGCCGACTGTCCGCCCTCGGTGAGCCAGAGGTCGGGAATCATCGCCGAATAATACGGCCCCCAGATGCCGGGGATGAAACGCGGTTGCGCGGACACCGCCATGTGGCACGACGACGTGCCGCCGATGAGCGCGAGCCGGCGGTTGAGCGCGGCGGGGGTCATTGCCTCGCCCCCCAGCCGCGCACCGAGCAGGCCGAGCCCGCCGGCGTGCGCGTCGATGATCGCCACGCCGACCGGCGTGCCGGCGGCGAGTCCGAGTGCGCGCGCTGCCTGCGCGGTGAGTCCGCTGCCCAGCGGTTGCCCCATCGGCTGCACCTTCCGGCCGATGCGCCGAAAATCCTCGGCAGCAAGGTCGCCGAGACCGATTTTCCGAAAATAGCCCGCATCCCACCCTGCCCCATTGAGGCCGCGGTGGCCCAGATAGGTCCACTTGCAGACCGTCGTGCAGAGCGACCGTGTGTCGTCACCGGTCGCGCGGTAAGTCAGGTAGTCCGGCAGGTCGAGGAACCGTCCGGCGCGCTTCCATGTGCTGGGGAGGTTTTCTTTCAGCCAGAGCAGCTTGGGTGTCTGCATCTCCGGCGAGATCACGCCGCCCACGTAGCGCAGCACCGCATGCTTCGTGGCATTGATGCGCTCCGCCTGGGGGATGGCGCGGTGATCCATCCACACAATCACGTTCTGCTTGGCGCGGCCGCTGGTGCTGACCGAGACGGGACGATAGTCCGCGCCGAGCGCGACCAGCGAACAGGTGGCGTCAAAACCGATGCCCTTGATCGCTGCAGACGCGAGTCCGGTCATTTTCAGGGCGGCGTGCGTGGCGTCGCAGCACGCGAGCCAGATGTCGTCGCTGGACTGCTCCACATGGTCCGGTTCGGGCTTCCATATCTTGATCGGATGGCTCGCTGCGGCGGCCATGTTGCCACGTTGGTCGAAAATGCCGGCGCGGGCGCTGGCCGTGCCGACGTCGATGCCGAGGTAGTAGTTCATGCGGGAATGAAGGTCTTACGCCGCCGACACGGGGGCGCGCACAACGTCGTTTTTCGCAGTCACAAAGAAGGCGAAGAACAACAGCGCAGCGCCGAAGACATAAATAATCGCACCAAAGGCGATGGCCTCGCTCATGTTATCCATCTGATTGGCGTGACGGCCGTATTTGGTCGCAATGCCAACCGCCAGTGGACCCAGCGCCCCGCCGCCCCAGCCCACGGTGTTCATCACGCCCGCCGCGGTCGCGCGGACCCGGGGTTCGATGACATCGTAAAGCGCGGCGAATATGTTGGAATCATACAGACCCTTGCACAAACCGAACACCGTCATCGCCACCAGCAATGTCGTGACGTCATCCGTGAGGCCGACGAGACCGACGAACGTCGCGCCTGCTAGCAGGCCGGTCGCCTGCACGAGCATGCGGCCGCCGGCGAAGCGCCGCGCGAGCCGGTCGGCCAGAAACCCTCCGAGTGGCACGCTGAGCGCGCTGCCAATGTTGATGAACACACTGCCGGACAGGCCGGCGGCGGTGAGCTTGAAGTGAAATTTCTCGACGAGAAACGTCGGCGTCCACGTGAGGAAAATCGTCGCGACCAAGTTCGCGCCGAGAAACACGCCCATGAGCAGCAGCGCGGTCGGTTTGGCGAAGATGACCCGCAGCGTCTCCGCCACGCCGGGCGGCGCGGCCTGCGCGTCGACGGCGACGCCATGCGGGTGCGCGGGGTCGATTTCCGCGGCCTCGGAGGCGTCGGCCGCGCCGCGCTCCGGCTCCCGCAGGAAGCGGTAGAGTACGAGCGCGAGCGTGATGCCGGCTGCACCGAAGAACCAAAAACACGAGCGCCAACCGAATTGTTCGGCGAACCAGGCGCCCGCCCAGCTGCCGCCGATGGTGCCGATGTAAACGCCCGACTGGTGCAGGGAAAACGCGAGCGATCGCGAGCGCCTGTCGTGGTAATCACTGAGCAGCGATATCGCCGCGGGAAAATAGAACGTCTCGCCGACCCCGGTGAGCGCGCGCACGGTGACGAACTGCCAGAGTTTCCCGCACCAGCCGGTCAGCAGCGTGATGCCGCTCCAGAACACGCAGCCGCCGAGGATGAGGTACTTGCGCGCGATTCGGTCGCCGATGAAGCCTGCGAACGGCGCGCCAAACGCATACACCCACGCGAATGCTGAACCGAGCAGCCCGAGCTGCACGGCGTCGAAGCCGAACTCCGCCTTCAGCTTTGGGAAAACCGCCGAGAACGACTGCCGATCCGCATAGTTGAAGATGCACACGAACCAGAGCATCCCGACCACGACCCATTTGTAGTTCTTGTTTTTCATCGGCACGTCAGCGACGGGGCGAGGATGTGAACCGGGCGCGGGATGGCGAAGATTTTCAAGCCGCCCCCGCGGCGCGCAACGCCGCCGCGCCCGCTGCCGGGGCCAAGCCCCACTCGGCAAAGAGCGTGCGTAGGTCCATGGCGATACCGTCGTAAATCTCGCGCGAGCGCGGCGAGACAACGGCCTTCGGTTCGCCCACGTGAAGCCTGCGCGCCTCCATGCCGGCACCGATGTTGAGTGGAAACGTGAGGCGGTCGACGATCTCGCCGATTTTTTGCAGCCGCTCGAATGCCGGGTGCGGGCTGCCCGCCGCGCCCTCGCAGCACACGCGGTAGAGGTGGACCATCAGCTCGGGCGCGATGTTGACGAGCCCGCCGATGCAACCGGCGGCGCCGAACGCAAAAATCTCGAGCAGCCGCGTGTCGGCGCCGGAAAACACGACGAAGTTTTTCTCCTTACCGAGGCGGATGAGATCCTTGTGGTAGTCGAATTCGCGGCCGCTCTGCTTGATGCCGGCCATCGGCGCGCGGTCGGCGAAGGCGGCGACGGTCTCGAGGTTGATGCGCGTGCCGGTGAGTTCGGGAAAATTATAGAGGAAGGTCGGCAGGCCCGACGTGTCGGCCGCGTGCAGGAAGTGCGCGAGCACATCGTCCTGCGACGACGGAAAAAATCCGGGCGTCATGATGGCGATGGCTGGCAGGCCGATCTGGCGCGCGAAGCGGCCGACCTCGGCGACGGCGCGCGGGCGGATGTCGCTCACGTTGGCGATGACGGGGAGCGGCGCGGCGAGCTCCGCCATGGTCGCGAGCGCACGCTTGCGCTGCTCGATGTCGAACTGCGGAAACTCGCCCGTGCTGCCGAGCGCGAGCACACCGTGGATGCCGTGGCTCTTGAGAAAAGCGAGATTTTGGCCGAGTTCGTGGGTAAGCAGATTGCCGTTGGCATCGGTCGGCAGCCATAGGGCGGCCAGGACGCCTTTCGTTGGAACTTGGGGGTTCATGATTGTATCACCGCGCGGGAACCTCGGGCCCGGCCCACTGCGTTTCAAAAGTGTAGCGTCCCGATTCGATGAAAAAAACGGCGCGGTCACCCTCGCGGCGTAAACACGTCACGCCCGCGCTGCGCTCGGCGGCCGCGCCGTCTTCGAGCACCGCGGCGCCTTCGCGCGCGGGCAGAAAGACCGTCGCGGTTGTGTTGGCGGGAATTTCAGCCTTCAGCGTGAAGCGGTCGCCGACGCGCTCCCAGCGAAGGGAAATCGGGCCGTGAATCGAATCATAGCTCGCCTCGACCGAGGCGAGGTTGCCAATTGGACTCGGGTGGAGGAGGATCTTCTTGAAGCCCGGACCCGCGGGATCGACGTCGATGCCGGCGAGGTCCTTGTAAAACCACTCGGTGACCTGCCCGAGCATGAAATGATTGTGCGAGGAGGCGAGGTTGGCGTCCCAAGATTCGGTGAGGCTCGTGGCGCCGCTCTTGAGTTGGTACCCGTAGCCGGGCTTCTCGGTCTGATTGATCATGCGATAGATCACGTCGGAGCGGCCGCCGCGGGCGAGGGCTTGGAGGAGAAACCTAAACCCGACGTCGCCAGTCGTCATCGCGCAGCCGTGCTGCTCGACATCGCGCACGAGCGCGGTGAGGACGCGCGCGCGATCGGCGGGCTCCACAAGGTCGAGGACGAGCGGGAGCGCGTTGGCGCACTGCGAACCAGTGGCGTAGGAGCCGGTGTCCGAGTGGAAGAAATGCCGGTTGTAACTTGCCTGAATCCGGGCGGCGCGAGCTGCATAGTCCTTCGCTTCATCCGCGCGGCCCAGCAGCGCGGCGGCCTGCGCCAGAATCGAGGCATCATAATAATAAAACGCCGTGGCGGTGACGGGCGGCGGGGTGAGCTGCGCTGGGCCGAGTTTTTCCGGGCCTAGGTCGTACCAGTCGCCGAGGCCCTCGGAGAGGATGTTGTCGGTGGCGCGGGTTTCGAGGTAGGCGAAATAGCGCTTCATCGCATCGAAGTGGGTGCGCACCAGGTCGAGGTCGCCCGTGAACTGGTATTGCTGCCACGGAACGAGAATGAAAGCGGCACCCCACTCGGCCGCGGCGCGGAATGTGCCTTGGAACTTGGTGTATTCCGGCGCGATGTTCGGCACGAGTCCGTCGTCGGTCTGCTCGTCCGCCATGTCGCGCATGTCCTTTGCGAAGATGCGGGCGACGTCGAACTCGTAGCGGATCGCGGGACCGTTGAGGTGGTACGCCTCGAGCCACCCAAGTTTCTCCCGGTGCGGACAGTCGGTAAGTACGGAGACCATGTTCGAGCGCTGCGCCCAGCGCACGAGATCACGGATGCGGTTGAACAACGGATTCGAGGTGACGAAATGGCCAAGCGGCGCGGCGCTCGAGTGGACGACAACGCCTTCGAGCGACTCGATATGCGGGAGCCGTGCGGGATCGCCGGGACGCGGCTCGGATGACGGGCTGGAACGCTCGATCGAGTCTTCGGCGGGCACGCGCAGCGGCAGTTCCTCCTCGCTTCTGAAACACTCTACTTTCAGGTAGCGGCAGCCGACATAATAGAAGTGTGGAAACCATGTTTCCTCGCTGTCGGTGGCTTTTGTGTATTGCCACCACGCGTTGCCGCGGTTTTTGCCGTCCATGGTGTTGCGGTTGATCGTGCCGTCGTCGTTGACGATTTCGGCGGGCGTGATCCGGACGATGCTGCCGGTGGGCCCGCTAACGCGGAGTCGCGGCATATGTGAGGCGTTTTGACCGAGGTCGTAGACGGCCGTGCCGTCGGGAAACGTGCGTACGGTGACGGGCCGGTGCGTCTCGATCTCGCGGAGCGGTTCGGCGGCGGCGCTATGGCCGCGCAACGTGCCGGGTGGCCTGAGTAGCGCCACGGCGCGTGCCCATGCGCGGTCGTCGAAGCCGGGACTCGTCCAGCCGGCGGGCGCGCGGCGCGCGTCATAGTCCTCGCCAGCGTAGATGTTGCCGGTCGTGATGGGTCCAGCGAGCGTGCGCCACGACGGATCGGTGCCGACAAACTCGACGGTGCCGTCGGCATACTCGAGCCGAAGATGCAGGATGGCGCGGAGCGGGCCGTACGCGGTTGTGAGCTTGGTGAAGCGATCGCGCAGCGCGACGTGGTAGAAGCCGTTGCCGAGGAGCAAGCCGGCAACGTTGCGGCCTTCACGGAGCAGCAGGGTGACGTCGCGCGTGTCGTAGAGCGCGGTGACATCGTAGTTGGTCCAGCCGGGCGAAAGGAGGTCGACGCCCGCCTTCGTGCCGTTGAGGAACATCTCGTATTGTCCCAGCCCGCAGACGTGCGCCACTGCGCGGCGCAATCCCGGTCGCACAGAGAACTCATGCCGCAACAGCAGCGATTCCGTGTCGCCCGGCGCGGCGATCCACACACCTTTCCAGTCGGCGGGCGCGAGCAGGCCCATCGTCCAACTGGCGGGTGCGCTCCACGCGGAAAGCCGGCCGTCGCGATCCCACGCTCGCACTTTCCAGAAAACCTGCTGGGACGACGCAAGCACCGCACCTGCATAGCGCACGAACGTAGTCTCGTCCGAACTGACGCGCCCGCTGTCCCACAGGTCGCCCCGGTCCGCCGCGAGTGCCGCGGCCGACGACGCGACCAGCGCCTGCCACGCCGTCTGCCGCTGACTGCGTTCGTCGCTTGCGACGCGCCAGAACAATCGCGGCTGGGTCACGTCGACCCCCAACGGATCCTGGGCGAATTCACACCGCAGATCGGTGACGCGGAGACCCGCCCCCGGGTTTCCCGCCGCCACAAGGCGGCCGCCCCCCCCCCATGCCGCGAGGGCAAGAAGGAATCTGAGAAGAGTTTTGGGAGACATGACCTGAGGGATGAGCGGGCGCCGCCGCGGCACTGGACTGCCCTTCCTCCGGGAGCGGAGCAAGGCCGGTCCATCCCGGACAGCTGCGCTTGGAGCGGCTGGCAGCTCAAGCGCCGCCAGTCGCTCCAGTCCCACAGCCGGCGCTCTGCGGCCCTGCGTTGGGTGCGGCATGCAGGCCAGCGCGTGTTTTGCCGGGAGGCTCAGAACAAGTAGGTGATCGATCCATGTGGATTGATCGGAATTCCTGGCATGACGGCGTTGGCGTTCAGAGAGCCGGCAATGTAAGATTTGTCCAAGGCGTTATCGAGGTGGAAGCGGACGATCCAGTGCGAATTGAACCGATAGGAGGCCGTGAGGTTCAACAGACCGTAGGCGGGGATATAGAAGCTGGGCTGGTTGGGGATCAACGCCGTCGGCGTGCTCGCGTTGGTCACGCCGGAGGCGCTGTCGCCAGCCGCCTTGCCTTGGAAGACATAGCCGGCGCCGACCGAGAACCCCTTCAGCGAGCCGTCCTCAAAGCGGTAATTGAGGAAGAGCGCCCCGAAATGCTCGGGGTTAGCGCGGAAGCGCACGCTGTACGGGCTGCGGTTCGTCAGGGTGGTGAAATTGCCGATGATCGAGAGGCCCTTGGTTAGGTTTATGTTGGTCTCGAACTCCCAGCCGCGCGCGATACGGTCCGAGTAGAGGTTGGGCGGAAAGACGGCCGGTGGGGGCACCGAGAAGAGAGCCGGATTCACGATGGAGTTGTTGGTCTGATACAGCTGGAAGTAGGTGGCGGAGGCGGTGGCGCGCCCGTTGAGGAACTTCAGGCGGAGACCGCCTTCATCCTGCTTGCCGGATTGGATCTCCGGGGGATTGGGATTCGTCGTGGTCGCGATCGGGGGCGGATTGATCTGGGCGGCGTCCATCGAGTGCCCGTAATAGAGCGACGCCCAGGGCACCACCACGTATGTGAGGCCGTAGTTCACAAAGGTCGGATTCGGATGAGAGGTGGCGGTCACCCCCGAGATGTAATTGGCCACGCTTTCGTAGAAGTACGTCGGGACGATGCTGGCGTTGGCGATGAGGTGGCCGTCCCAGAACTTCAGCTTCTCATTGAGATAGATCTGCTCCCAGTTGCCGGTGGCGTTGAGGTTCGAGGACGGGGTGGTGGAGGGCGTCCAAGTCGCCGGCGTGGGAATGGCGTAAACGTTGATCGGCGGGCTCGAGGCGTTGTAGCCCTTGCCCACGGTGTGGAAGATTTCAGCCGCGAATCCAGCGATGGTTTGCGAGTCGAAATACTGGTTCTTGAGATGGTAGACCCAGTCGTTCTGGACGTCGATGAAGTGGTCCAGGTCATTCGTCGGCGATTGACTCAAGCTGTAGATGGAGCTCGTGGCGGGAGCGGGGGCCGACGTGAAGCCGGTGGCGGCCGTTCCCGACCAGACCAGTCCGGGAGTCCACACGCCGGTATACGGATTGTAGCCGCCGCCGGCATTGCCGGTGAGATTCCATTGGTTGTTGGTCTGCCACTCCCACAGGTAGCGCGCGCTCAGCCGCATCGAGAGATTGTCGGTGAGATTCGTGGTGAAAAGCGCGCGATAGATCATCCGGTTCGAGTGGTTAGCGCTGCTCGGGTCACCGGAGTTGTCGGCATACGGGGTCTCGTATTTGTCCAAGCCGGGCAGGAAATGGATCGACGAGAAGATGCTGCGGGTCGCCGGGTCGATCGGCAGGCCGAGGTAGTTGTAGGCGGTTCCCCAGAAATAGGTGGCATGGAGCAGCAGCTGCGAACTCGGCCCGAACTTTAACAGGACCGAAGGCTCCACGCCGAGGCTTTGGTGGTAGCCTTGGTTGTCGCCCTGCGTGTTGTTAATATAGCTTCCCACCAGGCGGTAGGCGACCTTGGAGCCGACCATTTGGTTGATGTCGAAGTTGCCACTGTTGGTGTCGTACTCGCCGACCTGGCCGGTCACGCTCCCGAAATTGGCGAACCGCGCCACCTTGCTGATGAGGTTGAGCGTGCCGCCCGGGCTGCCGTTGGGCGCGAGGAGGGAGTCGGGGCCGCGCACGAACTCAATGGTCTCATAGAGAGCCGGATCGTTCTTCACCACCGACTGGACGGTATCGAAGCCGTCGATGTCGGGGCTCGACACCTGAAAACCGCGGATCGACACCCGATCGCCGGCGACTTGTGAACTATTGTTCGAAATGCCGGCGACGTATTTCGTCGCGTTGAAGATGTCGCGAGGAGCCGTATCTTTGATGAAATCCTGGGTGATGATCGTCACGCTGGTGGTCGACTCGAAGAGGTCCTGGGCGATGCGGCCGCCGGCCAAGGCTGCGGTGGCCTGATAGGGGCCGACGGCGCTGGCCTTGACTTCAAAGGGACTGAGTTGGATGACCTCTGTCCCGGCGGGCGGTGTGCCGGTCTCGGGGGTGGAGGTGGTGTCAGTGGTAGAGGTGGTTTGCGCAGAAAGGCCGGTGAAGACAAACAGACCGGCAATCAACGTACATGAAGCCGCAGGGCTTCGCAGCGAACGTATGATGCGATTCATGGAGTTTGGATTTTGAGGTAGGCGGGTTTGAATTCTACGAATGGGAGAACGCAGATGCAGTGATTGCACCCGCGGGAGGCGTGGGGTTCTGCAGAGTTCTGATAGCTTTTTTAGTGAGGACTTGCTCGCCACCGTCGGCACAGGTCGTGACTCGCCCGGGGGCTGGTCAAAAAATGCGCGGTAGTATTGACTCGAAATGCTAAAACGTTTTATCTATTGCAAGCTTTTTCTTCCGTGACGGCTCTCCGCGGCGTCAAAGCGCTTCAATCGTGTCCGGAAGACGCGCGCAGCGTTTCCAGGATCGGCGCACATGCCAGCTTTCGCGAGTGCACCTTCCTCTCCAACTGTGCGAACAGGAGCTGGCTGGCCCGCTCGGCCAGTTGCTGGTGCGAAACGCCCACACACGAAAGCGGTGGATCAAAAAACGGCGCAATCTCATAGTCCCCGACCCCGATCACCGCTACGTCGTCCGGAATGTGCAGGCCGGCTTCCTTGATCGCACGGTAGGCGCCCAAGGCCAGCGCATCGGAGACTGAATATAAACCGTCGAGCGATCCTCGCTCTTTGAGATACGCGCGCATTGCCTCATATCCGGCCGTTTCTGACAGCGTGGTCGCGACGACCTCTTCGGCTGGTCGGCCGAGCAGCGCGATGGTGCGTTCAGTGAAGGAATTTACGCGCACCCGCGTGATCTGCGTCAAGGGATTGCCATGAAGCACACCGAGCCGCCGGCGCCGCTTTTTGATGAGCACCTCGGCGACGCGCGCGCCCGAGTCGGGAGCTTCCATGACCGAGGAATAGCCGGGGATGGATCGATTCACGACCACTGCAGGGTATGGCAGCTTCGATTTCGCGAGAAAGGCATCGTCCACCGCGGTCGTGTTGAGGATGATTGCCGCGTTGAAGTGATCGCCGGTGAGCAAACCCGGCATCTCGCACAGACGGCCGGCCGTGAACATCTCGACCATCACGGATATTGCCCCGCCTGCCTGTGCAAACCCTCCCTTCGCCACCAGCTGCCGCAGCGCAAAGATGAAATGCTTCACGAGCGGAATCGGTGCCTCGAAGCTCGTGATGAGGGCGAATACCACGCTATTCCTGATACTTTCCCCGCGGCGCAGGCGCCTCGCGCCGATGTTCGGCAGATAACCAAGCTGGGCGGCGGTCCGGCGGACTTTAGCGACCGTTGTCTCCGAGATTCGGCGCTCGACATGGAGGTTGTTGAGTACCGAGGAAACCGCCGCAATCGAAACGCCGGCATCGTGCGCAATGTTTCTGATCGTAGCGCGGCCAGTCGGCTGGATGTGTGCTTTCTTCTTCGGCATAGAAACGCCCGCAGCATCAGATGATGCACAAGTCCGAAACCACACGCAAGTGTCCACGGGAGCAGCAGGATTCGTGGGAAGATCGCTTGTCCGGGCGCTGAGCGAGGCGAGCTATCGCGTCAGAGCCGGCGTGCACCGTGCGAACGGCAGCGAGGTGTTTGCAGGACGTTCCGGGGTCGAACCGATGACCGTGGACATCCTCGATCAGCAGTCGCTGTCGCGGGCGACGACTCACTGGTAAAAGGGAGCAGCAAACGGGGGCTGGCCTATTTTCTCGCCGCGTACACAGGTCTGCGTCGCGGGGAAATGAAGCAATTGATGTGGAGCGACGTTCACTTGGACGCGCCAAAGCCATTCATCGATGTCCGCGCCTCCACTACGAAAAACAAGAAGAGCGCCCTGATTCCATTGGTGCCGGCGCTGGCCGACGCGTTGCGCTCACTCCGCGCGGCACGAGGCGAAGCGAGCAGCAGAGTCTTTAGGAACGGAGTACCTACCGCCGAAACGCTCCGCGACGATCTGAAAGCCTGCCGCATCGCCGTCTGCGACGATCTGGGCCGCATCGTGGATTTTCACGCTTTGCGCCACACGTTCGGAACCATGCTGGCACTGGCGGGCATTCCGCCGCGCGTAGCGATGGAGCTTATGCGGCATAGCGACATGAGGCTGACTCAAAACACCTACACCGACGCCACACTCCTTCCGCTGTTCAACGAGGTGGAAAAACTCCCCTGCCCTTCACCTTCACCAAGAGCTTCACTAAATTCCGCCAAAACGGGTCAAAACGAGGGAAAACCTGCCCAAAGCGACCCGGCGCACATGAGTGGAAAAATCGTCGCAATTAGCGAGAGGGGAACACACTTGGCCAAAGCAGTCCCATCTTGGGAAAATCCCGAGCTGGCGGAGAGGGTGGGATTCGAACCAGATTTCCGCCTTGAAGCTAAGTCGCTAGAAAACGCGGACTTAGTTGATGGTTAATGTATTAGAACCGGAAAAGAGATGCACGAACGGACCGCGATGTGAAGCCAAAAACACGAATTTTGGCAACCTTCTGGCAACCTTCGAGGGCCCATCCCGGTTCGCTTTAGGTGGCTCTAGAGTGCCTGAATAGAATTATGCAATTGCGAGAAATCGCCGGGTCTGCTCGGATACCGTGGACCCCGTGTGCCGCCCCAACAGTCCATGGATTAGCTTGAAGCCTTTGGGGCATAAAAGGCTATGGCGAATGGCTGGCGCGTTGGCTGGGGGAGCGGCATTAGCCCTGCACGCCGACTCTTTGTGGTACAGCGGCATTTGGGACTCTTCATTGTATGCCTGGAGTCGGGCCGTTCATCCAAGGACGGTGGTGGTTCGAGTCGAACTCCTAGATGCCAATAGCCGGCTGCCAGTCCATGGGGCTGAAGTGATTCTAAGAGGCACGTACCAAACCGAACATCTCGGCTTACTCGACAACCCGAGTGTCCCCAGGAGCGAGCCTCGCGAATACGAGGCCTCGGCACAAACCAACGAAATGGGGGTCGCCGTTTTCGCGCTTTCGTGGGAGAAGGAATACCCTTGGAGTCAGCAGCGACCGAAGCTACCGGATAAGTTCAATCCGGGCAGTTGGCGGTATGCCGACTCGTGGGATAGGCCTGTAGACGACATCGAGAAGGTCCAATTCCTTGAGATACGGGCTGCTCACTACGACGGCGCTTTAACGCCTTTCAACTTTTCGCCGCTCCTTGAGTTCGGACAGAATCAGTCGAGCGAATCGCAGCCACCAGACGTGCTAGATCGTTTCCAGCAGGCATGGCAAAACGAGCTAAGAAACCCCGATGTTCGGTTTTGCGTTCTTCACTTAGGGGCAGAATTCACCAATTACGGCGACAAGCGCTGTGCTGGGACCGAACTCTTTGACCGAATAGCACGCAAGGACTTCGGATATACCTACGAACAAGTACCGAATTTGAGCGGCTTCTCGCCTAGAGAGTATGCCGGGCCGTACTTCGTGTATTTGATCCAGTTCACAATCGAACGCCAACAGTCCGATGTGAATCTTCACGTAGAGCAATCAGCGCCGAGTGTGGCGGAAATGGAGCATGTTCGCACCTCAAGCTCGCCAGAAGCTCCTCGTGTTGCGTCGCCCCCCGCTCCTTCTTCTCGCAATCTCCGATCCGTATCTGCCTCCCGCCCGCCGAATCCTCCCGCGCAAGCAATAGCCTCGGCACCCCTAGAACGGGCTGACCAATCCGTAACTAGGCCAGCGGTCGAAACAGTTACATCCGGTTTGATCCAACAACGAGGACTTTTCCCAGGTACAACTGGTGTGTATCTGAATGAATCCGTCGCGGGCTTACCCGCTGGCGTCGTTGTCGAGAGCATCCAGCATCGGGCGATTGGAACCGATTCGGATTTCTATGCCGCAGTCGCAGCGACGCAGAGGTCGGGTCAAGTCGCGGTCGGAATATGGCGGAGGGGCGCAAGCGGAAGATGGGAACGAGCGCAGGTGATGGTGCTCTTGGGACATTGATATCAACCGCTCCGGCTAAATCTCCGGCTCACTTTGAAGCTCTACCATGAAAACCCTTGTCGTCGCGATCATCGGGCTCGTGCTACATTTCTCTGTCTGCCAATGGCGCTTCATTCAAGTCCAAGAAGCGCCGTCACTGCTCGGAGGATTCTTGGCCGTCGCCAATGTCGCCAACTTGCAGCGCCAGTCGCTTTGGAATATCAACCTGGGTGGCACTCTTATATTCGTATTGCCCAGAGAAAACGTTTCGAAGGAGATTGCCGTGGGTGTGGGAGTAGTTCTTCCCGCGTTTCTGAGCATTATCTCCCTCTTTATTGGAGGAGGCCAAGGTGAAGAGGCGACTTCTGTTCAGCGGGAAACCGCGAATGGCGAGACGACGTCCTCGAATAAGGGTAAATGTAGGACCTCAGAAGCGGTGGTACATCAACTCTACAAGTCTCGCTTGCGACCCCTTTGCGTGATCAGGGACATCGTGACGGTCTTTATTCTGTCGTACGGGGCCACCATGGTCGCAATCCTCGGGCATGGGAACAATTTGAACTATTCCGCTGCGGATCTTGCTCAATTTAGGGTGTTCTCCTTCGTTGGAGCAGGCTTGGGATACTTGATCGCCAGTTGTCTTGCTGGGAAAAACAGCACCGCCATACGGTGGATCCACATGGTGTTTGTGCTCGTGGGCGTGTTTATACCGGGTCTTGTCACGCAGCTTATGGATCCCGGTTCTGTGTCGCAGGCCGATAACATCCGCGCCGTGGCTTACCAATTCGGCGCTTGGTTTGTCGCAGTCCTGCTTTCTTTCCTTCTGCGGCCCGGTCCGGGTACCTGACGCGACGCCAAGATAATATCTCGTCGACGGCCCCGTCGAGATCCAGAGCTGCTGTCCGGTGCCCCAATCATGTGTCATGAAAGTCCGCCTAAGATCGAATGCACCACCGACCGGAATGTGGTCGGCAATTTGGCAGCAAAGTTCTAGCGCTTGGGGTATAGCGAGGCTGATGCAAAAGCTCCGATTCGTTCTTATCGGAGCGGCCCTTACCGCATCCATCTCAGTGTGGAGTGCTGCTTCACCAGTTAGCTTGCCAAGCCAGGTACCTGGAAGTGATCAAATTACCGCGGCGATCGAGCGTTCCAACGCCGCACTGCGAGGATACGAGAAAGCCCTTGCTGATGCTAAGCAGCGTCTTGAAGCGCTCCAACAGCGTATACCTAACGAACAGTCGCCAGAACGACGCGCCGCATTGACCCGCATCGAGGAGACGCGGACTGAGATTGCTGTTCTTGAGTGGAAAATCGACCAAACAAAACGAGATATTGCGGAGAATGAAGCTCGCTTGAAGGAAGCGCTCACGGTCGAGGCCTATTATGGCCGCCGGCCTGGAGTCGGTGAAATGGCCGCAAGGCGAGACGCGTTCGAGTCCGAATACAGCGATCTCCTCCGGAAAATGCGTTCTGCCGCGACCAACGGTCAATCGGGCCTTCGATTATGGACGGAGTTTTGTGAAAGGTGGGGGGTGTCCAATCTACCGGATTTTCCTGCCGCGTTGACGTGGCAAAACACCGGACCCGTAATCACAAAGTGTGTCACGTGTGGAGGCCGAGGAACGTGCCCGACGTGTCAGGGAAAAGGCGAGGTAAACAAACGCTGTGATCGTTGCGGAGGGACGTGTTATATCCACGTCAGTTGCGCCGAGTGCAATGGCACTGGCCACATCGGCTATAGCAATTGTCCCTACTGCCGCGGCACGGGCAGGAAAGACCTCTATCGTTGCCCCTACTGCTACAACGGTTCCGTCAGCGTCCCGTGTGATCGGTGCAAAGGAACGGGGAGGTGCCCGCAGTGCAACGGAACAAAAGCGCAAAGGCTTTATCCATGAGATTCATCCAAGCGTTGGCATTCCTGCTCACGTTGCTGTCCATCGCAGCCTTTTGTGCAGAGCCAGAGCCGTCCCTTGACTCGCTTTTGCAGGGCGTCACCAAGAAGGAGCAAGAGGAGCGAGATCGGGAGCGAGATCGGCAAGATCAAGAAGCTCGGCGACGAGCGGCTATTGAAGCCCTGGAACGGCAGCAACGCGAAGCCCAACAGAATGCCCGCCAGCAGGCACAGGCAGCATTTGAAGCTGACCTCGCCAAATTCAATCGAATCAGTGATAGCCCAAGCGCAACGGCGGCGGACAGACAGGCCGCATGGGCGTTACTCTGCCAGAAGTGGTTTCCATGTTTCGACGATTATGGGCCCGTCGCGCTCGAGTGGTGGAACGACGGAGCTTACCCAGCGACGCTCACGGACCTAGTTACACTATTGGCGCGAATCCCTTACCCGCGTGATAACGATTCCGGACGGGCCATCCGCGTCCAACTTGATAGACTGTTGAGAAGAACTGGCTACAAGATCGAAAACAACTGTTATTTCTATATAAGTGCCTACCGCGTGGACCACGACTATATGGGTGATTGCATCTGGCTGATTTTTGGTGGTGACCCCAGGAATAGTGACGCAATCCAGCTAGCTTACAACACAGCCTTCAGAGCCTTGGATCCCCGCTTCGAGTCTCGGGTTCTTGCCAAAAACGAAAGCGGCGGTAGGGACGGCGCTTTTGTTACTTATGAAAAGAGGGAGATCAACTGGCGCGATCCCCACGCAGCGGTTAAGAGCATTATCATCGAACACGGGTACAACCACGGTACGATGTACGCTGTCATTACGCTACGCTATTGATGGGTGGCGCATCAAGGTATGCGAAATCTGCTAGGGGAATCCCACCTACCATGAGCAAGAAACGAGAGCTAGTCGATGTCTTATCGACTTGTCGGATCGCGACGATCTCGATCATCGCGGCCGTCGGTGCTGCCAGCCTTCTTTTGCCAGTGATGTATTGGACGGCGAATGGCGAGCAAGCGTGGGTGTTGGGCGAAATAAGGGGAGGCACCAACCAGCCTTATGCGCAGCATCTACAGGCCGTTCAGGTTTGGGTCTGTTTGGTTGGGTTAATTGCGCTCGCCTATTTCGCTAGGCACACTTCTTGGTCGATTTTCGGGCGCTTTCGGCCCCCTGGAGAGGCAGCCGACATCCAGCTTACTGCGCGCGACAAAATACTGGATCTATCCTCTATAGGAGTCTTGGTGCTCACCGTCTGCTCAATCATCGGAATAGTGGCAGTGGTTGCGGAACATGGCGATCCGTGGGCTAACCTTGTCGCATTTGTTCTGACGCTACCCCTTTCGTTGTTCGGTGCGGGAATGTGCGCATTCCTCTTTTACGTCGCTCTTGTTGCCGCCGGACCCATCTTCGTTGCTCGGAGCCGCTCCGAAGAGATTTCTCCCGCTGCCAGACTGGAAGAACTAAGTCGTCTACACAAAAATGGTTTAGTCACCGACGATGAATATCAGGCGAAACGGCGTGAAATTCTAGACCGCCTATAGCCCCCATTCGTGCCCGCGAGCGGCTAATCAAAGAAGATGTGCGCAATCAAATTCATGATCTTTCAATCAGCAGCAGCGCTCTATTCTCCTGCCTCAAGGGCATTCAGAACCTCCGGTGCCACCTTCACCTTGTACCGCCGAATCGTGTCTAGCGCAGTTAGCCCCTCATAGTCCTTACGCCTTACCGACGCGCCCCTGTCCAAAAGTAGTTTAACATCCTCCAAAGAAGTTCGCGGCTGCCTCTCCCCATCCATCTGGAAAAACTCATTTAGTGGAGGGCGAATCCGCTTACTGTCGTCCCCTCCATTAGGGTCGGCACCGTGATCGAGGAAATACAGCAGCATCTCGTGCCTCCATTGGCGCCTGCGAGAGATGCTGGTCGAATCAATCACCGTTGTTAGGACCTCTTTGTCTCCATTGATCGGTGCGCCATTCACAACGAGTAGCCGGATCACGTCTATGTAAGGTTGCCCTGGCTCGTCGCTGTATTGGATGAACTTCTCGAAGATGAATGGGATCAATCCCGGGTCGATTGTGGCCTTGTGCGAAACTAACAATCGAACCCCACTAATGTTGTGGCTAAAGCACGCCAAGTAGAGCGGTGTCTGCCCAAGTGAATTCTTGGGATCGACCTTCGAACCTGCGGCCAACAAAAGTCTAGCGCACTCGGTTTTTTGTTGCTCAAGGTCTTGGGTGAACGCCGTGAACATAGCCCGATGAAGGGCTGTCGAGCCAGATTCATCTGTCGAATCCACGCTGACACCCGCGTTAAGAGCTTTTCGGAGAAGCTCGATATTTCCTGTATTGGCCGCAGTGATCAGGTCGCTCGCCGTGTACCGTCTCAGCTGCGAGCAGGCTATCAACATCAGAGCGACCGAGTAGACGATCAAACAGCTACTTTCCTTTAAGGTTATCCTTGGCATCGGCTGCAATCCTAGCTGGGTTGAGACGCGCGCCACGACAATTCGAACACCGTCAGCGCCTATGAAATACATACACCAATGGCGCAAGACTTGCCGTGACCATGGCTCGCAATCTCATCGAATATAAGATTGCAGAAATCAATAGAAGTGAGCAAGTGCCAACTTCGGAACACGCGTGTTGCCCGATCCTTACGGCGAATCATTTGACGGGTCGCCTGCGTCCTCGAATCGCACGTAGCTAATGATTCGAATCTCGCCCCGACCTGATTTACGGACCTCCCCGAAAAAAAGAGCGGCTGGCCCAAAAGAAGGCAGCCGCCCCTAGAACTCATTTCTTCGTGAGTCGGACCAGCTCCACAATTCGGTCAAGCACCAAATAGAGGATTAGCCCGGCCAACATGATTTCGATCATGGTTGGAGGGAATAATCCGGCACTCGATTGCCATGACGGAAGCAGCCGTCTTGCTTGCTCGTCACGCAGTAGCTTCGTGTGGGCCTCTTGCTGAAACCTGACGGCTTCCGCAGTTTTATAGGGCCGGGCTTTTTCGGCTTTTTCAGTCCAGAGATGCTTCAACTGTCACCGGACAGGCGACGGATGTCCTTCGCGAAGGAAAGTTCAAGCCATCTTTGCTCCTCCCTCAAATGGGCGGACTCACTACTTCGCCACGGTCCGTCGCCACCTTCTTTGCAGACTCGTAGTCGAGATAGACTCCTTGGTAGATCATGTCGTCTCCACCAGCGGATGCACGGGATGCCACAAATATCTGCTTCGTTCCGTCCGGAATCTCGACCGGCTCTGTGTGGCCTGGCCCACCAATCTGCTTTAGGCGTTTCTCTGCCTTTGTCCGGGTGCGTTCAACGCCGGAGAATTCTCGGTATCCGTGGAGACTCTGCGTGACGATGATGATGATTCTCATGATTAACCCTCGTTTTCCTAACTACACATGCGCCAGACCAACCGCCGCTCGGACGATCTGTCCTGCTCGAGGTGATTGATGGCATAATCGGCCATCCGAAAACGGCTCGTGAATTACCCGCAGAATCGAAGCAGCTCGGGAAGGAAGCTATTGCCATCTCAATTAGCAGCACTGGGAAATATGGAAGTTATTATTCAACAATATAATATGCATGTATTGCTTGGCTTACACGCTAAAAATTACGCTTACTGTGTAACCTATTCTTGACGTCCTGTAACTTACAGGGTAAGTGCTGCCCATTATGAGCGACCTTGAACGCGCCATTGGCATCATCCACGGAGCGGAAGTCCAGCTGAAGGAACTGATGGAGCGGGCCCTTTCGGAACAGCGGTACCGCGACCTAGCGGTGGTAGCGCCACTCGCAGAAGCCGTCGGTGCGCTTGGAAGGGCGCACAGTCAAAAGGAAATCCCCAGTCCCGCTAGTGCGATGCCTGAAGTGCCAGGTGTAGCATTGGCCCCTGCTGCTGAGAGCCACGTCGCTGCGTCCTCCGTAGCGGCCAAGTCGAAGGCGCGGGCTTATGACTACCCTCAATTCAAGCGTGACGGTGAGAAACTGGTCAAGGTGGGTTGGTCAAAGAAAGATCGGCGGGAATACGAGCACAGGGCGCCGCGGGCGGCGGTGTTTGCGGTAGCAAAGATTCTGTGCTCTTCCAAGAAACCCAGGGAGGTTTTCTCGATGGACGAGATGCTGCCGTTCAAGGGAGACGGCTCAGAAGAAATCCCCTCCTACCAAGCGTACCTCGCGCTAGCGTGGTTCAGGAACATCGGCGCAGTCGAGCAGCGCGGAAAGGACGGTTATGCCATAATCGATGATCAATTACAGGTCTCAAACGTCACAAAGGCATGGGCTAATCTGGCACCGATGAATTGACCAACCTTTAACTTGATTACCTCCATGACAAACGAAGACGCAAAGCAGCTCTGCCTCGCACTGCTTCATGCCGATACCGAGCCCGACGCCGTAGCGATCCTCACCAAAGCTGGGCTCTGGGATAACCCAGCTTTCTGGCGTCTTTATGGCGACCGCGACGGGAATTACTCCACTATCGGCAGCCAACAAAGTCGTCCAGAAGCAGCCCTCGTGGAGAAGATCATCAACTCTGTCGATGCGCGGCTGATGAACGGATGTCTATTGGAGGGGATCGACCCGGAGTCAGATAAAGCTCCGAAGAACATTCGGGAAGCGATAGCGCGATTCATCGAGAAACGAGAACTAACGGGAGAATTGGGCGGGTCGCTGCAAGCGTGGACAAAAACAAAACAGCTTGAGCAATCTGACTTCATCACGATCGCCGCGACGGGATCGCGATCCGTGCCCTGCCTGACGATCGCGGACTGCGGTGAAGGTCAATCACCGCATCGGATGCATGACACCTTCCTTTCGATCGACAAGTCGAACAAACTCAGAATCCCCTTTGTGCAGGGCAAATTCAACATGGGCGGAACCGGCGCCCTGCGGTTCTGTGGGAAGAACAGCCTTCAGCTCATAATTAGCCGGCGCAATCCCGGAATTCTAACGCAGCAAAAGGCCAGGACTCCGGGTGACGAAAAATGGTGCTTCACGATTGTCCGGCGTAATCGCCCCAGTGGAGAGGTCGGTTCCGTCCGCAATTCCGTTTACCGCTATCTTGCACCCATAGGCGCTCAGGCCAATCCGATGCGCGGAGAAGTGATTTCGTTCAGCGCGGGCGACTTGGAGCTGATGCCCGAAAGAAATCGTCCGTACGACAGGCCGATGGCGTTCGGCTCGTGTATCAAGCTCTACGAATACGACATGAAGGGCTTCAAAAGCAACGTACTGATGGGAACTGGCCTACTCTCCCGCCTCGAAGTCCTGCTCCCGGAGATAGCGCTGCCAGTACGCATTCATGAGTGCAGAGACTTTCGCGGACACGCCGGCAGCTACGAGAACACCTTGGTAGGCCTCACGGCACGTCTTAAAGACAACCGAGGAGGCAATCTGGAGGACGACTATCCCACCTCCGCACCGTTCAACGTCCATGGGCATGAAATGGTCGCGACGATCTATGCCTTTAAAAGCGACAAAGGTGACAGTTACCGCACCAACGAAGGGATTATCTTCACCATCAATGGTCAGACCCACGGCTCGATCCCGAAGACTTTCTTCGCCAGAACGAACGTAAAGATGGGCCGCCTTGCGAAGGCCCTTTTGGTGGTCGTTGACTGTTCGAAGATCAGCGCTGATGCCAGGGAGGACCTGTTCATGAACAGCCGGGACAGGCTCAGTGGCCACGAATTCAGAAAAGCCCTGGAGGAAGCACTCGAAGACCTCATCAGCAAGCACCACGGGCTGCGGGGGCTGCGCGAACGTCGGCGCATGGAGGAGATCTCTGAGCGCCTCGAAGACTCGAAACCACTGGAAGACGTGCTCAAGAGCCTCTTGAAGAGTTCGCCGACGTTGGCTCGGTTGTTTCTTATGGGCCAGCGACTAAGCCGACCCCACAACATGGGCGGGGATGGCCCAACCGAGGCTGGTGGCGGCGGTGCGGGCGAAGACAAGCCGGCGTTTGTCGGCAAATCCGAACCCACGTTCTTCCGTTTCCACAAGAATCCCTACGGAGAGATGATAACGAAGAACGCCGAGATGGGGCGCCGGTGCCGCATCAAGTTTGAGACTGACGTAGAGAACGAGTATTTTAGCAGGGAGAGCTACAAAGGGCGGTACAACGTCGAGGTGCTGGCAGGAGCGCTTGAGGGCGCGGATCTAGACAACACGCTCACGCTCCACAACGGGATAGCGAACTGGAGCGTCAGCATACCCGAAGACGGCGTAAACGTCGGAGACGAATTGATCCTTCAGTTCTCGGTGGGTGACGACACGCTGGTGGAACCGTTCGTCAACATCGCCAAAATCAAGCTCGCTGCCAAAAGCATGCCGAACGAGACCGAACCGGGCGAGAGAGAGGAAAGCGGTGGAAGCGGTGAGCCAGGAGAAGGTGGAAACGGCGCTGGAGGTAAGGGCGGCAAAGCCGGGTCTAAAGGTTCGGAGAAAATCACGGGCATTCAGTTGCCGGAGATCATCGAGGTCCACGAAGGCGACGACCTCTGGAAAGAGCATGGCTTCGATGAGAACACGGCCTGCAAAATCGTCGAAGATGCTCGGGGAGACGAAGACAAGGAAGAGTCGATGTTCACCTTCTACATAAACGTGGACAATCTGGCCCTGAGAACAGAGTTAAAGGACAGTCGCGACGACGTTGCAGTACAGGAAGCGAAGTTCATCTATGGCAACGTGCTCATAGGACTCGCGCTGTTGCACGAGGATCGAAACAAGAAGCCGAAAGCTTTGGCAGTAGAAGAGAATGAAACGGCTGAAAACGCTCCGTCCGTCGCCACGGCTGTTGAGCAGACGACACGGGCGATGGCACCGTTCCTCATTCCGATGATCGACTTCCTTGGCACGCTTACGCCGGATGACGCAGCGGGCATCGGCCAGGTCGGAGACGAAGCCGACTAGACACACCTATGGACGAGCACAACCTCCCGCGCCGACGCGGTTTCACCCTTGAGGGTTGCATGCCACGAGCGTCGAGGGACGGGCCGCCAAATCCGCCGATGCCTGCCCAAGTGCAGCTCTTCGTTCGGACGCACTTCGCGGAAGCCCGCCTTTTCCATGTTGGCTAGATAGCGTCGGAGCTGTCGCCAAGGCTGAGAGAACGCGACCATCTGAACGAAGTAGGCGCCCTGCTTCATCGCTGCGCGTATGCCACGTAACGTCCCCAGGGATTCGGCGAAATAGGTATCACAATCTAGGTCGCGACGGCCGGCAAAATTGTAGTAGGCAGTGCCCTGGCCGTCGTTGCAGTTTGCGATCCAATACGGCGCGGGCGATTCCCGCCGGCCGTCAACCTGCCATCGGTGGTAGAGAACGTGAATACCCGGGTACGGTGGGCTGGTGACGACAAGATCAACGGAGTTGGGCGGCAGCAACCGCGGCAAGTCCGCAGCGTTGGCGTTGTACAGCACCGGCTCCGGTCCGGTGAATTTCGCCGCCAGCTCCCGCTCGGCTGAAAGCATTTCGTGGATCGTGTTGCGAACCCGTTGACGAAACTCAGTCAGCGGCGTGGTCGTGCTCCGACCATTGAGTGCCCATTGTCCTGCGTTAAGCAGGGCACAGCGGGCGAAAGCGCGAGCGGGATCATCTGGAAGGCGTGCAAGCTGCGAGAGCAAGAGGGCCGTGTATTTCTTAATCGGGCGGGCAATCGGCAACGTGAGGTTGACAGCTCGTCGGGCACAGAGAGCGGCGTTTTCGTCCAACGGATCCCCAAAACCATAGCAAGGCACTACATCATCTGCCCAGTTGCTGAGAGCTGCTCTTTGACTCGGCGAAAGGACGGTCGTCTTGGTCCGGGTGAGAAAAACTGCAAGTTCGTTGAGGTCATTGCCGATGGCCTTCCTTCCAGCAACCGCAGCTTCGACGATTGTGGTCCCTCCACCCATATAGGGGTCGAGGACCGTGTCTCCGGGTGATGAAAAGAGCTGAATCACGGCTCGCGCAAAAACCGGTGAAAAGCGAGCTGGATACCGATAGAATTGATGGGTCAAACCAGCAATTGGAGCCATGTCTTTGGCGGCCACCCGAAGGAAGGTGACCTTCTCGGCGGTGAGCTTGCTCCGGGAATCCGCGTCAACCGAGAGAGGGACGGCAGGGACAGGCTCCTGCGGTCTTAGCGGAAGTGTGCTCTCCAAACTAGATGTCTGCTGGAGAATCATCGGCGTCGATTGGGGTGTGGCTGTCCAGGCGGTAGCTGTGACGTGGCTGAACGTTTTCAGTTCCGAGACCGGTCATGAAGATTGCCAATCATAGCGTATGCGCGAGCGAATTGATTGGAGGACGTCGGCAAATGATTCTGAAGTTCTCGCTATGCCATTGCGATCAAGGAAGGCCCTCCATTGCGACTCTTTGATGGCCGCGAACTCGGGCGTCAGGCAGCGAGGGACGCCTTGGGGTAAAGGAGTCTTTCGCCGCTCGAACGTGCTTTTTATGGCCTGACTGATGATCGCTGGATCAAGTTGTTCAGTTTGAAGGATAAACCGGAGATCGAAGAAGTCCTTCATCCTGGTATTGCGGTCGCCAAGGGAGACCATCGCCTGCAGCTTCTCGGCGATCACGGTGTAGACCGGATAGGAACGGATGGCCGGCGCGGGGAAATCTGTCAGCAGCGTCGGAAAATTGCTGACCTCCGGACCAGGAGTGATCGCGTCACCAAAGCCGACATCAATCTGGAGCGGGATGCGGATATTCCCGAGCTTGGCCAGGATCTTTACACGGATGCCTCCGTAGAGGGTGTCGTCACGGATCGGTTCGGCGGTGATGGTGTCGGGGAAGAATGTCAGCCCATCGTCCGGAACGGACGTTTCGACGATCTGCTTAAAGGCCTGCTTTAGGGTCCCAGTGTCGGAAGGTCCAAAACCGAGAAGATCGAGGTCGCGCGTCGGTCGATGCATCTGTTCATTCCAGAGGTAGAATAGAAGCGCGCCCTTGAGGACGAATTGCGTGTTGAGCTGGGAAACGCTGAGGCGATACAGCAGCCGTTCAGCGGCGTACCTGGCCAAAACAAAATCGAACACCTCGCCAGTCTGCACAGCCTTGTTGCGCAGCCGTTGACGAATCGAAGCAATGAGGTTGGGACCGCTCATGCTACGAGCGTCTCCAGGTACGGAGCCATGACGCGCGACATGCGGCAGAGTCGGGCGAATCGGTCGATTTCTGCCATCGTGAACCGCTTCGCTCTCCAGCCCTCCTTGAGCGCTTCAAGGGCAACATCTATCCCGACCTTGTTTCGGTATCGGAACAGATCGACGATCGTCTTTGCGACGGAGTAAACCGGGATGGTCACCCCCTGAATGGTGTGCTGCTCCAGCCCCTCTTTCAGGGCCGGTCCGGAAAAGCGGTACACGCGGATCTTGGAGGTCCTGATGGCGGGCTTCCTGTCCTTCGGGCCGATGGCAATCCAGACCTCGTGTGGGTTCTGCGTGGTCAGGTCGTGAAACCGGAGGGCGGATAGCAGGCAGATGCGGGCCGTAGCGGAAGACTTCACCACCTCGATGAGCGATTGGTGTTCGGACAGCTCGGCGTTGGGCAGCGTGTAGAGGCCGCGTCCGATGCGTTCGATGATCCCTTGTTTAACGGCCGTGCTGACATCTTGGCGTGAAAACCCCTGCCTTTCCAGCTCGCCGCTCCGTAGAGCACCGTGAGTGGAAAGGACGTCACGAAGTCTGCGTCTGTCGGCTTCCTTTTTCAATGTCTTCAAAACGTAAGTAATAGCAGGTTAGGGGTAAATAACAAAACGTCGGATAATGTGTAGAACCTCCGACGGTTTGTATCGGGGCTAACAACCGACCATAGGCCCCCATGTCTGCAGGCACTCTAATTCCATGGGGCGCCCAGTACCTTACCTCCCCGCCAACTCATGCGCGCCACACTCGTGCGAACGCCTCCCCTGCACAAACCGCCTGTAAGGCATCCGCCTTGACCGTCTACCTATACCAGCCGGAACACGCCACCCCTAACGTCCGTTAGGAAGTTCTCCCTCCGCCACTACTGCGCCACCACTCTGCTGCGGCTCAGCATAACCACGATAGATCCCGCTATGGATGACAGCGGCGAGCCCGAATTTGCGAACCGTTGATTCGGTATCCGCGGATCACAGCAGGAGCACCGTCCGTTTTCGGTGCGACCGCCAGGGCCGAATCTATCGACAGCGTCGATAGATTACTCGTGGCAGATTTTTCAGACAGCGTCTGATAATTTGATATCCGCCAAGCGACTTTGGCCGTTGTCAACGATCGGCGAATGGGAATATGGGGTTCTTGTGAGCATGGATGCGACCCCCATCAAGGTCAGCTTTACGTTCTACCCCGCCGACGTGCAGGCGCTGAACCGGTGCATGGTGGGCCTCCGCAGGGCCGGACTGCCGGTGCGCGGCGGCACGGTGCTTCGCGCCTTAATTCACCTCACCTCGGCAACTGAAATGTTCGCGCATGCGGTGTTGCTCGCCAAGACCTATGAAAGGAAGGGCGGTCCGAGGGAAGCCGACTACGTGGCTGGTCACCCGACGGTCGATTTGCCGCCCGATTTAGTGAAGAAGCTCGACGACGTCGTTACCGAATTGGCGGAAAAGCTGATACCGGCCAACCGGGCGTTTGTCGTGCGAGCGTTGCTGCGTGACGCTCCCGACGCCAAAACCCTGGCGCCAGCGATTATGAAATACCTAGCCGCCTTCCCACCGCGGCCGCGCGGGTGGGCGGCCCGAAAGGCACGCAAGGGCGGAAAGCCTTGAATCGAAGCGCCGCCTCGCTGATAGGTCAGTAATTGTCCCGGGCGATTTTCGGTCCCCGGCGGCCCGGCGGCACCGGGATTGGCCCTGGCTGCGCGACCGCGGAGAGCCCCGGGAAGCTCGGAGCGGTCGCGCGGGCACGTCGGCGGCAGGCATCGGTCCGTAAAATTATATCGTATGGGTTGTAGCAACACAAAGACAGTATGGCCATTGGATAAGCAGAGCAGCAGCAACGCAGCATCGAAGCAGCACTGAAGCAGCAGTAAAGCAAACAAGGCCTAACGGACGTTAGGGGAGGCGTGTGCACGCTTGTATAAGTAGAAGGTTGCGGCGGATGCCGCTCATTCAGTCGGTGATTTGACCTCGTTTCGATGATGGGCGGTCGATAATGGAAGGGTAATACGGGGCTTGTTTGGGACATTCTTTGTCGTGCCAGCGGCAACTCTTGCTCGCTTTCGTATGGGTTTATGGTATGAGGATGAAATGGCCAGATTCGATGAAACCTGTTTCGTGATGCGAGGTGCGTTTGGGTATTACCGCGAGTACATGGTCATAAGTGACTATCTGACGCAGAAGGGTCAGTCGGAAATGGCTTGCCGCGTATGAATCGACTGGATCGCGAGCAGACCCCGTGGACCGGCGCCGTGACGCCGACAGCGCGGTATTGCGGGACGGACAGCGTCACCGACCTGCTCAAGGACTGCGCCCGGATGGGGCTCCTGGACGAATTGCGCTCCACCCTTGGCCTAGAGGCCAAACCCGACCAGCAAGCAGCCCTGCGCGCGGTGCGCGATCTGGTCTATGAGTTGGCCGGAGCCAGGAACCGCGACCTCGCGGTGGACGTGCTCATTCATGCCACTGGTGTCGCGGAGTTCGAGCAGTTGAGCCTGCGCGACTATGCCCGCAAGCACGGGCTTTCGCACGAGGGGTTCCGGAAACAAGTGCTGGCCATGCAGCAGCGTTTGAACCTCCCCCGGCGGCAGTTCCTGGAGCCCGATGCGAACTGAGGTGCAGCGACTTATCGCCGAATTGCCCGACACCGGGATCGCCAGCGCCGGCCGGCTCGGGTTGGCGTTGTCCCCGCAGCTTGACCAAGAGGCCTGGCGCTACTTGGTGGCCCATCTTGCCCGCCTGACCCGCACGACCACCGGTGCCAGGCAAACGCTGACCGCCTGGCTGGGCGATGCCCTCGCCTATGGCGAGATCCGCTACCGCGGTCGGATCGCCACCTGCGCTGGCGAGGCCGGTCTGGAGCCGGGCACGCTACGCAACGCCAAGATGGTCTGTTCACGCATCCCTGTGTCATGTCGCCATGACGCCTTGAGCTGGACCCATCACTGCGAGGTGGGGCTCGCTTTCGCCGATCCTCCCGAAATCGAGCGATGGCTGGCGCTGGCGGAAAGGGAGAAGCTATCTACCGCTGACCTCCGCAAACGCATCCGGGCGCACATTGCAGGCCAGCGCCAGAATCACGGTGCCGCGGCCCACCCCGGATTGGTGGAAGCTTTTCAGCTGCTGCGGGAGCTGCGGGCCGCGTGCCGCACGCTTGATCAGCGCCGCGACGTATGGCGGAGATGGCCGCCAGGCACTGCCCGAATGGCGCTGCAAGAGGCGAAGCCATTGGCGGATTTTATCGACCGCCTTCGGGCTTGCGCCCTCGGAAGCTCGTCCGCTCCGCCGCGGGATATTCAGGATAATTAGAGGCGCCGGGCCGAACGGCGACCCGGCGATCAGCCGCGAGCCGGCACCTTGAGCTTGGTGCGGATGTGGACCGCGACTTCGGCGCAATCGTAATAGACGAAGTGACCGACCTTGTGGGAAGGGATGCGCCGGAGCTTGGTCCATTCCCGCAGGGTGCGGATCGAAGGCTCTTTGCCCGCGGGGAAAATCCCGCACCCCCGGAGGCCGATGATGTTGGTGAGTTGGCTGCTGATTGTGGTGATTGGTGGGGTCTCCATACCTTTTCTTTCCTGTCAACTTATGCGGCTGGCTCCGCTTCCGCCGGTTTGGTTTCAACCGGAGCCGGTGTCCCGGCGAATGGCGTCACCTCTGCGGCCGTCGACGTGCGCTGCGGCAGAATGCCCCAAAACTGCTCCGCCTCCTCCTTGCCTTTCAAATCGAGATAATGCTTGCGGATGATGCTTTCGGAATTGCCCGCTTGCAGCGCCGCTTCGCCCATCGACCGGAATTTGGCGACGAACATCGAAATGAACGTGTGCCGCATGACATCCGTGGTGAGATCGAACTTCGCCGCGACCGCGGCGCGAGTATGCTGGAGATTCGGAGGGACAATTGGGAAACGCTCCAATGGGTAGGCACAGAGCCAGGCCGCGAGGTTCGGCTGGATCGTCACATTCCGTTTCATCCGCACCTTCGAGACCTCGGGCTCGACGTGAATCACCCCGGTGTCGAGGTTGATGTCCTCGGGTTTGAGCTTCGTGATCTCGCCGTTGCGAACGCAGGGCCGGATGCCGGCGAAGAGGCAGAGCGAGAAGAACGGGACCAACTGGCCGCCCTCGTGATTCTCGACGAACGTCATCAACTCCTGCGCCTGCGCGGCGCTCAGGGTGCGCGCTGAGCCCCGACGGTGGGCGATCCGGTGATACGGGACTCTCTCGACCGGGTTCCGGGCGATCCAATCCTTTTGGAATGCGAACTTGAAAAACGTCCCCAGGATGCCGCGGCGGTTGTTGTAGGTCTTGAGCGAGGGCTGGCCGCGCTCGCAGAACACTGTGAGTTTCTCCGGCGTCAACGGCGCCACCGTGCTGCCGAGATAATGACCCAGCAGCAGCGCCAGCTCCTTCTTGATGCTTCCGACTTGAACCGCCGAAATGATCCCGCGCTCGTGCTCGTGCTGCTTAAAGGCGAGATAGTCGGCGACAGCTTCGGTAAGCGCCTTCTCACGCTCCGGGGTGCGGTAGTTGGCAAGGGTGTAATCGACGCAGAGCGTGAGCGAATGCGGCTGCCCGGAGAGGCGCCTAAATGCCGCTTCGGCATCGCGCACTTGCTCCGCCGTCAAACAAGTCATGACCGAAACGAGTCCGGCGTCGAGTTGTTCGGCCCTGAGTTCGAGCGCGGCCTTTTCCGTGGCGGCCTCTTCGCGGGTCTTGAAGTTTTTGCGGAGGCGGACGCCGCCCAGCCGTCCGTCTACCCGCCACGAGATAACGCCGTTTCGATTTTCGAATCGGGTGACGAGGAATCGTTGCTGTTTCATGCTTAGGTTGCCACGTCAACTGGGCAACCTAGCTTCACCGAAAACTTAAGTGACGGTCTCATCGTCGCTTAAGTGGCGGAGAGGGTGGGATTCGAATCCATTCGAGGCCTTTTTCGCCACATTTCGGGCTGACGCTATCACCACGAGTGAAATTCCCCATCGGGCTGCATTTCAAAATCCTGCAGCGTAAACGCCATCTTGCATGGACAGGAACCGAATGGAACCCGATTGAACCTATTCTAGCAGGAATTTGTCAGGAGAGCGCGGGGTGTTTTACATTGAGCATCACGGCACGGGCAAATCTTTCGAGGCGCAGGCTGCACGAGCTCCGCCAGCAGGCCGCCTGCCGGGCCGCATAATGGTAACTTCTTTCAAGGAATCGCCCCCTTTGTCGCCTTTTTAAGCTGTTCTTGAGGGGCGTGAAATCTCAACCAAGGACCCGGCGCCGGTACCTCACCAGCCGCGAGGCGCAGCTGATGCTGCGCTACAAAGACAGGAACCTTTAAGGAGTTCCTGAATTTGTTTCGGGAGTTGCTCGAAGGGATCGGATGGCGGTTTCTCACTCATTTTGAAGGAATTGTAAGCCTTTGATGTTGACGGGGTTCACTCTTCGAATACCTTAAGGCGTTTTCACTTTGGATCTTAGAGAAAGGAAATACCATGTCGACCAACCTGACAAAACGCGAGATCGTGCTGCAAATCTACGAGAAGACCGGCTTTCCGCAAAAAGAGGTGCAGACCACGGTGCAGATGACGCTGGATATTATCATGAATGCACTGGCAGCGGGCCGGAACGTGGAACTGCGCAACTTCGGCGTTCTGGAGGTGCAGGTGCGCAAGGCACGCGTGGGCCGCAACCCCAACAAACCGGAAACAGAGGTCATCATTCCTGAACGCGCGGTGGTCAAATTCAAATCCGGCAAGATCCTCAAGGCCAAGCTCAAGAAGCTGGATCTGGTTGCGCTGCAAAACAAGGGTGGCGAAACGCCGCCTCCACCGGCAACCTGAGTGGTTGCATGTGACGTGACTCGCCTTTATTGGACCGGGTGATGAGTTGGTTTGGGGCCAAAACGAAAGGAACCCAGACCATGAAAGATGTTCTCTGTGCTTGAAAGTGCATTTTTATGAAGTTGGGGGCGAATTGAGCGCCAAGACCCAGGAGCCATGTTGGCAAGGCCCGGAGGCGTCGCGGCCGGCCCGGACCTCAGGGCTCCTCAGGCGGCGTGCGCAGCGGGTGCCGGCCCCGGCGCTTCGCGCTCTTGATCATCAACCGGTCGATGGACGCCTCCAGCTCCGGGTTGGCGGCACGGTACGCGGCACTCGAGTTCCAGAGGCGAACTTCCCTCTTCGTCGGCATCGGGGGCAGCCTCACGCCGATGTAGCTCGGGCTGGCCGCCCGGAGGTTGCCGATGCGCCGGACGGACCGCACGCGGGCAAGGTGCTCGTACAGGTTGTGGAAGACAACCTCGTCGAACACGGCGCTGAGCTCCGCCGGGGGGCAGCCCTGCCTCCGCGCCTGGACGTACCACTTGCCGATCGGCTCCGGCTTCAGCCCGTACCCCAGGCACGTCGCCAGGCTGTCCCCTCCTCCGGGCCGGGCCTCGATGCGTTTGATCCACAACTTCGGGTAGGCGCCGACCCCGACTCGAGCGAGCAGGCGGTCCTGGACCCCGTACGCCTCACGGGCAATTCTCGGCGTCATCGGCGCGCTCGAGCACACCGCGCAGTGGACGTGCAGGTCCAACGCGTGGGCGACGGCGCCCTCCTTGGTCAGCCAGAAGCGGACGTGCGGCTCCAAGGTCGAGAACGCCCCCGAAATCCAGCCGCACCTCACCATGGCCGCCGGCAGCGCGAAGAGCGCCCTCACCAGGTCATCACAACGAGCCAGGCCGTCCTCGTAGGTCGTGAACCGCGGGAACTTGGGCAGGCCCGCCGGGGGCCGGCACAGAACCCTCCCGTTCAGCCGCAGGGCCGCGTCGCCGGGCCGGACCCGGGCGCCCACGGTGACGAAGTACCAGTGGGGCATGGCTCCGAAGCAGCCGCCCAGCTCCTCCAGCAGGGGCTCGACGCGCTGGTCGAGGCTGCACTTCGGGCAGAGCCTCGGCGTCCAGCACTTGTACCTGCTGCCAACGCAGTAGAGGATGCGCTCCACCGTCGCGTCGTCCAGCGCCCTGGAGGTGACGATCAGGCAGGCCCGCTCCAAGGCGCCCCGCTGGCCATGGAGCCACGGGTCCCTGTGATACCGCTTCAGGAAGGTGAGGAAGGCCCTCCGGCGCCGCCCCCACAGGCCCATCAGCACCATCCTCGGCTCCACCCGGTCGGCCACCCCCAGCGCCCAGGCGACCTCCTCGTCCAGGGCCAGCGCCATGGCGGCAGCGTCAGCACCGACGGCGGAGCAGCCGTGAGCGGGCGAGGGAAGTTGAGGTGTGGATTTGGCCCCGTATTCTGGATGCTTATTCCGGTCTTCCACGCCCATCTAGAACTCGATGCCGGCGTCCGTTGGCGTCCAAGGGCTCACATTTCCGAAATCAGCGGCACGGGCAGAGGCTCCGCGGCAGCGCCCACGACGCGTCCCCCAAATCCGGCAATTGTTGGCGGGATGACTGTCTGCTCTTTTCTGTAAACATCCCGTTGTCCACGTCGCTGCCGATGGGTGCGGAGGCCATCGCGCCGGCCAACGGGTGACCTCGTGGCATCCCGGTTCTCTCTTACTGGCGACCGCGGCGCCGCCGAGTGCTGGCGCAGGAGTGGCAGAGCCAGAACTCCCCCGGGCGGCCAGCCCGCCGTCGCACCAACTCGCTTTTATGGAATAACTTCCGGCAATATCGGCAGGCATGAAATTCGTGGATAGACGGGGCGGATGATGGGTGAGGCATGTTAACTCCTTTCAGCCGTCGCCCGGGCGGGCTCCGGCGTTGCAGGGGGAAATATTAGCTATGGAATGGGGTTTTGCAGATGGAGGTGAACTCTCCAGAATGATGCGCCGTACTAGAACTCGCTTTTCTTGATCACGGCCGAGGAAAGTCCCAACTTTCCTGCGCCGCCGCCAAACGTGCCAGAGGCGTCCGCATTCTAGGTGAGCGCCACCACGCTGCGCATGACACAGCTGCACGAGGCGGCGGTGGCCGGGACGGTACGGCTACCGGCCTCCGCGGTGTTGGCGCTGACTAGGCTCTTGATAGCCCTGTGGCCATCCTGTCGGCCGGGGCCGTGCTGGTTCGGGGCTCTCGGCTTCGATCACCTCGACGTTGACAATAGCCCCCAGCCTCCCGCAGGCAGCCCGGCGAAGGCGCCGCGAGGGCGCTGCCAGCGGGGCTCAAGGAGAACAAGCTCGGCATAGGGACGGCGAAGGACAGGCCTGATGGCGGCATGGGTCGTACACTGGCCGCCCTCTCATCCACGCCGGCACGGTGGACCCACCGAACGACAGCACAAAGCTGGCCCACCCCCTGAACTCTGGAGGAGATGGACGGGAGGCTGGGTGCTAAGCCGAGGCCGTTGCACCCTGGAGCCTCAGCCCAGCCCCAGAGCCGCCGGTTGGCGAGGCTCGAGCGGTGTAGGCGGTTCCCGCGCCCAACATGCCCGACAGGATGAGATGGCTCTGGTCAAACTTAGGGATTGAGGCTCCGCCCCCAGGCCTCGTCCGCCGACGGCTGCGGCCATCGCACTGAGCTCCGTGGAGCTGCTTGCCGAAGGCGCAGGGAGGAGGCACCACCGAGGGATGGAGCCATCTTCGGGTGCTCCATCAGGACCAGCTCGACGCCATGGCCGAGGGTGGCCCCCCGGCTGCGAGGCAGTGCCCAGGCAACCTCCCATGGGCTCCTTCACCTGTCTTCCGGGCCGGAGGGTCGGGGCTCAGGCCAGAGGCTTGCTTGGAGGGCTCAGGTCTTGCACCGAGGAGGTCGAGGCCCCGACCTTGGGCCTAGACCGCTAGACTCCAAGCTATGCTTCTAGGGCTGTGACCACAGGCTCGAGGCCTGCCGGCCTCATGGGCTCGGAGCCCCCGGAGACGGTGCCGCGACCCTAGCCTTCTACTTGGCTGTGGGCATGGCCCTGACCTCGTCTGCCTCGACGTCGGACTGTAGTCGCGAACCGGCAGGCTGCTCAGCAGCGGCGTCAGGAGGGTGGCATGTGACGCCGAGCGTAGCGAACCAAGCGTCCGTCCCTCCGACACGGCCACTCGCGCGCGAGGTCACCGCCCCAGCGCACACTATCTTGTAAACATCTTCGTGGCCGCGCGGTGAAGGTCTGCGCGTGCCGGCCCGACGTTGGGGCCGTCACCAAGTGTCAGCCGGAAGGGCCTCCCACTCCCTCGTGCCGTCCCGGAAGGCCAGACGCTGGAGGAGGTCGGCGCCGCGGAGGCAATCCGAGGCAGCCGGGGCGAACGCAGGCTTCGGGGTCCGCCAAGTTGGCGGCCCAAGCCGCTCCCAGTGTTCTTCAACGATATTTTGTCGGATTGACGTCGCCGACCCGCGGCGTACAGATGGCGCCGTTCTTTCCCTCTCGTCTCCGGCGCGGGGAAGGCCGTGCAAGTCGGCCACAGTCGCGCTGCGGTAACGGGCCACGATGCTCCACCGGTTGCGTTCTCAGAACGCGCAGCCGGGCATAACCAATCGCCGGCACAAGCTGGCGGTGAAGGCGGAGCGGAGGCCCGGTGATCCGAGATCCCACCTGGTGATCCCGGAACCCGGAGAGCCCGAAGTCCGAACATCCAGACCGGAGATGCGTTCAACCCGCCGCCACCGCGCCCTGCGCGGACCGCGGCCGCCTCCCTTCATCGCCAGAATGAAGCTGAACCCGCTCCGCCCCGGGCTCGCCCTTGCGCCCGGCCAACCGCGTCGCCGCGCGACGCCCCGCTCCTCCGTCTCCGGCCTCCCCGGCCGGTGCCTTTGCCGCACCCTGCCGGCCGACACCGCCTGCGCGTTGGCGCATCCAGACGGCGGCACCGTCGTGGTCTACGCCACCGTCTATCCGCCACCATGCTCCTGCGCCTCCTCCCGGCGCAACGCCTCGTTTTCATCCTTTCCGGACGCCGCCTCGCGGCGTCGTCCCGGCCCATCACCCCGACCGTCCGCTACGCCAACATCGCCATGAGCGTCCCTCCGCTCCATCTGCCCACACCAGCCCAGGATCTGGCCGCGTTCCTTAGCGGCACGCACGGCCTGCCCTCCCACATTCGCAAGCGCGACGGCCGCCTCGTGCCGTTCACGGCGACGCGCATCACGCGCGCGCTGGCCAAGGCCGGAGCCGCCACCGGCGAATTTGACGACGCCATGGCTTATCGCCTCACCGTGCGCGTCGTGAATCTCCTCCTTTGCACCGTTGCCGACACCGTGCCGTCGGTCGAGCAGGTGCAGGACATGGTCGAGGAGGTGCTGCTTGGCTCGCCGTTCCGCAACACTGCGCGCGCCCTAATCGTTTATCGCGACCAGCACAAGCGCCTGCGCGAGATCACCGCCCGGCAGGACGTGGCGCTCATCGACGGCTACCTCAATCAGGTGGACTGGCAGGTGCGGGAGAACAGCAACATGAGCTACTCGCTCCAAGGTTTGAACAACTACCTCTCCGCCGCCGCCTCGCAGACCTACTGGCTCAATGCCATCTACCCGCCGGAGATCCGCGCCGCGCACGAGGGCGGCGACTTCCACCTCCACGACCTCAACCAGCTTAGCGTCTACTGCGTTGGCTGGGACCTCCACGACCTGCTCATGCAGGGCTTCTGCGGCGTGCCGGGCAAGATCGAGGCCCGGCCCGCCAGGCACCTGCGCACCGCCCTCGGCCAGATCATCAACTTCTTCTACACCCTCCAGGGCGAAGCCGCCGGTGCGCAGGCGTTCTCCAGCTTCGACACCCTGCTCGCCCCCTTCATCCGCTTCGACGGCCTCGCCTACGCCCAGATCAAGCAGGCCCTCCAGGAGTTCGTCTTCAACATCAACGTCCCCACCCGCGTCGGCTTCCAGACGCCGTTCACCAATGTCACCCTCGATCTCGTCTGCCCGCGCCACATGGCCGACGAGCCCGTCGTGCGCGGCGGCGAACTCCAACCGTTCACCTACGGCCAGTTTCAGGAGGAGATCAACCTGTTCGACCGCGCTTTCTTCGAGGTGATGACCGAGGGCGACGCGCGCGGCCGCGTGATGACATTCCCGATCCCGACGATCAACCTCACGCCCGACTTCGACTGGGATAACCCCAACCTCGCCGGCCTCTGGGAGATGACCGGCCGCTACGGCATTCCGTACTTCTCCAACTTCATCAACTCCGACATGAAGCCCGAGGATGCGCGCTCGATGTGCTGCCGGCTGCGCATCGACAATACCCAACTCGAGAAGCGCGGCGGCGGCCTCTTCGGCGCGCACCCGCTCACCGGCTCGATCGGGGTCGTCACGATCAACCTCCCGCGTATCGGTTATCTGGCCACCCAGGACCACCCCGCCGCCCCCGGCGCCGACGCCCCGCTGGCGGAGCGCGAAGAAGCCTTCCGCATCCGGCTCGCCCGGTTGATGGACATCGCCCGCGACAGCCTCGAGACCAAACGCAAGTTTCTCGAGCGTCTCACCGCCGCCGGCCTCTATCCCTACACCAGCCACTACCTGCGCCACATGTACGAGCGCTTCGGCGCCTACTGGAAGAACCACTTCAGCACCATCGGCCTGCTGGGCATGAACGAGGCCTGCGCCAACCTCGGCCTCGGCGGCATCGCCACCGGAGAGGGTCATGCCTTCGCCCTGCGCACGCTCGA
>PLMW01000031.1 GCA_003142615.1 Opitutia bacterium | reverse complement strand
TCCGCGAGCACGTCCCGCAGCCGCTCGTGGGAATCCACATACAGCGCGGGGATTCCGTAGGCTTCCGCCACGCGGCCGGTATCGGGCATGGTCAGGCGGCTGCCTGGTTCCGCCCCCACCAGCCGGCCCTGAAAATGCCCCCGTTGCATGGAGACGACCGAACGATAGCCGCCGTTGTCCAGGACCAGATACTTCACCGGCAGCCGCAACCGCTGCACGGTTTCGAGGTCCTGGATGTTGAGCTGGAAGCCGCCTTCGCCGTTGACGTTGACGACGCGCCGTCCGCCCGCCGCCAACGCCGCTCCGATGGTGCCCGGCAGGCCCGTGCCCATGGCTCCGAGCCCGGGTGCGTTGAGCACGCGCTGGCCGGCCTTGATGCGGAACGCCTGAAAAAAAATATCACTGCACGGACCCGAGCTGCCCGGCACGATGACGTCGTCCGGTCCGAGCAGGTCGGACAGCACGTCCATGAGCACGTACGTGCTGACCGCTCCGGCCGGCTGGCGCCGGTATTCGGGCAGCACGACCGGGAATCGGCGGACCCAGGCACGGCACTGCTCGCGCCAGGCGCTGAAATCAGCCGCTGGCAGTGCTTCGACGGCGGCCAACAACTCCGGCAAAAAATGCGCAAGGTCGGCGCAGACCGGCACGTCGATCTTCGCCTTGAACTTGGCCAGTTCGGCGGGATCGACGTCCACGAAAACCTTGAAGGCCCGTGGCGCGAAATTCGCATGATTGAACGCCACCGATGGCAGATCGAGGCGTGCGCCCAGCACGAGAATCCAGTCGGCCTTCTGCTGGGCAAAGTTGGCGGCACGCTGCCCGATGCCCCCCGGACGTCCCACGTAGCCCGGGTGTTCCTCCGGCAGAAAGTCCGCCGCCTTCCACGTCAGCAGCACGGGCAGGCGGAGGCGCTCCACCAGCGCGTGGAATGTGTCGAGCATACCGGCCGTCCGCACGCCATTGCCGGCGTAGATCACGGGGCGGTGCGCACGCGCCAGCGCCGCCAATGCCTGGCCGATCTCTCCGGCGAAGCTGCGTGGTTTCTCCGCGGCCGGCGTGAAGCCGGTCAGCGCCGCCGGATCCACCTGTGATGCCTGCACGTCGAGCGGAATGTCGATCCACACCGGGCCCTTGCGGCCGTGCGTGGCGAACCAGAGCGCCTTTTCGAGATGAAAACGAATCTCGGCCGGCTCCAGTACGATGACTGCGTATTTGGTGATCGGCCGGACCATCGCCACGATGTCGACCTCCTGCTGCCCCATCGACCGCACCGGCTGGGGCTGGCTGCGGATGAGGTCAGGGCGCTTGGCCTGGCCGGAGATGAACAGACACGGGGAGGACTCGATCCAGGCGCACGCCGCGCCCGTCACCGCGTTCGTGCCGCCCGGACCCGCCGTCACGAGCGCGCACCCGAATGCATTGGTGTATTCGCCGTAGGCCTCGGCGGCATAGGCGCACGCCTGTTCGTGCAGGCAGCACACGTAATCGAGCTCCGGCCGTTTCCCCACCGAATCCGTCAGATGCATGCTCCCGCCGCCCGGCAGCAGGAAAAGATGCTTGAGTCCGCGCTGAATAAGGAAATCGACGACGTAGTCGGAGAGTTTCAAGGGAGGAAGGAACAGAGCTGCGGAACTGCAGAACGACTGAGCGACGGAAAGGGTTGGATCGTTGGCGAAGGGTTGGATCGTGGAACTTGTGACCTGTAACTTGGAGCTTCCGCCAAAGGCGGCGCGTCAGTCCATCCAGTTGGTGACATACGTCTTGCGGCTGGCATCCTGCATGATGGCCGGGTCGGTGTAATAGGAATCAGCCTGCGAGTAGGCCGAGGAAATCTCCTCGATCACCGCGCCGGTGACGCTCGAAAAGGCGTGCCGGACCCCGCGCGGGATGATCACCACGTCGTTCTTTACACACCGGCGGCGTTCCTCTCCCAACATGAGGTCGATCTCGCCATACAGCAGATGGTACGTTTCGTCCTTGAGCTTGTGCCACTGTTCGGGATGGCGCTGGCCCGGCAGCATGAGGATGATCCGCATGCAGTACTCGCGGTTGACCACGGTGATCGCGGTCGAGCCGAACTCGCGGAATCGCTCGAGACCGTAGTGGTGCGAGAGCTCGAGGTCGAACTGGGCCGGCACGATCGCACCCGAGGCCTTCAGCAGCGCCTTCACATCGTGCACGACGCCGTGGACCAGGCTGCGGGTGTCGGTGGCCGTCACACTGTCGCGCATGATCGCCTCCTTCGGCGCGTAGGCGCGGGTCGCGCGATATTCGGTGTACTTCGACAGGTCCTGGCCCACCAACTGGCCCGGCCGGCCGGGGATCGCGAGAAAGACGTCTTCCAGCCGGATGACCTCACCCACCCGGATGGCATGGCGGGCGAACACAGCGCGGTGCAGCTCCGCCAGCGTGGCACGCTCGGCGGCGGAAGACTCGTGCCGGCTGCCGGCGACACCACCCATGGCCACCGCCTGCTGCGCCGCCTCGAGCCAGCGGCGCACCTGCCCGGGCGTGGCCGAATAGGCGTTGAGCGGATATTTTTCAGCCGGTACGCCGACATGCTTTTCGAAGACCGTGGCGCCCTTGGCGATCGCCATCATCACGGACTCGTACTGCTCGGGCGACTCGTGCGTCGAGTAGCCGATTTCAACGTCGGCATAGCGGTGCCGGAGCAAATCGATCTGGTTCAGCTGCAGGTTGGCATCGGCGGTGGGATACTCCCCGACGCAATGCATGATGGTCAGCCGCTTGTTGCGGTGCTGGAAAAAGCTGACCGTGCGGTCGATCTCCTCGAAAGGTTCGCCGGCGGTGGAGATCACCAGCGGCAGGCTGGTCGCGGCGATTTTTTCCACCAGCGGCCAGTCCGTCAGGTAGCAGCTCGGCACCTTCAGGTAGTCGAAGCCGTGCTCGACAATCTTGTCCACCGAGGCCTCGTCCCACGGCGTGCAGACGGAAAGAAAACCGTGCTCGACGATGGCATCCTTGAGCCGCCGGTAGTCATCCCAGCTCAGGGCGGTCTCGGAGAAGCGCTTCACGAACTTCAGGTCGGTCCGCGTCCGGTAGTCGGGATGAATGAAATCGGGGAGATGGCGGTACTGGAGCTTGATGGCGAAGCGAAAGTCGAAGCCGGCACACACCTCGCGCATTTCGCGGATGATGCGCCGCCCATGGGCGACGTCGCCCATGTGGTTGTTGGCCATCTCGAGAATGAAGAGCACGGTGGTTGAGAGTGAGGGTGACCCGCCTACGCTCTGCTGCCCAGCAGAGTGCTGGCCAGCAGAGCTACGGCGCGGCAAGGAGTGAAAGTGAGGGTGAGGGTGAGGGTGAAAGTGAAAGTGAGGGTGAGAGTGAGGGTGAATGTGAGGGGATCGGGAGAAGTCGAAGGTCTAAAGTCGTGGGTCGATTGCCAACTCAAAATCCAACCTGTCCTCAATAGTTCGTAAGGAAGGGGCGGAGGCGGAAACTCAGTGCTTGTCCTCGCAGTTCCGCGCCCAGGCGGCCGTGCGGACGATGGCCTCTTCCAGCGAAATGCGCTCGGCGAGCCCGAGTTCCTCCCGCGCCCGCCGCGTGTCCGGGACGTAGCGTTCCGCGGGGGCTGATGGATTCGACGTTTGCCGTACGCGAACCCGGCGCTCCGGCGCCAGCAGACGGGTTACGGCCTCTGCCAGTTCACGGATGTTCACCGGATGCTCCGAACCCACATTATAGACGCGGCCGGCCGCACCGCGGGCGAGCAGTGTCCACAACCAGATGGCCAGATCGGCGGCATAGAGATAGGAACGCACCGGTGTGCCGTCGCCTTTGACAATGAGATCCCGGCCGGCGAGGGCGTCGGCGAGGAAATTGCCGAAAGCAAACTTGCCCTCCAGCGGCAGATGGGGACCGGCAAAGGCGAAGCAGCGGGCCACCACCACTTCAATCCCCCTCTCCTTCCAGAAGGCGGTACAAAGGTTCTCGGCGGCGCGCTTGGCCTGCCCGGAGATGGCATAGGCGGCGTTCAGGTGCGCGGGATCGGACGAGCCCGGGAAGTCTTCGGGTATTTTTGCCAGCTCCGGCGGTTGGCGGCCGTAGACCGAGCCGGAACTCGTGAACAAAAACCGCCGGGCGCCGACTCTGGCCGCAAACTCCAGTGCCCGCCGCGTGCTGCCAGCAATCACGTCAACCGCTGCGGCAGGATCAGCGAGCGTGCGGACGTTGTCCGCCTCCGTGGCGAGATGGATGACGGCGTCAAAGGCAAGGCCCTTCACGGCCACACCAAGCTCCCGTGCCACCAGTTCCGGCGTGAAATCGGTGGCGGATCCACGCACCCAGCGAACGCCGGGCGCCAAGTGCGGTGCGCGCCGCGCAAACGCATCCGGATCCCGTGAAAGCACCGTGGCCTCGATGCCAAGACTGAGTTTCCGGTCTGCCGCAAGCAGCGTCTCAAGCAGCCAGCAGCCGAAAAAACCGGTGCCGCCCGTGATGAACAGCCGTTGCCCGGCCAGCACCGGCCAGGCATCGGCCGTATGCTGGAGCACATGCTCAAGGTCGTTTGATGCCAGCGGGCTCACCGCGGTGGTCATTGCGTCCAAGACAATCCGAGTTTTTTCGCAGCCTGGACATAGGCGTCGATATCGCCATCCACCAAGGCTGCAGCCGGCTGCCGGTTCGCACTCAAAAAAGCGCGGTACCAATGGATCGTCCGCTCAACGGATCCGGAAAAATCCCAGACCGGCCGCCAGCCGAGTTCGCGCGCCGCCCGGTCGATCGACAGCCGCAGGCATTCGTTTTCATGCGGATCGCCGGCCTCGGGAGCAGTCTCCCAGCGTCCCGGCCAGTGACGGAGCACTTCCTCCACCAAGGCACGAACCTCGCGGTGCGCCTCGGCAGCCGGACCGAAATTGAACGCGCCCGACGATTGTGGCTCTCCGGCGGAGACCGCCCGCCACAAACGGGCACCCAGCCAGAGATAGCCGCTGAGCGGTTCCAGCACGTGCTGCCAGGGGCGCACGGCGGAAGGACGCCGCACACGAATGGAGTGGCCAGCCTGAAGCGCACGGACGCAGTCCGGCATGATTCGATCCTCCGCCCAGTCGCCGCCGCCGATCACATTGCCGGCGCGCGCCGTGGCCAGCGCCACGCGCTCGTTCTTCTGGAAAAATGACCGGACGTAGGCCGAGGCGGCGATCTCTGCGCACGCCTTGCTCGCACTGTAGGGATCGTGTCCCCCGAGTGGGTCCTCCTCCCGGCGCTCACGCCGTCCATCGGTCTCCTCATAACATTTGTCCGACGTCACCACGACCACCGCGCACGGTCCGCCGCACCGGCGCACGGCCTCAAGAAGATGAACGGTTCCGAGCACGTTGGTGGCGAACGTTTCCACCGGCTCCGCGTAGGAGCGGCGCACGAGCGGCTGGGCGGCGAGATGGAAGACCACCTCAGGCCGAAGGCGCGTGAGCAACGCTTCCAGCGCAGCGGCGTCGCGCACATCACCGAGGCAGTGATTCAGACGGCCGTCCCAATCGATGGCGGCGAAAAGGCTGGGATCCGTCGGAGGAGGCAGGGCATATCCCGCGACCTTCGCTCCAAGCTGCCCGAGCCAGCGCGCCAGCCATGCGCCCTTGAAGCCGGTGTGGCCGGTGACGAGCACCCGCCGCCCTTGGTATGCGCCCGCAAACATCGCGCTCACCAAATTTTCCACGGTGCGCGACCACTCTCCCACAATTGGTTGAGCAACGTGAGTTCCTGCTGCGTGTCCATCGGTTGCCAAAAGCCATCATGCCGGTAGGCATTGAGCTGTCCCTCGCGGGCCAGACGTTTCAACGGGCCCGTTTCCAGCATCGTCGGGGCCTCGGGCAGATAGTCGAAGATCCGGCGGGAAAACACCATGAAGCCGCCGTTGATATAACCGCCCTCGGTCTGCGGCTTCTCGTTGAACGCGGTCACTTGGGAGGCTTGGTTCAAGGTCAGTTCCCCGAAGCGGCCGGGTGGACGCACCGCGGTGATCGTGCAGATTTTCCCACTCCGCCGGTGGTGCTTGCGCAGCGCCGTCAGGTCGATGTCGCCCACCCCGTCGCCGTAGGTCAGCATGAACTCAGGCTCGTCACCGAGGTAACGCTTGATCCGCCGCAGGCGATCGGCGGTCTGCGCCTGCTCGCCCGTGTCCGCGAAGGTGATGCGCCAGTCCTCGTCCTCGGGCCGGTCATGAAACTTCACCGCCGACTTCCGCCCGAAACGGAGGGTGACATCGCACGCATGCCACAAATAGTTGCGGAAGTATTCCTTGATGATATCCCCGCGGTGGCCGAGACAGAGGATGAAATCGCGGTAGCCGTAGTGGGAATAGATTTTGAGAATGTGCCAGAGGATGGGACGGCCGCCGACCGGCACCATGGGTTTGGGGCGGAACTCCGTTTCTTCGCGGAGCCGCGTGCCCTTGCCGCCGCAGAGGATGACGACTTTCATGATTGCGCAGTCCTGCTTACAGCGGGGAGTCGGCCCCAAGGCAAACGTTTCCTCCACCGGCCGGCGCCGCGAACCGCTTGGTTCCTTCTTTGACTTGAGCGGGCGCCACGCGTAAACCCCACCCACCTCCAACCCTCACGTGGAGGGAGGAGTGTAGAGCTTGCCTCGCCGGCTGTCGGCGTGCTCCCATGTGCCGTTGAGCCATCATCCCATGCCCGCTGCCGACCAGAATCTTACCGCGTCTCATCTGGAGATGATCCGGCGTTTCTACGACGCGGCACCCGGGCCCACCGCCACGGCGCTCGGTTACCGGGATTTGCTGGCGCGCTACTACAACCTGCTGATCCCGGAAAACGCGAGCGTCCTGGAAGTGGGCTGCGGCGGAGGCGAGCTGCTCGCCCGCCTCCGTACGCGGAACGTCACCGGCATCGATCTCTCGGCCGCCCAAATCGCCCGGGCCCGGAGCCGCGTGCCGCACGGTTCGTTTCACGTCCAGGCCGGCGAGTTTGTTGAACTGGCGGACACCTACGACGTGATCATCGTCTCGGATACCGTCAACCATGCGGCGGACGTGCAGGCGTTGTTTGAACGCCTCCACCGCGTGGCCACGCCCGGGACGCGTCTCATCCTGAATTATCACTCCAATCTCTGGCGCCCCCTGCTTTCATTCGGGCGCGCCCTCGGCCTCAGTGCCGAGGCGCCCCAAAGCAGCTGGCTTTCCACCGCCGACATCCGCAACCTGCTCGCCCTCGCCGACTGGGAGACCGTCAGGATCGAGCACCGTCTGCTTTGCCCCCTCCGGCTCGGGGGTCTCGAATCCCTGTTCAACCGCTGGCTGGCACCGCTGCTGCCTGTGTTGTGCCTCACAATCTACATTGTCGCCCGACCCGCCCGGCGCGCGAAATCCCCCCCGGCGCCGGCAGTCTCGGTGATCATTCCGGCCCGCAACGAGGCCGGCAACATCCAGGCAGCTGTTGAACGCACGCCGGAAATGGGCGCCGGCACCGAGCTGATCTTCGTCGAGGGCCACTCCCGCGACCATACCTGGGCGGAGATCCAGCGCGTGCAGCGCGAGTTTCCGCAACGCCGGATCAAGATCCTGCAGCAAACCGGCGCGGGCAAGGGCAACGCCGTCCGCGAAGGGTTCGCCGTGGCGACCGGCGACATCCTCATGATCCTCGACGCCGACCTGACCATGCCGCCCGAGGAGCTGCCCAAGTTTTATGCGATCGTGGCGAGCGAGCATGCCGAGTTCGCCAATGGCTGCCGCCTCGTCTACCCCATGGACGAAAATGCCATGCCGTTTCTGAATCTCTGCGCCAACAAGGTCTTCGGCCTCATCTTCACCTACCTGCTCGGCCAGCCGCTGAAGGACACCCTCTGCGGCACGAAGGCGCTCCGCCGGGCGCATTACGAAAAAATCGCCGCCAACCGCGCCTATTTTGGCGACTTCGATCCCTTCGGCGATTTCGACCTGCTGTTTGGCGCAGCCAAACTCAACCTCAAGATCGCCGACGTGCCCATCCGCTACACCGAGCGCGTCTACGGCCAGACCAACATCCAGCGCTGGCATCACGGCTGGCTTCTGCTGCGCATGGTGCTTTTCGCCGCGCGCAAGCTGAAATTCGTCTGACGGCATCACAGACGTTCTCACGCCATGTTATCAGTCAGACAAAAGATTTTTCTCGCCCGGCTGTTGAATCGCGCGTTGCGACAGATCCGCCGCCTCGGCGGCCGGGGCATGACGACCATCTGCCGGCGTCGCGCCGTCACCTGGGAGCTCGATCTCGATGAGGGCATTGATCTCTCCATCTACCTCTTCGGGGCCTACGAGCTGCGCTCCCTCCGCGCCTATGCCCCGCTTATCCGCCCGGGAGACACCGTATTCGATATCGGCGCCAACATCGGAGCCCATACTTTGCATTTTGCCCGCCTCGTTGGCCCGGCGGGACGCGTCTTTGCCTTCGAGCCGACCGACTTCGCGGTGGCCAAGTTGCGCCGCAATCTTGCCCTTAATCCCAGTCTCGCAGCCTGCGTTTCCCTGCAGCAGTGTTTTCTTGTCGCCGAGCGCACTGACAAGCTGCCTTCCGCCATCCCCGCCAGCTGGCCGGTCGGCAGCTGGCACGATGACCTTCATTGGGGCCACCTGGGAAAGTCAAAGGCCCTCACCGCCGCCACCGCCACGACCGCCGACGAATTCTGCGCGGCGGCCGGCATCCAGCGCATCGATTTTGTGAAGCTCGACGTCGACGGTCATGAATATCCCGTGCTGCGTGGTTTCAGACACAGCCTGGAGCGCTTCCGTCCCCCGCTCCTGATCGAGATCGCCCCCTTCATTTATAGCGGCGACAAGGCGGGGGAATTCGATGACTTCGTCCACTTCCTGGCCGGCCTGGACTATACTTTCTACAACGCCAACACCGCCCAGGTTGTCTCGCGCGACCCGGCGGTACTCCGCCGCACCATCACGCGGGGTGGAGGCATCAACGCCCTCCTGCGCCCTGCTTCCGCCCCGGCATGAACCCGCTGTTCCGGTTCCTCGACCGCTCCATTGAGGCTTTCTGTGGCGCGCCGATGTGGCGCCGCGAGTGCCGCGTCTGGGATCAACGCATGGTTTCCGCCACCTTCGACCGCTGGCTGTACCTGCGCCTGCACAAGTTCGGCCACATGGGTGGTGCCGAGCGCGCCGCGCTCCACCGGCTGGTGCACCCGGGCATGACCGTGGTGGATGTCGGCAGCAACCTCGGCCTCTACACCGTGCTCCTCTCGCGACTGGTCGGACCGGCCGGCCGCGTGCTGGCCTTCGAGCCCGATCCCGATCTGTTCGCCCTGCTCCAGCGCAATGGCGCACTCAACGGCTGCCATAATGTCGCGTCGCACAATCTCGCCCTCGGCAGCCGCCGCGACCGCCTTCTCTTGCACAAGATGATCGTCAACTCCGGCGACAACCATCTCGGCGAGGGCGGCAGCAAACTCTTCCGCCGCACCGTGGAAACCGAGGTCGTGAGTCTCGATGAGTTCACGCCCGATCTGCAGCCCGATTTCGTGAAGATTGACGTCCAGGGCTGGGAACTTCCGGTCCTGCGCGGCATGGCGCGTTTGCTGAAGCAGCATCCGCCCGCCGGCATTTATCTGGAATTCTGGCCGGAGGGGTTTCGTCGCGCCGGATATGCGGCCGACGACGTGGTCGCCTTTCTGACCGGCCTGGGCTTCCACTTCCATCGCGCCGACACCCTTGAAGCCCTTGATCCCGCGGCCCTCGGTGCGATTGCCCACAGGCTGACGGGTCTTAAACACGTGGATCTTTACGCCACTCGGCAACCACTCCCTGAGCAGCCGGGTGAAAGTGGAAGTGACAAGTGCGGGTGAAAGTGAGAAACAAAGGTACGAACATGTCTGACGTCTCCCCCCCTCCATCCGCCTGGCACCATTTCGCGCGCCGCCGCGACCTGTGGTGGCAGTTTACCGTCCGCGCGATTGAGATGAAACACCGCGGCAGCTACCTCGGCATCATCTGGACGGTGATCAATCCGCTCCTGATGATGGGCCTGTACCTTTTCGTGTTCGGCATGATTTTCGGCGGCAGTTTCCACGCCCTCCCGGACGAGACCAAGCTGGACTACGCCCTGGGCCTGTTCCTCGGCCTGACGTTTTTCAACGTGCTGGCGGAGACCATCTCCATTGCCCCCAGCCTCATCGTCACCAATCCCAATCTCGTGAAGAAGGTGGTGTTTCCTCTCGAGGTGCTGCCGCTCTCGCAGCTGGGGGCTTCCTGGTTCAATTTCCTGATCAGCCTCTCCCTGCTGCTGATTGGCATGGTGACCTTCGGCCGCGGCCTGGCGCCGTCCGGCCTGCTCTGGCTGCCAATGATCACCCTCCCGCACCTGTTGCTCACGATTGGCCTCGGCTGGTTTCTGTCCGCGCTGGGCGTGTTTTTCCGCGACGTGCAGCATGTGGTCCAGTTCACCGCCCAGATCATCCTCTACGCCAGCGCCATCTTCTATTCGCCGGCGATCATGCCCCCGCAATCCTGGTACTGGATCGTCCTGAGATGGAATCCGTTCCTGCACACGGTCGACCTGGCCCGCAACGCCCTCCTTTGGGGATTGCCGGTCAACCTTGAGCATCTCGCCTACACTTATGTGTGCGGCGCGGCGGTTTTCGCCGGAGGCTACTGGTTTTTCCGGAAAATGCAGCCGGCTTTCGCCGATGTGATCTGANNGATGCCATAATCACCGTCGAGAACCTGACCAAAGCCTACCGCATTTGGACGCATCCGTCCGCCCGGCTGAAAAGTCCGCTGCTTGAGACCGCGTCCCGGATCTTTCCGCCGAATACGCCGCCGCGCCGGGCGCTGGCGGCCCGCGCCGCCCGCGGCTATCGCGACTTCTACGCCCTGCATGACGTCTCCTTCACCGTGCGCCCCGGCGAGGCCACCGGCATCATCGGCCGCAACGGCTCGGGCAAGAGCACGCTGCTCCAGCTCATCGCCGGCACCTTGACGCCCACCAGGGGACGGGTCGATGTGAGGGGACGGGTGTCAGCGCTGCTGGAGCTGGGCTCGGGGTTCAATCCGGACTTCACGGGGCGCGAAAATGTGTTTCTCAACGGCTCCATCTTCGGCCTGAGCAAGGCGGAAATGCAGGCCAAGTTCGACGAGATCGCCGCCTTCGCCGACATCGGCGACTTCATCGAACAGCCGGTGAAGACCTACTCGTCGGGCATGATGGTGCGCCTGGCCTTCGCCGTGGGCCTCGCGGTGCGGCCCGACATCCTTATCGTCGACGAGGCGCTCTCGGTTGGCGACGTGTTCTTCCAGCAGAAGTGCTTCAAGAAACTGCACGAGATCCTGGAATCGGGGGTTACGCTGCTGTTCGTGTCGCACGACATGGAGGCGGTGCGCAACCTGTGCGAACAGGTGCTGCTGCTCGACCAGGGTCGGCTCAATTCCCTTGGCGCGCCCGATGAGATCGTCAGTCGTTATTACGCGCTGTTCGGCCGCCGGGTTGAAGCGAACCTTCGCCCCAGCGGGACGGTGGCCCCCCTCGGTGTCAACGGAGCCGTCGAGGCCATGAAACCGGCGCTGCTGGCCCATAACCTCCTCCCCGCGGCCAAATCCCGCCATGGCGATCGCCGCGTGGAGATTGTCGCCGCCGCGATCGAGAACGAACACGGCGCGCCCTCGCTGCGGGTCGAGATGACCCGGGTGGCCACGCTGCGCGTCCTGCTCAAGGCGCACGAGCTGATTGCCGACCCTTCCACCGGGTTCAATATTTACGACCGCATGACCAACCTGGTTTTCGCCGCCGGCACCCGCCAGCTCGGGGTTATCCTCCAGCCCATGCAGGCGGGTGAGGAGCGCCTCGTCACCTTCAAGCTCACCTGTAACATCCAGCCCGGCGAATACACGTTCAGCCTCGAGACCGGCGAGCCGTCGGCGGAGGGTCCGAATTTCGGCTGCATGCACGACAAACATGAAGGCCTCGGCCCACTGACCATCCACTACGAACACAACCACACCTGGCCGTTCTATGGCATCGCGCGACTGCCGTTGGAGGTGTCCGTGTCGTGAAGAAACCTCCCATCCTGATCTTCGGGGTGCCGCGATCGGGCACGACACTGCTGCGGACCATCCTCAACTGCCACCCCCACATCGCCTGCGGGCCGGAAGCCCCGTGGCTGGCGAATCATGCCAGCCACAACGTCATGGCGTTGTTCGAGAGCCTCACGGCCGGCGAGTACGCTTTCTCCCGCAATTTTGGCGTGCCGCCCGACCGCGTGCTGGCGCGCCTGCGTGAGTTCGTCGACGGCCTGTTCACCGACTTCGCCAGCCAGCAGGGCAAGGCCCGCTGGGCGCACAAGACCCCCGACGACTGTCTCTACGTCCCGTTCTACACGCAGCTCTTTCCCGAGGCCCGCTACCTCCACATCGTGCGCCATCCGCTCGATGTGGCCCTTTCCACCGCGCGCATTCCCACCCACCAGAAAGGCGTCAGCCCTTGGCACGAGGAGCACCTCCTGTTCGAGCAGGGCTGTGTCACACAAAACACCCTCTTCACTTGCATGCTGCGCTGCCGCCGCTGGAACGATCGGATCCGTACAGACTTGGCGGGCCGCGCGTGCCATCGTTTGTCCTACGAGGATCTGGTCGCCAAACCGGCAGAAACGATGGCCGAAGTATGCGCGTTTCTCGACGAGCCGTTTCCCCCTGAGATCCTCGACTACGCCAAATTCAACACCATCTTCCCCTCCTGGGAACGGGGCTCGGTCGACGTGCGCGCCGCCGGTGGTATCACCGGCTCCCGCGTGGGGCGTTGGAAAACCGAACTCACGGCGGACGAAACGCGCCTTCTGTTCTCGCTCGCCGACCCGCGCGCCGCAGCGACGCCACCCACCGAACCGGTCCTGTCGGCCGTGCGCCTGGCAAACACATCAGAGACCATCTCGCCGCTCTTCGCCGGCCTGATCGAAGGATTGAACGCCTTAGGTGCACCGCTATCCCTGTACACGTTCACCAATTGGAGCAAAATCTGGGAATACCCGTGGCTCTGGTTTCACGGGCTGGAAACCATGGACGGAGCCGACCTCCGGATCGTCGACATCGGCAGCCAATTTTCGCCCATGCCCTGGCTGCTGGCCGCCCGCGGCGCGCGGGTGACGCTCATCGAGACCGACCCCCACTGGATACCGATGTGGGAAAAAGCGCGCGCGGCCCTGCACGTGGCCGTCGACTGGCACATCGTCTCGTCGGAAACCCTTCCGCTGCCCGATGCCTGCGCCGACGCCGTGACGAGTTTCTCTGTCATCGAGCACATGCGTGACAAGCCCCGCGCCATCGCCGAGGCGGTGCGCATCCTCAAGCCGCAGGCGCCGTTGTTCATCTCCTTCGACATCTGCGAACCGGCGATGGGCATGACCTTCCCCGAGTGGAACGGCCACGCGCTCACGATGGCTGAATTCGAGCGCGAGATCTGGTTCCATCCCGCCTTCGGTAATCGCGAGAAGCCGCAGTGGAACCTCGCCGACATCCCCGCTTTCCAGGCTTGGCATCTGCGCAGCGCCCCGCACCACAATTACGTCGTGGGCGCCGCCGTGCTGGTCAAACGTCACTGATGCACGCCGGTCTTGAGCGCAGGGGTGCGGTCGTGTTATGCCGGATGCTGTAAAAGAGGCTCGCCGACTGCGGCGAAGTCACTTTCCCTAAACCCTTTTCCGTGCCCGCAACGCCCAAGAGTGTCCTCTACATCCGGCCCGATACCATCGGCGACCTGGTCATTTTCTCGTCCGCCCTGGCTCAGCTCCGCGCCGCCTGGCCGAAGGCGCGACACACCCTGCTGGTGCGTCCGGGATATGAGACGCTCGCCCCGCTGTTCCCGGCCGGGTTGAACTGGTGTGTCGCGCACATCAATCCATTTGCGCAGAAACCCTCCGACTGCCGGCAGGAGCTGGCGGCGCTGTTCACCGAATTGGAGGGATGGCGGCCCGACGTGGTGGTCGCCGCCACGCTCAACCGGACGTGGCTGGAGGCGGCTATTGCCGCGCATTTCCCGCAGGCGCGACGCGTGTCGCTCGGCGGCCGGGCCGTCGATCCGATTTTCGCCACGGCCCTGCGGCTCGAGCTGGGGATCGATGCGGCCGGGACCTTCCCCGAAGTGGTGCCAGTGGACGAGCATCAGCGGGAGTGGGACAGCAACCACCGCCTGGCCGACCAGCTCGTGGGCAAGCGCACCGAGCGCACCCTTCCGGTGCTCACCGTGCCGGCCGGGACGGCCCAGCAGGCGGCCGCCTTCCTCGCCACGCACCAGCTTCCGGCCGGCGGATTCCTCGCCATCTTTCCCGCCGGCCTGGCCAACGTGCCCATCAAGGCCTGGCCCGCCGCGCGATTCGTCGAACTCATCGCCTGGTTGCGGCGCGAAAAGAAATTCCCCGTGCTCCTGCTCGGCCACGCATCGGAAGCCGGCCTCCTGGAAGAGATCGCCACAGGCGTAGCGAAAACCGGCGCGCCCAAGCCGCCCGTCTGGCTGGGACACGACGGCGAGATTCCGCTGCTGGCCGCGCTGCTTGCCCAGTGCCGCTTTTATCTGGGGCATGACACCGGGGCCATGCACCTCGCCGCGGCGCTCGGCCGGCCGGTCATCGGCATCTTTGGCGGAGGCCACTGGCCGCGCTTCCGGCCGGTCGGCCGCCAAGTCGCGTCGGTGGTGCAGCCCCTGCCCTGCTTCGGCTGCAACTGGGACTGCCATTTCGGCGACGCCCCCTGCGTCAAGACCCTCGCGCTCACCGACGTGCAGCGCGCCGTCAACCTGGTCATGGATCGCGGGCACCAGGATTTCGACGAGGTGATTGAGGCGGCCAATCTCTCCGCGGAAACCCTCCGGCTCATCGCCTCGGCCACTCCGCGCTACATCGCCCTCCAGCGCGACCGCCTCGACCGCCAGCACAAGATCGAGGAATTCAAGCGCGAAACCGACATCAAGGACACCGAGATCGCCGACCTCAAAAAGGCCGCCGAGGAGCGCAAGACCGAAATGGAGTCGATCAAGGCCGAGCTGGAGGCCGAGTGCGCCGACAAGGACCGGGAGATCGCCGGTCTCAAGCAGGCGGCCGACGTCAAGGACGGCGAGATCGCCTCGCTCAAACGCGAGACGGATGGGAAGGACGTCGAAATCGCCGGGCTGAAACAAGCGGCCGACACCAAGGATGCCGAAATTGCGGACCTCAAGCAGGAGACCGACACCAAGGACGAGGAAATCGCCGCCCTCAAGCAGGTCTGCAACGAGCGCGAGGCGCTCATCATCACGCAGGACGGGCACATCAAGAATTTCCAGAAGATCGTCGCCGAACTGAATGCCCGGCTCGCGCAGGCGGAGGCACAGCTGGCCGGGCTCAGCACCAGCCTCGCCCGGGAGGAGGCGCGAGCGGCCGAGCTGCAAGCCGAGAAGACCCGTCTGGAAACCCTCTTCGCAGCACTTCCGCCCGGCACCCTGGATTACGCCCAAAAGCTGCACGACCAAGCGGTGCACCTCCACAACCTCGAGGTCGCGCTCGCCGAAACCCGCCATTCGCTGGCCAATTACGCCGCCGGTATCAGCACGCTGGAATACACCAAGCATTACGTCCGGCTGCTCGCCGAAAAAGAGGCCGTCATCCAGCAGCTCCACCGCGCCTGCGTCGAGCGGGAGGCCGTCATCCAGCAGCTGGCGGCCGCGGCCACGACGCCCGGGGCCCGCCTGCACAAGCTGTGGCTCGCCCTCTGCAGCCATGTCCGCTTGAAATGGTGGCGTCCGTTCACCGACTGGGTTTTCAAAAAAGTCGTGGAGGAATACCCGATGCAGATCGGCGTGTTGCAGCACTACGAGCCGCGCCCGCTCCGCTGGGACAAGTTTCCCAAGCCCCGGCTGCCGGTCGAGCGCCTGCCGCAGATCGCCATCGTCACGCCGTCCTACAACCAGCCGGCGTTCATCGAGAGCACGCTGCTCAGCGTGCTCAACCAGAAATACCCGAAGCTCCTCTATGTGGTGCAGGACGGCGGCTCACCCGAGCCGACGCCGCAGATCATCGCGCGCTATGCCGACCGGCTCACCGCCTGGACCTCGGAAAAGGACGGCGGCCAGTCCGACGCCGTCCGCCGCGGCTTCGCCCGCATCGCCGACCGGCTGGACTCTGACGACGTGATGGCGTGGCTTAATTCCGATGATTTCATCAATCCGCGCGTCCTGCGCCATGTCGGCGAGTATTTCGCCACGCATCCGCGGGTCGACGCGGTCTACGGCCACCGCCTGATCATCAACGAACTCGACCGGGAGATCGGCCGGTGGGTCATGCCGCGCCACAACCCGCGCGCGCTGGAGTGGATCGACTACGTGCCGCAGGAGACGCTTTTCTTTCGCAAACGCGCCTGGGATCTCGTCGGGGGCGTCGATCCGAGCTTCCAGTTCGCCCTCGACTGGGATCTGCTCGCCCGCTTCACGCAGGCGGGGCTGCGCGTGGTGCGGCTGCCCTACTTCCTGGGCAGCTTCCGGATCCATCCGGCCCAGAAGACCAGCGCGGCCATCCACACGACCGGCGCGGATGAGATGCGCCGGGTGCGCGCCCTGTTCCATGGCCAGGAACGGCCGGGCGATCAGGAAAAGATCACCGCCTGGGCGCGGCGCATACGCTTCCAAGGAGCCCTCACTGCGCGGTTGCACGCGCTGGGAATTCGCTTCTAATCACTCCCTTTTTTCACCGGCATGATCGCTCTGCTGCTCGTCGTCGCACTTTTTCTTTTCCTTACTTTCGTCGGCCAGGCTGTCATCAGCCTCCTGCGTCCGCGGCTGGGCGTGTTGTGGAGCTGGTTCATCGCCCCGATGACCGGTCTCGCGCTGCTGCTCGCCATCGGCACGCGCCTGAGCGTATGGGGACTGCCGTTCAAGGTCGTCGGTCCATGGCTCACGCTGGGCCTGGCGGTGTTCACGGGCGTGGTTTTCTGGTGGCGCCGGCCCGTCCTGCCATGGCGCCACCTCGCGCCGTTCTTCGCCATCACGCTGGGCTATCTGCTCTACACCGGCTGGCCGCTTTTCCTCTACGGCTTCAACTGGATTTCCTACGGCAACGACGACATGGCCAACTACACCCTGGCCGCCGACCGTTTTCTTAATCACGGCTACTACCAGCTGCCGCGGCAGACCGACCTCGAGGGCATGGACTACACGCAGCACTACTGGTTCATGCACGGCCTGCAGCAGATCCGGGCCGGCTCGGAGCTGACGGTGGCCTGGGCGGCGTCGCTCACCGGCCGCAACCCCCATGAGGTTTTCATGCCAGTCATCCTCATGATGAGCATGATGCAGATCTTCACCATGGGCGCAGCCGCAGTCTATCGCGGCCGCTATCGCAAGATTGCGCTGGTGGGTTTCTTTCTTTTCGCCACGAGCCCGCTCTTCGGGCTCGGTACGCTCTACCAATTGATCGCGCAGGTGGGTGGCATTGCCGTCCTGTTGGCGGCGATCACGCTGTTGTTCTCCGCCCGGTTTCTCAGCGTGCGCAAGCTGCTGCTGGCCAGCCTGCTCACCTGCTGCCTCGGCCTTGTCTACCCGGAGGTGTCGCCCTTTATCGCGCTCGGCATCGTGCTGTTCGCGATCCGGCTGCGTTACACCAATCTGCCGATGTTTGGCCGGTATGTACTCTTTGTGGCGGGCGTCGCGGTGCTTACGTTCCTGCTGCTCGGCACGAGCACTTACGAGTTCATCAACACGCTGGTGATGCAGTCAGTCGGCTCCGCCGGCCTGGGGGCGATGGCGGAGATCAACGACCAGAGCGGCGGCCTCGTGCTGTTTCCGTGGACGCTCGTGCCGTCGTTCATTCCCATGCTGTTCGGCCTGCATCCCTTCGGCGTGGTCGGCTTCGATCCCCTGATCTCGATCCAGATCGCGGTGGGCTTCGTCTTCCTTGGCTACACGATCTGGGCGGCCGGGCGCAATGTGGTGCAGGACGCACCCATGGGTTACCTCGCCGCCATCATGATCCCGCTTGGCTTCTACCTGTTCTTCAAAGGCCAGGACTTCGGGTTGTTCAAGCTGGCGATGTTCGCCCAGCCGGTGATCACGCTCTTTCTGGCGCAGGGCTTCGCCAGGTTTCTCTTCAGCCCCTCGCCCCAATTCCGCCGCCGGGCGCGCGTGGTGCTCGTCCTTTTCTTTCTCTGCACCATGCCGAGCGACATCTACTACAGCTACGCCTCGCTCGGCACCTATGGCGGCGGCCTGACCGAAGTCGTGGGCGCATCCCGTCTGGGCGTGCGCTTCGACCCGCCGAAAAACCTCAAGTACGACGCCATCGAGAGCGACATCAGCAATGTGGTCAGCGCCAAGATGCTCTCCCAATACACCCAGGGAATCGACACGCGCTTCCTGAGCCGCTCCTACATGGATAACATCGCCAACATCGCGGTGTTGAAGTTCCTGCGTACGCCCGATCCCGACCTCGGACCGCAGGCGCGTATCGTTGAGAAGCTGGCCCTGCTGCGCTTCCTGCTTCCGTCCGAGATCATGATAGGCGACGTGCCCGACTACCGCGTGATGACCATCAACAAGCTGGACAACAACTGGACGGAAACCAGTTCGCGGCAGATTGATTATCGGGACCGCCTCTTCGTCGCCATCCGCACCGAGTTCGACCATTTCAACAAGGCCAATCCAGGCGACGGCTGGACCATCCAGCACGTGTATCAATACAAGCTCGAAAGTCAGCTGAAGGACCGTCTGGTCTTCCTCCATTCCGAACTTGGCCCCCACTATTACTCCTCGGCGCGTTTCAAGGCGGCGTTCTTCCAGCGCGAGCCCGAGCCGGTCAGCGCCCGCCGGGTCTATTTCCACGGCAGCGGCCGCTACAATCTCTTCCACATCATCAATCCCTCGCCCGACCTGCGTGTCGTGGTCGACTTAACGCGCACATCGCTCGGCGAAGGCCGCTCCAAGCTGCCCACCCATGCCGTCGTGATCGGCGAGGATGACTATCGGCTGCCTTTCGTCGGGCATGGCTCGGCGCGCGTGTTTTCGCCTGTCATCAAGCCTGAGCACTACGAAAAGCAGGCCTACATCACCGTCGACTTCGGTGACCGGCCCGCGCCGATCCTCAAGCGGAAGACCGGTCTCATGCGCCTCTATGGCGTGCGGTACAACCTGGATGACCGCCGCCTCATCGGTTTCGTGCGCGACATCTCGGTCATGACCGATGAGCAGTATCGCGCCCTGCCGCGGCCGACGAAGATCAGCGAGTTTCCCTGGGATCTCTACAAGTATCAGGGCCTCGAGTATTCGGGCATGTTCGAAGACGGCTGGGTGGCCGAGGACGCCTACTTCAAATTCGGCTCCTCCCATCCCGGCCAGGTGCTTTATTTCAAGGGCTTCATCCCTGAGACCGCCAAGTTCCACACCGAGGGGGTCGATCTGACGGTGTCGATCAACGAGAAGCCGACCGAGATTGTCCACCTGCAGGCCGGTGAATTCACGCTCGCCCGCCTCATCAAGGAACCGGCCAATATCACCTCCATTTCGCTGCACTTCTCGGACGCGCAGACCTACGGCAAGGACGACTACCGGGCGGTGTCCGCCTTTGTCCGCGAGATTTCCATCGGCGACATCCCCGATCTCGCCGCGTTCCGCAATCTCACCAATCAGCAGGGTGACAAATTCGCCCTCACCGGCGTCGACGAGGATGGCTGGATCGGGCAGACGGCGGTCTTCAATACCCCGCCTTTCCCCGAGTTCAAAGTGCTCAAGGTGGATCTGGAAATGCCCGGCTGGGCTCCCGTTTCCGCCAACGAGATCAAGGTCTATCTCAATGGCGCCCTGGTCCAGATCCAGACCGCCGAGCGCGCCACCTACCTGAGCCTCTACGTACCGCTCCCCGTCGGTGGACGCAATGAGGTCCGCCTCGAGGCCGGCCAGGCGTTCCCACTGCCCAACGATGCGCGCAACCGGGCGTTTCTGATCAAGAACATCTCGTTCGAAAACCAAAGCCGCACCGACCTCTTTGTGCGCGGCTGGCACCAGTCGGGCTACCTTTTCAGCATCGATCACGCCGACAACGACGGCTGGGTCGACCGCCAGATCGATTTCAGCTTCCCCGCCACCGATCGCTTCAAGATGGCCTACGTGGACATCGTGCGCTTCCCGGCCCACGCCGACCTGCCGCTGTCGATCCGCCTCAACGGCGGCGGAGCCGAGACCCGCACCCTCGAGTTGGAAAAAGTCGAGCGCCTCGCCGTGCCGCTCTCGGCCACCCGCGCCGCCACCCTCTCGCTCCTGGCTCCGCGCAGCTATCCCCTGGCCGCGCCCGACACCCGCGAGCGCTCCTTCCGCATCGCCAACATCGATTTCGAGTAATTCGGGCCGCCGCTCGATCAGACCCTACCCGAAAGCTGCGGTAACTTCCGTTCTTTCTTTTTGCGTGTTTTCTGTATTTTCTGGTGACCTAAGCTTCCTTCCATGCTCCTGAGCCTCGTTGTCCCGGTCTATCGCGAGGAGAAAAACGTCCCCGAGTTTCTCCGCCGCCTGCGCCCGATTCTGGCGGGCATCACCGAGGACTACGAAATCATCTTCGCCCTGGACCCGTCGCCCGACCGCACCGAGGAGGTCATTCTCGAACAGCGTGGCCAGGATCAGCGCATCAAGCTGCTCAAGTTTTCCCGCCGTTTCGGCCAGCCCATGGCCACCCTGGCCGGCATGCAATACTCCTCGGGCGACGCCGTCATCGTGATGGACGTGGACCTGCAGGATCCGCCCGAACTCGTCGTGGAAATGATCGCCAGGTGGCGGGCAGGCTACGATGTGGTCCTGCCGCAGCGGCGGCAGCGCACGGGCGAGCCATGGATCAAGCGACTGATCGCGGAGACCGGCTACAAGATCATCAACCGGATCGCCGACGTGAAAATCCCGCCCAATACGGGCGACTTCCGCCTGATGGCGCGACGCGTCGTCAACGAGGTCGTGCGCCTCCGGGAGACGCACGGCTTCCTGCGTGGCATGGTGGCGGTCGTCGGCTTCAAGCAGGTGCTCCTCCCCTTCGACCGTCCGCCGCGCTTCGCCGGTCAGACCAACTACAACCGCTTCTTCGGATCGCTGCGCATCGGTTTCAACGGCATCTTCTGCTTCTCCACCTTCGCCCTGACGCTGAGCACCCAGCTCGGCTTTGCGCTCGCGTTCAGCTCGATCTTCATCGCGCTCATCTATCTGGTGATGAAACTGGCCGGCTTCCCCTTCCCCGTCGGCAATCCGACGATCGTGATCCTCGTCCTCTTCATGGGCGGCGTGCAGCTCATCAGCGTCGGCATCCTTGGCGAGTACATCGGCCGCATCTATGAGGAGGTGCGCGGGCGGCCCCGCTTCATCGTCGACCGCGCCGAGGGCTTCGTCGGCAAGTGACCGCTTGATTCGCGACCTGATTGCCTACGATTCGCACGCCCAGCGCGATGACACCGCAACAGCTCTTTTATGTGACCGGAGTCGGCGCGGCGGCGGCGGGGTTGGTTTTGATCTGCCGGCTGCTTCGATCGACAGCCCGGCCACACCGAAAACGTTGGTGGCAGGATATGCTGGGTGGAGGTTTTGTCCTGCTCGTCACCTGGCACATGATGCAACCATACCTGCGCTTGGAAGTCGTAGGCGCCGGCGATTCTCAGCATTACGCCCTGCAACTGGCAGACATGATCGCGCAATTGCGCCACGGGGAATTCCCCGTGCTGGTCGGACAGAGCCGGTTTGGCTTCAATGGCAACATTCACACACTGCGTACAGCACCTTGGTTTGTGCACTTCGGCGCGTTGCTGGACTTTTTGACCGCCCACCGCCTTCCCATCAGCGGAGTGCAAAACCTCACCGCTGTACTGACAGCCCTGGCCGCCGCTCTCACCGCCTATTTTGCCACCCGCCGGTGTGTGCCTGCATCAGTCAGTGTGGCCGCGCTGCTTGCGGCGCTGTTCATCACGAGTCCCGCCATCTTTGGCCCGCTGGTGGGACGCGACATGTTTGCCACATTCATGACGGCACCCTGGCTGCCGCTGATGGCGCTGGGTTGCGTGGAAATGCTGCGCTGGCGCGACGCCCTCGGTCCGACGCTCATGGCGTCAGGCGCACTGGGCATGATTTGGCTGGCCCATCCGCCCTCGGCCGTGCTGGCCACCCCCATGGTCGCCGTGGCCTTTGCCTGGCGCCTTTGGTGCCACGGCGGACAGCTCAAGACATGGCGCGACTCCGTCCTGGCGATTCTGGTCGGGGGCAGCATTGCCGCCTACGTCTTTGTCTCGGTCCGTTCTCTGGAGCTTGATACCTTAAACTCCCCGATCGCAGGATTATCAGAGCAGACCCATTCTTCCTTGCTCTCGTCCCGGTGGGACCTGCTCAAACCACTTGTTCCTGGGGCGGATGGTGTCACCGCCTTGCAACCCGGTTTTGCTATGCTGGGGCTTGCTGGTTTTGCGCTGATGGGACTATGGCGCCCGCAGAGGACCCTGCGTTATTGCGGAGCAGTCTTTATTGGTTACGTGACGTTTTTTTTCGTGAGCAGCCGGCTTGTCGATTTTGCCTGGCAGGCAGTACCCGACACTGTGGCTGCGGTGATAAATCCTTTTCCTCACCAGCGCCTGATGCCAACTCTGACTGCACTCATTTTGGTTTGGAGTGCAAAATCTCTGGCGTATTGGCCGCTGAAAAAATGGCGCTGGTCCGTGACGATCTGCGCACTCTTGTGCGCGGGACTGACCTGGAGCCTGAGAGAGATTGGCATGTTCCGGGGGCCGGACGGCAAACTTCCTGCCGCTTCGGCTGACCTTGACCCCTCGATCCAGCCAGCGAGCGCGGCGCTTGGGCGGTCTTCCTACCTGCTCTTTGGCTTTTTCCCTGACTCCTTCTCGCATGGTTACATGGAGCCGGCATCCGAGGTGCGCTTGCTGGATGAGCAGTTCCGTGTGGTGCAGACGAATGCGGAATTCCTGACCAACATGTCCCAACCCTCCATCGCGCTGGACTGGCAACCCGTTCACCCCCGGATCGCCGTGCCTCTGCAGCGCGGCCGTTCGTATCTGCTCGACTTTCGTTTTGCGGATAGTGCGGCAGCCGGCGAAATTGTCATTGAGGGGGAGAAACTCGTGCGGGTCTATCACCTGCCGCTTTCCGGCGGGCCCAAGGCGTTTGGCGCGGCCCCCGGGGCGACACATACGCTCGTCCTCATGGCCAATGATCTGCAGGGTCGCGAACTTGCGGTGCACACTGAAGCAGCCGGCGTGTCCGTCCGCGTGATCATGTTTACCCCCGAGGTTTTGCCTCTCGCCGTGCAGTCTTTGATTCCCCTTACGGTGCGCGTTCGTGCACAAGCGGCTGGTTTCCTTGAAACCCCGCGTGTGTTTATTCCCGGTTATGCCGCAACTGTGAACGGGAGACCCGCGAAGATTGTCCGGTCGCCTGACGGGCTGGTAATGGTGCCCATCCTTCCGGGCGAATCCATCGTCAGGCTCAGTTACCTCGGTAGCCCGCTCCTGCTTGTGACCTACTGGCTCTCAGCGATCGGCGTGGTTGGCTGGCTGGTGGCAACCGGATGGCTGCTCTTTCGGGCGCGCGAGGGAGAAATCACTCCCGATGATGAATCCAGCAAAGGCATTGCATTCCGGATGCTCTGGCATCGCGTGACAACCCACCCCCGGCAAATCTTCGCAACCTTTGTAGTTGGCCTTGCAGCCATGGCTGCCTGCCTGGCCGTTTTCGTCCCTCGTTTTCCGAAGGATGGCACCATACATCTCGAAATCGATTTCCCTCTTTATCGCCCCGGCGCGACCTGCGAACCCTTGCTGGTTCTGGGGCGCACCGGAGCGGCTGATGTCATTTTTGTCGAACCAGTCGCCCCAGGACAAGTACGCCTCGGCTACGACCACTGGAGCGTGGGCGGCCCGCGCACTGAGCCGTTTCGTGTCATTCCCGGGCAGTCTGTCCGCATTACCGTACACTCGCCAAGCCTGTTGCCCGCCGCGCGAAGCATGGCCGCCCGAACCGTGACCATCATCGTCGATGGCAAAACCTATCTGGCTGCCCAGTTGCCTTGGTATCCCATTGCTCCCGCGGAAATCGTCATTGGTCGTAATCGAATCGGCGCGAGTAGTTGCACGCCCATATTCAGCGGTCACATTCGACGTCTCCCGTGATCATGCTCTTCATCCCAAAAGTCTGCGAGTTTCGGGCTTCATCCCCTTCAGTCTTAGGTTGAAGGAGATCGGGCTTTCCAGTGCCGAGGAGAATTCTTTCGATTTTTGACTTCCTGCTCTCCCACCTCTATCACCAAAGGGCCAGCACTCCTCCCGTCGCACAACCTTTGCATTTTACAGAGCTTCGTGTGTCATACTTTTCTTTGCCTTCGCGCCAACCTCTCCTCTCTACTCGGCAACTCAATCGCCCTCTTCGTGCCCGTCATGGACGGTGAACGGCTCATCAGCATCGGAGTCCTCGGTGCGCATATCGGCCGGATGTACGAAGAGGTCCCCGTGCGACTCTGGTCCTTGGTCAATCGAACTGAGCGCTTCAAATCACAAGACCGTTGTGCGTAAAATTGCCCTATCGAAGCCGATCTTACTACGCATGCCCTCACCGCTCGCCTCCCTGCAAGCCTGGGCCACCACCCGGGGCCGTAGCCTGGGCATCGTGCTCGCGGTGGGATTGTTCATCGCCGCGCCTTTTTTCACCAACCGCGGCCTCGGCACGAGCGAAGCCTACAACTACAGCCTCGCCGTGGCCGATTTCGTCACCCAAGTACGGGCCGGCGAGTTTCCGGTGTTTGTCGGCCAAAGCGATTACGCTTGGAACGGCCGCATCCACCCGCTGCGCACGGCGCCCTATTTCACCTATGCGGCCGGTCTGCTCGACCTGCTGACGTTGCATACCCTCGGTTTCTGGACCCTGCAGAACCTTGTCGTTGGCCTGAGCCTGGTCGGCGGAGTTCTCAGTTTTTATTTCTGCCTGCGGCGCTCGGTGCCCGACTTGGACGATCACACGGCCGCGTTGCTCGCAGCGGCCTACGGTCTCTCGCCGGGCTTGCTTTCCATGGCTTATGCGATGGACCTCTACATGACGGTAACGACCGCCCCATGGATTCCGCTCGTGCTCGGCGGATTGGTGCGTGCCCGGCGGGAGAATCCATTCACCGCATTCGCACAGGCGGCCGTGGGCTTGGCCGCCTGCTGGCTCGCTCATCCGCCGATAGCATTCTGGCTCACGGTTGCCGCCGGTCTGGCGGG
>PLMW01000090.1 GCA_003142615.1 Opitutia bacterium | reverse complement strand
CCCCGCTTGTGCAGTTTGCCGAGGCGGAAAATGACGCCCCGCTCGTATTCGCGGAGGATGCGGATGGCTTGTGGTAACAGGATGGCGGCCAGGATGACTAACGGCACCAGCCACGTTGTGAGATTGAAGACTCTTACGATGGGTTCTTGCATGATTCACTCCCCTCATTGGGTATTTGGTTTCACCTTCAATGTCAGCCCGTCGAACCCGATGACTTCGACTGGCTGGCCCTTTTCCACGACGGTCTCACTCACGGCGTTCCAGTATTCACCCTCGATGAACACCTTGCCGCCGCTCGCGTCAATGCGCGCCAGGGCGGGCGTCACTTTGCCCAGCATCGTCTCGCGGCCCGCGCGCACCGGCAGGAACTGCGCCCGCAGGCCCGCGCCCACGATCGCGATGAAAAACAGCGCCGTCACCACCGTGGCGGAAATGATGATCGAGAGCGACAGGCGGAACGCTGGATCGGCGCGGTCGAAAAGCATCAATGCGCCGAGAAAAAATGACACGATGCCGCCCACCGTCAACACCCCATGCGTCGGCGCGTAGATGTCCGTGATGAACAGCCCGATGGCCAGCACCAGGAGCGTCACGCCGGCGAGGCTGACGGGCAGGATGGCGGCCATGTAGAGCGCCAGGATCAACGCGATGGCGCCCGCCACGCCGGGCAGGATGGCGCCGGGGTTGCTCAGCTCGCCGATGATGCCATACATGGCGATGAGCATCAGGATGAACATGACCTCGGGTCGCCAGAGGCGCTGAAAGACCTTTTCGCGGATCGACATGCCGATCTCGACGATTTCCGCACCCTTGGTCCGCAGTTTGTGACCGCCGACCTCGCGGCCATCGAGCTGGGCCAGCAGGTCGGGCACATCCTTGGCGATGAGGTCGATGACCTTCAACTGGAGGGCCTTCTCGGCGGAGATCGAGGCGCTTTCCTTGACGGAGGACTTGGCCCATTCGACGTTGCGGTTGCGTCGGGCGGCAATGATCTCGATGTAGCTGACGGCGTAGTTTTCCAGCTTCTGCTTCATCGTGTCGTCGAGTTTTTCCTCGCCGCCCACCGGGTTGCCGCCGATCGCCACCGGGTGGGCGGCACCGATGCTGGTGGCGGGCTCCATGGCCGCGAAATCGGCCGCCAGGGTGATGAAGCAGCCCGCGCTGGTCGCGGTCGCGCCCGCGGGCGCGACGTACACGACGGTGGGCACGGGCGAGCCGAGGAATTTCTGCACGATGGTCTTGGTGGAGTCGAGCAGGCCGCCGGGCGTGTCGAGCTGGATGACGAGACACTGGGATTGGTTTTCGGCCGCCTGGTCGATGGCGCGCGCGATGAAGCCGGCGGTGGCCGGGCCAATGGGGCCCTCGACCTTGATGAGGTTGACGCGTTCAGCCGCGACCCCGGCAGCCGTTCCCAGCAGCCAGCTCAAAAGTATCGTTGGCCATGTGCGTCTCATAACACCTCACTGAGGTCAGGTTACCAGAAACGCCGCCGTACACAAACCTGAACGGCGAGGGCCGAAGCCCGCGTACCCGCCCCGGGTTGCGCCGGCTCAGACCTTGGCGCAGGCGGCCTTGAGGTCCGCGACGAAGGCATCGAGGTCGGCGTCCCGGGTGTCCCATGAACACATGAGGCGGTAGCCGTGGGCGCCGATGAAGTTGTAGAAATGCCAGCCGCGCGCGTGCAGGGCCTCGGCCGCGGCGGGCGGCATGCCGGCGAACAGCGCGTTGACCTCGGGTTCGACGAGGATGTTCACCTGCGGGATGGTGCGCAACGCGGCGGCGAGCTTCTGCGCCATCTGGTTGGCGTGGGCGGCATGGCGCAGCCAGGCGCCGTCCTGCAGCATGCCGACCCATTGCGCGCTGAGGAAGCGCATCTTCGAGGCGAGCTGGCCGGCCTGCTTGCAACGATAATCGAACTCGCGCGCGAGCTGCCGGTTGAAGAAAACCACGGCCTCGGTGGTGTTCATGCCGTTCTTGGTGCCGCCGAAGCAGAGCACGTCGACGCCCGCGCGCCAGGTGAAGTCGGCGGGCTTGCATCCGCCGCGCGCGGCGAGAGCGGCCGCGGCGTTGGCGAAACGCGCGCCGTCCATGTGCACGGCGAGGCCGTGCCGCCGGGCGAGGCCGGTGAGCGCCTTGAGCTCGTCGACCGTGTAGACGGTGCCCCACTCGGTGGATTGGGTGAGCGAGAGCACGCGCGGCTTCGGGTAGTGGATGTCGGTGCGCTTGAGGATCACGCGCTCGACCTCGGCGGGGTCGAGTTTGCCATGGGGGCCGGTGGCGACGAGGATCTTGGTGCCGTTGGAGAAAAACTCCGGCGCGCCGCATTCGTCGGTCTCGACGTGCGCGTAGTCGTGGCAGATGACGCTGTGATAGCTCTGGCAGAGCGAGGCGAGGGCGAGGGAGTTGGCGGCGGTGCCGTTGAAGACGAAGAAGACGTCGCAGTCGGTCTCGAACACGCTGCGGAGCAGGTCGCAGGCGCGCACGGTCCATTCGTCGTTGCCGTAGGACGGGAGGCGGCCGCGGTTGGCCTCGGCCAGGGCGGCCCAGGCCTCGGGGCAGATGCCGGCGGTGTTGTCGCTGGCGAAGACCTGGTTGGCGGCGGGCGGGCGGTTGCGATCGGCCGCCGGGGAGGCAGTGGAGGACGACATGCGGTCATGGAAGCAGAATCCCGCGTCGAGGCTAAGCTTTTTTCGGGTCAGCAGCGCGGGGGCCACCGAGGTCTTGCACTGAGCCGGCGCAGCCGCTTCGCTGGCGGCATGCCGGAGCCGGCCGTCAATCTCTACCTTGTGGGCTTCATGGGCACGGGCAAGACGACCGTCGGCCGCGCGGTCGCGATGCGGCTCGGCTCCCAGGCGATGGACAGCGACCACGAGATTGAGCGCGAGAAAGGCCGGACGGTGGCGCAGATCTTCGCCGGGGAGGGCGAGGCGGCCTTCCGCGCGCTGGAGCGGAGGTTCATCGAGCGGGGCCATCCCGACCGCGGCGTGGTGGTGGCCTGCGGCGGCGGGCTGGTCGTGCAGCCGGGCATGCTCGAGTTGCTGCTCGCGAAGGGCGTGGTCATCTGCCTGCACGCGACCCTTGACACGATTCTCCAGCGCACGGCCCAGGCGCGGACCCGGCCGCTGCTCAACGTCGAAAACCCGGAGGCGCGCATCCGCCAGCTTTACGCCGAGCGCGAGGAGACCTACAAGCGCGCCGGCACGCTAATCCTCACGGATTTCCGTCCGCTGCACGACATCGTGCTGCATGTGCTGCGCGCCTACCGGCGCGAGGCGCGCGACTGGGAGCGGACGCACGGCGTCGCACCGGCCGGGGCAAACAAGGATTCGATCGTGCCGGCCGCGCCGAAAACCGGCCGGACGGAGGAAACCGGCCGTGCCGGCCGCTGAGGCGCACCACGGGGCGGTGAGGCGACCGGCATCATGAACACGCGGCAGGAGGAATTGCGGCGGCGGCTCGTGGCGCTGGGTTTTGACGAGGTGCGCTTCGCCCGGGTGGAGGCCGTGCCGGCGGAGGACCTGGGCCGCTGGCTCGCGTGGGGGTTTCACGCCGACATGGCATGGATGGAGCGGACGGCGGCAAAGCGGTTGAATCCCGAACTCGTGCTGCCGGGAGCCCGCTCCGTCATCATGCTGGGAATCAATTACTGGCCGGGAAAGGAAGGCGAAGGCCGGGGGTCGAAGGGCGAAGGTCTCCGCTGGGCGCGCTACGCCCTTTACGAGGATTATCACGACACCATCAAGCCGGCGCTCGTGGCCGCGGGGCGGGCACTGGAGGAGCTCCACGGCGTGGACGGAAGCGGCTATCGCTACTATGTTGACACGGGTCCGGTGCTGGAACGGGGCTGGGCGGAAAGGGCGGGCCTCGGATTTCTCGGGAAGAACGGCATGCTGATCTCGCGCAAGTTTGGAAACTGGCTGTTGCTCGCGACGATTCTCACGCGCGTGGAATTCGAGGCCGACGAACCGCTGCGGGCCAAGAACCCGAAGCCCGTGGCCGGGGACCGGGTCGGCCTGCTGTGCGGCAAGTGCACGCGGTGCCTCGATGCCTGCCCCACGCAGGCGATTCCGCACCCGGGGTTGGTCGATGCGCGCCGGTGCATCTCCTATCAGACCATCGAGAACCGGGGGATGATTCCGCGCGAATTGCGGCCCGGGATCGGCGACCACATCTACGGTTGCGATGTGTGCCTCGAAGTATGCCCGTGGAATCGTTTCGCGCGGGCCGGTCGGCGCATGCTGCTGGCCGTGCGGTCCGAGATGGCGAGGCTGAGCCTGCGCGAGCTCCTGGAACTCACCCCCGTCCGCTTCGCCGAGGTGTTTCAGCGCACCCCGGTCAAGCGCCTCAAGCTGACCGGCCTGCTGCGCAACGTCTGTGTGGCGGCGGGCAACGTGGCGGCAAAGGCGGGGGCCGGGCACGACCTGGTCGCGCCGCTCGTGCGGCTGGCCGCGCAGGCGGCGCCGACGGTGCGCGGACATGCGGTCTGGGCGGTGCAGCGCATCGCGGGCGCCGACGCACCGCAGCTGCTGGCGGTGGCGCGCGCGAGCGAAACCCACCCGGCGGTGCGGGCGGAGCACGCGGCGGACGCGGACGGAGACGGGGCTACTTGAACAGCTCGCCCATCCGCTGGGTGAAGTGCGGCGGCGGCCGCACCGGCCGGCCTTCGCGATCGATGAAGGCGTGCGCCGTGTGGCCGGTAGCCAGCAGTTCGTCCCCGCGCAGGACTTCGTAGGCCAGCTGGATCCGGAACACGGGTTTCTCCCCCAGCGTGGTGACGATGGTCAGCGTGTCGTCGTAGAACGCCGGCTTGAGATATTTCACGCCCACTTCGAGCACCGGCAGCCGGTAGCCCGCGGCTTCCAGTTCGCGATAGGAAAGACCGTGGTCCTTCAGCAGGGTGGTGCGGCCGATCTCGAACCACGGCAGGTAGCTGCCGTGATAAACAATGCCCATCATGTCGGTCTCGGCGTAGCGGACGGTGACGTGGACGCGGGATTGAATCATGGCGGCAGGAGTGATGGTGGGCGGGATGGTTCAGTCGGTGATCTCCCGATCCTGGCTGTTGAAGAGCAGGTCGGCAGAGCGCACCCAGCTGTTCTTGCGCGCCCATTCGCGGCCCGCGGCCCCGAACTTGTGGCGCAGCTCCGGGTCGGCGATCAACCGCGCGAAAGCCGCGGTCAGCGCGGGCCGGTCGGCGGGTGGCACGAGCAGGCCCGTCACGCCATCCACCACGGCCTCGGGCACACCGCCGACTGCATGAGCCACGACGGGCAGGCCATGCGCGGCCGCCTCGAGGTAGACGAGCCCGAAGCCCTCGACGCTATGCCGGTGATGGATGCTCGTCATGGCGAAGATGTCGGCGCGGTCATAAATACGGGCGAGCTCGTCATCAGGCACGTTGCCGAGGAAGCGCACCACGAGGTCGGAGCGTCCGGCGGCTTCGCGCAGGCGCGGTTCGTAGTTCTCCTTGCTGGTGCCGCCCACCAGCCAGTACTCGACGCGGGCGCGCTGGGCGGCGGGCAGCGCCTGCAGGGCTTCGATGATGAAAAGCTGGCCTTTGCGGGGATGGAGGCGCCCCACCGTGAGGATGACAACCTCGTCGCGGGGTTCCCGCCCGGGGGCAAACGGCGCGGCCGAAAAACTGGAGCGCAGCGCGCCCGGCGTGAGGAAGGTTTTGGACGCGGCTTCCGGGAAGCGGGTGCAAAGCAGCCGGTGCGTATAGCCGGTCAGCACGCTGATGCGGCTGGCATGGCGGATGAGCCGACGCGCCAGCCAGCGGGACAGCGGATTGCGATGGAAGCGCAGGATCTCGGATCCGTGAAAGGTCAGCACCAGCCGCCGGGGCCGGAAACCAGGGATGAATTGCAGTCCCATCATCGCCCGCATGGGGCCGGGTTCGGGCAGATAGACGGTGGCATGCCGCAGCCGCCGGCGATGGATGATGAGCTCATACATGAGGCGGAGCAGGCAGGCCAGATCATGCGTGCCCTTTAGGGGCAGCCGGCGCAAGCGGAAGGGCCAGGGTTTCTGGTCACCCTCCAGCGGGGCGGCCTGGGCCCAGACTTCGAGGTCATAGCCCATGCCGACCGCAGCGCGCGCGATTTCCTCGGTGAAGGTCGCGATGCCGCCATGCCGCGGGTGAAACTCGTGTGTGATCAGAAACACGGGCGGCTGGCGGCTCGCAGGCGGCTTGATGCAGTCCGCGGAAGGCGGCGCGATGGTCGGGTCGGCAGACAAGATCAGCCCTCGTTATGGGGCGGCGGGGCCTCCATGCAAACGGATACTTGTGCAACTGCGGGGAAGCACGCGGGGAGCGCAAAGACGGTCATGGTGGGAAGGTCAGGTCCATGGCCCGCGATTTGCCGGGGAATCTCCCGGAACCGGCGTATAATCTCGCGCCGGCGCCTAAATTCACAAAAATTTGCTGTAAACAGCCTTCCAACCGTCTACCATTGACGAAAATTAGGGTTTACAACCGGAACGGCCCCAAATTACATCAGCGCAACATGGCACAAGCAGTCGATACCAGTTCGAAGGCCAGCAAGCCCTTTCCAGGGTCCCCGAAACCTTGTACTCCCGAGGACGATGCGTATCTGCGTGAAGCCCTGAAGCGGTGCTCCGCATCCACCTACGAGGCCGCGGGTCAATTCCGCAAGACCGGCAACACCGAACATCTGCCCGCCATCGTGCTGGGCATCATCGAGCGATACGTGGAGCCCGATCTGCGTGCCAAGCTCAAGGACCCGGACGACGATCTGCGCCTGATCGAGGACTTGGGCATCGATTCGCTGACGATGATGGAGATCGTCATCCTTGTCGAAGACGTGCTGCAGATGTCGATCAACAACGAGGAATTGCGCCATCTGCGCACGCTGGGTGACGTCAAGCAGTTCATCGAATGCAAGGTGCGCGGCCTCCCGCTGCCGCAGCCGACGAAATTCCTGCCCATCGAGCAGATTGCGTCGATCATGCCGATCCAGCCTCCGTTCCTTTTTCTCAACGAGGCCTCGGTCAGCTCGCAGGGCGCCAGCGCCAAGTACAAGATCAGCGGCCAGGAATTTTTCCTGCAGGGCCACTTCAAGGACAATCCGGTGATGCCCGCCTCCATCATGCTGGAGGCGCTCGGCCAGCTCGGCGTGCTTTTCCTGCTGGAAGGCGGCGCGGGCGAGCCCGGCAAGGTCGTGAACCCCCAGACGATTTTCTTCACCTCCTGCGAAGGCGTGCGCTGCCACCGGATGTGCCGGCCGGGCGACGTGCTCAGCCTCTCCATCAAGCCCAAGCGGTTGAAGGCTCCGCTCGCCACCTTCGAAGGGGCAATCCGCGTGGGACAGGACAAGGCGGCCATCGCCGAGGAGATCACCCTGACGTTCGGCTACGCCGAGGAAGTGGCGGTCGAGCCGGAGAAGCAAAGCGCCACCAACGGCGAATCGACGCCACTGGCCGCGGTGGTCAACGGCTGAACCCGCCCGCCGGGCGGCGTTGACGAAAACGGGACCGGCCCGCCACCGAGTTCCTGCGTTGACCGCGCAAGGTTGTGCCGCCATTCATTTCGATTCCACCGGTTTGAACGGAACGGCTGACGCGATCATCCACCCGTTCATCCCGCTCGGCCCATGAGGAAAGTCTACATCACCGGCATCGGGTTGGTCACCAGCATCGGCAACGATATTCCCTCCGTGTCGCAGAACCTCCGCGACCTGCGGCACGGGTTTGAGATCTATCCGCCGTTCCAGAAACCCAATGTGCCGGTCAAGGTGATCGGCACGATCAAGGGCTACACTGCGGACTCCTACGATTGTGAAGACTGGGACTATCCGAGCCGCTTTTCCATCAAGCGCGATATCCTGCGCGGGATGGCGCCGCACGGACTGTACACCTACTGCGCGATGCTCGATGCCATCGCCGACGCGAAGCTGGGCGGCGCCGACATTTCCAATGACGACACCGGTCTCTATGCAGCCTCGGGCGGTTCGCCGCGTCTGCTCGGCCACTATCTGCATCGCATGAATACCATGGGGGTCATGCGCTGCTCCCCGTTGGGGATCGTGGCGTCAATCGCGGGCACGGTGAACTTTAATCTGGTTTCCAATTTCAAAATCAAGGGCGCCTCCGCCGGCTTTGCATCGGCCTGCGCGTCATCCTCCCATGCGGTCGGTTTCGCCTACGACGAGATCGCGTTCAACCGGCAGAAACGCATGTTCGTGGCCGGCGCCGAGGACGGCAACGTCGAGAGCATCCTGCCGTTTGCCGGGATGCGGGCGCTCTCGCAGCAGGCGAACCCCGACCTGGCCTCGCGGCCTTTCGACACGGGGCGCGACGGTTTTGTCGGCACCGGCGGGGCGGCCGTGCTCGTGCTCGAGAGCGAGGAGGAGGTCCAGCGACGCGGGGCCAGGGTCTACTGCGAGGTGGCTGGGTGGGGGCAGGCCTCCGACGGCTACAACGTCGCCATCTCGCATCCCGATGGCGATGGCCTGCGCACGGCCATGGGAAACGCGCTCCGCCGCACCAGCGTCGATCCCGAGGCCGTGGATTACGTGAATGCCCACGCCACCTCGACGCCCATCGGCGACGTTTCCGAGGCCAGGGCGCTCCGGGCGGTTTTCCGCAACGGTGCCACGCGTCCGGCCGTGAGCAGCACCAAGGCGCTCACCGGCCACGGCCTCTCCCTGGCCGGCGCGATGGAGACGGCCTTCTGTGCCATCGCCTTCAAGGAGGGCTTCATGCCCGGCTCGGCGCACATCGCCAGCCTTGATCCCGCCTGCGAGGGTCTGAACATCATCCGGGCGACACTGCCGCAACAGCCGCATGTCGTGTTGAACAACAGCAGCGGATTTGGCGGCGCCAACGTTTGCATCGTGCTGCGCAAGGCGTGAGCACTCTCGCTGACCGCTATCCCACGGCGCTGGTCACCGGCGCCAGCGCCGGCCTCGGCCGGGCGTTCGCCGACATGCTGCTGGGCGAGGGCGTGCGCGTCTGGGGCACGGCGCGCGACCCGGCGCGACTGCCGGGGCGCCCGGGGTTCGCTCCGGTTGCGCTCGACCTGGCGAATCACGCCGCCGTCGAGCATGCCTTCCGCACGGCTGACACCGCTGCCGGCGGACTGGCGCTCGTCATCAACAACGCCGGTTACGGCCTGTTCGGGCCGTTTGTGGAGCGGGATTTCGCCGACTGGCGGAAACAGTGCGAGGCGATGCTCACGCAGACGCTGCACCTGTCACACCTCGCCTTGCGGGGCATGCGGGAGCGCCACCGCGGCGCACTCGTCAACGTCTCCTCCCTCGCGGTGGAGTTCCCGCTGCCCTTTATGAGCGGTTACAACGTGGCCAAGGCCGGACTGTCCGCGTTTTCCGAAAGCTTGATGGTTGAAGTCGCGGGCACAGGTGTCATTGTCATCGATTTTCGCCCGGGCGACTACCGCACGGGTTTCAATCAAGTCATGCACGCCAACTCGGGGATTTCCCCCTCCACCGGCCCCGCGCCGGCGTCGCGATTGCAGCGCGCCTGGTCCGCGCTTGAGGCCAACCTCCGGACGGCGCCGGCGCCCGGGCGCGCCGCGGCCGATCTGCGCCGCGCGTTGCGCCGCGGCCGCAGCGGCACTGTCCGCTCCGGGACCTTCTTCCAGGCCAGACTCGCCCCGCTGCTGGCGCGGTTCGCACCGCTCGCGCTGCGTCGCGTGATTCTGGCCCGGTACCTCGGCTCTTCCTGACGTGTCCAAGGTTCGCATATTGGTGCTGACCTCCAGCACGGGCGGCGGCCACGACACGCGCGCGCAGGCCTTCGCCGAGTGGTGCTTTCAGCTTTACCGGCACGATGTTGACGTGCGGATCGAGCAGATGCTGGAGGAATCCTCCCGGCTCTATCGCGGCGGCGTGAACTTCTACAACTGGATCCAGCGCCGGTCGCCGTGGATGCACAAGGCCTTCTACACGATCGTCGAGGGCCTCAGCCTGCTCAACCGCCGCACCGTGACCCTCGGACGCCTCTACTACGAGCGCGTGCTCCGCGAGTACCGGCCGCACCTCGTCTTCAGCGTGCACGACTGTCTCAACCGCGGGTATTTCCAGCTCGCCCGCAAGCTGCTCGGCCCGGCCAACGTCCGTTGCGCCACCTACTGCGGTGAATTCTCCGGCGGCTGGGGGTACAGCTGGAACTGGGTCGAGCCGTCGGTGGACCTCTATTTCTCCCGCACCGCCACCGCGAACGACTTCGCCATCAAGCTTGGCCTGCCCCCCGCCAAGGCGCGGGTGCGCGGCTACCTCATGCCGCTGCACACCTACCTGGAGGTTTTCACGCCGCCGGAACGGGCGCACTATCGGGAGAAAAAGCTCGGCCTGAAGCGCGATCTTTTCACGGTCTTTCTCGCCACCGGGGCGAACGGCGCCAACAACCACTTTGAATTGCTCCCCGCCCTCGTGCGTCATGCCGACCAGGTGCAGGCCATCGTCGTGTGCGGCCGCAATCATCAGGTTTACAACGAGCTGGTCCACTGGCGCGCCCAGCATCCGGAATTCTCCTGCTTCATCGACAGCTACTCGGACTTCATGCACCTGCTCATGCAGGCGAGCGATGCCATCGTCACCCGGGGGGGCACCACCACCTGCGCCAAGGCGCTGCACTTCAAATGTCCGATCATCTTCAACACCTTTGGCGGAGTCATGCCGCAGGAGCGGCTCACGGTGAAATTCTTCCGGAACGGCGGCGCCGCCGAGCTGGTGCAAAACGCCGCGCAATTCCGGGCGCTGATCGACCGCTGGATGGCCGACCGCACCTCCTATCAACGGCTGCTCGGAAATTCCCTCCGGCTGCGTTACGAGGAGGATCCGACCGTGCTCATCGATGAACTGGTCGGGCTGGCGCAGGAGGCCGCGGGCCTCAAACTGCCGCGCCTGCCTTTCCCGCCGCCCAACGGCAACGGTCAGGCCGGATAACGGGAGGGTGGGGCGCCTCGTTCGCACGACGATCCGCCGCCTCCGCGGTCGTCCGGCGTCATCGCTGGCATGAGCCAACCCACGGGTCGCGGCGGGCGGCCTAGAAGCCGTGCTGCTGGAGCTGCCGGCTGAGCTCGCGCTGGAAGGTCTGGACGTCGGCGGCGGGAGGCTGGTAGCCCTTCTTGCCCGTGTCGAGCATGAGGCGGCCGGACTGGTCCATCGCCCACTTGCCGCTGGTGCCGTCGCTGAAGGTCACACTCCCGCTGACGACCGCACCGGGGCGCACCACCCGGTCGAGATCAACCTTCACGCCGCCGGCACCCGCAGGCGCGGCGCCGGCAAGGTCGTCGACATTGTCGGCGGCAAGACCAGCTTCATCGTCTTCCACCGCGTCAGGACCGCCAGGTTCCCCCGTGACATCATCACCCGCGCCAACGGCCTTTTTGAGCTTGTCCAGCAGGCCGCCCTTCTTTTCAGACGGTGCCGGCTGGGCCGGCTGCAACTTCGCCAGGTCAGCGGCCGGATCCACCTTGGGCGCGGTGTTTTTCAGTGCGAGGCCGAGATCGTCCACGAGGAAGCGGACGTCCATATAGGTCAGGGAAAGTTTGAACTGTTCCGACAGTTTTTTCTGGATGGCGGCAAGGTTGTCGCCGGCGGCAGCCCAGGCGGCAACGGCCTGCTTTTGCTCGGGAGAAAGTGGCATGGCGATGAAGAGATAGGATTGTCCACGAAAGACACGCAACGCACGCAAAAAGACAAGGCGACGAAAACGTGATGCGGCAAGTCGGGCGGCGAAGGGGCAGGCGATGAGCCGCGCCAAACACGGAAGGTGGCGATTGACCGGCGCTGGTCCATGCCCTTTAAGCATCGCATGCCTGAGATCCTCACCGTTCACCTCGGCGAGCGCAGTTATCCAATCCAACTGGGAGAGAATCTGCGTGCGGAGGTGCGGGCGCAGGTCGGCAGCCTGCATGAGGCCGGCCGCAAGGTCGCGGTGCTGACCGACGGCAACCTCCGCGTGCGGCAGGGTGAAACGCTGCGTGACATGTTTGCTGACTCGCCGAGGCTGGTGCTGCCACCCGGCGAGGAGACCAAATCGCTGGCGTCGCTGGGGCGCGTGCTGGATTTTCTGGCGGAGCAGCGGATAGACCGCACCGGGGCGCTCTTCGCCGTGGGCGGCGGCGTGATCGGCGATCTCGGCGGATTCGCCGCCGCCGCCTATCTGCGCGGCATCGATTACTTCCAGGTACCCACGACGCTCCTCGCGATGGTGGACAGTTCCGTGGGCGGCAAGACCGGTATCAATCTCAAGGCCGGCAAGAACCTGGCCGGCGCCTTTCACCAGCCTCGCGGCGTCTTCATCGCCACGGAACTGCTGGCAACCTTGCCGCCACGCGAGTTCGCCGCCGGCATGGCCGAGGTGATCAAATACGGTCTGCTGGGCGACGCCGGACTGTTCGCCCAACTCGAGCGTTCGCCATTGACGGCCGCCAGCACGGAACTACCGGCGGTGATCCACCGCTGCTGCGCGATCAAGGCCCGCATCGTCGAGACTGACGAACGCGAACTCGCGCCGGAGGGCGGCCGCGCGCTGCTCAACCTCGGGCACACCTTCGGTCACGCCATCGAACAGGTGACGGGCTACGGACGCTATCTGCATGGGGAGGCGGTGGCCGTCGGTCTCGCCGCCGCGGCGCGGCTGTCGCAGAAACTCGGCCATCTCGCCGCGGCTGACGTGGCGCGAATCGACGCGGTCATGGCCGCTCATGCGCTGCCGGCGCGGCTGGCGGCGCCCCTGCCGGCGGCCACGCTCATGACGGCGATGGCGCGCGACAAGAAGGTGCGGGCGGGGCTGCCGCGTTTTGTCGTCCTGCAGCGTCTGGGTGAAGCCGTCACCCGGGACGGCGTTGCTGCGGAGACGGTCGGGACTGTCTGGCGCGAAGTGGGGGCGACCTGATTTCGGATTGCAGATGCCGGACACCGGATAGTAGATATATACCTCGCGCCGCTTATGGGCGCCGGGGCTTTTCAAGCCAGTCTTTCCCGTTTCCGGTATCCGTAATCCAAAATCAAAATGTCTGCCATCGACGAAGGCATTGTCCGCGAATACTTCGAGCAGAACGGCTTCCTGGTGCGGCAGGCCAGCAAATACCAGGTGCAAGCGCGCCGCAAGATGACCAGCGACGAGGAGGTCGACCTGCTCGTCTACAATCCCGCCTACCAGCGCGGCGCTCGCAAACCCGACTTCTTCCTGTTCTCGACCGAGCTGCCCTCCCTCCACCGCGCCATCGTGGTCGTGAAGGGCTGGCATACCACCGGCCATTTTACGCCGGCCACGCTGAAGAGCAGCCCGGAGATCTTCACCTTTCTGGCGGAAAACGTGGTGAAGGGGGCCACGCGCTTTTTCCCGGTCGATCCCGATGAGCCGGGCAATCATCCCGACATCACCAAGATCCTCGTGCTGCCCGGCCTGCCCACGGCCGAGCCCTTCCGCTCGCAAAGCGTGCAGATGCTCAAGGAGCGTGGCGTCGATGCCATCATTTCCTTCCGCACGATGCTGCTCGACATCATCGACAAGATCGAAACCAACCGGAACTACCGCAAATCCGACACGCTGCAGCTGCTCCGCATCCTCAAGATCTACGATTTCCTGAAGGAGCCGCAGCTTGACCTGCTGCCCGAGCCGGCCCGCCGGAAGACCAAGGGCGAAGGGCGCAAGCAGGAATAGGTCGCAGGCGCCGTACGATTTTCGTCCTGCGGAGTCCCGCCATCGTTGCATGAACCTCCATCCCACCGCCATCATCGAGGACGGCGCCCAGCTCGGGGCGGATTGTGTCGTGCAGGCCCATGCCGTCGTCACCCGGTTCGCCCGGCTGGGCGACGGAGTGGTGGTGCATCCGGGCGCGGTCATCGGTGGCGATCCGCAGGATCTGAAGTTCGACCCGGCGACCATCTCCCATGTGCGCATCGGCGCGGGCACGGTGCTGCGTGAGAATGTGACCGTGAACCGGTCAGCCACCGCCGGCGGGGAGACCGTGGTGGGCGCGCAGTGCTTTCTCATGGCCGGCGCCCATGTGGCGCACAATTGCGCGGTCGGGGACCATGTGGTGCTGGCCAACAACGTCCTGCTGGCCGGACATGTCAGCGTGGGGGCGTACACCTTCGTGGGCGGCGGGGCCGCGTTTCACCAGTTCACGCGGGTGGGGGAGAGCGCCATGGTCGGCGGACTGGCGCGCATCACGCTCGACATCCCGCCGTTCGTCATGGCGGCCGAGCGCGACGAAATCGTCGGGCTCAACCTCGTCGGCCTGAAGCGGCGCGGCTTTTCGGGCGAAGTGGTGGCCGAGCTGAAGGAATGCTTCCGCGAAGTCTTTTTCGACGGCGGCAACGTCCGGCATCGGGCGCAGGAGATGCTGGCCCGCGGCGTCCGGAGCGCGGAGGTGCGCAGCTTCCTCGAGTTTTTCGCCGGCGGACGGCGCGGCATTGCGCGCGCCCGGCGGGTGTGGTCGGCGGAAAACGAAGTGGGGAGCGCGGCCCTGTGACTGCCGCGCCCTTGACGTCCACGGTCTGAGATCCACTGCTACTGCGCATGCCGCCAAGCCGACAGAACCGACTGGCCATCACCTGCGGAGACCCTGCGGGCGTCGGACCGGAGGTCGTGGCCGCATGGTTCGCGGCAAACCCGGCCGGGGCGCGGGAAGCCGCCGTGATCGGCCCGGCCCGCTGGCTCGAGGCCCTGCCCGCCGCCGGGGCCAAGATCCCCGTCGGGCTGGAGGAATTCGCCGCCGAGCCCGGACGGCCGACCGGCGAAGGGGCGCTCGTGGCCTGGGCCGCGCTGGAACGCGCCGCCGCCGGCTGCAAAGCCGGGGAGTTCGCCGGCGTCGTCACCGGCCCGGTGAGCAAGGCATGGCTCGCGCGCATCGGCTACCTTTTCCCGGGGCAGACGGAATTTTTCGCCGCGCGCTGGGGCGGTGAGCCGACGATGGCGTTTTGCGGCGGGCGTTTGCGGGTCGTGCTGCTTTCCTGGCATGTGCCGCTGCGCGAGGTGCCGGCCTACCTCACCGCCGCCAATTTCACCCGGGTCGTGCGGGCCGCGGATGAGCTGGCGCGCGCCGAGGGCATGCCGGCGCCGCGCCTTGGCGTATGCGGATTCAATCCGCACGCCGGGGAGGGCGGCCTGCTCGGCGACGAGGAGCAGCGCATCATCAACCCGATTCTCACCGGGCTGCGTGCCGCCCATCCCGGGCTGACGCTCTGCGAGCCGGCGGACACGCTTTTCGCGCGCCAGCTGCGCGGCGAGTTCGACGTCGTGATCGCGCTGTATCACGACCAGGGGCTCGCGCCGCTCAAGGCGGTCGACTTCGACGAGGCGGTGAACGTCACGCTCGGCCTGCCCTTCATCCGCACGAGTCCCGACCACGGCACGGCGTTCCGCCTTGCCGGCCGGGGCATCGCCAACCCGCGCAGCTTCGCCAACGCCGTCACGGTCGCCCGACGTCTGCTCGCCTGGCGGGCCTCCCAGCAGGGTTTCGCTCCATGACCGGGCGAAGGGATTTTCCCTCGAATTAGGTGTTGTCATCCCCCGGCTTTGTCGCAAGAACCACGCCTCGACCTGCTCCTATCTACTTACTGATTGATGGCTAACGCACTTCCTTCCGGTGGCCGCCCCGGCTACCCCCCGCGTCGCAACACGGATCCGTTCGCAAACATCCGTCGCAATCACCGTATCAAGGCCGAGCAGATCCGTGTCATCAGCCCTGAGGGCAAGCAGCTTGGCGTCCTGCCCACCGGCAAGGCGCTCCAGCTCGCGCAGCAGTTCGATCTCGATCTGGTCGAGGTCGCACCCAACGTCACGCCGCCCGTCTGCCGGATCATGGATTTCGGCAAGTACATGTACGAGGAGTCGAAGAAGCACTCCCACGTCCGGACCACGGCGAGCAAGATCAAGGAGATCGAGTTCAGCGTGCGCATCGAGCACAACGACTTCCTCACCAAGCTGCGTCACGCCGAGGAATTCCTCGAACATGGCAACAAGGTCAAACTGCGGCTGAAATTCCGCGGCCGCGAGATGGCGCGGACCGAGATGGGGTTCGAGGTCATCAACCGCGCGCTCACCGAGCTGGCGACCATGGGTCACCCGGACGGCGCGCCCAAGCTCACCGGACGCAACATCTACGTGATGCTCACGGCGCTGCCCGTCAACAAACGCAAGCTGAAGTTTCATCTCAAGGAAGGCCCCGCGCCGGCCGCGGCCCCGGCCGCTCCTCCGCCGGCGTAACTCCGGCAGCAAGACCCATGGCGCGGGCCCACGCATGCAGCCTGCTGGCCACCGGGGCCGTACTGGTGCTGGTTGGCGGCTGTACGGCGCCCGCCTCGGCGCAAAACCGAACGGACACCGGTTCCACCGTCGCCCCGCCGGNNCCGCCGCCACCAGCCGGCTCTGGCCTTTCAAGCGCCTCTACAACGTCGACTACGTCGATGTGCAGGACATCGCCGGGCGCTACGATCTCAAAGCCGCGTGGGTCACGAGCGGCCGGGTCATGCAGCTGGTCGATGAGCACGGCCGGGCGCGGCTCAAGTTCGAGGACCGGAATCGTGACTTCTACCTCGACGGCGTGCGCGTCTTCATGGGCGAAACCACCATTTTCAACAAGGGCAGCCTCTACGTCAGCAAGATCGACGTCATCAAGACCATCGCGCCGCTGCTGCGCCCGGTCGATCATGTGAATCAGTTGCCGGGACCACCCAAACTCATCGTGCTCGATGCCGGCCACGGCGGCAGCGATCCCGGGAAACAGAATCTCACGCTGCGGTTGAACGAAAAGGACATGACGCTCGACGTCGTGCTGCGCCTCAGGACGCTGCTCGAAGCGCGCGGTTACCGGGTGCTGCTTACGCGCGGCGACGACAGCAAGCTCGCCCCCGCGCAACGGACCGACCTCGAAAGACGCGCCGACGTCGCCAATCGCGCCCAAGCGGATCTTTTTCTCAGCGTCCATTTCAACTCGGCCCAACCGACCGTGAGGGGCACGGAGACCTACGTGCTGACGCCGCAGTTTCAGCGCTCGAGTGCCGATGACAAGAAGGACGACAGTACGAACAAACTCCTCCCGGGCAACCGGCAGGACTTTGCCAACGTAGTGCTCGGCTACCACCTGCATCGCACCCTGCTCGCGGATCTGAAGACATCCGATCGCGGCTACAAGCGCGGGCGCTGGCTCGTCCTGTGTTTCGCCGAATGTCCGGCCGCGCTCGTCGAGGTCGCCTATCTGTCCAACGACGCCGAGACGCGCAAGGTTGCCACGCCGGAATACCGCCAGCAGATCGCCCAGGCCATTGCCGATGGCGTGGACGATTACGCCGCCGCGCTTGCGGCTTTGCATCCGGCGGCTTCCTTCTCTGCCGAAACCCATGCCCCGGCTGCAGCGGCAAAATAAAATCATGAATCCACGTGTCTGTTCCCGCCAGGTCGCGCTGGCTTTTCTGTTCGCGCTCGGGTTGCCGTCCGCCCGCGCCTGGGACTACGAAGGCCATCGCATCGTCAACCAGCTGGCGCTGGCCTCGCTGCCGTCCGATTTCCCGGCGTTCGTGCACTCGCCCACCGCCGCCGAGCGCATCGCCTTCCTCGCAGGCGAGCCCGATCGTTGGAAAAGCATGCCCGACCTCCCGCTCCGCCACACGAACAATCCCGATCACTACCTCGACCTCGAGCAACTCGCGTGGGCCGGTCTCGATCCGGCGTCGCTCAGCCCGCTCCGCTATGAATTTGCCGTGCAGTTTGCCGCCGGGCGGGCCGCGCACCCGGGCAAGTTCCCGCCGATCGACCCCCTGAAAGATGCCGAGCACACCCGCGAGTGGCCGGGCTTCCTGCCGTGGAAGATCACGGAGAGCTACGACCAGCTCAAGGCGGCCTGCTCGTATCTGCGCGCGTTTGAACAAGGCGGCGGCACGGCGACGGAGATCGCCAACGCGCAGTTCAACATTGTCTATCTGATGGGCGTGATGGGCCACTTTGTCGGCGACGGGGCGCAGCCGTTGCACGACACGGTGCAGCATAACGGCTGGGTGGGCGACAACCCGCACGGCTACACGACCGATCCGAAGTTTCACGCCTGGATCGATGGCGGGTTCATCGCCCGGGCGGGGATCCGTTTTGCCGATCTCGCCCCGCGGGCGCGGTCTGCGAAGGTGCTCACCACGGTCCCGGCCGCCGGCGAACGGGACGCCATGTTTGCCGGGGTCATGCGCTACCTGCGCGACCAGAATGAGCGCGTCGTGCCGCTCTACGAACTGGAGAAGGCGGGCAAGCTCAAGGCCGACGGCTCGCCGGGCAGCGTTGACGGGCGCGGGTTCATCGAGGAGCAATTACTGCGCGGCGGCGAGATGCTCGGGAGCATCTGGCTCACGGCGTGGCGGACCGCACCGCCCGACCAGTACCTGCTCGACCAGCTGGCCAGACGATCCGCCGCAGCCGCGAAATAGGCCTCGCGGGGAACGCCTGGCCCCTTGAATGAACCATGATCGCAGTCAGGCGGTCTTGGTTTGATCAGCAATCGTCAAGACAAGCCCGGCGCCGGCGAGAAACAGCAGGAAACTGTAGCCGAAAGCTGCCGTCGTGCCGACAGCACTCCAGAGCGCGCCGACGATGACACTCGACAGGAAGTCACCCATGCCGTTCACGGTTGCAAGAACACCGAACGCCATCCCGTGTTGCGACTCATCCACCAACTCAGCGCAGAAGGAGTCTTCCAGGGTTTCTTCGATGGCCACGTAGATCCCGCCCGACGTGAAAATCAGCGCCAGCGACCAGACCGTGAATGGCAACGCCATGATCGCCACCGCCATGAGCGCAGCGAGAAAATAGCCGGCAGCCAAAACGTGTCTCTTCTTGAAACGATCGGCCATCCACCCGGCGATGAAGGCGAACGCCGCATAAAATACGTTGTGCAACACATAGAGCGCGATAGCGATGCTCGCGGCCTTGGTCGCGCCAAGCGCGGGCGCGAGTTTTTGCGTCGCCAGCAGGATGAGCAGTGTGTGCGCAAAATCTCCCGCGCCGAACAGTCCGACCGCGACGAGAAACTTGCGGTAGGCCGCGGGCAGCATCCGCAGTCGCTCGCCAAACGAAATGTGCGGCACCGGCGCGCGGGCCTTTTCTTTGACGACAAAGAAAATAAGCGCCGTCGCGATCAGACTGGGAATGAGAGTGACCGCAAACAGGCTCGGGTAATGGTGGTGGAACACGGGGAGCAGCAAGAACGCCGTCGCGGGTCCGACGATGGCGCCCAGCGTGTCCATCATCCGCTCGAAGCCAAAGGCACGACCGTAAGTCTCCTTCGTCACCGACCCGGCCAAGAGCGCCTTCCGCACGGGTGTCCGCACGCCGCGCCCGAGCCAGGCGCAAGCTCGGGCGATCAGAATGTGCCATGCCGCCGTGGCCAGACCGAACGACGCCGTGCCCAGCGCAGTGACCAAATAGCCGATGACCGCGATGGGTTTTCGCCGTTGCAGCTTGTCCGTGTAGTAACCCGACCCCATTTTGGCGAAGCTGGAGAGGCCGTCCGAGATTCCTTCAATGAAACCGAGCCAGGCCGCGGCGACGCCCATCGTCGCGAGAAACGCGGGCAGCACGGTTGTGGCGATCTCGTGCGACCAGTCGCTGAACAGCGACGCCAGGCCGATGCCGAGCACCGTTGAGTTGAGCCAGCGGGTGCGAGGGACGCGGGAGGGAGGATTTGGCGCGGCGGCGAAAGATTGGGTGGCGTTCATGGGAGTCAGGGTAATTACGGGCGGGCGGGCGCCGAGGTTTCTTGCTGCTGCAGGGCATGCTGTACCACGGCGACTACCGGCGCTTCGTACCCGGCGGGCAACTGGACTGGCACGATGGTCGCAACCGAGCCAGTCTGAATACGAAGCGACAGTGTCATCACCGGACCGCTTTCTTCGAGAGTATAGTCGGCCAGACGCGAAACCGGACAGTAGGTCACGACGGCCCCGTATTTGTTGACGCCACCGATGCGGAGCAGCGACCGGGTGGTTTCGTCGGAAATCACCATCAGCAGGCGGTCGGTCAACGCGAGCATAGCCGCTGGCGCGAGTTCACGTTGGAACCAGCGGCTGTAAGTTGTGACTGTAGCCGGCCAGTGGGCGACAGCCAGCAGCTGTTCCCCGGGTAGCAGCGACGCACGCAGAACGTACCTGAACTCGAGTGGCAGCTGGCTGAATAAAGATTCATTACGCGCATTGTCGGCCGTGGAGCCAGGCGTGGCATCGCGGATTCCGTCAAGCAGCGCCCAAACGGCCTGTCGATGAGGCTGCTCCCTGACCGCGTTGAATTCGAAGATCACGCTTTGCACCGTGTCTTCCGCCGCAAAAGCGATTCTCAGATGGCCGTAGAGCAGGATGATGGTCAGTTCCACCAGCAGGGTGTGTTCGAAATCGCACCGGGTCGTGAGCGTGCCGCCATCCGCGGTTTCCATCACCCGCAGCCAGCCTTCGCGAGTCACCGCCAGCACCGAGGCGGCCGACCGGCCCGCGGAGGTTTCGAGCGGCGGCGTGTAAACCAGCAGCCGGGTGGTGCCCTCCTTGCCCAGCTCGCGCTGCAATGCGCTCTGAAAAGGCTCGTGGGCTTCCTCCGCCATCGCCCACCGGCTGGGGAATCGCGTTACGAAATCAACCGCCATGGCTCCTTTTAAAACGTATCGTTCCCAGTCACGGACTGCAGACGCGCCGGCTGCCTGCGAGATGCGTCAGCGCACGCAGGACGGCATCATGGTCGTCGGCAGTGTAAAGCTCCCGGCGCAAGGCTTCTGTTTTAGTGGCATAGCCACACATATCCCCGCCGATTTTTTTGAAATGACGCGCGACTGCGCCCAGCAGGAAAACCGCGGTTTCATTCTCAGGGACGGTCATCACCAGCTGGGCCAGATGTCGCAGACAAAGGCCGTGCGACCGGGCATAGTGCTCCTTTCCTTGGCGTCCGCCAACGGATGCGGCGAGACGCCCGAGGTAGTCCGTCTCTGCTGCCCGCAGGAGCCGGCAGACCCGGCAGTCGTCGGCCTTGGGCACCAGACTCTCCACGGTGACCCGATCGGACGGCACGGCGGCGGCTTGTTCGAGCGCACGAGCGATGCGCTCCACCAAGGGAGCCTGCCCGACCGCCACGCCGATCGACGAGGAGACACCCTCCAGCTGCCACAAGTGCAGTGGACACAAACCGGGGCCCGCAGCATATTCGTCCCGGGTCTTTTCGTCGGCGTAGAGTGCATACTGCCACTGCGCGAAAAAGTCCGAGGCGCGGGTCGCCAGATGATCGCAGACCGCACAGCCCTGCGTCTGCAAATCCGCGGCAAGGTCGGTGGTGAGTGTGGCATCCATGGGGGGACAATTTCTGCGGATTGGGTGGCGTTCAGGCCGGTTTACCCGGAAGCCAAGAATCAGCCGGCGGCGATTTGCTTTTGCACGCGAGTGATGCGGGCGTGAAGGGCGAGCAGGCGCAGCCCTTCGGCGCTGTGCAGGTCGTAAGTCCGGCAGCGTAGTTCGGCTACAAGAGCCGCGAGCGTGGCGGGATGGCCGGCGGCCAGGCGGTGCAGGCGCAGCGTGGTGGCGATCAGCTCGGAGCGATTGCCGTTAAACGGCGCGGCGCTCAAAAAAGCACGCGTCTCATCCAGCGAAAAGGGCGGCAGGTCGATGCGCTTGAAGAAGAAAAGGTAGGGCCACACATGACCGATTTCGAGCGGCTGCGTGGAGCGCGCGAGCAGCCATACCGGCTGGCGGACGAGCAGGTAGCGCACGAGGTGCGCCACGCGCGGCGGCACGTGCGCGACATTGTCGAGTATGACCGGCCGGCCGATCTGGGGCAACCGCCTCGCGAGGCGATGCACGCGCGCCGCGAGCCTGAGGTCTCCCCGGTCAAGCCCGGCCGCTGGTTCCAACGCTCCCAGCAAATCGCTGAGACAGCCGCAGCGCGGCGCGAGCAACACCGGATGGGTGCGCATCAATTCGGTGATGAGCAGGCTTTTTCCGACTCCTGGTGGACCGACGAACAGGATTTCCAGATCGTCACCTCGTATGTGGAAATACCTTGCCGCCGTAGGTTGCCTTCGCGCCGAGTTCGCGCTCGATGGCGAGCAGGCGGTTGTATTTGGCGATGCGCTCGGAGCGGCAGAGCGAGCCGGTCTTGATCTAACCCGCGCCGGTGCCGACGGCGAAATCCGCAATAAAAGCATCCTCTGTTTCTCCGGAGCGGTGCGAAATGACCGCGCCGTAGCCGGCCTTCTGCGCCATCGCGACGGTCTCCAGGGTCTCGGACACGGTGCCGATTTGGTTCAGCTTGATCAGAATCGCGTTGGCAATGCCATCGCGAATGCCCTCGGCAAAGATTTTCGGGTTGGTGACGAAGTTGTCGTCACCGACCAGTTGCAGCTTTTTTCCGAGCGCTTTCGTCAGCGCGAGCCACCCGGTGCGATCCTCCTCCCCCATGCCGTCCTCGAGCGAGACGATCGGGTATTTTTTCGCCCACCCGCGGTAAAGCTCGACCATCGCCGCCGACGATTTCCGTGTGCCGCTGGATTTTTTGAAGACATAGCTTCCATCTTCGAAAAACTCGCTTGCCGCCGGGTCAAGAGCGATGGCGATGTCACGGCCGGGCCTGTAACCTGCGGCTTTGATGGCCTCGACGATGAGTTCCACCGCTTCGTCGTTAGTCTTGAGATTCGGCGCGAAACCGCCTTCATCGCCCACCGAGGTCACGAGGCCGCGCTTTTGTAGCAGCTTCTTCAGCGTGTGAAACGTCTCGGCCCCGTAGCGCAGCGCCTCGGCAAACGTGGGCGCTCCGACGGGGAAGAGCATGAACTCTTGGAAGTCCACGTTGTTCGTGGCGTGCGTGCCGCCGTTGAGGACGTTCATCATTGGCGCGGGCAGGACGTAGGGGGCGCGGGCTTTGCCGCCATGGAGCTTGTGGATGTAAGCGTAGAGCGGCAGGCCGGCGTCGAGCGCTGCCGCGCGGCACACGGCCATCGAGACACCGAGGAGCGCGTTGGCGCCGAGCTTGGATTTGGTGTCCGTGTCGTCGAGCTGGCGCATCAAGTCATCAATCTCCTTTTGTGCGTGGGTCGATTGGCCCTTCAGTTTCGGCGCGATTATTCTGTTCACATTCGCGACAGCTCTCAGGACACCCTTGCCGCCGTAGCGCTTGGCGTCGCCGTCGCGCAGTTCGACGGCTTCGCGGATGCCGGTCGAGGCGCCCGAGGGCACGCAGGCCGAAGCCGTGATGCCGTTGTTAAGCGCGACCGTGACCATGACGGTCGGGTTGCCGCGCGAGTCGAGGATTTCCTGCGCAATGATGCTTTGGATTCTGCTCATACCGATTAGTCCTTTTTCATTGGAGGCGTTGATTGTGCGGCGGACGTTTCGATTTTTACCACCAGGACGCTGCAATGAGCGTGGTCCGTGATGCGGTCCGCCGTGTCACCAAGCAGTCGGCCCCAGAGTTCGGAATGGTCGCTGTGGCCGACGACGATCAAATCGTAGCCACCATCCTTCGCCACCTGCAGGATGTTCTTCGCGGGGTGACCGCGGCGAGTTTCGCACGCGATCGACAGGCCGTATTGCGCGGCCACTTCGGCGACCTCATTTTGTCGCTCCTGGAAATACTCATCCGCCGCCTCGGCTTCGGCCTCATATTCGCCCGGCAGGTCCGAGTGCCGTGGCAGTGGTTCGCGCACCCACAAGGCAGTTACCCGGGACTCGAATTTCTCGGCGAGCGCCGCCGCGCCGGCGAGTGCGGCCTTGCCGCCTTTGGAGCCGTCGTAACCGACAAGGATTTTCTTAAACATAGTCGTCTCACTTTCCGCTAGGCGCCGGTTGGCGCTGTTGCTTGTGGTTGATTCTCTCACTGTAGGTTCGCCCCCATTCGACCATGGTCTCAATCGTGGGCTGGAAGAATTTCTGCGCGATGAGCGTCGGTACCAACGCGCTCAGGATGACCACCGTCACGAGCACAGTATATTGCCGCTCGTCGATGATCTTGTTCTGCAGTCCGAATAGCGCGGAGATCGTACCGAAGGTCAGGCCGGTGGCCATGAGCAATGTGGTGTAATTGGCCTCGCGCGTCCGCATGTAAAACACCTTCGTCAGCGGCCACACCCCAAGGAATTTTGTCGCCAATTTCAGCAGGAGGAGAACAGCAATGACGCCGAGCGCCGCCCATAGCGCCGGGAGCGAGACGTAAAGCCCGGCTTTGATGAAGTAGAACGGCGTGAAAATCGTGAAGGCGATGGTGCGCATGCGGTGCACCAACGTCTTGTCGCGCAAGAACACCCCAGCTACGACCAGGCCCACAAGATATGCCGGAAGCACCGCCTCGCTCTTGGCCGCGGAGGCGAGCCCGCCGAGGAAGAACAACACGAGAAAAATGAATTTCACCTCGGGCTCACTGACGCGTGTGGCGCCGAGTCTCACGATGATGAACTTGGTCCACCTCGGCATGAACCAGAGCGTGACGCACATCACCACGACGAACACCAGCAGCCAGATGTTGAAATCGGCGAAGAGCGTGCCCAGCGCCAACACGGTGCCGAAATCGGTGATGAAGCACGCGGCCAGAATCGTTTTTCCCATGGCCGTCTCGCTGAGCCGGCCTTCGATCATCACGGCGTACACCACTGCCACCGACGTGGTGGACAGCGCGATCCCCGCGATTTGCGCCTGATGCAGCGGCCAGCCGAGGACGAACTGCGCAAACAGCCACACGGACACAAACGGGAGCGCGAAAGAAAGGATGCCGATCGACAGACTCGCGCGGAGATTGGCGCGCAACGACGCCGGATCGATTTCCGCCCCAGCCAGAAAGGTGAGGACGCCGCTGCCGAGCAGCGCGAGGAAGTTCGTCCATTCGGTGGTGTGCAGCAGCGCATGGCCGCCCGAGTGCAGATTGCCCACGGTCACTCCCACCAGAATCTCGATCAGCGCCACCGAGATGCCCGTGCGGATGGAAATGAGGCTGGCGAGAAAGGCCAGACCCATCCAGAAGGCGGCGATCATCCAGATGTTGTCGAAAATCATGGGTGGTGGGCAAAGACACGGCCATCCGGTCCGGTCAGGGTGGCGAAAAAGCCGATGATGAAGGAACCGGTGACGTTGACGACAAACGTGCCCCAAGGGAAGATGGCTCCGATTTGGTTGGCAACGAGGCCGGAGATTCCAAAGCACGCCACGCTGCCGAGCGCGCCACCCAAAGCGATGAGAAGGTCTAGCACCATGACTTGTCTGTTTCAGAATGGACTGGAACAGGAATCATCAGCGTCCCGCCGCAGCGGCGGGGGCGGTTTTCCCGGATGGGAAGGCGGAATCCATCGCCGGGCACCTAATAAGATGGCGCCAGGGGGAAAAGCAAGCCGGGTGAAACCGATCTCGAAAACCAGCCGGCTTCCTCTACATTGGCCCGGTGTTCCGTTATGACCGATGGCTGGCCGTTTCCGGCCTCATCCTTGCCGGGCTGAGCGCCCCGGCCCGGCTGGTCGCGGACGACAGCGATCTGGCCAGGCGCGTGGTGGTGCTCGCCAATGCCAGCGAGGCGGACTCCGTGCGCCTCGCCCGCTACTATGCGGACCAGCGCGGCGTGCCGCCGGACAACATCATCGCGCTGCCGATGCCGGCGGACGAGACCATCGGCTGGCCGGAGTTCATCGCCGCCATCTATCAGCCGCTGCAGGATGCGTTGGTGGCGCGCGGCTGGATCGACGCCTTCGCCACCACGCTGACTGATCACCTCGGACGCAAGCGGTACGGCATCTCCGACCACCGCATCAGCTATCTGGTCGTCTGCCGGGGCGTGCCGTTGCGGGTGAGCCATGAGCCGCGGTTTTATACCGACGAGCCGCGGCTCGCGCTGCGGCCGGAATTTCGCACCAACCAGGGCGCGGTCGATTCGGAGCTGACCATGCTCGCGCACAGCACCTACAACATCAACGGCTGGGTGCCGAACCCGCTTTTTCGCGTCGAGCGGGCGCCGCTGCTGGAGAACGAGCCCGTGGTGAAGGTGGCGCGCCTCGATGGCCCGACGTATGACGACGCCCGCCGCCTGGTGGATCATGCCTTGGAGGCGGAACGCACCGGTCTGCTGGGCCGCTATTATGTCGATGTGCGCGGGCCGCATCCCGACGGCGAGCGGTGGCTGGAACTCACGGCCGGCCGGCTCGCGGAGCTGGGTTTCGACGGCGACGTGAACCGCGCCGGCGGCACGCCGCCCGCCGGCGCGCGGTTCGACGCCCCGGTGCTGTACTTCGGCTGGCATACCAGTGACCTGAGCGGCCCGATGGCGCTCGACGGCTTCCGGTTTCCGCCGGGGGCCATCGCGCTGCACATCCACAGTTTTTCCGCCCGGACACTGCGCTCGGCGACGGCGGGCTGGTGCGGACCCCTCGTCGCGCGCGGCGTCACCGCGACGTTCGGCAACGTCTTCGAGCCCTATCTGCAACTCACGCTCCAGCCGCAGCTGCTCGTGCGGGCGCTGAGCGCGGGCCGGACACTGGGCGACGCGGCCTACTACGCGCTGCCGGCGCTGAGCTGGCAGACCGTCATCATTGGCGATCCGCTGTACCGGCCATTTGCGGTCACGCTCGATGCGCAGCTGGCGCGTCTCTCCACGCTGCCTCCGCCGCTGGCGCCCTATGGGTTGCTGCGCCAGGCGCGTCTGTTCGATCTGGATAAAAAGGACGCGAAGGCCCGGCGGGTCCTGGAGGACGGACTGCGCGAGCATCCCGGCCTTGTCCTGGGTCTGGAACTGGCACGGCGGATGGCGGCGGCCGGCGACAAGGCCGGTGCGACGCGCGTGCTCGCCGCCGTGCCCCTGCCGGAATCATTCACGCTGGACGAGGCGCCGCTCGCGCAGCAGGCGGCGAAACTGCTCGCAGACGGCGGCGCGGCTCCGGGCGCAGTGGCGATGTATCAGGCGATGCTGCGCAACGAGGCGCTCGGGGCGGACTGGCGCGCGGCGGTGCTGCGCGACGCCGTGGGCGCGGCGCTCGCTGCCGGCGACCGAAATCAGGCGGACGCCTGGGAAAAAGAGCTCGTCGAATCGCTCGCAGTGCCGCTGACCGGCGGAAAACTATGATGCAACCCGGCGCCTGCGGGTGCCGTCAGAGCTTGTTCACAATCCGATCGGCGAGGCCGTAGTCGATGGCCTCCTGGGCGTTCAGGTAGAAATCACGGTCGGTGTCCTTGGCGATCTTCTCGATCGGCTGGCCCGACGCGGTGGCCAGGATCTGGTTCAACTCATCGCGCAGCTTTTCCATTTCCTTCGCCTGGATGTTGATGTCGGTGGCGGGGCCGATGAAGCGGCCGGCGATAAGGGGCTGGTGGATGAGCACGCGAGCGTGCGGATAGATCAGGCGGCGGCCCTTGGGGGCGGCGCAAAGCAGGACGGAACCCATGGACGCAGCCATGCCAGTGACCACCACCGTGACGGGCGAAGTCAGCAGTTTGATGGTGTCGTACATTGCCATGCCCGCCGTGATGGAGCCACCGGGCGTATTGATGTAGAAGGTGATGTCCTTGCCCGGGGCGACGGCCTCCAGGTAAAACAGTTTTTCGCAGACATCCTTGCCCGTCTCGTCAGTCACCGGGCCCCATAGGAACAGTTTCCGCGCATCGAGGAACTTCCTCTGGATCAGCGCGCTGACGGACGGCGGCAGTGGAGCGGGCTTCGCCTCCTCCTCGCGCTCGTCATCATCGTCATCGTCGTCGAGGCGGGCGGGCGGGACCGGGTTGCGAAAATCGGAAACGGAATTCGGCTCGGACATAACCGGGCAAACTGTGTGCGCCCGGCCCGGGTTGTCCAATGAAAAGGTGGAGCGGTGGTTTCGGACGTCTTGCGGGATGGAAGGGATTACGGTGATCGGCGGCCGGGAAGGATCAGATCGTTCAGCCGCGGAAGTAGAGATAGGCCCCGAGAATGCAGACCAGGATGAGGCCCGAGGCCGCCACTTCGCGCCAGTCCCAGCTGGCATAAGTCTTCGCCTTATCCTCAATCGTGGTCGTGCCGAAGGTCAGATTCTTGATGCGCGCATAGTCGGGGTCGGGGCTCGCATAGCTGACCACGACCATGACCACCGCCGACACAAGGGTGATGAGGATGCTGAAATATTGGAAGTTGATGTTATTGATGATCCAGAGGAACGAGCCCGGCGTGTAGCCGTTGGCAAAGCCCCCCAGCTTCATCGTGACCGGCGTGTCCACCAGCATCCGGAAGATGCCGAGGGCAAAACCCACCACCATGGCCCACAGGCAACCCTTGGCGTTAAGGCGTTTCCAGAATACGCCGAAGAAGAAGACGACGAAGATCGGCGGCGCCAGATAGCCCTGCACCGACTGCAGGTAGTCGTAGAGACTGTGGGCGCCCTGGACCACGGGAATCCACATCAGGGCGATGAGCACCATGATGGTGGTGGCAATGCGGCCTGTGCGCACGATCTGGGACTGCGAGGCGCCGGGCTTGAGTTTCTCATACAGGTCCACCGTGAAGAGAGTGGAGCAGGCGTTGAACACGCCCGCCAATGAACCCATCAAGGCCGAGAGCAGCCCGGCCACGACGAGGCCCCGCAGCCCTGCCGGCAGCAGGTGTTTCACCAGCAGCGGGAAGGCGTTCTGGGCGTCGAAATGGGCACTCAGTTCCGGCACCTTGCCGCTCTTGACCAGGGCGAAGCAGATCATGCCGGGAATAATGAACAGGTAAGGGGGGAACAGCTTGAGGAAGGCGGCGAAGATGCTGCCGCGGCGGGCAACTTTTTCGTTGGGGGCGGCCAGCGCCCGCTGCACGATGTACTGGTCCGTGCACCAGTACCACAGGCCGATGACCGGCGCACAGATCAGCATGCCCAGCCACGGGTAGTGGCTGTTGAAGTACCACGCCTGTTTCACCAACTGCCCGTCGGCCGTACGTTCCAGCACCGGGGACCAGGTCGACTCCACGCCCGGGGGAGTCATCGGTTTCCAGAGGTTGAACATGTCGGAGCCGCACAGGACGCGCAGTTCGTGCCAGCCGCCCAGCTTGTACAGGCCGTAAAACGTCAGGGTGGCCGAACCGCAGATCAAGACGAGCACCTGGACGGCATCGTTGTAGGCCACGGCGCGCATGCCGCCCAGCGTGGTGTAGAGGCCGGTCAGGATGATCACCGCCACCGAGCCGATCCAGAAGCTGTTGATGGTGATGCCGCCGAGGTGCAGTTGCATTTCCGGCAGCAGGGTGGAGAAGACCACGCCGCCCGCGAAGATGCCGACCGCGATCTTCGAGACGACGAACGTGACTAGTGACACGATCGACAGCACGTAGCGCGAACTGGTGCTGAAGCGCCGCTCGAGGAACTCGGGCATGGTGAATACGAGCGATCGGGCGTAGAAGGGCACGAACACCCAGGCCAGCACCAGCAGGCACCACGCATGCAGCTCGTAATGCGCCATCGCCACGCCGTCCTTGGCGCCCGAGCCCGCCAGTCCCACGATATGCTCCGAACCAATGTTTGAGGCGAAGATGGAGGCGCCGATGACCCACCAGCCGAGATTGCGCCCGGCCAGGAAGTAGTCGGCCGCGGTGTCTTTGCCCCGCTTGACCACCCACCAGGCCACGCCCAGTAGGACGCTGAAGTAGAGGGCGATCGCCAGCCAGTCCAAGCTGTTCAAGGTCGCGGTGTCGGCACCCGCCACTGCGAGAATCGGAGTCAGGGTATTCATGGTTTCGGAGGTAATCGGCATGTGGGATGTGAAAAATGGCGGCGCGGGCGCCCGGGTGAAGGGCGGGGCAGGCGTGGAGCCGCGGGTCAGGTCCGTCCCGGGACTAGGCTCAAGACGCAGGAGGGACGGTGTGCCTTTCGCTGCAGTCGGGGCACACGGGGTATTCGACAGCCGGGGCTCATGAACAAAACGCGACGCAGTCTGCTAATAGGCCCAGCGGTGGCGAGCACAAACATCCCCCGGCCCGGTGGCTTCGGTATGTGACAGTAAAATCACCGGCACGATGCAATTGTCGGTCGGGCTTTACGCCCGACGACGGGCGCACCGTCGGGGATGAAACCCGACCTTCAGTCGCTGTACGGAAACGCCCATATGTCTTCATCCAATCGCATGGCGGGCGCCGGCTGCTCGGGCGGAGGCGCCAGGAACCGGTCAATCCGACCGCGGCGGGTCATCCATGCCGGTGATGAGGCGGGCGCCCCGCTGGTAGGTGAGGTACGAGTAGACCCATTGCAGGAAAACCGACAGCTTGTTGCGGAATCCGATCAGGAATACGAGATGCACTCCCAGCCACGCTGCCCACGCGGGCCAGCCGCTGAACCTGAGCCGGCCCATCTGTGCCACGGCGGCGGAACGTCCGATGGTGGCCATGATGCCCCGATTCCGGTAGGCAAAAGCGGCGCGGGGCGTCTCCCTGGCTCCGGTCCGGAGCTCGGCGGCGACCAGGTGGGCGACGTGCGCGCCCATCTGCATCGCGGCTGGCGCTACGCCCGGCACGGCCATGCCGTTCCGGTCGACCAGGGTCGCCAGGTCACCAATTGCGAAGACCTCCGGGTGCCCCGGGAGGCTGAGGTCGGGAACCACCTGGAGGCGGCCGGCGCGGTCGGTCGCGAGGCCGAGCGTCCGGGTCAGGGGATGGGCAGCGACGCCCGCGGCCCAGAGAATGGTGTCGGCGCGGAGGATGCCCGAGGCGAGTTCGACCTCGCCTTCCCGGATGGCCCTGACCGGCGCGTCCGTGCAGACATCGACGCCGAGGCGGCGCAGCTGGCGCCCGGCGCTGGCCGAGAGCTCCGGCGGAAACGAGGGCAGTACGCGGGGGCCGCCCTCGACCAGGATGACGCGCGCCGTGGCCGGATCGATGCGGTCGAAGTCGCGGCGTAACACCGTGCGCGCGAGCTCGGCGAATGTGCCGGCGAGTTCCACGCCGGTGGGGCCGCCGCCCACCACCACGATGGTCATGAGCGCTTCCCGGCGCGCCGGGTCGGGTTCGGTTTCCGCGCGTTCGAAGGCCAGCAGCACTCGGCGGCGGATGCGCAGGGCGTCGTCGAGCGTCTTCAACCCCGGCGCGTCCCTCTCCCATTCAGGATGGCTGAAGTAGCTGGTGCGACCGCCGAGCGCCAGAACGAGATAATCGTACGCCAGCGCACCGCGGTCGAGCGTCACCGTCCGCGCGGCGAGATCAACGGCGCGAACCTCGGCCAGGCGCACGTGGAGATCGGGCCGGCCGCGCAGGATGGAGCGGATAGGCTGGGCGATGTCGGGCGCCGCGAGTCCGGCCGTGGCCACCTGGTACAGGAGCGGCTGGAAGAGATGGTGGTTCTGCCGGTCGACGACCGTCAGGCGTGCGAGGCGCCGCGGGAACCGCTGGGCAAAGGTGAGGCCACCAAAGCCGGCACCGAGGACGACGATGTGCGGGAGCAGCGAAGGATCGGCAGGGCGCATGTCATCGAAAATTTACCGCAAACTCCGGCGACTGCAACCGGCGCCGGGTCGCCCCTTTTTCGGCGACAGGCCCAACCGGGCCCGTCTGCGTCGAGGACCGGCCCGACAGGGGCACGAATGGACAATTGACAAGAAAGCCACGCCAACGCCCATGCGCCCTGCCGGGTAGAAGCAAGGCGCCGACGGAACGTCGCCCTCCAAGGGGTGAAGCGCGTTGTCCCCAACGCGCTATTCGACCGGCGTCAGGCGGAAGTGGCGCAGCTCGTAGGGGAACCCTTCGCACTGGATGCCGATTTTGCCGGCGCGCGGCTCGCATCGGGTGACGGTGTTCTGCAGCACGCCGTTGACGCTGACTTCCAGGGCGGCGCCGCGGCAGACGATGTCGATGGCGTTCCACTCGCCGAGGGGTTTCTCGCTGTCGGGCTGGCGGCGTTCGAGCTGCGGCGTGCGGGCGCCGGGGGCGGTGGAAAGCGGCTCAGCGAACTTCGCCCCCGCCATCGGGAGCAGGTCGCCGGCGCGGGTGACCTTCGTCTGCACTTGGAAGCACAACGGCCAGGTGTTGCGGTCGACCGGCCCGGACGCGACATGCACGAGCACGCCGCTGTTGCTGTTATTGACGGCGTCCGCGGGCCAGCGGTACTCGATGTGAAGCCGGTAGTTCTCGTAGGAGCCGGTCGTCACGAGATAGCCGACGGGTTTGCCGACGACGGCGAGGACGCCATCGGGCCTGATGGTGCAGACGGCTTTGATCTCGGCGGACGTCGGGCTAACGAATTCCCAGCCGGTGAGATCCTTGCCATTCCATAGATCAGTCGCAGGTGCGGCGGCAAGCGCAGCTCCGAAAATGCTCAGGACAGACGAGAGGAGTGCCAGGCAACGCATAAGCTCAATCTGGTTGGTCGACCTTCCTAGTAAAACTCAGAAATCAGTCGGTCGCATGTCACGCCAGGGTGTTTTTCGTGCATCGGATGTCAGCCGGATTTTTCCCGGGCCGCGTCCATGGCGGCGCGCAGGGCTTGGGCCGCGGCGCGGGGATCGGCCGCGGCGCAGATGGCGGACACCACGGCGATGCCGTCGGCGCCAGCCGCGATGGCGCGCGCGGCGTTGAGCGCGGTGATCCCGCCGATCGCGACGACGGGACATGGCAATCGCCGGCGGATGGCGGCAAAAGCGGCTTCGCCCAGTGCGCGGACCGCGTCGGCCTTGGTCCCGGTGGGAAACAGCGGACCCAGCCCGACGTAATCGGCCCCGGCGGAATCGCAACCCGCGAGCTGGCTCTCGCCGGTGATGGAGAGTCCGATGATGGCGCGCGGTCCGAGGATCGCCCGCGCGGTGGCGGGCGGCAGGTCGTCCTGGCCGACGTGGACGCCCTCCGCGCCGATCGCGTGCGCTACGTCGACGCGGTCGTTGACAATTAGCGGAATCCCGCGGGGGGCGAGCAGGGCATGCAGCGCCCGGCCGGCCTCAACCATCATGCGGGCGGGGCCGTTCTTGTGGCGCAACTGTACCATGGTCACGCCGCCCTCGACCGCGGCTGCCACCGTCTCGACGAGACCGCGGCGCGCGGTCATCTCCGAATCGGTGACGAGGTAGAGCGAGAGATCGAACCGGGCGCTCATGCCACGATTTTCAGACGGCGCCGGATGGTCGCCGCATCGAGCTGGTGGAGGGCGTCGAGCAGGTGGAGCTGGAGCGAGCCCGGGCCGGGGCTTTTTTCGGCGGCGATTTCACCGGCGAGGGCGAGAAACGAAAGGCCCGCCGCCACGGCGGCCAGCCGGTTTTTTTCGACCGCGAGCGCGGCGCCGATCAGCGCGGTGGCCGTGCAGCCGAGCCCGGTGACCTTCGCCATGAGCGGATGGCCGTTGGCCAGGCTGATGAGCTGTGTGCCGTCGGTGACGTAATCGGTCGCGCCGGTCACCGCCACAACGGCGCCGGTGGTCCTGGCGAGCTGGCGGGCGGCGTCGAGCGCGTCGGACGAGCGGCGCGAGGAATCCACGCCTTTCGTCCTCTCGGCGGTGGCGCCGGCCAGCACCATGATTTCGCTGGCATTGCCGCGGATGCAGGCCGGCTTGAGCTGCGCCAGCGCAGCCGAGGTGTTGGTGCGGTACGCGGTGGCGCCGGCGCCGACCGGATCGAGCGCCCACGGTATGCCGCGGGCGTTGGCCGCGCGCGCGGCCTTTTTCATCGCGGTGACCCAGGCGGGGGAGAGCGTGCCGATGTTGATGACGAGGGCGGAGGAGATCGCCACGAATTCCTCGACTTCCTCGTTGGCGTGGACCATGGCGGGCGAGGCGCCCAGGGCGAGCAGGGCGTTGGCCGTGTTGTTCATCACGACGTAATTCGTGATGTTGTGCACCAGCGGCGTGCGTGCGCGGACTTGGTCGAGAATGGCAGAGCAGTCGGCGGCGGTAAACATGGCGGCAGGGAGGTGGGTCCGGTGCAGAAACCGCCGTGGCCGGCCCGGCGCACCCCGCGCCGCGGTCGGCCGTGACGATTCCTTCGCCGGTATGATCCGGATCAGGTTCGACGGGTATGGTCTCAGTTTCCGGGTGGAAACACCCCGTGTCACGCGATGCCGACACCATCGCGCGAATGCCGCCGGTGTCAATCGCAAGGTCGGGCGGCGGACCGACGCTTTCGCCCGCCAGGATTCAATGCCAACGGCGCTCAGACCAGGCCCAGCCGCATCTTCCCCTCTTCCGAAATCATGGACTGGTTCCACGGCGGTTCCCAGACGAGGCGTACATCGGCGGAGCTGACGCCGGGCACCTGCATAATCTTGCCGCGGGCATCCTCGGCGATGGCGGGTCCCATGCCGCAGCCGGGGGCAGTCAGCGTCATCGATACGTTGACGCGATAGCTGACGTCGACTTTCTCGACGTCCATCGAGTAGACCAGACCGAGATCGACGATGTTCACGGGAATCTCCGGATCGTAGACCTTCTTGAGCTGGTCCCAGACGGCCTCGGGGTCGGGCGCGCCGGCGGTGGGCGCGGGAGCCTTGACGGTTTCATCGACGGCCTGCTCCCCGATGGCATCGGCGTCCTTGCCGTCGATGCGCGCGAGGCCGAAATCGAGCATCACGGTGTAGCTGCCGCCGAGAGTCTGGGTGAGGTGGATCCTCGTGCCCGCGGCGAGTTTAAACTGGTCGCCGCTGGGAATCTGCGTGGCGGTGACGTCGCGGCTGAGAATGCGTTCCTTGCTCATGGTTTTTAACGCAAAGGCGCGAGGACGCAACGGGCGCAAGGATACCGGGATGGTGGTGGATACTCTTGGCGCCCTGGCGTCATGGCGTTTGATGCTTAAACTTGGTTTGGATCAATTCGCGCAGGGTGGCGTGGAGTTCCTCGTTTTCGAGCTTGTTGAGGACCTCCTCGAAGAAGCCGAAGACCAGCAGTTCGCGCGCGACGACCGGGGGGATGCCGCGCGACTCAAGATAGAACATCTGCTCCTCGTCGACGTGGCTGCTGGTGGCGCCGTGCGAGCAGCGCACGTCATTGGCCTGGATTTCGAGGCCGGGCAGCGAATTGGCCTCGGCGTCGTCGCTGAGCAGCAGGTTGCGGTTGCTCTGGTAGGCGTCGGTCTTCTGTGCGTCGGGGTCGACGATGATCAGGCCGGAGAAGATGGTGCGCGCCTGGTCGAGCAGGGCGTTTTTATAGAGCAGGTTCGAACTGGTATGCGGCGCCTGGTGGCTCTGGAGGGTGCGCTGGTCGAATTCCTGCGCGCCGTGCGCGACGGTGAGGGCGAGCATCTCGCTGTGCGCGCCGGGGCCCTGCAGGCGGCTGTGCGACTCGTGGCGCGACTGCCGGCCGCCGAGATGGATATTAAGCGAGAGCACGCGGGCGTCGCGCTGCACGACGGTGGAGTTGAGCTGGAACGCCAGCGCATCCCGCGACCAATCCTGCGCTCCGACGTAGGTGAGCTGCGAGCCGGGTCCGGCGAACAAATCATTCTGCCCGGCAGCGAAATGACCGGAAGCCGGAGAGGACTCCGGGCTGCTGAAGGATTCCACCAGGATCGCCTTGGCGTTGTCCTCCAGCACGACGATGGTGTGCGGGAAAACGGCCGCGCCCTCGCCGGAGGCCACGTGGGCGGCGACGAACGGCGGCGCGATCTCGACCCCGCGCGGCACGTAAAGAAACGCGCCGCTGGTGGTCAGCGCGGCGTTGAGCGCGGCGAATTTCTCCGAGCCGAGGTTGACCGGCTGGGCCATGAAGTGCTGCCGGAAAAGATCGGCGTGCTGCGTGAGAGCTTCTTCGAGTGGGCAGAAAATGACGCCCTTCTCCCGCAGGTCGGAGGGAAGCGATCCGGCCGGCAACGCGCGATTGTTGGTAAAGGTCAGCGACGCGCTTTGCGCAAAGTCGAGGGGTGTAGGGCGCAGGGCGAGGGCCTGGCCGGGGACCGCGGACAGATGGGCCCGTTCCAGGCGGATGCCTTGAACGCTGCTGAAGCGCCAGAGTTCGTCCGTGCGCTGGGGCAGCGGCAGGGCGCTAAAGCGGTTCCACGCCTCGCGTTTCCGGTCGAGCCACCATTGCGGCAGGTGGCCGAGCCCGGCGAGGTGCGAGGCGAAGACATCGGGCGTGAAAGCACCGGTGGGAGCGGCAGTTTGGATGTCGGGCAGAGCAGACATTTGGATTTCGGAGGTCGGATACCGGAGAGCGGAAAGGTTTTGCGGGGCGCATGCGGACTTTCCGGTTTCCGCCATCGCCACTCCGCGACCGGCGGCGTCAACCCACGGAGCTTTCCATTTCGAGGTCGATGAGGCGCTTGAGCTCGACGGAGTACTCCATCGGGAACTGGCGCACGAGGTCGTTGACGAAGCCGTTGACGGCCAGGCTCATGGCCTGCGCCTCGGTGAGGCCGCGCGACTGCATGTAGAAGATCATCTCCTCGCTGACCTTCGAGACGCTGGCCTCGTGCTGCACGGCGTGCTGCTGGCCGCGGACGGTGATGGCCGGGTAGGTGTCGGTGCGCGAGTTGGTGTTGATGAGCAGCGCATCGCACTCGGTGTTGTTCTTGCAGCCCTTGAGGCGCCGCGGGATGTGGACGAGGCCGCGGTACGTGCTGCGGCCCTGGCCGACGGAGATGGATTTGGCGACGATGGAAGACGTGGTCTCGTCGGCGGCATGCACCATCTTGGCGCCGGTGTCCTGGTGCTGGCCGTCGTTGGCGAGGGCGATGGAGAGGACCTCGCCGCGCGACTTGCGGCCCTTGAGCACAACCCCCGGATACTTCATGGTCAGGCGGCTGCCGATATTGCAGTCGATCCACTTGATCTCGGCCTCCTCGTGGGCGAGGCCGCGCTTGGTGACGAGGTTGTAGACGTTGGGCGCCCAGTTTTGGACGGTGATGTACTGGATCTTGGCGCCCTTGAGGGCGACGAGTTCGACCACGGCGCTGTGCAGCGTGGAGGTGGAGAACTTCGGCGCGGTGCAGCCCTCCATGTAGGTGAGCTCGCTGCCCTCGTCGACGATGATGAGGGTGCGCTCAAACTGGCCGAAGTTCTCGGCGTTGATGCGGAAATAGGCCTGGAGGGGGTGCGCGACCTTCACGCCGGGCGGCACGTAGATGAAGGAGCCGCCGGAGAAGACGGCGCTGTTGAGCGCGGAGAACTTGTTGTCGCCGGTCGGGATGACCTTGCCGAACCACTTGCGGAAGATCTCCGGGTGCGTGCGGAGGGCCTCGGAGGAGTTGACGAAGATGACGCCCTGCTTCGAGACCACCTCCTTGATGTTGGAATAGGCGGCCTCGCTGTCGAACTGGGCCTCGACGCCGGCGAGGAACTTGCGCTCCTGCTCGGGGATGCCGAGGCGCTCGAAGGTCTTCTTGATGTCCGCCGGGACCTCGTCCCAGGTGCGCTTGGGCTTGGTCCCTTGGGAAAGGTAGTAACGGATCTTGTCGAAGTTGAGGTTTTCGAGGTCGCGCGTGGCCCAATGGGTCGGGAGCGGCTTGGCGAGGAAGGTTTTCAGCGCGTTGAGGCGGAACTCGCGGATCCACGGCGCCTCCTTCTTAACGTCGCTGATGTACCGGATCGTCCGCTCGGAGAGGCCGGTGCCGGCGTCGAAGTCGTATTTGACATCGTATTTGAAGTCACCGACGGACTGGTCAATGCCGGCGACAGAACTGGCGGCGGCGGTCTGGGTTTCGAGAATATCGGTGTCAGCCATAGGTTAAATTTATTTGGGTCACAAAGGACATGGAGCTGGCGTGGAGTTCACGGGGGATTTGTTTGCAGTTTTTTTCGTGCGCTCCTTGAGAACTCAGTGATCTCCGTGACCGGCTTGATTCAGGCGTGGACCAGTTCCTTCTTCAGCCAGGCATAGCCCTTGGCTTCGAGCTCGAGAGCGAGGCTCTTGTCGCCACTGCGGACGATGTGACCTTCGTGCATGACGTGCACGAAGTCGGGCACGATGTAGTTAAGAAGGCGCTGGTAATGGGTGATGAGCAGGATGCCGAGCTGACCGGTGCGCAGCTTGTTGACGCCGTCGGCGACAACGCGGAGGGCGTCGATATCGAGACCGGAGTCGGTCTCGTCCATCAAGGCGAATTTCGGGTCGAGCATGGCCAGCTGAAGGATTTCGCAGCGTTTCTTCTCGCCGCCGGAGAAACCGTCGTTGACCGACCGGGAGGTGAACTTCCGGTCGATCTTCAGCAGGTCCATTTTCTCGTAGAGCTTTTTGTAGTAGCCGGTGGCATCCAGTTCCGCGCTCTCGCCGAGGCGGGCCTGCAGGGCGGCGCGGATGAAGTTGGCGATGCTCACGCCGGGGATCTCGCTCGGGTATTGGAAGGCGAGAAAGAGTCCGGCGCGGGCGCGTTCGTCGGGCTCCATGGCAAGGAGGGAACGGCCATCGAGCAGGACGTCGCCTTGCGTGATCGTGTAGTCGGGGTGGCCGGCGATCGCCTTGGCCAGGGTGGACTTGCCCGTGCCATTGGGGCCCATGACGGCATGGACCTCGCCCTGCTTGATGGTAAGCGAGACGCTCTTGACGACGGGTTTGTCGCCGATGGAGACGTGCAGATCTTGGATGACGAGTTGGCTCATTGGAGAATGGTGTGGAGGATGAACGCGAACAACCGGTCAGTCATGATGGTCGGGCTGGGTGCTGGGTGAGCGCGCGGAACCACGGAAACTGAGATCGATGCTTAGGGCCGTGTAGTCGGATGGAAGAATGGAACGGAGGCGGGCCATGAGGTCGGCCGGAATGCCGATGTCATGGATCTCGCCGGTGGTCTCGTCATGGAAGTGCGCGTGTTCGTGTAGATTGGGGCAGTAACGCGTGGGCTCGCGCACGAAGTTGACTTGTTTGATAAGTCCGCACTGCACGAGGGCATCGAGGCAGTTGTAGACGGTGGCCAGCGAAATGGTGGGCATCTGGACTTTCACGCGGTCGAAGACTTCCTCCGCTGTGGGGTGATCGCGCTTGGCAAGGATCACCTGATAGACCACTTCGCGGTGCGGGGTGGAGCGCAGGCCGCTGTCGGTAAGGCGCTGCGTCAAAGTGGTGTTTTGGGTCTCCGAGATCATTGGCATGCCATAAAGAGAATTGGAATCGTTCCAAGTTTCAAGTGAGAATTGGAACTATTCCAATAATGTTTTATAAGATATTATTAATCAATTTGTTGAGGCTAACGTTTCAGTGTTGGCTACTGTGTTCGGTGTGTAATTATGACAGTGCCGCCGTTCAGGGATGAAACCGCAGGTATGACCGGCGCGGGCGGCTGAGGTGGAATCCTAAACTCCCGGCATGGCGTGTCAGCCACGCGAAAGCCGCCATGCAGCCACAAGCATCGTCGAGCGGCGGGCGCGATGCTGTCGTTCGGCCAGCTTTGTCGGAGAGTATGTTTACCCGCCGTATTCGGCCAGCCAGCGTTCGGCCTCGATCGCGGCCTGGCAGCCCATGCCCGCGGCGGTCACGGCCTGGCGGTAGACGTGATCGGCGCAGTCGCCGGCCACGTAAACACCCGGCACCCGGGTCTTCACCTGCGAGCCGGCGGCGGGCTTGAAATAGCCGTTTTCGTCGACGTCGAGAGTTTGGGCGAAAGGCTGTGTGTTCGGCACGTGGCCAATCGTGACGAAAATGCCTTTGACCGGCAGCACGCGTTCGGCGCCGGTCTTCACGTTCTTGACTTTCAGCCCGCTGACCGCGCCCGCACCAACGCCCTGCACCTCGACCGGCACGCTGTCCCAGACCATCTGGATCTTGGGATGAGAGGTCGTGCGTCCAGCCATGATCTTCGAGGCGCGCAGAGCGTCGCGGCGGTGGACGAGGTACACCTTGCTGGCGAAGCGGGTGAGGAAGAGCGCCTCCTCGCACGCCGAGTCGCCGCCGCCGATCACGGCGACATCCATGTTGCGGTAGAACGCGCCGTCGCACGTCGCGCAGGTGGTCACGCCCTTGCCGCCGTAAAGCTCCTTTTCACCCGGAATGCCGGTCATCCGCGGCGAGGCGCCGGTGGCAATGATGGCGGTCTTGGTGCGGATCTCGCGCTCGCCCGTGCGCAGCTTGAGCGGTTGCGCCGAAAAATCCACCGACTCGACGCGTGCCTGCTCGAAGCGGGTGCCGAACTTCGCCGCCTGCTTGCGCAGGTTGTCCATGAGCTGGAAGCCGTCGACGCCTTCGGGAAAGCCGGGGAAGTTCTCGACCTCGGAGGTGGTGGTGAGCTGGCCGCCGGGCAGCGCGCCCTCGAGCACGAGGGGGGCGAGGTTGGCGCGCGCCGTGTAGACGGCGGCGGTCAGGCCGGCGCAGCCGGTGCCGACGATGACGACGTTTTCAACGGAGGAGGCCATGAAGAAGGACATGAGGAGTGAGCATCGACCACAGAGATGTGGAGCAAATGGAGCGCAATCCCGGAGCAGGCGCAAATCAACTTAACAGAATCGTCAACCGGAACGCATCGGCACTGGTCAGGCTCCCGGAGAGTCCTCGACGACGTCGTCGGCGAGCTCGCTTTGATCGTCCGGATCGCGGGGAAAATACGCGGCGAGCAGTTCACCGGCGCGACTGATGCCGTGGAGGATGCCGTCAGTGTATTCGCCCCGTTTGAAATAGCCGGTCATGGCGTCGGCGAGTTCGCGCCAGAAGTCTTCGCCGCAGCGCGCGTGCACGGTTTCGTCGCCGATCACCGCGAAGGTGTGGGAACGCGGGGCCACGAAAATCAGCACCGCATTGCGATGTTTCGTCTGCTCCATGCCCAGCCGCAAAAACGCCTGCTGCGCCGTGGCCACGGGATCGGGGGCGCGCTTGTGGCTTACCATGACGCGGATCTCGCCGGAGGTTTTCTGCTCCGCTTCGTGAATGGCGGCGTGGAGGCGCTCGTGGGCGAGTTTGCTGATAAATTTCCGGTGTTTCATGACTTGTCTTTTACCAGTGGCCTCCGGCGCCGCCGCCGCCAAAGCTGCCGCCGCCGGCGGAGAAGCCTCCGCCGCCACCCCCGAAACCGCCACCTCCAAACCCTCCGCCGCCGAGCCAGAACGTGGGGCCGCTGGAGAAGCCGCGCCGCCGGCCGCCGCTCTGGTAGACGGCGCTGCGCCAGTAGCGGTTCAGGTAGGTGAAGACGGTGATCAATAGGAAAAACGCCACGACGACCGGCCAGCCGAAGCCGTTCGATCGATTTTCGGCATTGGTCCGGCCCGTCCCGTGATATTCGCCGCGCGTGGCGGCGATCATGGCGGCGACCCCCGCCTTGAGGCCGCCGGCGTAGTCGCCCTGGCGGAAGCGGGGCTTCAGCTCATTCTCGACGATCAGATGGCACAGTCCGTCGGGCAGCGAGCCCTCGAGGCCGTAGCCGACCTGGATGAACATCTGCCGGTCCTGCACGAAGACAAAAAGCACGGCGCCGTTGTTTTGGCCCTTCTGGCCGACGCCCCAAGCCTGCGCCACCCGCACGGTATAGTCCTCGACCGAGGATTCTGACTGCATCCGCGGATAAGTGGCGACGAGGATTTGGTTCGAGGTGTCGCGCTCGAGCTGCTCCAACTGCTGGTTGAGCTGGCCGGCGACCGTCGGCGGGACGATGCCGGCGTAATCGTTGAAATAGCGTGTCGGCCGCGGCGGAATGACTTCGACGGCACGGACGCTGGCGCCCAAGATCAGGGCCAAGCTAAAGGCTTGGCAGATCTTGCGCACCATCGTGACGGTCGCGCGGTGCGGGCTCACGGCTTGGCCGGGGCGGGCTTGGCGCTGAAGTCAAACTGCACGGGCGGCGGCTTTTCCGCACCAGGGGTGGCGTTGAAGTAGGCCTTTTCTTTGAAGCCCAGCGCGGCGGCGAAGAAGACCGCGGGGATGCGCTTGATCGCGACATTATAGTCGCGGGCCACGTCGTTGAAGCGGCCGCGTTCCACCGCAATGCGGTTCTCCGTGCCCTCGAGCTGGGCCTGCAGCATCTGGAAACTGGCGTTGGCCTTCAGGTCCGGGTAGCGTTCGACCACGACTAGCAGACGCGAGAGCGCGGAGCTGAGCGCACCCTGAGCCTGTTCGAACTGGGCGAGCTGGGCCGGATCAGTGGGCGCGGTGGTGGGGCTGAGCTGCACCTTGCCGACCGAGGCGCGTGCCGCGGTGATCTCCGTAAGCGTCGATTTCTCGAAGTTGGCGGCGCCGGATACGGTGTTGACGAGGTTGGGAATGAGGTCGGCGCGTCGTTGATAGACGTTTTGCACTTGCGCCCATTGCGCGTCGACCGCCTGCGAACGGTTGACAAGGCCGTTATAGGTGCCCACCGCCGCGATGACCACGATCACCGCCAGGAGGACAAAGGCTCCGAAAATGCCGAGGATGACTTTACCCATAAGTGGAATCTACCTAGTAGCCCAGACCGCCGCGAATACAAGCGATCAGGCGGTATAAGGGCGGACCGGGTTTGTAGGCTATCTGTGCCGAAAACGTATTGGCCCCGGTCTTGCATGCGCCCCACGGCTCGTTAACCGGCCTGCGATTCGTGATCTTGGCGGATTCTGCGGTTCCGACCACTCACCAGCCCCAGCTCCGGCGCAGGCGCAGCGACTGGTAGAGGTCCTCGGACACTTCCGTGAGGAAACGGCTGGGCGTCAGCAGCGTGGCCGGGCCGCCCTTGGCGTTCACCTTGGGAAAGCAGAGGTAGAGTTCATCCTTGGCGCGCGTGACCGCCACGTAGAACAGCCGGCGCTCCTCGTCGAGGTCGCCCGCCTCGACGGCGCGACGCAGCGGAAACAGGCCCTCGGCTAACCCGAGGATGAACACCGCGCCGAACTCGAGGCCCTTGGCCTGGTGCACGGTGGTGAGGCGGAGCGCGTCGGCGTCGGGATCGACCTGCCGGTCGCTCGTCTCGGAGTTGAGCAGGGCGATCTGCGCCAGCAGATCCTGCATCTCGTCGAAGCGCGCGGCGAAGCCGATGAGCGACTTCAGGTCATCCAGGCGCGAGGCGTAGTTGGCAAAGGCGCCCTTGAGGTAGTCGCCGTACCAGCCCTCGATGGCGATCTCGACGGCCTTGAACGGCTTCTCATGCTCCGCGGCGGCGGCGATCTGCTGGAGCGAGGCCACGAGCCGCGGCCACTCGTCCCGGGATTCCTTGGGCACCCGGGCCTTCACCTCTTCGGACGCCAGCGCGTCCACGAGGTTGCGCTGGTGCGCGCGGGCGCAGGCGAGGGCGGTGTCGTAGAGTTTCTGCGCGCCCTTGCCGCCGACCCGCGGCAGCAGCACGGCGATGCGCTGCCAGGCCATGGCGTCGGTCGGATTGTAAACGAAGCGCAGCATCGCCACGAGGTCCCGGATGTGCGCCTGCTCGAAAAACCGCACGCCGCTCGTGATGACGTAGGGCACGCCAAGGCGCGAGAGTTCGAGCTGCACGTCGAGCGCCTGGAAATGCGCGCGGTAAAGCACGGCGATGTCGGCCAGCGGCCGGCCCTCGTCGACGAGGCCCTTGACGCGCTGGACCACGAACATGGCCTGTTCGCGCGTGTCCAGCGTCTGCACGAGGAACGGCTTCTCGTGGTCGGGCCGCGAGGGGCGCAGCCACTTGTCGAAGTGGCGGCCCTTGGGCTGGGCGGCGAGCACGCCGTTGGCGAAGGCGAGGATCGACGGTGTCGAGCGGTAGTTGGTTTCGATGCGGTAAATCTGCGTGCCCGGGTGGCGGTCGGGGAAGGTGAGGATGTTTTCGAAGTTGGCGCCGCGCCACGAGTAGATGCACTGCGCGTCGTCGCCCACGGCCATCACGCGGTGGTGCGCACCGATGATGTCGACGATCTGCGCCTGCAGCGTGTTGGTGTCCTGATATTCGTCGACCAGCGTGTGGTGAAAACGCTGCTGGAGCCAGGCCGCCACGCCCGGCGCGGCCCGGAGCAGGTCGAGCCAGTATTCGAGGAGGTCGTCGTAATCGACGACGTTCTGCCGGCGTTTGCGCTCGCGGTAGGCCGCGGCGAAGCCGCCGATCTGGTCGGCCACGGCCTCGTGCTGCGGGTAAAACTGTGTAATGGTCTCGCCGAGCGCCCGCTGGGTGTTGCGCGCAAAACTGATGATCTCGAACAGCGGGCCGGGGCGCGGATGGGTCTTGTCCTTGAAGAAGACCTTGTCCTTCTCCTCGACCGCGTCCCGCAGCAGGCTGTCGGCCTCCTCGGCGTCGAGGATGGTGAACGAGCGCGCCAGGCCGACGGCCTCGCCGTAAATGCGCAGCACCTTGTGGCCGATGTGGTGGAACGTGCCGCCCCAGAAGCGGTGGGCCTCGACGCCGGTGAGGTCCTGCACGCGGTGGAGCATCTCCCGCGCGGCCTTGTTGGTGAAGGTGAGGAGGAGAATTTCGTGGGGGCGCACGCCCTGGGTGAGCAGGTGGGCGACGCGGTAGGTGAGGGTGCGCGTCTTGCCGGAGCCGGCGCCGGCCAGCACCAGCAGCGGCCCGGGCGGCGCGGTGACGGCGGCGTACTGTTCGTCGTTGAGATCCCCGCGGAAGTCGATGGGGGGGATCTGCAGCGGCGCGCCGGGCTCGTTTTTCAGGACAAAATCCATCGGGAAGGAGACAGGAGTCAGGAGACAGGAGCCGGCCGGGGGAAGACAAAAGAAACCAAGACCTGCGGAGGCGCCCGGCGCACCCACGCTGTCAGGCCTGGCCGGCGCGCGGTCGGGCGGCCGGCGGCGGAAAATCCGCCACCGGCCTAAGAAAATACGGGTTCGCGAGTCATGGGAATAAATGCAACCTGCGTCTTCTGCCATGAACCCCCTGCGCTCGTTCCTCGCCGCCGCGGCCTCTTTGGCCGCTCTTTCCGCCCCGGCCCAGCCGGCGTTGACCATCTACAACCAGAATTTCGCCGTGGTGCGCGAACGCGTGCCGCTCGACCTCACGGCTGGCGCCAACACCGTCACCTACTCGGGCGTCACGGTGCACCTCGAACCGGACTCGGTGGTGCTGCGCGACCCGGCGGGCAAGGTGGCGCTGCGCATCCTCGAGCAAAACTACCGCGCCGACACGATTTCGCAGGGCCTGCTGCTCTCGCTCTACGAGGGCCGGGAGCTCGACTTCCTCGTGCGCGACCAGAACGCCAAGGAATACACGGTGAAGGGCAAGGTCATCCGCAGCGGCTACGTGCCAAATCTGGGCGGCGGACTGCACTACGGGCAGAATTTCTACCAGCAGCAGCAGATGATGCAGGCGGCGGCCGGCTCGCCGATCATCGAGGTGGCCGGCAAGCTGCGTTTCTCGCTGCCGGGCGAACCGCAGTTTCCGGCACTGAGCGACGACGCCATCCTGAAGCCGCTGCTCACGTGGCAGCTCGGGGTCGACAAGGCCGCGAAGTTCGAGGCCGAGCTGAGCTACATCACCGGCGGCATGAGCTGGCAGGCGTCCTACAACCTCATCGCGCCCGAGAAGGGCGACACCCTCGATCTCATCGGCTGGGTGACGATCGACAACCAGAGCGGCAAACAATTCGACAACGCGACGCTCAAGCTCATGGCCGGTGACGTGAGCAAGCTGCAGCCGGAGCAAACCATGGGTTACATGGCGGAAGATAGCTTGGCTGGGGCACGGTTCATGGGCAAAGCCGCCGTCACCGAGAAGGCCTTCGACGAGTTCCATCTCTACTCGCTCGCGCGGCCGACGACGCTGCGCAACCGCGAGACGAAGCAGGTCGAGTTCATCCGCGCGACAGGCGTCAAAGCGAAGACGTTCTACGTCTACAACGGCGCTTGGATCGACCCGCGTCGCTACGGCGGCTGGAACCTGGAAAACATCCGCAACGACCACGACTACGGCACCCAGTCGAGTCCCAAGGTGTGGGTGATGCGCGAATTCAAGAACTCCGAGGACAACGGGCTCGGCCAGCCGCTGCCGAAGGGGCGCACGCGCTTTTACCGGCGCGACGAGGCCGATGGACGGCTGGAATTCACCGGTGAGAATACCATCGACCACACGCCGAAAAACGAGACGGTGCGCATCTACACGGGCGACGCCTTTGACATCGTGGGCGAGCGGCGCCGCACCGATTACCTCCTCAGCAATCGCAACGATTCAATGGACGAGGCGTTCGAGATCACGCTGCGCAACCGCAAGACCGAGCCGGTCGAGGTGCGCGTGACCGAGCGGCTCTACCGCTGGGTGAACTGGCAGATCATGCAACAGTCCGACGATTTCACGAAGACCGACGCGCAGACGATCGAGTTTCGCGTCACGGTCCCGCCTGACTCGGAGAAGATCGTGACCTACCGCGTGCGCTACGACTGGAAGTGAGGTTTTGGAAAGACAATCTGGAACTGAAGGAAGCAGGGGAACGATCCATCCTCGATCCCTTGGGGTTCCTGATTTCCAGATATCCGACCTGCGCGGTGGCCAGGCTCATGCGGGCTTGGTCCCAGTCGCTGATCTTGGCGGGCGCTTCGGAAGCGCGTTTTCGCCCGGTCCCGAGGCGGGACAAAAACCTTGCGCCAGTTTGAGGGATTGCATGCTTTCCAGTGACGCCAGAAGCCGGCACACGATACTGAATTCCGGCCAGACCCACCATTCGGCATGCTCTCCCTGCTGCGCCCGTACCTCCTGCCAGTGTCGCTCGCCTTTGGCGCGATGGCCGCACCCCATCAGGGTCTGGCGGAGGAGGTTTATTTCAATGACTTCAACGGGCCGCCGGGTTCGCAATATCCGGAATGGAGGTCTTCATCCATCGCCTACGAAAGCGCCGGAGATCCGCCGGGGAAGGGGGTGCTGCCCCCACAGTTGGTCACGAATACGGAATCGGCCAACGGCGCCCAAAGATTCCTCGGCGAGTTTGGCGGACCGCAAATCGGCAAGCCGGGCGATCCCGGCTACAACCGCACGCGGGTCGACCAGACCATCAGCCTGACGCTGCACGATCTCGCTCCGCATGGGGCGATGCGCGTGTCGTTCGATCTCTATATCCTGAAATCGTGGGATGGAAACAGCCCGGCATACGGACCCGATTCCTGGAGCCTGGGGGTTGAGGGCGGTCCCATCCTGTTCACATCGTCTTTTTCAAACAACCAGAAGGTGAGAACCGAAGGGAGCTACCAGGACTATCCGATCCCCGGCAGCCTGCCCCACAGCGGAGCGGTGGCGGGAAACACCCTCGGTTACCGCTTCTTTGGCGACAGCGTCTACACCCTCGAGTTTGTTTTCGCGCATTCTGGCCGTACGCTGACGTTGAACTTCCGCAGCGGTCTGTTTGAAGGCAAGGGCACGGCCGACGAAAGCTGGGGACTCGACAACGTGAGAGTGACAACCGTTGCTTCCCCGCCCCGGGATTCGCCGCAGACTACGGAACCCGTGGCGCCGCCTGGCACGACTCCCCGCTGACGTTACAGCAGCACGAGGTTGTCGCGGTGGATGACCTCGAGGTGCTTGCGGCCGGGAAAGAGCGCCCGCAGTTCGTCGGTGCTCTGGCCGGCGATGCGCGAAATCTCGTCTTCCGCAAACGCCGCCACGCCGCGAGCAAACACGGCATCATCCGGGCAGGCGACGTTGACAATGTCGCCCGCGGCGAAGCCGCCGGTGGCGCGGGTGACGCCCACGGCCAGCAGGCTTTTGCCGCCTTCCCGCAGCGCACGGACGGCGCCGGCGTTCACCACGATCGTGCCGGTGGGCCGCTGGAACCAGGCGAGCCAGCGCTTCCGCGATTCCATCGGGAGTCCGCTGGGCGCAAAGAAGGTGCCGGGGGAGCGTCCGCTGAAAAGTTTGTTCAGCACCTCGGGCTCGGCGCCGCTGGCGATGAAGACGCCGCAGCCCGACTTGGTGGCGAGCTTCGCGGCCGACACCTTGCTGGCCATGCCGCCGACCGCCGTCTCACTCTTCGTGCCGCCGGCCATGGCCTCGATCTCGGGCGTGATTTTCTCCACCACCGGCACGATCTGCCCCGTGCCCCGCAGGTCGATCAGGCCGGGGGCCAGGGAGAGGATGACAAGGTACTGCGCCTGGGTGAGGCTCGCGACCATCGCCGAGAGGGTGTCGTTGTCACCGAACTTGATCTCGGCGGCGCTGACGGTGTCGTTCTCGTTGATCACCGGTACGACGCCGTCGGCGAGCAGCTGCCCGAGCGTGGCCTTGACCGCGAGATAGCGGCTGCGGATGCGCAGGTCGTCGTGGGTGAGCAGCACCTGGGCGATGGTCAGTTTGCACGGGTCGAAGCCGCGCTGCCAGGTCTGCATGAGCAGACTCTGGCCGATGGCGGCGCAGGCCTGTTTTTTCGCCAGCTCCCGCGGGCGCTTGGACAGTCCGAGCCGGCCCATGCCGAGCCCGATGGCGCCGGAGGTCACCACGATGACCTCGGTGCCGCGCGTGCGCAGGCCGGCGATCTGTGCGCAGATCGCGCCGATGCGCTGCCCGTTGAGCTCGCCGACACTGGAAGTGAGCACCCCGGTGCCCAATTTCACGACGATCCGCCTCGGGGGCGTCGTCGTGAAGGCGTGGGATGTGGGGCGTGAGGTGTCAGGTGAAGACATGGGAAAGGGTGGGGCATGACCGGCCTTCCGCCTGAAGCCCCAAGCCTCGCGCCTGCACCGTTTGAGCGCCGCTCAAACGGTGGTCAGTTCCTTTTCCTTGGCGGCGAGGTGGGCGTCGATGTCCTTGATGAAGCGGTCGGTGATGAGCTGGATCTCCTTCTCGATCCGCCGCGCGTCGTCCTCGGAGAGCTTGCCCTCCTTCTGCTGCTTCTTGGTCGCATCCATGACGGCGTGGCGGATGTTGCGGATGGACACGTGGCCCTCCTCGGCGAGCCGGTGGGCGACCTTGACGAATTCCTGCCGGCGCTCGCGGCTCAACTCGGGCAGCGGCATGCGCACCACGCCGCCATCGAGAAGGGGGTTGATGCCGAGATTGGCGGTCTGCAATGCCTTCTCGACGTTGTGGATGATCGACTTATCCCACGGGGTGATCTGAATGAGGCGCGGGTCGGGCGTGGTGATGGCGGCGCAGTCCTTCAGGCGCATGGTGGTGCCGTAGGCTTCCACCATGACGCCCTCGACCATCGAGGGCGAGGCCTTGCCGGTGCGGATGGTGCCAAACTCGTGGAGCGTATGGTCGAGGGCCTTCTTCATCTGGCCCTGCATGTCGGTAAGAATCGGATGGGTCATGGGAACGGAACGCGGTTCAGGGTTCTGGGTTTAGGGTTCGGAGCAAAAGCCGGGCGCGAAGGCGGCGGGCGTGCTGCGGGGCCGTCAGCCCCGCACCAGCGTGCCGACCTTCTCCCCGAGCGCCGCGCGCCTGATGATGTGCGGTTCGTTCAGGTTGAAGACGAGAATGGGCACGTTGTTGTCGAGGCAGAGGGAAAACGCGGTCGAGTCCATGACGTTGAGCCGCTGGCGGAGCGCGTCGATGAAGGTGATCTGGTCGTACTTTACCGCGTCGGGATGCTTCTTGGGGTCCTTGTCGTAGATGCCGTCGACCTTCGTGGCCTTCATGATGATGTCGGCGTGCATCTCGCTGGCGCGGAGCGCCGCGGTGGTGTCGGTGGAGAAATACGGGTTGCCGGTGCCGGCGACAAAGATGACCACCCGGCGCTTCTCGAGATGGCGGATGGCGCGGCGGAGGATGAACGGCTCGGCGATCTCGTTCATCGGGATGGCGCTTTGCACGCGCACGTTGACCCCCATCTTCTCGAGGCAGTCCATGAGCGCGAGGCCGTTGATGACGGTGGCCAGCATGCCCATGTAGTCGCCGGTGGTGCGGTCGACGCCGCGCTGTTCGCCGGGGAGACCGCGGAAGATGTTGCCGCCGCCGATCACGACCCCGATCTGCGCGCCGAGTTCATGAACCTCCTTCACCTGCGCGCAGACGCTTTCCAGCGTGTCCGCGTCGATGGGATCCCCCGATTTGCCGCCGCGGATCACCTCGCCGCTCAGTTTGAGCACAATGCGTTTGTATTTGATGGCCGGCTGCCCGGCAGGCTGGTCCTGCATGACGCAGGATGTAATGGCCGGGTGAAATCTGCGTCAATGGCGGAGATGCCGCGGTCGCACGGCGGCCGGTGTGAAAACGCTCTCGACCCCGGCTGGTTAGTGTCGTTTGTTGGACGGGGTTTTTCCCCATCCCATTCTTCTTATGAAAGCTGCACTCACGCTTCTTGCCGCCTCGGCACTGCTAACCATGAGCAACCTGACCGCCTCGGACCTCGAAACCGCTGTCTACGGAAAACTGAACGATGGTCGTGAAGTAAACATCTTCACCCTCACCAACGCGAAGGGCATGACCGCCCGGATCACCGAGTATGGGGCGATCCTCGTCGGCCTCGAGGTGCCCGACAGCAAGGGCACCAAGGCCGACGTCACGCTCGGCTACGACACCCTCGCCGGCTGGCTCACGAGCCCCAGCTATTTTGGCGCCAGCGTGGGCCGCTTCGGCAACCGCATTGCGCACGGCAAGTTCACGCTCGACGGCAAGGAATACACCCTCGCCACGAACAACTCGCCCGGCGGCATTCCCTGCCACCTGCACGGCGGCATCAAGGGATTCGACAAGGTTCTCTGGAAGGGCGCACCCGTCCGCAAGGCCGGCGCCCGCGGCGTCGCGCTCACCTACACCAGCAAGGACGGCGAGGAGGGCTATCCCGGCACCCTGCAGGTGAAGATCACCTATTGGCTGACCGATGCCAGTGAGCTGGTCTGGGAGGCCGAGGCCACCACCGACAAGCCCACGGTCATCAACCTCGCGCACCACACCTATTGGAACCTCGCCGGCGATCCCACCAAGAGCATTAACGACCACGAGCTCATGCTCGCCGCCGACAGCTATCTCCCCACCGACAAGGGCCTCATCCCCACCGGCGTCAAAGCCCCCGTCGCCGGCACGCCGATGGATTTCCGCACGTCCACCCGCGTCGGCAGCCGCGTCAATGCCGACTTTGAGGCGCTCAAGCTAGGCGGCGGCTACGACCATTGCTGGGTGCTGCGCGACGGCACGGGAGTGCGCCTCGCCGCGGTCGTCAAGGATCCCGCCAGCGGACGGGTCATGGAAGTGCTCACCGACCAGCCGGGCATCCAATTTTATAGCGGCAATTTCCTCGACGGCAGCGCCGCCGGCAAGCACGGCGTGAAATACCAGTTCCGCACCGGCCTGTGCCTCGAAACCGAGGGCTTCCCGGACGCGCCCAATCACCCCGACTTCCCGAGCGCCGTGTTGCGGCCCGGCGAGACCTACCACCACACGATGGTCTGCCGTTTCAAGAACTGAACGCCCGGATCATCAGCCGCAAGAACGACTGAGCTGCTTGAGCCGGTCGTGGTCGCCGCGGATGAGCGCGAGTTTCTTGGCGCGGATCCAGCGCTTAAGCTGAAGTTCGCGGCGGCGTGCATCTGAAAAGGCAGCATATGTTTCAATGCGCAGGACCGCCGCGGGCGGATCCAACTGAGTCGTACGACAGGCTTGGCCGGTCAGATGATCGTCGAGCCTTTGTTCGAAGCCGGTGAACGAACCGACGTAGATGACACCGGATGTGAGGCGGAGAAAGCAAACCACCGATTGGCCCCTCGCCAGGCTCGGGACCATGGCAAATGTCGCACTGCGTGCTCGGTACGACGCGCCTGGAGAAGCAGATTGGCGGATTTGACCGGATCATGCCGGCCGCAGGCCATGAGCAAGCTGGAGCGTAGCGAAAGCGTGTCGAATGGCTGCCCGGCA
>PLMW01000044.1 GCA_003142615.1 Opitutia bacterium | reverse complement strand
TGGCCCGCCGCCGCGGCGACGCCGAGGGCGATCTCCTCCTCGATGAGCTTGAGCCGGGTCTCGGTTTGGCGCACCTGGAGCCGCGCGGCGCGCGCGGCGCCGCGGCCCTGGGCGAACATCAGCGGCACACTGACCTCCAGGCCGGCGGAGTACGCGCGGTTGTCCTTGTCGGCGACCATCCGGCGGCTGGCGGCGAAGTCTTGATCGAGCCCGGAGTAGCCGTAACTGCCGACAAAGTTCACCTGCGGCAGCAGCTGGTTGCGGGCCGACGCCTCGTTGTAGCGGTTTTTGTTGAGTGAGAGGCGCGCCTGCTGGTAGTCGGGGCGTAACGTGTAGGCCTTCTGCAGATCTGCCGCTGGCTGCACGTCCACCTCGGCGGGCGGGGGCGGGTCGACGGCGAGCAACGGCCCGTCGTTCGGGAACGAACTTTCGCCCATCAGCAGGCGCAGCTGGTTGTCGCTGTCGCGCACGGCCCGCTCGGCATAAAGAATCGCCTCCTCGCGCAGTGCCATGCGGGAGCGCGCGGTGGTGACGTCGTTCTCGGACATGCTGCCGACCTTGAAACGCTTCTCGTTTTCCGCGATCAGCCCGGCGGCGAGTTCACGGGAGCGCTGCGCGGTGCGGAGGTTTTCGTGAGCAGCGACGAGATTGCTGAACGCAATCGTGACGTTGGTGACGGTGTCGATGACGGTCTGGCGATACTGCGAGTCGGAGATGGCGCGGTCGGCCCTGGCAATCCGCACGCCGAGCAGGTTCGCACCGAGACCGAAGCCGCGCAGCAACGGCTGCGTGACCTGAATGCCGCCAAAAGTCTGGAAGGCGTCGTTGAACCCATTGTAGCTGCCGCGCTGGTTCTGGGCACTGCCGCCGATCGAGTAGCTCAGCCCCCACGGCATGACACCGCCGAGCGAAAGCGCGTAGGTGTCCGTGCGGACGAGGGTGGCGGGGGGGAGGAAGCCGTTGTCGGGCGAGGCGAGCGACAGACTGTAGTTCTCGCTCTTGCTCCGCGAAAAGTTGAGCGCCGGGTCGAACTGCCCGTAGGCCGAGAGCAGGTTGGCCCGCGCAATGGACCGGGAATAAGCGTCGACCTTGATGCTCAGATTGCTGGCCAGGGCGAGACGGATGGCATCGTCCAGCGTCAGGTGCTGGACGGTGTCCTGCGCGGCGAGGGCGGCGGGCAGCAGCAGGAGGCACGCGAGGGTGGTGGGAAGGCGCATGGGCGGTCAGTTGACGATCATGCCGTCGGCGAGCCGCACGATGCGCGAGCCATAAGCGGCGTTCTCATTGGAATGCGTCACCTGTACGATGGTGACACCGTCGTCCTGGTTGAGCTGCTTGAACAGCTGCATGATCTCGCGCCCCTGGTCGGAGTGCAGGTTGCCGGTGGGTTCGTCGGCGAGGAGGAGCGTGGGCTTGGCGACCAGCGCGCGCGCCACACCCACGAGCTGCTGCTGGCCGCCGGAGAGCTGGTTGGGATAGAGATCCTTCTTCGCGACGATCTGAAAACGGTCGAGCACGTCGCACACGATGCTTTCGCGCTGCTTCTTCGGCACGTCGCGGTAGCTGAGCGGAATCTCCAGGTTCTCGTAGACCGTGAGGTCGTCGAGCAGGTGGTAGCTCTGGAAGATGAAGCCGAGATTTTTCTTCTGCAGATCGAACCGCTTTTTCTTGTCCAGCTTGTGGACGGCTTCGCCGCGGAACCAGTATTCGCCCTGCCACGCGCTGTCATGCAGGCCGAGAATGTGGAGCAGGGTCGATTTGCCCGAGCCCGAGGGGCCCATGACGGAGATGAATTCACCCTCGCCGATCTCGAGGTTGATATTGCGGAGAGCGTAGAAAGGTCCGCCTTTCAGCGGATAAACGCGGTCGATGTTGCGGAGTGTGATCATGGAAGGAATTGCCGATCGATGGGAATGCCAGGCAAAGCTGACGGCCCGGCCGGACGGGTCGGAGTAGCAGGCGGGAAAAAGTTGGGCCGCGTCATCTGGAGAAGATCAGCCATGATTTGCATGCGGTGTGCCACTGGCGCTGTCATTATGGAACCAGCAGCATGTCAATGATTTAAAAATCAAGCCAAATGATTCCCAGCGAAAACTGCCCGCCAATGGAACAGGTCCTTCCCAAAATCGGGACGGATTCAAAACAAGATCCATCGCCCTTATTCGTTCCTGTCTGGCCGCTCGGCGTGGTTTGCGGGAAAATTGGTCCGCCGCAAAGGCACACTCGCAGGATGAACCCCCAACGGGATTCAGCGGCGAATCAGATCGAGAACCAGTAGCTGAATTTGATCAGAAACGTGTTGTCGGGGTGCGCCTTGAAAAGACGGCGGTACTCGGAGCCGGCGGAGAAATCGCCGAAGAAATCCGCGCTGGCGCGGTTCTGAGTCCAGACCACATAGACGGTGGAACCGGCCTTGTATTCCCAGCGCAGCACGAGATTTGACTTCAGTTCGCGCCAGCTGAAGTCGGGATTGGCAAAAGTGAACGAGCCGTCCGGGTCGCTGACTTGATAGGTGTTGCTGGCGGCATCGCGGACGGCCAGCGCATCGAGGCGGCGGAAGCGGTTCTCATATTTCGCCGCCCGCGGGTCGGTCACGAGCTTGAAGCCGGCAAACCGGCCGGTGGAGACGAAGGGGCTGCCGTAATAGGTCAGCGAGAGCTCGGGCGTCAGGTTGACGTCGAGGCGCAGGGTGGTGGCGAGCGTCGTCTGATCCATTCGTCCCATGACGTAACGATTGGTGCCGGCGGCCGTGGCGGTGCCAACAAACTGGAAGTCTTCGACGTCCCGGGCATACGAGACCTTCACCCCGAGATTGATGATGTTACGTATCCGGGCCGAGAATTGGGGAACGATCTCGGCGTAACGGGAATGGCCGTCGAAGGAGAGGGCACGGCCATATTCCAGGCGGAATTGTTGCTTTTTGGAACTGTCGGTCTGTCCACCGATCCACAGGCTGGCGCCGCCCGGCGTCCGCAGGGCTGGCCCGCCGCGCAGTACGCGCGTGTCGAGCAGAGTGGAATTATAGTCGGCTTCGCCCCAGAAATTCCAGTTGCCGGCGGTCATCAGGCTGCCGGTGAGTTGAACCTTGTGCTGCAAGGGAGTGCCACCGAAATCGAACGTGTTGGTCTCCGTCAGTTCGACGTCGTACTTCCGGTGGAAACCGACGGCCTTGGTGTCGACGTACTGCAACTGGGCGGACTGCCGGATTTGGTCGGCAGTCATCAGGTAGCCCAGATCGTTCAACTCGAGACCCGGAGAGCGCCAGTCCACGCTGCCATAATACCGCCAGTTGCCGTTGCTGCCCTTGCCAGCCTTGAGCTGCCCGCCGGTTCCCTCAAGGTGCCGCGCCTCCGGGTCGACGCCGAGGTGGGTGGCGTCGGGCCGCTGGTAGTTGTGGACGGAATTCTCCTGCAGCGCTTCTATGGCGGCGGGCGAACCCTCCACGCGACTGCCGACGGCTCTGAAGTCCAGGGAGTAGGTGCGATCGCTCCAGTAATGCAGGACGTCCAGACCTCCGGTGTAGGCGTTGCGCGTGAAGAGGCTTTCCGTGCCGTCGATCAGGTTGCGACGGGTGGCGCTGACGATGCCTCCCACCACGGTCCTGCCCTTGTCGATGTCCTGCTGAATCCGCGCCACGGTGTAATTCGTCAGCGGTTCGACGGTCTGCCGGCGCTCCACGTCATTCTCGGTGATGCGGGCCACCTCGCGTTCGGTGATGCTTTCGAGCACGCCGACCGAGAGCCCTTCCGGCGTCTTGCCGGTCAGCTTGGCGGCGCTGAGGATGCGGGTGGCGGTCGGGACTTTTTCGAAACCGGTAGTGGGCGGATCGAAGGCCGGGGCATGACCGATGCGGCGCGAATAGAATAGCAGGTCATCATTGATCCCGTACTCGAAAATATTTTTCCCCTCCAGGAAGAAGGGACGCTTTTCCTCAAAGAACGTCTCATAGGTCGTCAGGTTGACCAGCGAGGGATCGGCCTCCACCTGGCCGAAGTCGGGATTCACCGTCAAGTCCATGGTGAAGTTGCTCGTCAGCCCCACCTTGGCGTCCAAGCCCGCGGCGAAGTCGGTTTCCTCGCCCTTGCGGTAGGGATTGCCGGCCTCCCGGGTGGAAGTCGCATACTTGCCCAGGACATAGGGCAGCAGTTCGATCCGGCGCGAGGGCGGCAGGTCGCGGATGCCGTGCAGTTCGCCAAAGGAGTAGACAAAGCCGGGACTGTCCATCGGCAGCAGCTGCCAGTCGCTCTCCTCCTGCAGGCGATTGATCCAGCGCCAGCTGTGGAGCCCCCAGATTTGCTCCGGCTGGTTGCTGTAGCGCAGCTGGCT
>PLMW01000025.1 GCA_003142615.1 Opitutia bacterium | reverse complement strand
GATGCTGCGCGAAAACCTCGCGGAGGCGAAGCAGCAGGTCGAGGCCGAGCGGCAGGAGCGGCAGAAGGCGCTCGTCCAGACCGGTCAGCTCGCTGAGGGCGTGGGCCGGCTCGCCGAGAAGTCCGGGGAGATCGCGCAGGAGATCCGCGAGAACCGCCCGATCAATGCCAACGTGCTGTTCAATGATTTTCTCGCCAATCGCGTTTCCACCACGTTCACCGCCTCCCGCAAAACCATCTTCGGGACCACCACCCGCGAGAAGGAGACCAAAACCGTGCTGGTGACCGACGGGAAAGCCGTCTACGCCCTCGTGCACGCCGGCGAGACGCCGTTCCCTGTTACGATCAACGAAGTGCCGGTCGACTGGGCGAGGATTTCCGGGAAGTTTGGCCGGTCGCCGGTGACGGCATCCGTTGCCGAGTTCCAGTTCCTCTCGCTCGATCCGCGGATCATCGTGATTCCGGTGGACGCCGATCTGGCCGCGCGCCTGGGCGTCAAGGTCTACCAGACGGCGCTGGAGCCGTTCAAATTCACCGAGGCCATGCTGGTCAGCAGCGGCGGCAAGGGCTACGGCGAGGTGTCCTTCAAGCTTGACGCCCGGACGGCGCAGTATGTGCGCATGGACAACCGGCTCATCAAACATCTCGTCGGCGAGTTCACGCCGTCGGCGGGCGACCTGGTGTTCAGCAAGACCGGCGAACTGCTCGGTATCATGGTGAACAGCGACTACTGCGTCATGATCGACAATTTTCTGCCCGCCAGGACGATCAAGACGGGGGACAGCGCGCCCGGTCAGCACATCAGCGCCATCCAGAACGAAATGATTTTGCGCCTGCAGGGCCTGCCGTCCCGGCTGCAGTGACGGCCGATAGGCGGATGGGGTAATACCCTCCTTCGCCAAGGTGAGTCCGATCAATACGTTACCGGCATGGGCCGACAGACATCACTCACCCGTTGGCAGGGAGTTCCGATGAACCAGCGAAGCCTCGATTTCGACTACCAGTTCGGCGCGGCAGATGTCGGCGCGCAGAAACACGGCCTGATCGTTCGCACCCAAAAGACCGCGTTCGAGCCGGGCGACCACTTTGCGGAGATCGTCCGGATGCCGCAAATAGACCTTGAATCTCCGCTGCCACGATCCTCCCGCGCCGAGCGAGGCGCCTACTCCCGCCGCCTCGCCGATCAGCCGCAGGTTGTTGAGCGTGCACTCCAGCTGGGTCGCCAATTCGCCCGGCGCCACCGTGGCGTGGCCGTGAATCGCGGCGGTGCCGGAGATGAACACCTGAGTGGCCCCGGCCGTGGCAGCCACGGTGGCGCGCGAGAAACTGGGCGGCCGGGGGCCGTGTTCGGGCGGATAATTGAAGGCAGGAACCTGGGCGGGATTCTCGAAATGCCGGGCGGCCGCCGGTCCGGCGACAAAAGCCACCGCCAGCGGCCCCGCGGAGGCACCCACCGCCGAGCTGGACGGAAGAAGCTGCTGAAAATGTTTGCCGAAGCTTGCCTCGAAAGCCAGGGAGCGCGCCCGGCAGAACCGACGGTAGTTTTCAAGCCCATCCTCGCAGGCGTTGATGTGCGGCACGTAGTTCCAGAGGCGGTAGAGGTGCAGGCCTTCGGTCGCCGCGAACAGGCGCCGGTAGAGATCGGTGGTCGCTGCTTCCAGGTTGAGGTCAGGCCGGGCCAGCCCGAAGCCGCCACTTAGATCGCGTCCGGGAAAAAGCCACACGTCGTCCCTCATTGTGGCCGCGCCAGTAGCCGCCAACAGCGTCTCATGGTCGTCGCCCGCGAGTCGTTCCAGCGCCACGCGCAGTGCCGGCGGATCTTCGCGAGAGGCGCAGGCGGCGGATCCGCCAAACGCCACCCGGCAAGCGGACGATTTCAAAGTGGCGGAAACAGAGGAAGGCATTCAGCTCTCAATGTGCATAGCGGGAGTGGCCACCAGTAGTGGCGCGCGGAAACAGCGGGAGAAACCGAAAGCCGGGGTGGGCATCATGTCGAGAAAACATACCCCAAAAGAGGGACGGGCAAGGTTTAACTCTCGAATTCTCACGAGTCGGCGAAGACCCGCGGGACCGTCAGCCGAACACCCCTTGTCGCAGGGCCGCAGTGTCAGTCTTTCCGCGAGCGGTGAGGGGGAATTCGCTCAGCAGGAGCCAGTGTCTCGGCATCTTCCACGGGGCCGTATCTGCGCGCAGCGCCGTGCGGATGTCCTCCCGATTCAGGCGGGTGGCCAGCGCCGCGCCGAGTACCGGTTCCACTCCCGGGCCGACACCAACCCAGACATCGTGCACGCCCGGAATGCGCCGCAAGCGTGCGGCGATCTCGGCAAGATTCACCCGGCGGCCGGCGATCTTCACCATCGTGCCGCGGCGGCCGAACAGCACGACCTCGCCATTGGACCTCAGCCCGGCCCGGTCCGCCGGCGTCCAGCAACCCAGGCCGCGCGCGCGACGTCGATTACCGTAGGTGAACACAGACGGGCTGCACACCCGCAGCCGCTGGCCGGGCAAAACCGTCAACCGTACACCCCGCATCGCCCGCCCCACGCTGCGTCCGGCGAGCGTGGCCGCACCCGTGCGGTCATACGAAATGCCGCCGGTCTCGCTCGATCCGTAAAAGCCGTGGATGTGGCGGCCGAAGCGGGTGGCGAACGCCTGCGCCACTTCGGGTGGCAGCGATGCGCCCGCGGAGACCGCCAATCGCAGGCTGGCCAAGGCCGCCGACGCGATGTCGGACATCGCCAACCCGCGAAACACCGCCGGAACGCCGGGCAGCACTGAAGGCCGCCAGCGGGCAAATTCGGCGGCGATAGCCTGCGGCAGCGGCGAGGAGCCGACGACAATGGGCACACCGTGCGCAATCAGCGGTATGGTCAGGTTGCCGAGGCCGTAGGAGTGCCCGAACGGGATGAGCGCGTAGCTGGCGTCACGTTCCGTGATGCCCATGGTGGCGGTGACCTGGCGTGCGTCGGCCAGCATCTGCGCCGCCGTAAACACGAGCGGCCGTGGCCGGCCGGTGCTGCCGGAGGTGAGCTTGACGAGGCAAACCTCCGGGCTGGCGAAGCGCCGGGCCCCCGCGGGAAGGACGACGAGCCGGGCCCCGTCCCAGCGGAAGCCGGCGCGCAGTTCCGTGGCGAGCGCGTGTTGCGCGGTGTCGGGTTCCGCGGCGTCGAGCGGCACCGCCACGGCGCTGGCGTGCATCAATCCAAGAAACACGTCGAACCACGCCACTCCGTTCGGCGACGCGAACACGACGGCGCGTCCGCGCAGAGCCTTCGTGGTTCCGCCGTGGAGATCGAGCCACACGCGCGCGCGCGCGTCCAGCTCCCGAAAGGAAACCACCCGTCCCGATGCGGCTTCGGTGACCGCGGGTGCGTCCCCGCGTCGGCGGAGCGTGCGGACCCAGGCATCACGCAACGGGTGGCTCATGGGAGGCGGGGGTTCGAGGCGGTCGCACCGGCGGACGGCGTGAAATGCTCGAATTCAATCACGAGCAGCGCCGCCAGCACCATCAGCGCCACCGTGCCGCCCAGCGCGCGCACCACCGGAATCCCGCTCAGGGCCAGCACGCCGAAGGAGGCCATGGTCGTGAGCGCGGAGAGGCGCACCGAGACGGGGGGCGGCTCGCACCGATGGGCGGAGGTCGCCGAGAAAATCGCATAGTTGTGCGTGAGGCAGACGCCGAGGAAGGCGCCGAGCAGGTGAAACATGTTGAGCGGCTGCCCCATCCAGCCATACAGTCCGAACACCCCGAGACACGCGCCGCAGGGAATCGAGAAGATGCGTGGACCCCGCCGCCAGCCGTAGATGAGGAACACGCCGGCGCCGATGATCGACAATCCCACGAGGCTCAGTCGCAGGGCCGACTGCCGGTAGCGCGTAAACACCCGATTCAGCGACTGCAGCTGGTTCGCACTCACGCTGTGCGTTGCCACCGGCGGCGGCTCGGCGGGTGCGGACCCGCGGGCGATGGTGACAAACCAGTTCAGCGACCGGTCGCGATGCAGCAGCAAGGCGAGCGGCCCCGTGAGTTTTGCCTGCAACGCCTCCACCGCGGGTTCGAGGCCGTCCGCCATGGAAGTGGTGGCGAAGTGCGCATACGCGTCAAAAAACGGCGCAAAGCCCCCAACCTCGAAGCCCGCCGCCTCCAGGGCCACGCGCAGCCGGGGTGCAAATTCCGGATGTTCCCGGGTAAAACGCACCGCCAGGACGTAGTCTGCGGTCGTGGGCACGACGGCACCCAGGCTGGCGAATTCCGCAGCTCCGCCGTCCCGGGCGTACAGCCAGGCGTTGAGGACTTCCAGTGAATCGCGTGCCTCAGCCAGGGTGGGGCCGTGGGTGAGCCAGACGGTGCGCTCATCCCCGTCGCCGAACAACGCGCGGATGCGGGCGTCCTCCTGCTTGATGATGGGCGTGGAAATCTCCAACTCCCGGATGTCATCTTTCCAGGTGAGCCGCGTGAGGCCGGGCAGTGCTGCCAGCCAGAGAACGACGAGCCCGCGGCGCAAACCGCGGCGCAAACCCGGTGACAGCGCCTGTCCGCCCCGGAAGGAACGCGTCTCAAGGTAGGCGTTGCGCAACGTTGAGAAATAGACCACCGCCGCCGCCAATGCACAGAGGAGTCCCGCGCCCACGAACACGCCAAGCTGCCGGATCATCGGCAGATCGGAGGCCAGCAGCAGGGCAAAACCTGCCACGGTGGTGAAGCAGCTCGCCAGGAGCGGTTCAAGCAGCCGGCGGATTTTCGCCCAGTAATCTTCGCCAGGATGTGCCGGCGGCTGCAGGTAGATGTAGAAGCCGTAGTCGATCGCCACGCCCGTCAGGAGCGAGCCCACCACGAACACAAAAATATGCACCTGCACGAAGGCCAGGGTGACGGCAGTCCACGCGCCCAGCACGGCCAGCAGCACCGGTGGCGCGAGATGCAACCCGCGATGCATGCCGGGCAGGAAGATCCACGCCACCGCGAACACCGCCGCGAGTGAAAGCGTGTTGAGCCAGGAGACTTCGCTCTGGATACGGGCTTTGCTGGCGGCGGCGAAGCGGTTGACGCCCGTGTACGCCACGGCCAGTCCCGGAAAGTCGGTTCGTACCGTGTCGGTCGCCCGGGCAATTGCCGCAAAGACGGGCGCCTGCCCCTCGTCGCGCAACGGCGAGGCGGCGATGCGCGCCCACACCAACGCGGGAGTGCGATCACTGGCGGCGCCGGTGCCGGCCGGCTGCACGAGGGTCAGACTGCCCTTGAGACGTTCGAGCACGCCAGGCATCAGCAGCAGGGGATCGGCGGGCACGATGTCCTGAAACGCCAGCGCTTCGGGCGTGGCGAGAAAGTCGCCCAGCGCTGCCGCGGCGCGGCTGGCCAGCCAGTCCGTGAACGGCACCGCTCCGCCTCCGGTGGTGGCGTAAGCGGCCTCCTGGTCGCGCAGCCAGAATGGAAAGAGCAGCGTGAAGCGCTGGGCGAACAGCTCGCGCCCAAGGGCTTCGCGCGGCGTGGGGCTGTCGATGGCGAGCGCCTCTGCAAACGCCGGGTCGCCGGCCAGCGCGGCGGCAAAACGCCGGGCGGCCTCGGGCGGCGCGCTCCTGTTTCCCCCGACCGTGAGCGCGAAGAGCATCACGCGCGCCTCGGCCTTGTTGGCCAGTTCGCGCACCAGGACCAGCTCCGGTGTGCGCTCGCCCGCCGGGATGAGGTCCAGCACGTCGGTGGAGATTTTCTCCCGGAAATCGAGCCGCGCGAGCCAGCCGGCGCCGAGGAGCGCCGCGGCGGCGAGCACGCTCCAACCGAAAACCTGGCGGCGGGTGGCGATCATGGGTCAGCGGAAAAACCGGTGAAGCTCCTCGGCGGTGAACGGCGCCGGCGGCCGCGGATCGCCGACGAAGATCTCGACGCGTTGCACCGCGGAGCGGCGCAGCTCGATCCGGCGCACGAGATCGGCCTCCCCGGTGACGATAATCGCGCCCAGCGTGCGGCGGAGTTCCTCGGCGCGCGGCACCAGCGCCAGCGTCCACGCCTTGTCCGCCCGGCGGCCGTAGAGTTCGAAGCTCGCCGCCAGTGACGCGAAGTCGAAGCGCAGAATGTGCAGCAGCGCCTCGTTGGCGGCGCCGGCGCGCGCGTCGGCTGGCGGAGTGGTTTCGCGTCCGCCCTGGCGCATCAGCATCCCTTGGCGGTCGATGATGACGACGCGCTCCTGCGGCTCCCGGTAATGGAGACTCAGTCCCTGGGCGGCATCGATGCGCACCTCGCCCTTCAGCACGACGGGTTTCTTGCGGAAGGGAAACCAGCGGTGCTCCTCAAACGGGGCATCCACGGTGGCGCGCTGATCGAGGCCGGCGAGCACATCGCGCCACGCCGGATCAACAGGATCAAGGACGAGTCGGTGCTCCGCCGAGACGAGCGGCGGTTCTTCGGCGGCGCGCGCGGCAGTCGCCAACGCCAGCAGACCAGGCAGCAGGAGCAGNNTCGGTGATCAGGCGGATGTGCATCCACGCGAGCCGGAGATTGTCGCGGCCGTAGTGAAAATGGGAGACGCCGCCTTCGCTGGGCCTGAAATAGCGCACCGGGGCCGCCAGGTTCACCGTCGGCATGCCGGACCAGAAGAGGCGCACGGCCGCCTCGGTGTCGAAATCGTAGCGGCGTCCGCCGCGGCGCGGGGCCAGAACGTCAAGCAAGGGCCGCGCCGGGTAGACGCGGAAGCCAAAGAGCGAATCATCGATGGCCGGCCCCAGTGTTTCGAAACGCACCAGGCCGATGCTGAGCTTGCGGCCGTACAGGCGTTCCGGCGGCACGTCGGGCCCGAAGATGGGGCGTCCGAGGATCATCGCCCCGGGCTGGCGCTGCGAGGCCGCCATGAATCCGGCGATGCTGGCGGCCGGATGCTGGCCGTCGGCATCCATCACCAGCGCGTGAGTGAAGCCCTGCGCCACCGCGTCGCGCAGACCGGCCAGCACGGCCGCGCCTTTGCCGCCGTTGCGCGGCAGCACGAGTACGCGCAGGCCGGGCTCATGCTCCGCCATCGCCACCACCGGCAGGTGGCTGCCGTCGGTGCTGCCATCGACGACCACGAGCACCGGACGCCAGTGGCGCAGCACCTCGGCCACGACCCCGGCCAGGCGCGGACCGGGGTTGTAGGCGGGCAGAAGGACGAGATGCGTGGGCGACGGACTCATGGACGGAACACTGCCAAAGCTGGCATCATGAGGTGGCTTCCGAGGGGGCGGCAACAGCGGAAGGCGGGGAGTGACTCATGAGAGCGCGGCGGAACCACATTTCCACCTCGGTCGCCGTCGCGGCGGCCATGTGCGTTTCCGGCGGCGGGAAGCATTTCCCAAGCGTCAGGGTCACATGCGCCGGCAGCCGCGGGAGTTTCCACCAGGCGCGATTCTTGATGAGGAGGTCGGAGTCGCAGGTGATGCGCACGGTCTGGATGGGCGTGCGGGCGCGCTGGGCGATCAAGGCGAAACCCGGCTTGAGGGGATTGAGCAAACCGTCGCGGGTGCGGGTGCCCTCGGGGAAAATGACGAGGGTATGCCCGGCGGCCACCGTGGCGCTGGCGGCGCGGATGAGATCAATCCCGCCGTCATTGGCGAGGTAACCGGCCGAGCGCGCGGCGGCACCGAGCACGGGATTGCGGCGGATGGCGGGCTTGAAAATGCACACCGCCTCGGGCACGCGGGCGAGCAGGTAGGTGATGTCCATCAACCCGGGATGGTTGGCCACCAGCACGAGACCGCGACTGCGCGGCAGGCGCTCGAAACCCTCGTAGGTGAAGGAAAACAGGCGTGTCTGTCGGAGCCACCACACCCAGAGGGAGAAATGCCGGTGGATCAGCCGCTGAAAGAAACGCTCGACCCGCGGCGTGTCCGGCAGCCAGCCCAGGAGCAGGCAGAACAGGCACAGCAACAGACCGCCGCTTCCAAAGAAAAAGAACGAAAGATAATACGCCAGGAGCTGGTAGGCGGTGAGGCAGACTCGCATGGCGCTAGGACAAGGTTGCCGGGGTCGGCGGACCGGGCTCCGGATTGAGCGGCAGGAAGTTGAACCAGAGCAGCGGATGCTGTCGAACCAATGTCTCCAATTGCGTCAGCACCGCCTGAAAATGGCCGCGGGCGCGCCGCAGATTGGCTTCGCGACCCGCGCTGTCGGGCGTGAAAACCGGCGAGGCGACCACGAGGGTTGCGGCGTTCGATTCCGGCACACCCACGCAGAACACCGCCGGCCGGTCGAAAAGCAGCGCGAGATGGTAGATGGTGAACGGGAACAGGCGCATCCGCCCCAGGAAGTGAAACGGCTCCGCCTTCGAGCTGAATTCCAGCCGGTCGCACTGCATCGCCAGCGAGTGGCCGGCCTCCACGGCCTCCTTGAGCGCAAAGGGGAGGCTGCCCGGGTCATTGACCCAGATGAACGACACCCATTGCGCGAACAGCCGGCCAAGCCAGCGGGTGTCGTCGGAGTTGCCGACCAGCTGGCGGATCATCGCCAGGGGCCGGCCGCGACCGCCGAGCAGGAATCCGAGCAGGTCGGAATCTCCGAAATGAAAGGTGCCGAAGAGCGCCGGCCGGCCCGAGTCTACGAGCGCGTCGAACGCGGGGCCGTGCGCCGGATCGAGGCGGCAATGATGCGGCACGCCGCGCGCCACGCGCAATTTAACCATGAGGAAATCTGCAAACGCGAAGAAATGTCGCCAGACCTCGAGGAGCCGCGGCGGCCGGTTGAGCACGAGCGCCAGGTACTCGCGGGAATGGCGCCGCTGCGCACCCATGAAAGACAGCGCCACCCACGTGCCGAGCATCAGGCCGGCACGGAAAAGCCACCGCGGCAGCCAGTGGTCCGCATGCTGGAGAAACCAAAAGCCCCACGAGGGGCCGGGATTGCGCGGACGCGGGTCGGAGGTGCTCACGACCACTGCAGGGTGAACCCGCCGCCGGCACCGCGCCAGCGCATTTCGCGTCGTCCGGCGAGCGCCTCCGCAAAATCGGGCAGGGGCGGACATGGGCCGGTTTTCTGGTCCGTTCCATCCGGCGCAAACGCCACCCGGCCGATCGCGCCGGCCGGCTCCGCCCTGAGGCTGAGCGCAAAGGCAAACGCCCGGTCGCTGGCCATGCCGTGGTCGAGCATCCACGTGCCGCGCTCCTCACCGCCGAGCAGCACCACCTGCCGTGCAGGGTCGATCAGCGCCGTCAGCAGCGCTTGTTCGACCAGCCGCCGCCGGCCGGTCAGTGGGAAAAAGCGCCGCACCGGCTGCTGCCGTCCGATGAGCACCTGCTGCACCGCGCTCGGGTGGATCGAAGTCTGGAACAGCAGTGGGCTCGCTTCCGGGAAACTGGTCAGGTAGTCCTCCAGCGCGCGCGTCTCCGCATAGGTGGTCGCATAAACCACCGTGTCGTCCAGGCCGATCGCGAGGCCGTCGAGGGCCGAGCCCACGAGCAGCCCGAGATGGGTCATGCGCCGCAGCGCGCCGCGGGGAAACTTCGCGGCCAGCCGGTCGCGCGCGCCGTCCACGGTTTCCGCGGCGGGGGGCTGTTCGACGCGCAGGAAATGGATGTGCCGTTCAATCATGGGCGAGGAGCATGGCGGCATGGGCGCCTCCAAACGCGTTGCTGGTGAGGATGGCACCATCATAGTCGTCGCTGGCAAAGGCCTCGAGCGCCACGCTGCCGGTGCAGCACGGGGCCGCGCCGCCGACGGTGCCGGGAATGCGGCCCGCGCGCAGGCCCGCGAGGGCCAGGGCGAGTTCGACCAGCCCGCAACTGCCCAGCGTGTGCCCAAGGCTGCCCTTCCACGAGACGAGTGGTGCGCCGGGCAGGTGGTGCGCATACGCCTCGGCCTCGAGCCGGCCGGCCTCCAGCGTGCCGGTGCCGTGGCCCTTCACCCACACGCGGCGGCCGCGGACCGTGCCGGCGATGGCCGCGGCGCAGGCGTCGAAACCGGCGCCGTCGGGCCGGTTGCCGGTGAAATGGTGCATCTCGTTGTGCAACGCGTGCGCCTCAAGGCGAAGGGGCGTCGCGGCGCGTGTGAGCACGGCGAAGGCCGCGCCGTCGCCGAGGCCGATCGAGCCGGTTGCGCGCACCGCATACGGCGCTGGCAAACTGGCGTTGAGAATCTTCAGGCTGTGGAAGCCGCCCGCGACAAACGGACTCACGAAATCAAACGTGACCACCAGCACGCGATCGGCCAGACCGGCGTGCAGCAGCCGCGCGGCCTGGACCAGCCCGAGATGGGCGGACACGCAGGCGTGGGAGATCACGTTCACCTGTTCACCCCAGCCGAATTCGCGCTGCAACATCTCCACGCACGCAAAGGGCGTGCCGTGCCGGAGGTGGCGCGGATCGCGGTCGCGGGTGAAGGCGTAGAGGCTGCCGACGCCGTAATTGCTGCTGGTGACGATGAGCGGCCGGCGGGCCGTGCCCCACCGGTCGCCGGGAATCTTTTCGACCAGGCGCCGCAGGTCGGGCAGCCAGCGCGGCGGCACGGTTTCATCCATCGACCCGCAGAGAGCCAGCGGCACCGCGTCGCCGCCGGCGGCGCCGAGCACGGGCTGCAACCGCAGGGCCCGCCGGCCCGCCAGCAGGGCGCCGGCTGTGGCGGTGGCGTCGCCAAACGGGGTGAGGCAGTCGCACGCCTCGATTCCCGCCGGAAGGGAGTCCAAGGTTGGACTCATGACGGAGGGTCAGGCGTCGCGGCCGGGCTGCCGGCCGCGGATGAAGTCGGCCAGGGTGGCGACGGTGGCGAGCGCCTGGCGCGACTCCTCGCTGCTGCCGATCTTGATGCCGAATTCCTTTTCAAGGCGGAGCACGAGCTCGAGCGCGTCGATGGAATCCAGATCAAAGCGGGACGTGCCGAAGAGCGGCTCGTGGTCGAGAATTTCCTCGGGCTTCACGTCCTTCAGACGAAGGGTCTGAACGATGAGAATTTTCAGGCGGGCGTTAAGCAAATCGGACATGGGGGCTCACGGGGCGCGGCGGAGCACATGGCAGACGTTGCTGCCGCCAAAACCGCTGCTATTTTTGAGCACGAGGCGTGGAGCCACGTCAAGCGAAGTGCGCGGCAGGTCGAGGCGGGCGCAATCCGGATCCGGCTCTTCGAGATGTGCCGCACCGGGAATGAATCCCTCGGCAATGGCGAGGGCGCAAAAGGCGGCCTCCATCGCGCCGGCGAGGGACAGGCCATGGCCGGTGAGCGCCTTGGTGCTGCTCACCTTCGGGCGGGCGCCGCTGAACACGGCTTGGAGGGCGAGCGCCTCGGAGCGGTCGCCGGCGGGGGTGGAGGTGGCATGGGCGTTGACGTAATCGATGTCACGCGGGGCGACCTGCGCGTCGGCCAGGGCGCGCCGCATGGCCTCGCGCAATCCCGCGCCCTCCGGGTGGGCGGCGGCCACGCTGTGGCCGTCGCCCGCCTGACCCCAGCCAATCAGCTCCGCATGAATTCGCGCGCCGCGGCGGCGCGCGAGTGCCGCCTCCTCGACCACCAATGCCACGGCGCCGCCGGTGCCGACAAAACCGTCGCGCCGCCGGTCGAACGGGCGCGAGGCGGTGTCGGGGTCGGGGTTGACGGAAAGCGCGCGCAGGCTGGCGAAGGGCAGGATGCTCTCGGTGTTCATGTCCTCGGCGCCAACCACGAGCATGCGCCGCTGGCGGCCGAGACGGATTTCATCCATGGCGTAGCCGAGCGCGTGGCTGGAGGAGGTGCAGGCGGAGACGAAACCGCAGACTGCGCCGCGGATGTGGTAATAGGCGGCGAGGTTGAAATTCAGCGTGCCCGCGATGGAACTGACGATGCCCATGGGATTGCCGCGCTCGCCGCGTGTCGCGTACATCTGGCTGAGATACTGGCCGAGCATATAAGGCGAGCCGGCCGAGGCGCAGAAGAGGCCCGTGCCGCCGTCGGACAGGTCGTCCGCCCGGAGTCCGGCCTCGGCCAGCGCCTGCTGCACGGCGCAGAAGGCGTACACCCCGTGCGGCGCCAGGCCGCGCACCGTTTCGCGGTCGATCGCATACGCGGCCGGCCAGCGCCAGTCGTGCCAGTTCGGCGTGGGGAAGGCGAAGTCCTTGACCGTGCCCGCGACTTTTACGGGTACGTTGGGGTTGTCGAAGAAGGTAAAGGGTTCGAAACCGTGCCGCAGCTCGCGCAGGCTTTGCAGTACGGTCGCCTTGTCATTGCCAATGCTGGTAATGAAACCCAAGCCGGTGATGACGGGCAGGGGCGGCATGCGGTGAAAGCGGTCAGGCCGTCGTCTTGACCGCGACTTTACGCCGGATGAAGAGTCGCAGGTCGTCGATGGTGCGAACCTTGATGATCTCCTCGTTGGCAATGGAGATGCCAAACAGGTCTTCCGCAAAGAACACGATTTCGGTGATCGCCAGTGAATCAAAGCCCAGTCCATCCATCAGCGGCGTGTCACCGGGCAACCCGGCGAGTGCCTGGTCAGGTTTTTTCGGAATGAAGTCCTCGAGGATGGCGAAGATCACAACGTCGAGGTCGGCGGCCTTGCCTTCGGCTTGGAAGCGCCGGAAGGCTGCGCGGGCATCCGCAGGCAGATGGCGGAGTTTTTCCTCCAGATCAACCGGGGGAGTCACGGGGGTAAAAGGCGGCGGGCGGGTTTCCATACGGCGGGGTATTAAAAGGTCGGTCGGCTCGTGGCTAAGGGTGGAAACGCGGGGTGGGGAAGGCAAAGGCAAAGTGCCGGGGCGGCGCGGGAGGATCACGCTTTCACGGCGATGTATTCGCTGAACAAGCCCAGCAGCGGCTCGCGGGCCACCTGAACAAAGCCGGCGGCGCGCAGCGCTTCGAGCACCGATTGGGGCGGCACACAGACGTCCATCGTTTCCCAGAAATAGGTCATCATCGTCGCGGCGTCGCGGCTGCGGGTGAACAGGCGGGTGAGGAACGGATAGATCCGGCCGAAATAAAGCCGGAACAGGAACGCGCCGAGGCGCCCGGAGGGCTTGGTGACCTCAAGGACGAGCAGCTTGCCGCCGGGCCGGAGCACGCGGCGGAATTCGCTGAAGGTTTCTTCGAGGCTGGCGACGTGGCGCAGGGCGAAGCCCATGGTGAGGAAATCAAAGGCACCATCGGCAAACGGCAGCGCCTCCGCCCGGCCTTGCACAAAGCGCGCGGCGAGCTTGGTGCGGGCGACCGCCAGCATGCCTTCGCTGGGATCGAGGCAGGTGATGTTTTCGGCCGAGCCGAGGATCTGCGCGGCCGCCACCGCCATCAGTCCCGTGCCGCAGGCCACGTCCAGCAGTTGCATGCCGGGCTTGAGACCGTGACGCTTTTGGGTCCATCTGCGGTAAAAGGCGCCGCTGTGGAAGAAACCCCAGTCCACCACCGCGTCGTAATACTTCGCCCCGTCGTCGAAGAGCTGCCGGACGAAGGCCGGTTTTTCCGCGGAGCTGGCATAGCGAGCGGTAATGGGCGGATGGGGGATCATGCGGTCAGAGGCTGAGGCTGGGGGGCAACGCCGCGTTGAGAGAAGAGAAGAATGCGGCGAACGAGCGCAGGCCAAGAAGAAAATGACCCAGCGGACTTCTGGTGGATCCTCCGGCAAGCGGAATTCAAAGTACGTCAGCAGAGCCGGCTCACGACCGGGCGCAGGGCCTGGTTCGCCAGCCAGTAAGGCAGCAGAAGACCAGTTTTCAAACCGACCGGTCACCCTGTCGTACGATCTATTGACGCCCTCCGGCCGGCACCCAGTCTTCGCGCTAGTCCGCGAACCCTCCGGTTCTCTCCGCCCCGCCCGCCGCACTCCCTCATGCACCACTTTATCAAGATCGCCCTGCTGGGCTCCGTTCTGAGTGTCGCCACTTTCGCGGTGGAGCCCGCCCCGGGACGCCCCTGGGAATCGAGCGCCCTGAACGTTGAATCGGGAGTGCTCTGGGAAATAGGCAGCGGCACACCCTTCGCCTACCGGCTGGTGCCAACACAGCTCTCGTGGCGATCCGCGGAATTTCTGGGTCATGCCTTTCCGGACGGATCCCGGATTGTGGTCCGCCACCGGCTTACCTTGATCGGCACTTTGATCCAGAACGGACCTGAATCTCATTACGTGGGACTCTCGGGTTCGCCGTCCCTCGAATGGTGGGACCGGACCGGTACCTGGTCGTTGTTCACCGGATCCGGCGGTGGCTTCGGACTGATCGATTCCCGCGGAATCAAAGGCGGTCAGGGCCAGGACTTCACACTGAACTGGTTCATCCGGGGCGGGATCGAGCATGTCACCGCCAAAAACATCCGGTGGAGCGCGGGCATAATGTACCAGCACATGTCGAACGGGGGACAAACCAAGCCCAATCCGGGGATCGACGCGCTGGGTTTTACGCTTGGTTACTCCTGGGCATACTGAGCTGAGCCGGAACAATTCAGTTGGATTTAACCACGAAAAACACGAAATGATGAAGTTCAGGACAAACCCTCGTCTTCGATGGTATTCTTTCCGTGTATTTAGTGTGTTTCGTGGTGGCCTCGGATTGCAGGGACCCTGCTGAGGCGGAATCATGCAGTTGCGCAGGCGGAAGCCGGGAAGCATAGTCGCAGCGTGTGGTTTTTGATCATCGTCAATCTGGCCGGCAAAATGGCAGCCATCCTCGTGGGATGGACGGCGCCCGTCACAGCCCTGGCGCTCTGGTTTGGGCCCGACGCGTTGCTGGCTTATCACCTGTTCGCACTCCAGGCGCAGGGCTTGGTGCGCATGCACCGGCGCTTCACGACCGCGCGACAGGAGGTGTGGCTGACCATTGACGACGGCCCCGACCCGGAAGACACCCCGCGCATTCTCGAACTGCTGGCGGCACACGGGGCGCGCGCAACGTTTTTTGTGATCGGAGAAAACGCCGCCATCCACCCCGGACTCATCCAAGCGATCGCCGCCGCCGGGCACGAAGTGGCGCACCACACGCAAACGCATCCCCTCGGGACGTTTTGGTGTGCTTCACCGACGCGGGTGGGACGGGAACTCGACGCAGGGCTGGAGGCATTGCGCCTGGCCGGAGTGAAACCGGCGCGATTTCGCCCGCCCGCCGGGATCAAGAATCTCTGGCTGGCGCCGGCCCTCCGCACACGCGGACTCACCTGCGTGGGCTGGAGTGCGCGCGGACTGGAACGCCGGCGCGGAGATGCGGAGGCGGTGGCAGCCAGGGCAACCCGCGGCCTCGCTCCTGGTGCGATCCTGTTGCTCCATGAAGGGCCCCGGGTGCCGGCGACCATCCGCGTTGCCGCCATCCGCCGCGTGCTCGAACGATTGCAGGAACTTGGCTACCAGTGTGTCGTGCCCGGACCGGATCAGCTGGTTGGTTAGGCCCCCTGTTAAACTTGGAGCGGTCCCGGAAAGACGCGAAGCAATCGCAGGTGCACAACGGCGACAGTCGCACCGAGCACGGCTCCGGCGAGGACGTCGAGCGAGACATGCTGGCGGCTGGCGACCGTGGAATACAGAATGCCCAGGCACCACAGCCAGTTGAGCGCGCGAACGAGGCGCCCGGCGCCCATCTGCCGCAACAGGCGCTCCAACCAGACGGCGGTGAACACGGCAAAAGCCACGTGCAGGGAGGGACAGGCGTTACCCGAGGCATCGACCGACTTGAGAAAGGCAAAGGCGGGATGCTGCGACCAGTCAACTTCGGGCCGCGGCACGGCCGTCGGCCAAAAGAGAAATATCCCCAGACCGATGACACTGAGCCCGATGGCAGCCAGACCGTAGGACACGAGCTCGCGACGATCGATCAGCAGCGCGGGCGCCAGTGACACATAAAACCACAACGAAAAATAGAGGAGCAGGGCCTCGGGCCAAAAACCGACCAGCCGGTCGACCGCGGTGAGCGGCACGGTGGTGACAGGATAGAGCGGGTGCCGGAGCAGCTGGAAATAGACGAAAAAGAAGACGGTCATGCCGAGGGTCGTGCCGATCATCTTGGCCAGCCACCACGTGAGCAGGCGGGCACCGGCCTGGTGAAGCCAGCCAACCTCGGGTGGGCGCTTGTGCGGCAAGTCCATGACCTGAGAATCAGTAGGTGGGCGCCGGGCTTGCACGGCAAGCGCAAGCGGCCATGCCCGGCTTGGATAGGGGAGGGCCCGGGCCGGGCCCCTGATAATTCATTGAAACAGATCATAGTTATAAAAGGGAGGGTGTGCCGACGAAGAAAAAATCTCACCGCCCCAGCTGGCCCGGGAGCCGGGCGTTTCGCAGGCTCTCGTCTCGCTGGGGGTGACCCCATCGGCTTCTCTCCACGTCGGGTTGGCCCGCCACATCCGGCGGATCAACGAATTCGGTTCTCGATCAGGTTTTCGCCACCCACAGGAGTCGGCAGCAACTGAGCCGGGAGGCGATGTCCACCGGTACGGGTAGGGTAACGCCCCATAGCGGCAGAGGCACAGGCAGCGTACGCTCTATTCTCCACTCCTAAGCTTATGAAAATCAAAAATCTGTCAGCCCTGTTCGTGCTCATTGCCGGGCCCATCGCCCTGTTCGCTTCGTCCGCCACCGATCGCAAGATCGAAGATGCGGCCAAGGCATCGTACAATTATCGCACCGTCCTGGAGGATCACGTGACGGTGAAGGCCAATGACGGCGTCGTCACGCTCACCGGCATCGTGGGGGACAAAGACCTCAAAGTCCTCGCCGAGGACACCGTGAGCAATCTCCCGGGCGTCACCCGGGTGGACAACCAGATCGCTCTGGATCCGGCACTTGCCGAGCACTCCGACGGATGGATCGCCATCAAGCTCCGCACCCAGTTGCTCGTGAGGTCCAATGTCAGCGCCGCCAATACCACGGTCAGGGTTAAAGACGGCGGCGTCACCCTTACCGGCACGGCCGACAACCTGGCGCAAAAAGAACTCACCGGAGAATACGCCAAGGAGATTGATTGGGTGAAGTCAGTGAAGAACGACATCGTCGTGAACGCCTCGCCCGCCCCTGCACAGACCGTGGGCGAGAAAATTGATGACACCTCGATCACCTCGCAGGTGAAATACGCGCTCCTTACCCACCGCGCGACCAGCGCGCT
>PLMW01000011.1 GCA_003142615.1 Opitutia bacterium | reverse complement strand
GATCGTCATGCCATTGTCGAACTCGGCAACGCCCGTCATTTCCCGGCCGGAGGACAGGCCAAAGGTGTCGCTATTCCTGCGCCCCAACTCGGGAAGGTGTCCTAGCAGGAGCCAGCGGACGGCATCAGTGCGCGCGGTCTTGCCCGCGAAGTTGTCGCCCACCAAGACCGTCATGTCGGCCAGCTCCAGCTCGAAGTCGCGACCCTTGAATTTTACCGCGGTGATCTTTTTCAGTTTCATGGTCGTGGATCGTCAGGGGTTCAGCTCAGAACGGAACAGAATCGTCGGCCTCGCGGCGCTTCGCTTCGGCGGCGACCTTGCGCGCGGCTTCCTCTGCGGCGAGCCGGGCGGCCTCCAGTTCCTTCTTCTCCGCCTCCGGGTCGTGCGCAGCCTCGGCGGGCACGTAAGGGAAGGGGAAGCCCTGATTATCCACCAGTCGCGTTGCCGGCGGGCGCTCAAGCAGCCCGCGATCCTTCGCCGTGATGAAGATCGAACTCAGACAGGCTTGGAAAATCTCCGGCGGCAAGCCGTCGGCGAGCCCGAGCTTCTGCTCGGCGTTCTTCGCGTATTGCCAAGCGTGGATCCAGAGAAGCGTGATCCGCTTCATCTCGTTGTGGAACCGATGCTCCGTCTGTGCGGGCGGCGCGGCGCGGGGGGCGCCAGCGGGTTGCGCTGCTGCCGCGGGAGCGGCGCCGATCTGCTCGACTGTCGCGTTCTTGCCGATCTCCAGTTCGCAGGTCCCCTTGTAGATTTTGGCCTTCGTGCCCTTGCCGGAGATGCGGATGATCCCGCCCTCGAACTGGAGCAGATCGCCGGAGAACCATGAGGCGATGATCTTCGTCCCCGCGGCCCCGACTTCGTGAAGATCGGCCTTGCTCGGCTTCTTCCCCTGGCCGCTCCGCGCGTTGCGCACCACCGCCTCGATTGGGTCGTTGACCCACGTTCCTTCTGCCGTTGCCGCGTCAATGATCGCGGCGACTGTCGCTTTCTCGCTCATCGTCTTCGTCTTTCGTTCGTCGTTCCGGTCTGGCGATCCCGGAACCGCCCGGGCACTAACCGCAAGGCGCATCGGGGACTTCTTCCGCCCCCGTGTCGAGAATAAAATTGCCCCTTCCTATTTCGCAGGGACGAGTGCGGCAGGGGACGTCTTCTCCTCCTGCCGGCTCACCCTCAAAAGAATCTGCATGTCCCGGTGCTGCGATTCGACCTCTTTGATGAGGTTCTGCAGGTTCGAATCCACGCGCGTCAATACATCATGATCGCCCGAAGCCTTGGCCGCCTGCGCCTGCAGTTCTGATATTTCGTATGGGATTAAAACATACGCCTTCAAAATGCCCATCGCGGCAAGCAGGATGGCGACGAGCGCGGCTGTGACCTCGATCTTGCGTGAAGGAGAGAGTGGAGACATAGGATTAAAACAGCACGTAAAGGATGACACTGGCGACTATCGCGACTCCCGCCCAGAGCAGCCAGCGGCGCCGGGGCGCTGGCGCTCTCGGGTAGCGGGTCACGCCTTGGAGGAGGAGGATCACTTCAGGCGAATCGAAATCGGCGGACTAGAGGGAGCTGGGGCCGCGGATAACATCGAGACCGGTGTTGAGGCTGGCGCGGGCGGAGCGAAGCCGGCCATGTTGTAGGTCACGATCGGCTGTACGGGCGAGCTGATCGTGACCGTAAGGTCAGTGGCGGTCAGCAGATCGGCGGTCTTGACGATCCCGTCACCGGCGATGACGACCGACCCCCAGTTGCTGCCGGCCGAGAAGTTGAATTGTTTGTACGAGCCGTCCGGGATGTGCTTTGCGAGGACAGAGGGCAGGGAGGCGCAGCCGCAGAGCAGGCAGAGCGCGATGAGACCTATGAAGCAGCCCCAGAATGTGGCTGCGGTTTTGAAAAGCTGTTTTGTATTCATTCGTTGGTGGGTTGTCAGGTTGGACGGAAGAGGTTCAGGAGGCGGGCGGCGTGGGCGGGGTGGGCGGATTGGGGAACATGGTCTTGAGGATCTGTCCCCCGATGTTGACGACAAGGGCGAGTGCGACGCCGACCCAGGCGGGCACGTGCGTCGCAGCGGAGAGTTGAGGAAGAGCAGCGATGGCGATGCCGGCGATGGCGACGGCTTCGACGATGACATTTCGAATCAGGGCGGTGTTCATTGTTCGTTGGGGGTTCTACTGGACTGGGATCACGTACGCTTCGAAGAAGGACGAAATAAGCGAAAATGGCAAGAAACAATATCCACCCACGGCCCAACCCGGTCCCCACGAATTCCTCACGGTCAGCAGCGCCGCGCTGTGGGTGTAGCCACACGCGACCATGCAGTGCCCTCCAAGGCACTGCTCACCCGGCGCCGGGACCGCCACGAGCCCGTCGGCTCCCGTGCGCTCGAACGATGAGTGCACCGGCATTCCGAATACGACAGCCTGATTGCCGGCCAGCGCCGCCTCGATGAAGGACGGATCGGAGATCAGCACCGGTTGAAACGAGCTGACGCGAAACGGCACAGCGTGCACATCATCATGAGGAGCCGGCGCCTCGGATGGGTCTTGGTTGTAGGGCAGGTCGGTTTCCAAGCACACGCCGTAGTTCTCCAGCGTCGTGAGTTCGTCCGCAACCGTCGCGCCGGCATCCTGCGGGAACGAGCCTTCAGCCATGCGGGTGCGCGCGTAGAGGTAGGCTGGTGAGAGATAGGCGACGTTCGCCAGCCCGTTGAGAATCGCCAGCACCGACTCGCGCAGGGCCGCTACGCCAAAGCCGGAGCAGCAGCCCTCCTGGCCCTGGTCCCGGGGTGGCAGGAAGAACGGCCGCAGGTCCACAGCCGGCGGCGGGGGGGCGAGCAGCGGCCTGGTCAAGGCGCAGCGAAGTAGCGCCGGGTGGTTGCGTGGCGGCGGACGGTAGAGAAATCTGTGGTGTGTATTCATGCTCCAGTTGTATCGAGGTGGATTTGTACGCTTTCGGAATTCGCTGTGCTGCCCAGACTGTCCGTGACCTGACAATACCAGTAGGCCGTGTCGTTGTGGATTCCGGTTAGGTACCAGTTGGTGATGTCGTTGGTCGCGTTGCTGCAGGTGATCCGCACGCTGCCGCTGATGTAGTACCAGTGGTACGTGTACGGTGCCACGCCGCCCGAGGCTGTGCAGGTGTCGGCATCGGAATAGAGCGGGGGAGAACCCGAATCATAGATCGAGTCCGTACTCAGACTGGCCGAAAATGCGCCGATGGTCGAGGTGGTTGAGGTCGAAGTTGAGGTGCTGCCAATCGTGCTCGTGGTAGAGGTCGAAGTGATAGTAGAGGTCGTGGTGCTCGAACTTGAACCGTTAGGGGCGAAGATCGCATTCAGGTCCACGCTGGACGCGAGGTAGTTGGTTGCCGCGGTCTTGGAGCCTCCGGTGTAAGGCGCGAAGATTTGGTTGAGATCGGTCCCGCCCGACTTGTAGCCGGTGGCCGATGCCTTCGAGCCGCTTGAGTACGGGGCGAAGTAGGTGCTGAGGTCGTAGCCGTTGACTTGATAGCCGGTCGTGCCGCTGGCCCATGCCGCGATGAAAAACGCGACAACCGCTATCGCCAGATATTTCAGCAGATCCTTCATGTTTTTCGCTTGACCGCCAGCCACAGCAAAAGGATCGCATTGACTGCCGCCAGCGACCAGAGACCGGCCCTGAGACCGCTGATCTCGCCCTGCTGCTGCTGAATTGCACTGATGGCAACCGTCGAGAGCTTCCCGTAGTCGAGGCCGTTGATCTGCCCTTTTTCGTCTCGGCTCACCACCTGCGGAAAGATCTCCTGCACCTCCTCGGCGATCAGCCCGAAGTCGTGGCCCTTCTTGGCCTGACCGGGTTTCCAGTCGAAGGTGACGGGGCGGAGTTGGACGACCTTGACGAGTGCGTATGCTGAATCGAGCGGGGCGATATTTTCTTTGAACCGGCGGGAAGAAGTAGTGTTGAATCCGGTGGCCGCCACCGTGGC
>PLMW01000032.1 GCA_003142615.1 Opitutia bacterium | reverse complement strand
CGCGTGCGACCCGGCGACATCATTCCGGCGGACGTGAAACTCCTCACGGGAGCGTTGACCGTGGACCAGTCGGCGCTCACCGGCGAATCGAAGGACGCGGACAAGGCGCCCGGCGAAGTGCTCTCGTCGGGGTCCGTCGTCCGCCGGGGCGAAGGCAACGGCGTGGTGATGCTGACCGGGGCGAAGACCTACTTTGGCCGCACCACGGAACTGGTGCAGGAAGCGCGTCCGAAACTTCACATCGAAGCGGTGGTGGCGAAAGTCGTCCGCTGGCTCTTTGTCATCGTCGGCGCGCTGCTGGGCGTGGTGATTGTGCTGTCGCTGATTCGCGGCGCGCCGCTCCTGGAAATGATTCCACTCATGCTCGTTCTGTTAATGAGTGCGGTGCCGGTCGCTCTGCCCGTCATGTTCACGGTCAGCATGGCCGTCGGGTCGAAGGAGCTGGCGAAACGTGGGGTGCTGGTCACGCGCCTCAGCGCTGCGGAGGATGCCGCGACGATGGATGTACTCTGCGTGGACAAGACGGGCACGATTACCATGAATCAATTGGCCGTCACCGGTGTGATCCCGCTGGAGCATGCGACGGAAGGCGACGTGCTGTTCGCCGGTGCACTCGCATCGCAGGAAGCGAACCAGGATCCGATTGACCTCGCGTTCCTGGCCGCGGCTAAGGAGCGGCACATCTTCGACAACCTTCCCAAGGTTACGCCCGTCTCCTTCGCACCGTTCGATGCGAAAAGCCGGCGGACGGAAGCCGTGGTTGCGCAGAACGGCCAGCGGCTGCGCGTGATGAAAGGTGCCGTGCGCACCATCGCCGAGGCCTGTGGACTCCAGCCCCCGGCGATCGAGGCGTTGGAGGCGCAGGTCAGTGAATCGGCCCTGAAGGGATATCGGACGCTGGCGGTGGCACGCGGCGCCGAGACGGGCGCCCCCGCCTTGGTCGGATTGGTGACGTTGTATGATCCGCCGCGACCGGACGCCAAGCAACTCATCGCCACACTCCACGACCTCGGCGTGCCGGTGAAGATGCTCACGGGCGACGCGCTGGCGGTGGCGAGCGAAATCGCGCGCGGCGTCGGGCTGCCCAACATCCGGCGCGTGGCGGATCTGAAGGCCGCGGGTGCTCAGGCCGGCAACGAGGCGGTGGACCTGCTGGCGGGCGCCGATGGTTTCGCGGAAGTATTCCCGGAGGACAAATATATCGTGGTGCAGCACCTGCAGGCCGCAGGGCACGTGACCGGAATGACGGGCGACGGTGTCAACGATGCGCCCGCGCTCCGCCAGGCCGAAGTGGGCATCGCCGTCAGCACCGCGACCGACGTGGCCAAGGGGGCCGCCAGCGTCGTCCTGACCGAACCGGGATTGACGAACATCGTGGCGCTGGTCGAGCAGGGGCGGACCATTTACCAACGCATTCTGACGTGGATCATCAACAAGATCAGCCGGACGATCCTGAAGGCGGCTTTCGTGGCCATCGCATTCGTGGTGACCGGCAAGTTTGTCGTCTCCGCCTTTGCCATGCTGCTGCTGGTCTTCATGACGGACTTCGCGAAGATCTCCCTTGCCACCGACCATGTTCGGCCATCCAAGAAACCGGAAACATGGAACATCGGGGGTTTCATCACCGTTTCCGTGGTGCTGGGTGTCGCGATGGTCGCTGAAACGCTCCTCCTATTGTGGATCGGTTGGTCGCATTTCGGTTTGGCGACCAACAACAATGCCCTCTACACCTTCAGCTTCCTGCTGCTGCTCTACTTTGCTGTGTTTTCCGTGGTGTCCGCGCGGGAGCGCCGCTGGTTCTGGGCGACGATGCCCAGTAAAACTCTCGTGGCGGCCCTCATGGCGGATGCGCTCACGGGCACCGTCCTGACGTTCGTGGGTCTCCCGGGACTCCTGCCATTGCCTTGGTGGCAGACGCTCGTGATTTTCGCCTATGCCATGGTCTCGTGCCTGGTCGTGAACGACGTCGTGAAGGTCGTGATGATCAAATGGCGCGTTCCGAACGCCGTGGCCAAGAAACCGGTCGATATAACTCCGCAGATCGCCAAGCGTGCCTATGAACTGTACGTACAGCGAGGCCGCCAGGACGGTGGAGCAGTTCAAGACTGGAGGCAGGCGGAGCGGGAGATTCGGAAAGGTGAATCCCATAAATGAACAAGCGCAAACAACGCAGGCAGTACAAGCAAAGGGGTAAACATGAAAATTGATTCAGAGGATTTTCGTGTGCGGCCAGAAGAAAAGGTAAAACCATAAAAGTGGCTGGCGCGATAAAGCCCTGCGACAAGTCGAAGGAACACTATCAAGAAACCCTGCGGCCCTGGCGCCAGAACGGTGAGGCCTTGCGGTTGGGCGCCTTCGGTGCAGCATGGAAACCGAAACCCCAAGAAAAATCATGCCCAAGTCCCCCCTTCCCCCCAAGGTGCTTTTCGAGCTGAAGCGCCAGCTCAACCACGAACTCAGCGCCGCGCACGGCTATCTCGCCATGTCAATCTGGTGCGCGACGCAGAACCTGAAGGGCTTTGCCCGGTTCTTCGCCAAACAGGCGGGCGAGGAGCGCGAGCACGCCGGGAAGATGATCGATCATCTCGTCGATCGCGGCGTGCCGGCGAAGTTGGAGACACTGCCCGCGCCCAGGCAGGATTTTCCAGCGCTGCTCGACGTTGCTCTCCATGCGCAGGCAATGGAGCAGGCCAACACGCAAGGCATCAACGCCGTGTTTACAGCGGCGTTCGCCGCCAAGGATTACCCCGCTCAGGTGCTCATGCACTGGTTCATCAACGAGCAGGTTGAGGAGGAAGCCTGGGCCGCTGAGCTGGTGGATCGCGTCAAGGGCGCCACATGCGCCGGCAGCCTTTCGGATCTCGACCGCCATATTGAGAAGCTCCTCGCCGGCGATGGGGAGAAGGAAGACTGACCCACGCTGAAACTGGCGGCGCGAGAATGCGCCCGCCGGTTGTGCGGGGGTACGACTGGACGCCGCATCCCGGCGCCCTGAATCAACGCAACCGGCGCGCCTCAATCAGACACACGCAGTTGGTGCCGTCCCGCGTGGGCAGCCAGCGGAGTTTCAACCGGCCGAAGGCGGCGTCCATCGCGGCGCGCAGTCCGCCGACCTCGATGAGCAGGGCACCATCCCCGGTGAGACGGTCGCGCGCCTGGGCGATGAGCTTGCGGATGACATCGAGGCCGTCTTTGCCGCCGTCCAGCGCGAGGCGCGGTTCCTGCCGGAACTCCGGCGATAGCGTCTTCATGAGGGCGGACGGCTCATAGGGAGGGTTGCAGACGATGACGTCGTAGCGCCCGGGCGGGACGGCATCGAAGACGTCACTGCGGTACAGCGTCACGCGGTCCGCGAAGTCATGCTGCTTCACGTTGATCCGGGCCACCGCCAGGGCGGCGGCGGAGACGTCGATGGCGGCGACCTGCGCGCGCGGAAAGCGGCGGGCGAGCAGGATGGCGAGACAGCCAGAGCCGGTTCCCACGTCGGCCGCGCGGGTCACGCCGGCCGGGTTTTTCAACAGCCGGCCGAGCCGCGGAATGATCTCGAGGAAGTAGCTGCGCGGAATGATGACGCGTTCGTCGACGTAGAAGCGATGGGTGCCGAGCCACGCCTCATGCGTGAGGTAGGCCGCGGGCACGCGGTCAAGGATGCGGCGGCGCAGCATCGTTTCCACCGCGGCGTGCTCCGCGGCGGTGAGCCGCCGCGCGAGCACCGTGGCGGCGCTGTCGAGCGGCAGGCGCAGCGTGCGCAGCAGGAGATAGAGCGCCTCGTCGTGGGCGCTGGTGGCGACCTGGCCGAGGGCGACGCCGTGCCGCGCATAAAGTTGCTCGGCGAACGCCAGCCACCCGCCGAGCGTTTGCCGGCGGGCGGCGGGTGCGAAGGAGCCGCGGCCGGTGGACTCAGGTCGTTGTTTTCGCGTCCTCATCCACCAGCACGTGCTCGTGGTTGAAAATGTGCTCCGGACAGTAGCACTGGTTGCCGGCGCACTTGGAGCAGTAGCGGAAATCCACCTGCGGATGGCTGAGGTCGGTCTTGCCGCAGACGCGGCAGCGATGGCGGGACTCGCGCTCGTCCTGGCTGGCGGCAAAGGCGCTCGCCTGGTGCGCCATGCGCCGGCGGCCGGCGCGGATCCGCTCGCGGATGTCGCCGGCGAAAAAGATAAGGAAGTTGCCGGCGGCCGCGAGCACCAGCAACCGCGCCGGCCACGGCCCGACGACCAGCACGAAGCCGTAGCCGAGCCACTGGAGCAGGGCCAACCACTTGATCTTCACCGGCAGGATGAAGAAGATCAGCAGCGTGAAGTCGGGATTGAGATGGGCGAAGGCAAGGAAGACGCTGCCGGCCAGGAACAGATTGGAGGCGTAGACCCCGGGCGTGATGAACGCCACGGCCACGGTGAGCAGCCAGCCGAGCCCGATAAAGGCACTGTAGCGGAACTCGCCCCAATAGTGCTCGAGCGCGCTGCCCATGAGGTAAAACATGTACCACGCGAACGCCAGGAACACGATGGAGAGCGTGTCGACGCTCTGGCTGGGCGGGTAAAACAGGAAAGTCGCGAGCCGCCACACCTCGCCGGTCAGCACCGCTGCCGGCAGCAGGGCGATGCGCTCAAGGTTGAAGCCGGTCATCAGCGCCAGGCCCCAGCAGAGGACCTGCCCGATGATGAGATAAAGCGACAGGTTCGGGATGGCGAAACGGCTGAGCGAGCGTTCGAGCTTGGAGAGGAGGGACATGGCGGCGGTGGCAGCACGCAATCAGCGTGTCATGGCGAGGAGTTCCGCAGACACGGAACGACGAGGCAATCCAGCAAGCATCAAAGTTGGTGGATCGCCCCGGCGTTCTGCTGCCCAGCAGAACGGACCTCGCGAAAACAAACGGACTACGGCGGCCCTATTTCTCGGGGTTCGCCGCGAGCAGGTCGAGCAGCTTCTGTTTCTGCGCCTTCAGCGGTTCGGAGGCCACGGTGAGCAGGAGCAGGCGGGCGTGGTCGAATTTCTTCTGCTTGATAAAGATGTTGGCTGCCTGCAGCCGGATGGTCTCCTTCTCGAGGCCGGGATCGGCGCGATCCTCAAGCGTACCCCAGACCTTGAGCGCCCCGTCCCAGTCCGGCTCGGCGAGATCGTAGAACGACTCGGCATAACGGTAGGCAAAGGCGAAATTATCCGGCGCGAGTTCAGCGGCGCGCTTGAAAGCCTCCTGCATGGCCTTGTCGAGCTGCGCGCGGGCCCACTGGCCACTCTTGAGAAAATCGTCCCGCGCCTCAGCCAGTAGGGTCCCGAGCTGGAAGTGGTAGAGCGGTTCCTCAGGTGCGAGCCGGATGGCGGCGATGAAGTAGTTGGCGGCTTCAACCGGCTCGCCTTCCTCGGCGAGATAATTGCCGAGCTGGTTCTTCACGATCGGGAGGTCGGGATCGAGCTGGTTGGCCTTGAGGAGGATTACCGATGACTCCCGGCGCATGCCCACCTTGCCCAGCAGCAGGCCGTAGGTGACATAACCCGGCGCAAATGCAGGGTGCGTGCGCAGGAAGCCATCATAATCGAAGATGAGGGTCTGGATGTCGCGCTTGATGTTGTCTTGGTCGGCATTCTCCTTTCCGAGGGCGGCGAGGAGGGCGTCCTGCCGCACAACCAGCTCCTTGAGACGGGCGGTGGCCTGCCCGATGGCGGCTGCCTGGGTCGCGTCGGGGGCGGCCGGAGTGGATGCAGCCGGTGCGGTGGACGCGTCGTCGGCCGGTTGGATCGGAGCGACGTCCGCCGCGCCCAGCCACGCCACGGTGGCAGGAAGGACGCACGACGTCAGCAGAAGGCGAAGGAACGGCATATGGGAATCGGGTGGAACAGTTGGGACACGCCGCCGGCGGTTTCGTTCACGGGTTCTGGGCCCGCGCGGTCAGACCTTGTAGACCTCGGCCACCTCCGTGAGATCGCAGACGACCTCAAGCATGCCGGCCAGCCGCGTCACACGGGCCTCGTTGTCGAACGCCCCCGCCTCCGCGTAGCGCACCTCGCCATCCTTGATCGCCAGGTGGCCGCGGGCGCCGCTCGAGCACTCGGCGAGCAGGCGGGCGCGGATTTCGGGCAGGAGCGCGGCCGCGGCATAGGCCGGATCGTTGGACCTGACGATGAACGCCTGGTCAAAGGCGGGATCGCCGACGCGGATGTCCTGCAGGCCGAGGGCGGTGGCGATGCGGGTGACAAAGTTTTCCGGAAAGAGTTCGAGGCTGAAGCCGCCGGCGCCGCCCACGGTGGCCGCCACCGCGCTCCAGGTGGTGCTGCTCTTGCCGGACCCGGTCGTATAATTGAAGAACCGGACCGCGCGGTTGCGGTGCCGGCCCGCGACGGTGGGCGGGGGTTCGAAGCCGAGCTTCGCCTCCTGGCGCCTGAGTTCAAGGCCGAGGCGGCGGGCGAGCCCGGCCAGCTGCTCGCGGGCCTGGCGTTGCTGCTTCAGGGAGCCCACGACGGCGACACCCGCGAGGAGCAGGAAGATGGCCACGAAAACGAGCGGGAGGAAGGCTTCGAAGTGCATGGCGGGGAGGGTACCGGAATGTTTTTTCACGAATCGCCGCACGCGACAAGGTTTTGTCGGCCGGTGACCGGAATGTTTTTTGCGTGCCCTCGGGAGATTTCGCCGGCAAACCGGAGCACGATGCCCGCAAAACCATTCGTCTTCATCTGCGGTCCAGACGACTTCCTGGTGAACCGGCTCGGCAAGGAGCGCTATGACACGCTCGCGGCAAACGTGATGGACGAGTTTTCCCGCGAGGTGCTGAACGGTTTCACCAACAACGTGGCCGAGGTCGAAGCGGTGGTGAACCGCCTGCGCGAGGCGGTGCAGACGATTTCGCTGTTCGGCGGCAAGCGCGTGGTGTGGCTGAAGGACGTGAACTTTCTCGCCGACACTGTGACGGGCCGCGCCGAGGGCACGCTCCGGCAGGTGGAGGAGCTGCAGGCCCTGCTGGGGGGCGTGAATCCAGACGAGGTCGCGGTGGTCGTCACCGCCGCGCCGGTGGACCGGCGGCGGTCGTTCGTCAAGTGGTGCGAGGCGACGGCGGACTGCACGCTGGTGGGCGACGAGGGGAAGGAGGGGAGCGCCGCGCTGGAGCAGGTGGCGCTCGCCGAGGCGGAGGTGCAGGGGGTGACGATCGCCCCGGACGCGCTCGGCCTGCTGCTGGCGAAGGTGGGCGCCAACCCCCGGCTGCTCGTCGAGGAAGTGCGCAAGCTCGCGACCTACGCGGGCGAGGCAGGCACCATTGCCGAGGCGCACGTTGAGGAACTGACGCCCAACTTCGCCGAGGGCGATTTTTTCGAGGCGGCGGAGGCGTTTTGCAGCGGCGACCTGAAATGGTCACTCGCCGCACTGCACCGGCACTTCTTCGCGGGCGGCGACGCGCGGCCGGTCATCACCGCGCTGCAGAACCGCAACCGCCTTCTCCTGCAGCTCCGCGTGCTGATCGACACGGACGAACTGCGGCTCGGGCCGCGCGGGCTGGACAAGGCGGGCTTCGAGCGCGCCGCGGCGGCCTACGGACGGCATTTCGGCGGATTGACGGAAAAGAGCCCGTTCAACGTCTTCACGCAGAATCTCTGGTATCTGGGCAAGCTTGCCGGAACCGGCCGGCTGCCGTCGTTGCGCCGTTTGATCGACAACCAGCAGGAGTTCATCACCGCCTTCGCGGAGCTCGTTCACCGGCCCGGCGAGCAGGAGGAGGTGTTGCGCGAGATGGCGGTGCGCTGCCTGGCGCCGGCGGAATCGAGGCCGGCGGTGCTAAATCCAGGGTAACCGCGCCGCGCGGTGATTTTTCAGTAGCTATCGTGCGAGGGTTTTGCTACGGCTCCCCTTTTCCCCGCCTTGAAACCACCGTCGTCCAGCACGGCCGCACCCCTGCCCGCGAAGGCGCCCGAATCCCCGGCGGATGCGCCCGCGGCGCCCATCGCCAACGTCCTCGCCGAACGCTACGCGTCGCCCGCGATGCGGGACGTCTGGTCCGTGCCGGGGCGCATCCTGCTCGAGCGCGATTTCTGGATCGCGGTGATGAAGGCCCAGAAGGACCTCGGCGTGCCCATTCCGGCTGAGGCGATCAAGGACTACGAACGCGTCAAGGACATCATCAACCTCGGTTCCATCCTGAAGCGCGAGCGCGTGACGCTGCACGACGTGAAGGCGCGCCTCGAGGAGTTTTCAGAGCTGGCAGGCCGGCAGTTCATCCACCTCGGGCTCACCAGCCGCGATCTCACGGAAAACGTCGAGCAGCTCCAGATCCACCGTTCGCTCAAGGTCGTGCACTTCAAGACCGTGGCCGGCCTGCTGACACTGGCCCGCCAGGCCGAGGCGTATCGCGACCTGATGATCACCGGGCGCACGCACAACGTGCCCGCGCAGCCGACCACGCTCGGCAAGCGGTTCGCCATGTTCGGCCAGGAGCTGCTCATCGCGCTGGAACGGCTGGAAAACCTCATCGAGCGCTACCCCGTGCGCGGCCTGAAGGGCGCGGTCGGCACGCAGCTCGACCAGCTCACCCTGCTGGGCGGCCGCGCCGACCGGGTGGCGGAACTTGAGGGACGCATCCTCCGGCATCTCGGTTTCCGGGCGCCGCTGATCGCCGTCGGCCAGGTCTATCCGCGCAGTCTCGATTTCGACGTGGTCTCGGCCCTGCACCAGGTGGGGGCGGCGCCGGCGAGCTTTGCGCACACCCTGCGGCTGATGGCGGGGCAGGGCCTGCTGGTCGAGGGTTTCAAGGAGGGTCAGGTCGGCTCGTCGGTGATGCCGCACAAGGTGAATGCCCGCAATTGCGAGCGCATCTGTGGCTTCAACGTGGTGCTGAGCGGTTATGTCACGATGACCGCGGCGCTGAGCGGCAATCAGTGGAACGAGGGCGACGTGTCCTGCTCGGTGGTGCGCCGCGTGGCGCTGCCCGACGCGTTTTTCGCCCTCGATGGCCTGCTGGAGACCTTCCTCACCGTGCTCAAGCAGATGGAGGTGTTCCCCGCCGCCATCGCCACCGAGAACGAGCGCAACCTGCCGTTCCTCGCCACGACCACCATCCTCATGGAGGCGGTCAAGCTGGGGGCGGGCCGCGAAATCGCGCACGCCGCCATCCAGGAGCACGCCCTCGCCGCCATCCGGGCGCTGCGTTCAGGCAGCACCAACGGCGAGACCGACCTGCTGGCGCGCCTTGCGGGGGACAAGCGCATTGGCTTGGGCAAGAAGCAACTCCAGGCCATCCTCGCCGAGAGCAACCGCTACGTCGGCGCCGCGCCGCACCAGGTGGACGCCTTCGTGGCCGAGGTGCAGCCGCTGGCCAAGCGGGTGAAGGGCGCGGCGGACTACATGCCCGGCCGGCTGCTGTAGGTTCGGCGTGCGCGGGATGGCATGCCCGCGTCAGTCGGGCACGGAAGGGAATTAGGATTTCCGTAGCGGGGAATTCCTGTTCTACCCAAGACGTGAATGCTGTGGAGTCATCCGTCCCGCCCTCTCTCGCCACGCGGCGCGCGGTGCTCCTCGCGGTCGGCGTGCTCGCGGTGGCGGCTCTGGCCGCCTACCACAACACTTTTTTGGCTCCGTTCGTGCTGGATGATGCGGACTCCATCACGGAGAACCCGACCATCCGTCATCTCTGGCCTTTTTTTTGGGCGTTCTCCCCCCCGGGCGGCGGAGCGACGGTGAGCGGCCGGCCGGTGGTGAACTTCAGCCTTGCGGTCAACTACGCGATCAGCGGGGAGGCGGTGTGGAGCTACCACGCGCTCAACCTCGCCATTCATTTTCTGGCGGCGTGCACACTCTTTGGCGTCGTTCGACGCACGCTGGGGCGACCGCTCCTGCGCCCGCGGTTCGGCGATGCGCAACTACCCTTGGCCGCCGCGGTCGCGGGCATTTGGCTGTTGCATCCGCTGCAGACGGAATCCGTCACCTACGTGAGCCAGCGTACGGAATCGCTCGCCGGGCTGTTCTGCCTGCTGACGTTGTACGGCTTCATCCGCGCGGTTTCGTCGCCGCGACCTTGGCTGTGGCGCGTGCTAACGATGCTGGCCTGTCTGGGCGGCGTCGGCACCAAGGAGGTGACTGCCACCGCGCCGCTGCTGGTGTTCCTGTATGACCGGACGTTTGTGACCGGCACTTTCCGCGAGGCGTGGCGCCGCCGGCGCTGGCTGCATTTGAGTCTTGCAGCCACTTGGGTGCCGCTGGCGCTGTTGGTGGCCAGCACGGGATGGAATCGCGGCGGCACGGCTGGCTTCAACGTGGGCGTCTCGCCGTGGGCCTACTGGTTAACGCAATTTGAGGCCGTCGCTCGCTACTTGAAGCAGGCACTGTGGCCCCACCCGCTCATCTTCGAGTACGGCACGTTCTGGGTGGGTTTCTGGGATGCGGCGCCCTTCGCCTTGATCGTTCTGCCCCTGGCCGCGGCGACCATGGTGGCGCTCTTGCGTCGGCCCGTCGCCGGTTTTCTGGGGGCGTGGTTCTTCGCCATTCTCGCTCTCACCAGCGTCGTGCCGGGGACGAACCAGATGATCGTCGAGCACCGCATGTACCTGCCGCTGGCGGCGGTGGTGGCGCTGGCGGTGACCGGCCTGCACGCCGTGCTCGGCCGTCGCAGTCTGGTGCTCTGGCCGGTGCTGGCCGTCGGACTCGGCTGGCTGACCTTCGTGCGCAACGAGACCTACGGGTCCGAACTCGCGCTGTGGCGCGACACGGTGGCCAAGGTGCCGCGCAACGCGCGGGCGCGGTACAACCTCGGCATCGTCTACTCCGAGCAGGGCCAGTACGCCCGGGCCATCGAGCAGGGGGAGGCGGCATTGCAGCTCGACGGTGGGGCCTCCGCGGGAGAGGCGCCTGCCATCTACAACAAGCTCGGGTACGACCTGGCAATGCTCGGGCAGGTGCCGGAGGCCGTGGCGCATTACGAGCAGGCTTTGCGCCTGAAGCCGGATTACGCCCTCGCGCATCTCAACCTGGCGCGGGCGCTCGTGCGCCTTGACCGTTATCCCGAGGCGATCCGCCATTACGAGGAGGCGTTGCAGCTGAAGGTCGGCGGCGCGGCGGCCGAGGCGGAACTCGGCGACGCCCTGATGCACGAAGGCCGGGCCGAGGAGGCCATTGCGCATTGTCGCGCGGCCCTGCGCCTCACGCCCACCTGGGCACCCGGGTTCAACAATCTCGCCTATGCCCTGCTCCTGACCGGCAGGGTCGACGAGGCGATCACGGCCTATCGCGAGGCGGCGCGCCTCGATCCCCGTTATGCGGCGGCCTGGGTGGGGTTAGGCTATGCGCTGATCAGGGCCGGCCGGCCGGCGGAGGCGGTCGCTCCCTGCACCGAGGCGGTGAGGCTGCAGCCGGGATTCGCCGACGCGCACAACACCTTGGGCATTGCGTTCGCCCAGACCGGCCGCACGGCGGAGGCGATCGCTTGCTTCGAACAGGCGCTACGTCTCGATGCCGGCGGGGCGGACGTGCACGACAATTTTGGCAATGCGTTGGCCGCGGCCGGGCGCGCGGCCGAAGCCATCGCACAGTACAGAGAAGCGCTGCGCTTGAATCCAGACTATGCCCCAGCGCACCGCAATCTGGGTGAGGAGCTGCGGCGCGCCGGCCGCGAAGCGGAGGCAGCGGGGCATTTCGCAGCGGCGGCGCGGCTCGAAGCGGGGGGAGATGATGCCCGCACCCGCGCCTCGCCACCCACGGTCGCAAGCCCGCCCGCCGGAAAGTGACGCGTGGTAGCCGGGCTATCGGTGGCGCGCAGGAGCGATGGGAAGACACCGAATCCGGCGGGTCGCGTTCTCCCGGTGACAGCACCCCAGGGGTCAAGCAAGATGCTGATGCCCCGTATCACGATCACGCCCGGCAGAAATCCGGGCGCTTTCGAGCGGTGGAAAGCCTTCGTGCGAGTTTGGTGAATTCGCTGCCGATCCAAAGCTTTACGGCTTTGGCTGTTTGGTCTCCGCCGGCTGTCCGGCCGGCTCCTTGACCCGCTTGGCGACGAATTCCTCGGTGGCAAATTCGCCCACCTGCCGGGTGAGCTTCATCTCATCACCGGAGACCTTGCCCTTGTAGTCGATGCGGATCTCCTGCCCGTCGAAATTCAGCGGCTCCATGAAGGAGATGTCGTTCCCATTCACCTTGATCTCCTTGAGCGCCACTTCTCCCTTGGCCTGTTCCCTTTCAAAGGTGGCCTTGCCCGTGAGCTGATCTCCGTCGGCCTTGAATTCGTAGACGTACTTCTGGAGGCCAATCTGGGTGTCGAACTCGGCCTTCCACCGGCCGGCTACATCCGCCGCGGACGCCAGGCTCAGCAGGGCGGAGGTGAAGGCAGCCAGCATCATCATCTTGCGATAGGTCATCATGGGGTCTCCTTGAGTTATGAAATCGCGGGTGGCGCGTCTCAACGTGCATAATTCCGGCGGGGTGGAAACAGAATTTTGCAGCGGGCGGCCGGCGGGGCCGGCGCCACGGCGGAGCAGCGGGAAAATTCTCTTGGGAAATTTGATTTGCCACGCCTCAGGGCGAACCCTTTCGTTGCTCCTCTTCCCGTTGTTTTGAACCCTTTCATCTCCCATGGCTGAACTCGTAGGAAACTGTCTTGTGGCCCAGTCGGGCGGTCCCACCGCCGTGATCAACGCCAGCGTGGCCGGCGTGGTCGCCGAAGCCCTCAACCATAACTGCATCGAGGAGGTCTACGGCGGGCTCAACGGCGTGCTGGGCATCCTCAATGAGGAGTTCATCGACCTCGCGGCCGAGTCGCAGCAGCAGATCCGCGCCCTCCGCTGCACGCCGGGAGCCGCGCTGGGCACCTGCCGCTTCAAGCTCAAGAAGCAGCAGGATTTCGACCGCGTGATCGAGGTGTTCAAGGCGCACAACATCCGCTACTTTTTCTACTGCGGTGGCAATGACTCGCAGGACACCGCCGACAAGATCTCCAAGCTCGCCCAGGCGCAGGGCCATGAACTGCGTGTCATCGGCGTGCCCAAGACCGTCGACAACGACCTGGCCGTCACCGACCACTGCCCCGGCTACGGCAGCGCGATCAAGTACATCTGCGCGACCGTGCGCGAACTGGCCTGCGACAACGAGGCCATGGGCCAGAACGACCTCGTCTCGATCCTCGAGGTCATGGGCCGCAACGCCGGCTGGATCGCCGCGGGCGCCGCCCTCGCCAAGCGCCGCGATCACCCGCACGACCCGCCCCACCTGATTTATCTGCCCGAGACGCCGTTCAGCGCCGAGAAGTTTGTCGAGGATGTGCGCCGCGTGCTCAAGCGCGAGAAGTACTGCCTCGTCGTCGTCGGCGAGGGCCTCATCGACAAGGACGGCAACTACGTGGCCACCGACAGCGCCAGCACCGACGCGTTCGGCCATGCCCAGCTCGGCGGTGCGGGCGAGTATTTGAAGGGCCTCGTCGAACAGCAGGTCGGCGTCAAGGCGCGCACCGCCAAGCTCGGCATCGCGCAGCGCGCCGCCGCGCATTGCTCCTCGAAGACCGACAATGACGAGGCGTTCCTTGCCGGCCAGGCCGCGGTGAAGGCCGCCATTGCGGGCGAGACCGACAAGATGGTCGTGCTCGTGCGCGGCGACACCGACCATTACACCTGCGAGACCGGGCTTGCACCGCTCAGCGAGATCGCCAACGGCGTGAAGAAGCTCCCGCCCGAGTGGATCAACGAGGACGGCGTGAGCATGAACTTCCAGTTTTTCCGTTACGCGCTTCCGCTCATCCAGGGCGAGGTGCCGGTGCCCTACGAGAACGGGCTGCCCCTCTTCGCCCGCCTCGAAAAACACCGCATCGAGAAAGCGCTCCCGCCGTACGAGGTCTGAGGATTATTCCCGCGGGAGCCTGGACTTTTTTCAGGGCCGGTCTCCACGACCGGCCTTTTTCCTGCGCGCTTTCAACGCGTCAGATCGTACAGCGCGTAACCCGCAAAAAGATTGGGGCGGAAGCCGCAGGGCGTGTGCCAGTCGCCGCGGAGCAGCGCGCGGCGCGTGATGGTGATCCCCTTGGCGGCGCAGAAACGCTCGAAATCGGCGATGCTCACGGGATTTGCCGGGCGGCTCTCGAACCACTCGGTGGTGTACACGGGATTCCGCGGCTTGCGGCCGTGGAAGAAGGCGTCGACGCGGTTTTTCCAGTAGCCGTGGTTGACGAAGCCGACGGTGACCGCGCGGCCCGCGCGCAGGGCCTCAAGGATGACGGCGGCCGGGTCGGCCAGCTCCTGCACGGTGCGCGAGCAGATGACACGGTCGAAAAACCGGTCGGGAAACGCGCGCATGAACGCCTCCATGTCGCCCTGGTAGGCGGTGACGCCGCGGCGCACGCAGCCGAGGATCTTGTGGAAGTCCAGATCCACGCCCAGGCCGCGCACCTGTTTGGTCTGTTGCAGGTAATCGAGCAGCACGCCGCGGCCGCAGCCGAGGTCGAGCACGCGGCTGCCGGGCTCGACCCAGTCGCCGATGATCTGCATGTCGACGGTGCGTTTCTCGACGAGCTTGTTCATGGCGAGCGGGGCGAGCCGAGGAAGCTGCGCACCAGGGTGTAGAGATCCTCGGACTCGAGCAGGAACGAGTCGTGGCCGAGGTTGGTGGCAAGCTCGGCGTAGCTGGCGCGTTTGCCGGCGCGCAGGAGCGCGAGCACGATCTCGCGGTTCTGCGCGGACGGAAACAGCCAGTCGCTGGTGAAGGCCACACTGAGCGTCCCGGCCTCGACCGCGGCGAACGCCTGCTCGAGCGAACCGTGGGCGGCGGTCAGGTCGAAGTGGTCGAGTGCCCGCGTGATGTAGAGGTAGGAGTTGGCGTCGAAACGGTTGATGAAACTCTCGCCCTGGTGGCGCAGGTAGCTCTCGACCTCGAACTGCACGTCGAAGGTGTACGCCGCCGGCGCGTTCGCACCGGCTGGCGGGAGGCCGGAGGTGGCCGGCGTGAGGCGCTTCGTCCGGCGCCGGCCGAATTTCTGGTCCATGCTCTCGTCGGACAGGTAGGTGATGTGCGCCATCATGCGGGCCACCGCCAGTCCCACGCGCGGGCCGCCGCCCTTCGGATAATCGCCGTGGTTCCACTCCGGGTCCTGCATGATGGCCTGGCGGCCGACCTCGTTGAAGGCGATGGCCTGGGCGCTCTCCCGCGCGGTCGTGGCCAGGGGAATCAGGCGCCGCACGAAGGCCGGATACTCGATGCCCCACTGCAGCACCAGCATCCCGCCCATCGAACCGCCGATGACGGCGGCGAGCGAGGCCAAGCCGAGGTGGTCACAGAGGAGTTTTTGCGCGTGCACCATGTCGCGGATGGTGACGAAGGGAAACGCGAGGCCGAACGGCCGGCCCGTGCGCGGGTCGGTCGACGAGGGCCCGCTGGAGCCCTGGCAGCCGCCGAGGACGTTGGCGCAGAGGACGAAAAACTGATTCGTATCGATCGCCTTGCCGGGCCCGATGAAATTATTCCACCAGCCGGGTTTGGCATCGGTGAGGGCGTGGATGCCCGCGCAGTGGTGGTCGCCGCTGAGCGCATGGCAGATCACGACCGTGTTGTCGCGGGCGGCGTTGAGCCGGCCGTAGGTCTCGTACCGCAGGGTGAAGCCGGGCAGAACCTGGCCGCTCTCAAAGGTGAACGGCTGCGCGTGGACAAAGTCGTGCGGCTCGACGAGGCCGACCTCGCCGGGTTCGGGGGGCACGATGGGGATGTCCTCCTCCGCGTCGTTCATGGGATTCTTGGCAACATAGAGGACACAGAGGACGCGGAGGGAGGCAAAGCGAAAACCGTGTCTTATCAGCGCGGCGAAACCCGCCGCCGCCCAGCAGGAAGATCAGCCTTGGTGCGCCTGCTCGCTGAGCGCGTCGTCCATCTCCTCGTTCGAGAAGACGTTCTGCACGTCGTCGAGCTCCTCCAGCGCCTCCTGCAATTTCACGAGCGAGCGCGCCGCGTCGAGGCTGGCGACGGGGATCGTCTGGGTGGGCACGTAGGCGATCTCGGCGGAGGCGGGCTTGATGCCTTTTTTTTCCAGGGCGCGGATGACGGCGTCGAAGACTTTGATGGCGCAGCGGATTTCAAAACCGTGCTCGGTGGTGATGACGTCGTCGGCACCGGCGTCGAGGGCGATTTCCACGAGCATGTCCTCGGAGGCCTTGTCCTTGCCGACGAGGAACTGGCCGAGGTGATGGAATTTGTAGAGCACGGCGCCCGCGCCGGCCAGGTTGCCGCCGTACCGGGTGAAGACGCTGCGCACCTCGGAGGCGGCGCGGTTCTTGTTGTCGGTGGTCACCTGCACGATCAGGGCGACGCCGCCCGTCGCGTAGCCTTCGTAGGTCACCTCATCGTAAATCACGCCGGGCAGCTCGCCCGTGCCCTTTTTGATGGCGCGGTCGATGTTATCGGCGGGCATGTTGGCCTCGCGCGCCTTCATGAGGATGGTGCGCAGGCGCGGATTCATGCCGGGATCGCCACCACCGGATTTGGCCGTCATGGTGATCTCGCGTGCGAGGCGGCTGAAAATCTTACCCCGGCGCGAATCGGTGACGGCCTTGGCGCGTTTGACTTTGGCCCATTTGCTATGACCAGACATGGGGAAGAGAGGTTTAAGTGGTAAGTGGCTTGCAGAGCTTACGCTCTTACAACTTATCCCTTGCGCCCTTTCTTTTTCGCGGGCGTCACGTTTTTCATGCCGGCGGTTCCGGCGACTGGCGCGGGCTCGTTATCCTTCATGCGATTGATGACCAGTTGCTGACCGATGGTGAACAGGCCGTTGATGGTCATGTAGATCGAAAGTGCGCAGGAGTAACTGTAGCAGAAGAAGATAAAGATCACCGGCATGAACTTCATCATCTTCGCCTGCGCATTGTCGACCGTCGGCTGCGGCGTCAGACGCATCTGGTAGAGCATCGTGGCCCCCATTAGGAGCGGCATGATGTTCAGCGGGATGCCGAAGATCAGGGCCACCGTATCGGGGGCGGAAAGATCCGGAGCCCAGAGGAAGTGCTGGAACCGCAGCTCGGCCGAACTCTGCAGCATGGAGAAGAAGCCGATGAAGAGCGGCATGGTGATGATCATCGGCAGGCAGCCGCCCAGCGGGTTGATCTTGTGTTGCTTGAAGAGCTCGAGGGTCGCCTGGTTGAGCTTCTGCGGGTTGTCCTTGTATTTCTCCTTGAGCGCCGCGATCTCCGGCTGGAATTTCTGCATGCGCTTGGCGGAGCGCGAGGCCGCGAGGGTGAACGGCAGGCTGACGGTCTTGATGATGAGCGTCATCAGCACGATCGCGAGGCCCCAATTGACAACCCAGCGCTGCGTCCAGTTCATGAGGGTGTTCATGAAGGGCGCGACATAACCGCCGAGGAAGATGCGGCTGAAGAAATACCGGTCGTACTGCATGACCTTGTCCTCGTTGTGGGCGAACTGGGAGAGGCGGCGGTATTCCTTGGGGCCCACGTAGAGGTTGCCCGCGAGCGTGACCGAGGCGCCGGGGGCCAGGGCCGGCAGCTCAAAGCGCTCCGCGCCGGTCAACCCGATGTTGACCCGCGGCGTGCCGGGAAAGGGCGGCAGGTCGATGCGCCGAACGATCACGGCCGAGCCGGGCTTGTCGGCAACAAAGATGCTGGCAAAAAACTGGTTTTTCACCGCGGCCCAGACAACCGTGCCGGTTTTTTCGACGAAGGACTTGGGGGAGGTGTCCCTGCCGAGCATGCGCCCGATGAAACCGGCGCCTTCCAGCTCGGAGCGATCCGTGAACTGGGTGCTGCTGCCATCGTAACTCGCGATGTTGAGATACTGGCCGTAGTCATTGATATTGACGAGCGACGCGGTGCCGAGGCTGAGCGCGACCCGCGGCAGTGGCGCCGTTTCCGTGGTGAGATTGCGGAACGTGGTTTCGTGCCGGACGATGTAGGGGTCACCGGTGGAGTCACCCGGGACGTGGATCACATAGCGGCGGGTGACTTCGAGGCGGTTTTCAAGAATGGCGCGGTACACCGCCTCGGTCGGTGTCGCCGACACCAGTTGGTAAGGCGTCGTGCGGCCAAGGCCCGCGGGGGAGTCCTCCGTGAACGCCAGGAGGGGATCCGCGTGGAGCTGGTTGAAGACATAAGGCCCGGGTTTATCCAGTTCGGCGCTATACTTCTTGAAGGCCACGTCGAGGATGGCGCCGCCGAAGTCGGTGAGGTTCACCTCGACGTAATCGTTGGCGAGAGTGGTGATCCTGGCGCCGGCATTGTCCTTGGCCACGGCGGCAAAGGCGGCGTCCGCCGGCATGACCGGGGATGGTTGGGTGGCGGGATTTGCCGGCGCTGATGCGTCGGCCGGCCGGCTGGCCGGTTGGCTGATCTGCGGGGGGCGCGCGGAGGGCGGCGACAGGCGCGAGCCGAGGTAAAGACTGGCAAAGGCCGCGATCAGCAGCAGGGCGCCGATGAGAGTATTTTTTTTATCCATGCAAAAGTGAAAGTGAAGGTGAAGGGGCGGTAGCGCGGTGTTTTAGCCCGCGGTCATGGACGCTTCAGGGCAGGCTGAAGCACCGCCCTACAGGTCGGACGGCGCCCTGGCGAAGGCGGAACGGGGTCAAAGCCGCCGGGATGCAGGGGATGGCACTTGAGCAGGCGGCGCAGCGCGAGCCACGATCCCATGAGGGCGCCGTGTTCCCGCACGGCCTGTGTGGCGTAGACCGAGCAAGTCGGATGAAAACGGCAGCCACACGCCGGGCCGAACACCACCGGCAGCACCGGCGAAAGCGCGCGGCGGTAGAGCCAGATCATGCCGAGCAGGACGCGCGCCGGGAGGGACGCGGCCAGCCCGAGCACACGCCGAAGGAGGGAAGGGATTTTGCCGGATTCGCTCATGTTTTGGCTCCCGTCAGGCGATGACAGGCCTCAATGAACTTCGATTCGACCTCGCGGAACGCAAGCCGGTTTAACGGGGGTCGCGCCACGAGTAACAGATCGGTTCCCGGGGGGAGCAGGGTTTGGTGGCGGCGGAAAATTTCGCGCAGGCGGCGCTTGGCGGCATTACGGCGCACGGCTGGGCCCATCGCGGCGATCGAGGCCACCACGCCTACGCGCACCAAGGCCGGAGCCGGGACGGCCCCAACGGCATCGCGACTCCGCCACCACAAGGTGAAGGCACCGCCGTCGATGCGGCGGCCCTGTTCACGGAGGCGGCGGAAGTCGTTTTGACGCCGCAGACGCTGTTCGGTGCGCAAGTGCATCGGGGGGAGCGGATCCGGCGCTGATCGAAGCAGACAGGCCGCGGGCACGGAACAGGACGCCGCAAATGCGCTCAGACGACCGTCAGGCGCTTGCGGCCTTTGCGGCGGCGGGCGGCGAGCACCTTGCGACCGCCTTTGGTGGACATGCGGGCGCGGAAACCAATGTGACGCGCACGCTTTTTGCGGTGGGGGCGGAATGTAGGTAGCATGATATTGTCGAAAAAAGAGGGTCAAGGTGACTGGAGCCGCTCTGGGGTGTCAAGGACGGGGTTGGGCGGTGTTTCGGAGTTTTCCCGTGCCCGGAAGCCTGCTAACCTTGGTCTTATGTGCTACCGCTATGTGCTGCATCTGGAGGCGTTGCAGGCGCTGGCGGAGTATCTGGCGATCTCCCGTCCGGTCGAGTGGCGGTCGCGCTACAATCTTGCCCCCGGCCAGCATATTCCGGTGGTGCGCAGGCAGTCCGCCGCAGAAGCGCGGGAGATCGTCACCCTGCGCTGGGGTCTCGTGCCGGCGTGGGCCAGGGACGCCGACACCGCCCACGCGCCAGCCAACGCCCGCGCCGAGAGTCTGGCCGTCCGCCCGACTTTTCGCGAAGCTTTCCGCCGCCGCCGATGCCTCATCCCGGCGAGCGGTTTTTACGAATGGCAGGGCCGCGGTCGGCGACGGCAGCCCTATCTGTTCCGTCGCCAGGACGGAACTCCGTTCTGTTTCGCCGGCCTGTGGGAGGCATGGCGCGATCCCATCGCGGGCCGCGCGATTGAAACCTGCGCCATCATCACCACCGCACCCAACGAGTTGATGCGCCCCATTCACGACCGCATGCCGGCCATCCTCGCGCCGGAGGACAGCCTGCGCTGGCTCGACCCCAGCCTCACGCAACCCGGTGATCTCGTCCCGCTGCTGCGTCCTTTTCCTGCCGGGACGATGATGGTCACGCCGGTCACCAGCCGGGTGAACAATATCCGGCACGATGATCCCTCCTGTCTTGAACCGGCATACCCCCCGGCAACCGGCGACGATCAGACGCAGTTCCCGCTCAGTTTGTGAAGGCGCGCCATTCCGCGATGGGGCGACTTCTCCCACGGCTTGCTCCCCCGAGCTGGGTGCCATTTGACAGGAGCGGCACCCGCGATATAGAGAAACTCCCGGAACGCAGCTTCAGCCAAGGGCCTCGCCAGATTTTTTGCGCACGGCTCACACCCTGGCGCCGCTCAACCATCGCTGATCGATTCAACATCCAGAGAATACCCCGTACGGCCGTCCATCGTTGCGACCGGCTTGTTCAAAAACACTGTCAATCGAATAATTGGCGGCAACGGTTCCCCCGCCTCCTCCCATGACCGTTTCCCACATCCTCCAACCAGCCCCATCCATGCACCTGCCCGTCACCTGCCTCCGCCACAGCCTCTTCGCGGCTGTCTTTGTCCTCGCCGCCACCGCCCTTTCCGCCGCCGACTCCTTCGAGGGTCGGGTGGAGATGAAGATCACCGAACCCGGGCGCGGCGGATCACACGTCATCAACTACGCCCTCAAGGAGGGTAAGCTCCGCTTGGACTTTCCGAAAAATTCTTCGGGTAGTGACAATGGCGGGGGCAGCGGCGGCATGATCGTCGATTTTGCCAAACGCGAGGTGCTTATCCTCATGGAAATGCCCGACCGCGAGAGCGGCGGTGTCCGCAAGATGTACATGCGCCAACCGATGCCCCAGCCCGGCGAGACGCCTCCGGGCGGCAGCCCGGCCGAAGCCGCGCCCCTCAGTGAGCCCGTTGCCACCGGCCGCACCGAGGTCATCGCCAGTTACACGGCCACCGAATACAAGGTGACCGGCAGGAACGGCGAAGTCTCCGAGATTTGGTTGGCGAAGGGACTCGGCGCCTTCATGTTTCCGGCTGCGCAAAATCCAATGGGCCGCGGCCGTCCCGCCAATGCGTCGCCCGCCTGGGAAAAGTTCGCCCGCGACGGGGGTTTCTTCCCGCTGCGCGTCATCACCCGCGATGCCGGTGGCGCGGAAAAAATGCGCCTGGAGGTGACCAAGATCGAAAAAACCTCGCTGCCCGATGCGCTTTTCTCCACCGAGGGTTACACCGAGTTTCAGATACCTGGCTTCGGCGGCGGCCTCCCGGGCGGCCTCAACCCGTTCAAGCACTGATCCGGCCCGCGACGCCTCCGTCTGCGGCTGGCCGACAGCACCTTGCAGCGATCATCCGCGCCGGGCTTCGCGTCCGGCGCGCCAGTGGCGGACCGGGATGAGGATGCCTTGCCCCGCCAGCCATTCTGGCACCGGCAGACTGCGCCGCCGGCTTGATCCGCACCCCGCCGCTCATCGCCCGCGGGGCCCCCGGAGTTGGAAACAGCAACGTCTCGCAAAATCCGGCTTTGGGTGTATGGTACGTCCAGACCAGTTTACGCCATGAAAACGAAAGTGCTTGTTCTTGCCACGCTGCTTTGTGCAGCCAGTGCCGGACCGGCTTTCGCGGCCGCCACCACGGCCCCCAAGCCTGAATCACGCATATCGGTGATCTTTGTCGAACCGCAGAAGTTCACGGACGTGAAGCAAAACAGCTGGGGCGACAATTCCCCCGAATTGCTCGATCAAATCCAGAGGTTCATGTGTGACACGGGTGAATCCTGCGTGTCTGCGGGCCTGCATCTGGAGATCAAGGTCACCGACATCACCCTGGCCGGCCAGTTCGAGCCGTGGCACGGGTCGCAGTTCGATGATGTCCGCATCGTTCGCAGCATCTATCCCCCGTGTTTCAAACTGGATTTTCGTCTGACCAACGAAAAAGGGGACGTCGTCAAGGAGGGCACGCGGGAGATCACCGACCTCACCTTCCAAATGCGGTCCGCCTGGCCCCTGAGTGACCCCCTGCGCTACGAGAAGGACATGATGCGCGACTGGTTCAGCCAGGAATTCGGGCGCGCCCGCAAATCCTGACTGGCTCCACCGCCGGCCGGAGTCGGCGCGAAACTCTTTGCGCACAGCCGCGGACGTTCTACGTTTGCGGCCGTGGCCTTTTCCCCCGCGGCGGAACGCATCGACAAATGGCTATGGACCGTGCGCATCTTCAAAACGCGCAGCCTGGCCACTGATGCGTGCCGGGCCGGCAGCGTCACCGTGAACAGCCAGCCGGTGAAACCCTCCCGCGACGTGCGCGCTGGCGAGGTCGTTGTCGTGCGGCAGGGACTCATCCACCGCACGCTCAAGGTGCGGGCGGTGCCGCCGGCGCGCGTGGGGGCGAAGCTCGTTGCGGCCTACTGCGAGGACCAGACGCCGCCGGCCGAGTTCGCCAAGGCGCGGGCGCAGCGCGTGCAGCAATTTCTCGCCCGGGCCCGGGGTTCCGGCCGTCCGACCAAGCGCGACCGGCGCCTCATCGACCGGCTCTTCGGTTGAATAGCGCCCACCGAGGATCTCTTCCACGATGAACATCCACGCGAAATTCGAAACCGAGATGCAGGTGCGGCCGGACGATATCGACCTNNCGGCCGCTCGGCTTGGGCGAGCGCTTTCTGGTGCGCACGTGGATTGAGGAGTTCCTGCCCGACGGCGACGGAGTGCGCGTGCGCTTTGAAATCGAGAAGCAGGCGACCGGGAAGCGCTGCTTGAACGGACACGCGGAATACAAGCTCATCAACCTCGCGACCAGCCGCGCCATCCCGATCCCGGAGGACATCAAGAGCAAGTACAGCATTTGAGCTGAACGCCACCCTTGATCCGTCGCTGCGCATGCCGACCATCGCCCAGGTCCACCATCATCTAGCCGAACTCCAGCGGTGCACCCGGTGTCCGCGCATGTCCAAGCCGGTGGTCGTCGGCAGGGCGGTGGCGGGTCACATCATCCTTGTCGGCCAGGCGCCGGGTGACAAGGAGCCGAAACTCGGCCGGCCCTTCGCCTGGACCGCCGGCAGAACGCTTTTCAAATGGTTCCACGACACGCCCGGCTGGACGGAAGAGGAAACGCGCGACCGCATCTACTTCGCCGCCGTCTGCCGTTGTTTTCCCGGCAAGAAACCAACGGGCGGCGACCGCGTGCCGGACGAGGCGGAGATCGCCAACTGCGCGCACTGGCTGGAGCGTGAGTTTTCATTGCTGCGACCCCGGCTGGTGATCCCCGTCGGCAGGCTCGCCATCACGCAGTTTCTCGGGGAACGGCCGCTGGCTGAGGTGGTCGGCCGGTCGTTCCGGGTGACCTATCATGGGCATGCCGTCGATGTCCTGCCGCTGCCGCATCCCTCGGGCGCCTCGCCGTGGCACCGCATGGAACCGGGCAAGACGCTGCTCCAAGAGGCGCTTGCGCTGGTCGCCGCGCATCCGGCCGTGCGGGCGGCGGGGTGATCCGGCTTTGCTCCGCACGGGATTGTGTGGAAAAGAATAGCTTGTGTTTTTTCCCAGAACCGGTGTCTTACGCTTCGTTTCCTGGATAGACTTTGTGTTAGGTTACGAGATATGGTGGATTGTCAGGCGGGCTTGGAGCCCGATGATGATTTGAAACCCGGTGATCGGGAACAGTCCGTGAGCTACCGGTAGATCGAGGGATAAACAGTCATCATGGGTTCAAAATTATATGTGGGTAATCTGGCTTTCAGCACCACCGAAAGCGAATTGCGCGATCTTTTTGCGCAACACGGCACTGTGGCCGAGGTGTTCATCGCCATGGATAAATTCAGCGGCCGCTCCCGCGGTTTCGCGTTTGTGACGATGGGCTCGGACGCGGAGGCCAAAGCGGCCATCACCGGCGTCAACGGCAAGAACATCGGCGGGCGCGACCTCACGGTCAACGAAGCCCGTCCCAAGGAAGAGGGCGGCGGCCGTTCCTTCGGCGGCGGTGGCGGCGGTGGTGGTGGTGGCGGCGGCGGCCGTTCCTTTGGTGGCGGCGGTGGAAACCGTCGTTACTGACCGGCGGCTTTAGTCACCCGGTTCGTTTTGCAGGCGAAGTCCCGCGTGGACTTCGCCTTTTTATTTTTGCATGGCAGGGACCAGCCGGGGCATCCCGGTGGCTTGCTGCGGTCTTTACATTCATCCTTGGGAAGTGAAACTCGCCGCATGCGCACCGCTTTCTGGTTCTCCGTGTCCGTTGCCCTTTTGGGTGCGCTGCCGGTGCATGCGCAGCGCGAAAAGCTGCCGTGGGACGACCTGGAGATCGTTGAAAAAACTTGGCCGAAAGCCAAGAAGACCTCCACCGGCCTGCGCTACATCATCCTCAAGGAAGGAAAGGGTGACGCCATGCCCCAGCCCGGGGACTTGGTGACGGTGCTTTACCAAGGTCGTCTGCTTGACGGGAAAGTGTTCAGCGAGGAGCTGGATCCGAAACAGCCGTTCCGTCCGCGGGTCGGTCGCGACCAGCTCATCGTGGCCTGGGAGGAGGTACTCAAGCAGATGAAACGAGGCGAGAAGCGGCTGATCATCGTCCCCTACGAACTCGGTTACGGCACCCGTGGCGATCCGCCCCGCATCCCGCGTCGCGCCACGCTCATCTTTGAAATCGAGCTCCTGGATTTCAGCAGGGAGTAGGGCACCGGTTCAACGGCTGGCGTCGTTGCTGGCGGAGTTGACGAAGGTGTAAAGCTTGGCGAACTCGTTCGCGGCCATTTGTTTCGCCTCGTCATCGGTCTTGGCGGCTCCGGAAACCAGCAGTTCGTGCACCCGCTTGCTCATCCAGCGGTCGCGAAATTCAGCCTCGATCCCGGCTGCGGGCGGCAGTTCCGGCGGGCTGGCCATTTTGCTTTTGGAGTGAAACAGGCTGCAACCTGTGGCCAAGGTGAGCGCGAGGACGAGGACGGCGGGAACGGGGGTTTTCATGATGTTGGTTTGCTGGTTGGTTTTGGCGGAACACTTACGAGACCGCGAGCGCATCTTTTTGGTTTCGCTATAGCGTAGTTTTGCTAGACTATTACCCGCATGAGCGACGAGTCCTCGCCTCAGCAGGAGCCCCGTCTGAAACTGAATTCGCAGCCAGACAAGGTTTCCGCCCCGTCATCGCCTGCTCAACCACCCCCGCCTCCCGCCGTGCCTGCGGCCCCCGTATCGCCTGCCGCGATGCCGGACAAACCGCCCCAGAAACTGCGGATGTCCATCGCGCCATTCGATCCCCCCAAGCCCCCCCCGCCCATACCAGTGAGCCGACCGCTCATGCCAGTCGCCCCCCCGACGGCTGCCGCCGGTTCCATGTCGGCTGAGACGCCCGGGACGGCTCCGGAGAAAGTGATCATCATGGCACGCGTCGCCATCAAGCCGACGGAGGCAGAACCGCCTGCCGGCGAAGATGAGACCGAGGCTGGGCACAAACTTAAGTTGAAGTCGAAGGAGTCGCTGCCCTGGCCCATTTCGCCCCCTGTGCCGGCGCCGGGCGCCCGCGCGCCGGCCGCGACAAGCGCGATCCGCCGGCCCACTCATCCTTCTATTTCCGCGCCGGCTACCGTTGTGGAGCTTCCGCCGCTGCTCTCAAGCGTGGCGAGGGAAAAGCCGCCACGCTTCAAGGTGGACCCTGTGGCGATCGTGCTCAGCATCGTCGGTCTGCTGGTGTTCTCCGGGGTTGTTATTCTCACCTATCGGAAGTACGTCGTCGGTTCGGCTTGGCATCCCCGGGGGCCGGAGACGGCACCGGAGTCCGCCATGGCAATCAACCCGAATGTTTCGCCAGTGCCATCGGCCTCCACGCGGGTTCCCCCCGCCTTGGCTCCGGCAGAACCGCGGTCCGCGCTGCGGCCTGCCCTTACTGGAAGAAGCGCACGGTTCAATCTTTTTGTCGACAAGCTCAAGGTCGGTGGTATCCGCGTCGGGCCGCCGCCGCGACTATTCATCGAGGGCCTGACCTACAAGCCGGGCGACGTCGTCGACCAGCGGCTGGGGATCATTTTTGTAGGCTTGGACGTGACCAAAAAAGAGATCGTGTTCAAAGACGACACGGGCACCATGATCCGGCGCCGGTACTGAATTACCGGCAAGAAGAGGTTGAGCTTCCCAGACGTGCCATGAAACCTTCCGGATTCCTTGCAGTGCTGGCCGCGGCCGTCGCGGCGGCAGACTTTGGTTCAGCCCAGTCATCCACCGCAGTGTCGGTCGATCCCGCCCGGGAGCTGCGCGCCGGGAAGAATTTCATTCCGACTCCGGTCTGTTCCGAAGAGGACGATGCGCGCATCCTCCAGCTGTTTGGGGGACTGCGCGTGGCCGATGTCACCGACGGCATGGATGCAGCCGGCCTGCAGAACACCGGTCTCATGGATCCCGACATCCATCCGCTCTGGCGCGACACCGAACACTACGCGCACCGGTTCATCGGGATTGCGGTGACCGTCCGCTACGTGCCAACCCAGTCGGCACCGGCCGGCAAAATGGAAACGGCGCAATACGATCGATGGGTTGCCAGCTGGTACGAAAAGAAGTCGGGCGAACCCTTCATCGCGCTACTCCGCCAGGGCTCCGCGCTCGTCATTGAAGATGCGGAGGGGATTGATGTGGGCTCCATTGGCTCGAACAATATCATGGTCTGGAAAATGAAGGGTTGCGTGGGCGTCGTCACCAGTGCGACGGCGCGCGACACCGACGAGATCATCACCGAAAAGATCCCGCTCTACCTCAAGCATGTTGGTCGCGGCATCCGGCCGGGGCGGAACGAAATCGAGTCCGTGAACAAACCCATCGTGTGCGGTGGCGTGACCGTCATGCCGGGCGACGTCATCGTGGCCGATGGCGAGGGCGTGGTGGTGGTGCCGCGGGCCCGGGCCGAGGAAGTCGCCAGATACGCGCGGAAGATCCTTGAAGGAGACAAATCCGGCCGTCGCAACCTTTACCAGCAGCTTGGCCTGCCGGCGGACGATTCCGTCAAGTAACGCGAACGGCCGGCCTGGGGGTCGGGCGGCGTTCCGTCCGCCGCACCGGTTTACCGGCCTAATCCGGCGCGGATGGCGTGCAGCAACTCGGGGTCGGTGGCAATGCTGAGGGCGCCGTTCACGATGAACTGGACGCCGATGCAGAGCAGCAGAAAGCCCATGAATTTCGTCAGGGCATTCGTCCCATTGGCGCCGATCAGCCGCACCATGCGGCCGGAAAGCCGCAGGGTCACGTAGCTGATCACCGCCACCACCACGATGCCCAGGATGATGGCCACGTAATCGAGCCAGCGGTCGGCCAGGGAGGTGAAACCGATCGTCAGCGCGATGGAGCCCGGACCGCTCAACATCGGCATGGCCAGAGGGGAGAAGGAGATGTCGCGCTTGGCGCGCGCCTCCTCGCGGCGCCGGCGCTCGTCGGCATCCTCGTGCGGCGTGGCCAGCATGGACAGGGCGATGCCCGACACGAGCAGTCCGCCGGCGATGCGGATGCCGGGAATCGAGATGCCAAAGAAACGAATGATGAACCCGCCGCCGAACAGAAAGCTCACGAGGATGGCCACCATGAAGATGCAGCCCCGTTTCACCTGCCAGGCGCGGCGCGCTTCGCTGTCCCCCTCCGTGATAGACAGCAGGACCGGCGCCGACGCGACCGGATTGATAACCGGCAGCAGGGCGACAACGGTGCCGAGGATGAGTTGCCAGAAATGGGGCATGGTTTGGGTTCGGGATTCGGAGGTCAGAATAAACCTGCTTTACGGGCTCTCACTCAACCCTGAACTCTGAACCTGAAACCCTGAACCGAAGCCCGCCCCGCTTCACCACACCTCGACCGGTCCCTTCGGCACGCGGACGGCACCGGGCGGGGAGTCGGCCTCCGGGCGCATGAAGGAGGCGACAAGTTTCTGCTGGCGGTATTTCGGCAGCAATTCGCCGCGGTCGTCGCAGAACTGCGTGCGCCACGTCTGGTAGGCGGCCAGAGCCGCGTAAAACCCGTCGCGCGTGCGCAACAAGGCGAGCCGGCGCCGGAACTCGATCACCGGCCCCAGGCGCTTCGCATACCACGCCGCGACCTTGCGGAACATCCGGCAGCCGGTCTCCTCGCCGAAAACCTCGATCATCAGGTCGAGATGACGGCACATCACGCGCACCCGCTCATCAAACGACGGTTCGGGCGGCAGCTCGCCGGTGCGCAGATAGTGCCGGGTCTGCCGGAAGATCCAGGGATTGTAGAACGCACCCCGGCCGATGCTCACGCCTGCACAGCCGGTCTCGGCCAGCATGGTTTTCGCGGCTTCGGGTGTGGTGACGTCGCCGTTGCCGATGACCGGGATGCAGTGCACCGCCTCGACGACGGCGCGGATGCCCGCGAGGCTGACGGTGCCGCCAAAACCCTGGGCGCGGGTGCGGCCATGCACGAAGACCGCGGCCACCCCGGCGTCCTCCAGCACGCGGGCGAGGTCGGGCGCGGTGAGATTTTCGCTGTCCCAGCCGAGGCGCATCTTGGCGGTGACGGGGATCTTCACTGCCTCGACCATGCCGCGCACGAGGCCGGCGGTTTTTTTGAGCTCGGTCATCATCGTGGAGCCGCCGCCGATCCGGGTGACCTTGCGCACGGGACAGCCCATGTTGATGTCAACCGAGGCGAAGCCGGACGATTCGAGCAGCATCGCGGCGGCGCGCATCTCCGCGGGCACGCTGCCGAAGAGCTGCACGGAGAGCGGCCGGTCCGCGGGGCAGGTCTGGATGAGCTGGAGGGCCCGGCGGTTCCCCTCAAGCAGGGAGCGGGCGTTGACGAGATCGGTGGTGGCCCAGTCGAGTCCNNAAAAGGTTCGACGATAGTTCGTAGGGGCCGAGGCGCATCGGAGAGGGAACCAGCCGGGGTTGAAGCCGGATGCCCGGGCTAGATCAATCGGGCGCGTTTTTCCAGAAACGCCGGAGCGGAGGAACCAGAGGCCCGGCGATGAGCACGAGGGCGGTGATGAGGACCACCCCAAACGAGGGTGTCAGATGGTGGGAGCCATCAAGGTTGGCCAGGTGGATGCGCTGGCGGAGAAAGAGCAGGAACGCCAGTCCGCCGCAACCGGATGACAGGATCATATTCGTAATCTGCCGTCTCGTCTCGCCCCGCTGCCGGGGGTCGAGCCAGTACTCCTTGTGCGGAAGTTGAATCAGGGAGTCGGGCAACTGCGCCACGGCAAAGGCGAGCACGGCAAAGAACGCCGTAAAACCGAGCATGAACACAACCTGCGACTGGAAGAAGTATGCCCGCGGCATCCAGCCGTCGGCCTGACCGGTGAGGTCGAAGTGCGTGGCGACGAGTCCGGGAAGTTGCGGGTAGTACCAGGCCGCCTGCCCCAGCGACAGCAGGCACAGGGCGACAAGCAGGAGAAGGCGGGGGTGTTTCATGCCAGGATCGTTATCGCCGGTCGCTTCGATCAAAAGGGAAAACCATGGTCAGCGCGAGGCCACGGCTTGCTTCATCCGCGCGAGCGCCTCCACCAGCGTGGCGCGCGAACAGCCGAAGTTGAGGCGGAGATGGGTGCCGGGTTGGGCGCCGAAATGGCGGCCGTCGGACAGACCGACGCCGTGTTTTTCAAAATGGGCGACGGGATCCTTCAATCCCAGCGCCGCAATGTTGCACCAGGCCAGATAGGTCGCCTCGATCGGCGCCTCGACTCGCAAGCCGGGCAGTTCGTGCGTGGCGCAAGCGAGCAGGTGCTCGCGATTGCCGCGCAGGTACGCCAGGAGCGCCCGGCGCCAGGGCTCGCCATGGCGGTAGGCGGCCGTGCAGGCCGTGTAGCCGAGACAGTTGACCTCCGCGACCATGCCGGTGGTCGCGCGGACAAACTGCGCGCGCACGGCCGCATCGGGAATGATGGCGAGGGAAGTGCCGAGGCCGGGAAGATTGTAGGTCTTGCTCGGCGCCATCAGCGTGATGGTGCGCCGGGCGATCTCGGCCCCAAGCGTGCCCGTCGGCACGTGGGGCAGCTCGTCAAGAATGAGGTCGCAGTGGATCTCGTCGGAGCAAAGGAGGAGGTTGTACCGCAGACAGAATTCGGCGAGGCGCGCGAGTTCTTCGCGGCGGAAGACCTGCGCGACGGGGTTGTGCGGATTGCAGAGGAAGAAAAGCCGGGTCCGTGGCGTGACGGCACGCTCCAGCGCGTCCCAATCGATCTCCCAGCGGCGCGCGGCAGCCGCGAGCCCTTCGGCTGGGCGCAAGGTCAGCGGCACGGCGATGACCTCGCGGCCTTGCTGGGCGGGCGCGGTCAGGAACGGCGGATAGACCGGCGTGTTGCACAGCACGGCCTCGCCCGGCTGGGCGAAGGCGCGCGCCGTGATATTGAGGCCGACCACCAACCCCGGCAGCCAGACGAGCCACGACGGCTCGATGCTCCAGTGGTAGCGGGTGTGCAGGGCCTCGACAATGGTGTCGATGGTCGACCGGGTCGGCCGCGCGTAACCGAACACGCCATGATCAACCCGCGCGTGCAGGGCCGCGATAACCTCGGGCGGGGAGCGGAAATCCATGTCGGCCACCCACAGCGGGAGGATGTCCCGGCCGGCGTACTTCTGCCATTTCTGCGAATCGGTGCCGCGGCGGTCGATCGGCGTGTCAAAGTCGTAGGTCATGCAGGAAAGGGTGGGAGCCTAACCACAGATCGCCGCAGATAACCATGGATTTTTTGCTGCTGACGCCGCCGGCGATCCGGGATGGATTTTCCCGGTCGGACGGCACACGGCAGGCAAGCCTGACACACCGCCGCGCTAGTGAAAATCGAGCAGCTTGATCTCGAACACGAGGGAGGCCTTGGGGGGAATCTCCGGCGGGGTGCCGCGCTCACCATAAGCGAGCCACCACGGGATGATGACCGTGCGTTGTTCCCCCTTCTTCATATCGAGGAGGGTTGCGTCCCAGCCGGGAATCACCTGCCCGAGGCCGACCTGGAAAGTGAACGGCTGGCCGTGGTCATAGCTGCTGTCGAACTTTGTGCCGTCGCGCAGCAGGCGGCCCACGTAGCTGACCGTGACTTCCTGCCCGATTTGCGGCTTTGCCTCGCCCCTCCCCGGCGCCTGGATGAGGTAGCGCAGGCCTGATGATTTCACCATGGCGGTTTTATACTTCCCGGCGATGACCGCGGCTTCCTCCGCGCTGAGCTGGGGCGTCTGGGACGCGGCCATCACCGCCCGCATGTATTTGTTGGCGGGCTCGCCGGGGTTTTTGCGGGTGAACAAACCGGAGCGCGCGACAAACGCGATGGCGATCAGGGCAATACCCAGGAGAAGGAAAAGATGGCTGTTGCGCATGGGATGGGTCATGGAGTTGGCTGCTGGTGGGTGGGGGCGTTCTCGTTAACTCCTATCCTTGGTAATCCAGCCGGCGCCGGACTTCGGTCAAGGTCAGTCCATCAATCCGCACGAATTTCTGGCGCGACTTGGCGCCATGCGCAAGAGCAATGGCCCGGCGCGGCAGGGCGAGATGGTCCGCGAGAAACCCCACCAGCGCGGCGTTGGCCCGGCCCTCGAGGGCCGGCGCGTGAAGCTTCACCTTAAGCGTCTCGCCCAGCCAGCCGGCGACCTCATCCCGCGGGGCGTTGGGGATAACCTTGAGCGCGAGGGTGCAGCCAAAGAGTGCTTGGGTCACGGAGGGAGCAATCAATCAATAACAAGGAATGATAGGAAGCCCCGCCCGCCGGGCGGGAGAGGAACGCGGGGTTGAGGACGGGAAAAATCTGCATAAATTACGCCGGCCGGCAACTCCGCCGGCGTTGAAGCGTGCGCAGCTAAATAATCGTCTTCTGGACACTGCTTTCGACGACCCCCGCTGCGATGGCGTAACGGGTGAGTCCCGCCGTGTCGTGGATGTCGAGTTTGTCCATCAGATGCTGCCGGTGCTTTTCGACGGTTTTGATGCTGATGCCGAGCTCTGCCGCGACCTGCTTGTTGGGCGCGCCTTCAGCCACGAGTTGCAGCACCTCCTCCTCGCGCGAAGTCAGAAGGCTCCGGCGTCTCCCGCCCTTGTCGCCGAGGCGTCTGGCAATGGAAGGGCTGAAAACGGGACGCCCTTTTTCGACCGCCCTGATCGCCTCGGCCAGAATGTGGGCCGAACTTTGTTTCAACAGGTAGCCGGCCGCGCCCGCAGCGATCACGCACTCGACATACTCGTCGTCGTTATGCGCGGAAAGGATGAGCACCTTGGTGGCGGGGACGGCCAGGAGGATTTGCCGGGTGGCCTCGAGGCCGTTGAGCTGCGGCATGGCGAGGTCCATTACGACTACGGCGGGGCGGAGTTTTTTCGTCAACTCCACCGCCAGGCGTCCGTTTTGCGCTTCGCCGACCACCGCGAGGTCAGCCTCGGCCATCAGGAGCGCGCGCAACCCCTCGCGCACGACCGTGTGATCGTCAGCCAGAAGGACGGTGATAGGCTTCATAAGAATTATGCCGGGACGGCGCGCTTGAACGGTATCTGGGCGCGGAGCGTGGTGCCGCGACCGGGCGCGGATTCGATGGCGAAACTGCCGCCCACCATCTCCACGCGTTCCCGCATGCCGAGCAGCCCCAGCCGCTTGTTGGTCCGGGAGGACAGGACGCGTTGCACTTGAAAGGACCGGCCGTCATCCGCGACCTCCAGGCGGATGGCATCCGGGATTTTCCGGATACGCACCTGCACCAGACTGGCCTGCGCATGGCGGTCAACGTTGGTGAGCGCTTCCTGCGCGACGCGATAGAACACCGTCCGCTTGGCGCTGTCCAGAGCCTCCACCCCGGTAAAGGCGGTGAAACGGATACGCAGGCCGGTCCGCGCCGCAAATTTCTTCATGTAAGACCGGAGCGCCGGGATGAGCCCGAGGTCGTCGAGCAGAGCCGGGCGAAGCTCGCGCGCGAAGCGATGGATGGCCTCGATCGATCTCCCCACCTGCCGTTGCGTGCTGGCAATTTTTCTCTTCAGTCCCCGGGCGCTGACGGCCGATTCCAGGCTCAGAGCCGAGAGCTGGACGCTGATGCCCGCCAGGGTCTGGGCGATTTCGTCGTGAAGTTCGCGGCTGATTTCCTTCCGCTCCTCCTCCTGCGCCGACAGAATTTGATGCGCCAGCCGCCGCAGTTCCTCCTGCATGCATCGCGATTGGGCGAGGAGCAGGTCGTAGTGTCGCGCGCCCTGCCTGAGGTTTACCTCTCCGGTCTTGCGCAGGGTGGTTTCACGTTGCAGCCGCCGGGTGGTCACGGCCAGGGCGGCGGTGCGCCGGCGCAGGGTTGCTCCGAGTTGCCGCAGGTGCTGCCGTGAGGATCGGGTTGCGCCGCTTTTCATGAGGTGGACCGGGTTGCGATGCGTGAGCACCCGCCAGATGTCATTAACCGCCGGTTGTAGGGAAATGTCGATGGGGGGTTTTCATGCCCGCGCTCATCAGCGGGATCAGGCTTTCCTGGAACGGAGCAATGAAACCAAAAAGAGCACGAGGAAGATGACGAAGAGGACCTTGGCGATCCAGGCCGCCGTGCCGGCGATGACACCGAAGCCAAGCACGGCCGCGATGAGGGCGATGATGAGGAAGGTGATGGCGTAGTTGAGCATGAGAGCGGGTGGTTGGTGTTAAGGCGACTTTGACCCGAAAAACAGGCCGAACAGGCCTACCGCGGCCGCGATGATGCCACCGATCAACAGCCACATGGTTTTATCGGTGGGTGAGCCGGTGAAAAAACGGGAGAAGGACGAGCTGATGGAGTCCGAGGCGCTGATCCCATAGACGATCAGCACGATGCCCCCAACGAGGAGGGCGAGTGAGATGGCTTTGTTCATGATACCTTTATTGCATGTCCGCCCGGACGACGGTGCACGGCGCACTGCCGCGGGACGGGAAGTGGTCGAAATTCGTCAACGCTGCTCGATGACTTCGCTCATCGGATAGCGCGCATTTCATGGCGACAGGTTCACGGGGCTCGTTCCCCTCGGCCCGAGGGACTCGGGCCAGGGGAAAAGGGAGCCGTGGACTTTAGATTTTCACCGTCATGTTATTGGTCACGGATTTGACGCCGCGAATACTCTCGGCAAGTTTGCCGGCGAGGGACTTTTCCGCATCGTTGGCGGCTTCGCCCGTGATCACGACAACGCCGTCAGTGGTG
>PLMW01000047.1 GCA_003142615.1 Opitutia bacterium | reverse complement strand
GCGGAGAATGAATCCTCGTAGCCCAAGCCGGCTGTCCTCCGCAGCCCTGGGGAAGGAGGCGAAATCAACGCTGGGCCGGCTATGGCAGGCACGAATCGGGTTGAACGGAGGCGGGTTTCGTGGCAGACGCGAAACTGACCCGCGCCACGCACTCCGTATGGCCCGCTCCCAGCGGGCAAACCCCAGAAAGGATGTTATCATGAACTCTCCAGCTCTCGGGCTGCGAGTCGCCAGTGTGATCTTCGGCCTCATGGGCCTTGGCCAGCTGATCCGCATCATCGTCTGCGCAGGTGTGCAAGTCGGTGGCTGCCATGTCGGCCGATGGTGGAGCGTCGTCGCCGTCATCGTCCTCGCCGCGCTTGGCGTGTGGCTGTGGATGCTCGCATGCAAGGCCGCCAAATCGAAGGTCGAAACCCCGCCGGCCAAGCCCGCCGCCTGAGCGGCGCCCGCCGGCCCTCGGTCCCGACGGGGTCGCTGCCGCGTTTGCGGCTGAATCCTGGCCCCGCCTTCTTCTGTCGGCTGGGCCAACAGTTTTGTGTACAGCCTTTCGGTCCCCGTGGTTGGGACCCTGACACCGCTCTTGAGCTTCATAGCCGCTTAGTCTTGGTAGCTGGATGGAAAGGGAATTCCAGCTTTATGTCTCGGCCCGAGGCGTCACGCCGCGGGGGTCATGCGCAGACGGCCTCGACCCTATCTTAAGCCCCATTTCGGCGTGACCACGGTCGCAGCTTCGCCGCACGCTCGACCGCAACTGACAGACCAATCAACGAATTCGCCTCCCGATGAGGTTTTCGCTACCCCTAGGGGATTCCTCCCGCTGGTTGCCCGCCTCGCGTGACGAGTTGGACGCCCGTGGTTGGGCCGAGGTCGACGTCATCCTCGTGTCCGGCGACGCCTACGTCGACCATCCTTCCTTCGGCACGGCGGTCGTGGGACGGACCATCGAACGCGAGGGCTTGCGCGTGGCGATCCTGCCGCAACCCAACTGGCGGGACGATCTGCGCGACTTCCGCAAGCTTGGACGGCCACGGCTGTTTTTCGGGGTCACGGCCGGCTGCATGGATTCGATGGTGAACCACTACACCGCCGGCCGACGGCTCCGCTCGGACGACGCTTACACGCCGGGCGATCAGGCGGGTTTCCGCCCCGACTACGCCGTCGTGGTCTACACGCGCATCCTCAAGCAGCTCTACCCCGAGGTGCCGGTGATGATTGGAGGCATCGAAGCGAGCCTCCGGCGCGTCACGCACTTCGACTACTGGTCCGACACGATTAAACCCAGCGTGCTCGCGGAAAGCGGCGCCGACCTGCTGGTCTACGGGATGGGCGAACTGCCCCTGCTCGAAATTTTGCGGCTGCTGCGCCGCGGGGTGCCGTTCTCGTCGCTGAAAACCGTCCCGCAAACGGCCGGCCTGCTGCCGCCGGGCGCGGAAATCCCCCCAAACCACCGCTGGGAGGACATCACCCTGAATTCGCACGAGGAGTGCGTGCGGAATCGCGCCAGCTACGCGGCCAACTTCGGACGGATCGAAACCGAATCCAACCGCGTGCACGCCCGGCGGCTCCGGCAGGAGGTCGGCGGGCGTCTGCTGGTGGTGAACCCGCCGTTCCCCACGATGACGACGGAGCAGCTCGACGCGAGTTTCGACCTGCCGTACACGCGCATGCCGCATCCGCGCTACCGCAAGCGCGGGCCCATTCCGGCGTACGAGATGATCAAGCACTCGATCAATCTGCACCGGGGCTGCTTTGGCGGGTGCAGCTTCTGCACGATCTCCGCGCACCAGGGGAAGTTCGTGGTCAGCCGCAGCCAGGAAAGCATCTTGCGCGAGGTGCGGGCGGTGACGGCGATGCCCGATTTCCGCGGCACCATCACCGATCTCGGCGGTCCGTCGGCCAACATGTTCCGGATGCAGGGCCGCGAGCCGCGCCTGTGCGACGAGTGCGAGAAGCCGAGCTGCATCTGGCCACGCATCTGCCCCAACCTCGACACGGACCATCGTCCGCTGCTCGAGGTCTATCGGGCGGTGCGCTCCGTGCCCGGTGTCAAACACGCCTTCGTGACGAGCGGACTCCGGTACGATTTGTTGCTGGACGGGCGCGCACCGCCCGAGGTGCGCCAGGGGCATGACCGGTACGTCGACGAGCTCCTCGCGCATCACGTCTCGGGCCGGCTCAAGGTCGCGCCCGAGCATACCTCGGATGCGGTGTTGAACGTCATGCGCAAGCCGTCGTTCGCGCTCTTTCGCCGCTTCAAGGCGCGTTTCGATGCGGTCAAGGCCCGACTCGGGAAACCGCAACTCCAACTGGTGCCGTATTTCATCAGCTCACATCCCGGCTCGCGGCCGCAGGACATGGCCAGCCTCGCGCTGCAAACCAAGGAGCTCGGATTCCGGCTGGAGCAGGTTCAAGATTTCACGCCCACGCCGATGACGGTGGCCACGGAGATCTACGCGACCGGCCTGCACCCCTGCTCGGGAAAACCGGTTGCCGTGGCGCGCACCCCGGAGGAGAAGGAGGAACAGCGCAGCTTCTTTTTCTGGTACAAACCCGGGCTGCGGGACGCGCTCCGCGCCACGCTGCATCGCCTCGGAATGGACGCGGCCGCCGAACGGCTGTTGGGTGCAGGCAAGCGGAAGCGGGCGAACCGGCGTTAGCCGGAAGATGCATTCTGCCCAAGCGCCTTCCGGTCGCGTTGAGTCAAATGGTCGGGGTGGTCAGATTCGAACTGACTTACTTTAAACGGCTCAAGTAGCTGCACACATCGCCGCCGCCAGCGCGGGCATCACTTCCCCAGCAGGGAATCCCACGGGCAGCTATGGCGCTTGGTGTCTCTTCCCGCTTGTGGACGGTCAGCGACCTCGTTAAAATGGCATCTTGATGGATTATTTTGGCGAGCTACAGGCGAAGATTTATTTATTGCATGGCTGCGGGGCTAGGCATCGCCAAACGGTGCCCGTCAAAGAGATTTTCGAAGGCAAGACCGTATGGGATGGCGAGGTCGAGGTTTTCGATCTCATCGGCCACGCCACGGCCAAACGCTGCTATGCGTGGGGATATGCCAACGAGAAGCAGCCGGACAAGCTGGATGTGGTAACTGTGCTGGAAATTTCGCCAGTGGTCTCACCGGAAACAGCGGTCAAAGCGGCGATTGCCAGCAGGGTTAGATCTGCTAGGTAATTTCGTTTTGTGGCAATCTTGGCCGCAGAAACGAAAGGAACCCATGCTTGGTTATCCTAAATGCCCAAAATGTGACGCGCAGATCTTTACCATGGATATTAAGCCTATGGATGCTAGGGTCCTTGGAAGTAGTGCGCTCAACAAGCTCGCCCGGTAAACGCACACCACGTAAGCTACAAGTTAGTGCCAGACGAACCGCAAATAATCACAGGGGTCCAATTTAACGAGTGTTTCTTCGATCGATGTATCGCCCGGCTTAACGGTTACCGCCTGACGGAAAGACACTCTCTGCCGCCTGGCAAGCGCAACGTCGATTACATCATCGGCAATTTTGCCGTAGAATTGAAAATCTTGGAGCTCGATCCCCTGTCATCGCCAGACCATCAACGTAGTATTCAGAGGTTTTACAGAGAGGAGTTTCCGCGCGGCCCCCTGAACGTCACTGCAAATAGGCGATTGATAAGGCTCACCGGACAGCTTTCCCAGAAATATTGGCGCCATATTTTGGGCAGACCCATCCAACGCGCTCTTGCCGACGCTGCAGCACAGATTGCTGACACAAAGACTTTCATCGAGTTGCCCATTCGCGGAGCAGTCCTGCTCGTCAACGCCGGCGCTTTCCCCTTCGATCCGACCAGTTTTTACAGGCTTATCGTCGATTATAGAGCCTGTTATCCTGAGATTGAGGCCGCACACGCATTGTTTGGTCTGCCAACGATTGTCTCTCAAGGAAGCCCGCCAGTTGTCACCTACGCAGAAGTAACAGACAGCAACGATTCTGACGCATTAGCTTTAGGCCAACGGATAGGAACATCCATTAAAACTGAAATTGAGCTGCTGACCGGCAAGCAAAGTCTAGAAACTCCCTTTGCTCTTGGTGCCGGGCAGCCTAAACCGATGTTTACGATGACCCCTAAAGGAATCCTTTTTCGCAGATTCAGCCCCTGATAACGCTTCAGGCTGGGTCTTGCAGCACATGCACGATCACTAAACGGTTGGAAGGCCGTTACGCTGCAGATTCGATCCTCGTTCCGGAGTCTCTATCTACTGTGCGTGTCGAGTGTGAGGGTCCGTCAGCGCACCAAAGGGTGGATCGAAGTCATGCGGGAAATCTGCGGACAAACGCGGGAAAACTGACGCCTGGCGGGCGACAGTCGGCCTTGTGCAACGGGACCGATACGCAGCGTAACAGGGACAGCTTGATTGTGCCCGCTGCTTAGGGATTTGCATCCCAATTGATCGCATTGAGCAATTGCGCCAGGTGGATGCCGCCTTTCCGCAACTGCTCCTTCACGACCTGGGCATACTTGGTCCGGTAGCCCGCCACGGTGTGCAGCGGTTGGTGGACGTCGCCCACCAGGTGGATGAGGAAGCGCAGGGCGTCCTTGGGCGTGAGGTTTTCAAACTCCCCGCCTTCCAGCACGGTGACGCAGCCGTTGATCAGGTGCACCACGTCGTGCGGATAGGCGAAGCGGCTGGCCAAACTGTACTTCTTCGAGCCGACCGGAAAATTGACGTAGTGCCATTTTTTATTGTCGCCATGGGCTTGGTTGAAGGCCTTCGCCTCGTCCGTCTTGCAAAGGCTGCCGAAGGGGGCGGCTCTACGTGGTCGGGCTTCCCTCCGTAAACGGTCCATGCGTGCCACCGTAGATAACCCGTCAGTGGGCCGTCCTTGTCGGTGAGGCTCGCAAAGCATTCTGGAATCATTGCCCGGTTGGCGAGGTGCGTGTAGGAATTGATGTCATCTGACGCCGGCCAGACATGGGCAAATTCCCAGCCCTTGCGCTTGCGACTCCCGCCGACGATTCCATGCGCCCAGAGCATCACCCATGTAGGTATGGTGTTGTCATCATACATCCCGATTGGCTCGCCGTTCTCCGAGATGAGTGTGAATAGCGGGTGCTTCCGTCGTGCCCGTGAGGTTGGAAAGGCTGCGCGGCCTAATGCGCGGACGGTGTCTGGGTGTGGAAGCCAACTGGTTTTGGCGACCATGCGGGAAACGGCCGGAAAATACTCATCAAGCGGTTCTGGCAGTGGAATAGGCATGGACGATTCCTAAAGCTGGCCGGTGGAGGCTTGGTGCAGCAGCGACATTTTCAACGCCGCCAGCGCCGCGAAGCTCAAGCTCGATAGATGGGGGAGTGGATCTCCTCATTCTCCGCCGGACCAGCTGATTTGAAATTTTTCGCCTGCGTAGTTTTTGTTGGCGATTTCTTTCGGCAGGGACCATATTCCCGAATTAGTGGCCGTGGACAAGCGGCGCCAGCGCCTGGTCTCACGGCCGGTTGGTGAAAGACCATGCAGCTAACGACGAGGAAGCAGTCATAAAGGACAAACCCTTCAGTCAGCAGATCAAGACGGTGCGCCGCTCGTTGCATGCCTTGCGCAGACGGCTGACTGCCAAAGCCGGCGGACGGGTGCCGCGGGTGGAGCCGGCCGCGGGCTTGGACGAGGTCGGCAAGACCCTGGATGCCGCGGCGCTGGAGTTTTCGCACCTGCGCGCCGAACTGGCGGCGGCACGGGCTAAAATTCTCGAAAGAGGGCGGGCCGAGGAGGCGCTGGCGGCAGAGCGCAATCTGCTGCGCACGCTGATCGACAGTCTGCCGGACCGCATCTACATCAAAGACGTCGAAAGCCGGTTTTTGCTCAATAACATCGCGCACCTCCAAGCCTTGGGCGCCCGATCCCAGGAAGAAGCGGCGGGCAAGACCGATTATGACTATCGGCCGCCGGACCTTGCCGATCGTTATTTTGCCGACGATCAACACGTCATCCAGACTGGAGAGCCGCTGATCAACCGCGAAGAGCCGACGGTGCTTGCATCCGGCGAGAGAGGCTGGCTGCTGGTGAGCAAAGTGCCTACACGTGACCCGGAAGGTAAGATCACTGGATTGATGGGCATCAGCCGGGACATCACCGAGCGCCGGCAGGCCGAAGTGGCGCTGCAGCAGGAGCAGGCCCTGTTCAACAATCTCGCCAGCACGATCCCAGACCTCATTTATTTCAAGGACCGGCAGAGCCGCTTTGTCCGCATCAACGAGGCGATGGTACGGTTTTTCGGTTTGCGGAGTGCCCCGGAGGTGGTGGGCAAGACAGATTTCGACTTCTTCAGCGAGGAGCATGCCTGGCAGGCTTACGAGGACGAGCAGCGCGTCATGAGCACGGGCGAACCGCTCATCGGTTTGGAGGAGAAGGAGACCTGGCCTGACGGCCACGTCACCTGGGCGTCCACCACGAAGGTTCCCCTGCGCGACGCGGACGGCAACATCACCGGGCTGGTCGGCATCTCGCGCAACATCACCGGGCGCAGGCGGGCGGAGGAACGCATCCGCGAACAGGCGGCACTGCTCGACAATGCGAATGACGCCATCTACGTGACGGCCCTCGACTGCACGATACTCTATTGGAACCATGGCGCCGAGCGGACTTATGGCTGGACCAGCGCCGAGGTGTTGAATCGAAAAACCACGGAATTGATCTCCCCTGATCCCGCTGCCACGGAGGCGCTTGTCGCGGGCCTGCTCAAGCAGGGAAGCTGGTCCGGAGAGCGGCGGCAAATCACGAAGAGCGGAGGGATGGTGGAGGTATTCAGCCGGCTGACGCTCGTGCGCAACGAGCAGGGCCAGCCGCAGTCGGTCTTTGCGATCAACACCGACATCACGGAAAAAAAGCAGCTTGAAGGCCAGTTTCTCCGCGCCCAGAGGCTGGAGAGCATCGGGGCGCTCGCCAGCGGCATTGCCCATGATCTCAACAACGTCCTGGCTCCGATTCTCATCGGCGCGCCGTTGCTGCGCGAGATGATGATGGACGAGACGGCGCGTCACCTGCTCAAGACGATGGAATCAAGCGCCCAGCGTGGGGCCGACATTGTCAGACAGGTGCTGACGTTCGCCCGCGGAGTCGAAGGCGAGCGCGTGCCCCTGCAGCCGCGCCATCTGCTCCGGGAGATGGAAAAACTCGCCGCCGAGACCTTCCCCAAAAGCATACGAGTTGAATCCGACGTGGCGGCCGACCTGTGGCCGGTTCTGGGCGACGCAACGCAGCTGCAGCAGGCCTTGATGAACCTGTGCATCAACGCACGCGATGCCATGCCGGGAGGCGGTGTCCTCACCCTGGCAGCCGCCAATATCGTGCTCTCCAAGGAGGCGGCGGAAAAAATGCCAGGCGCCCAGCCGGGTTCCTATGCCTGTCTGCGCGTCACCGACACCGGTACGGGCATTTCGCCGGAAATCGAGGCGAAGATCTTCGAGCCATTTTTCACGACCAAAGGCGTGGGCAAAGGCACCGGACTGGGGCTGTCCACCGTGCTGGGCATCGTGCGCAGCCATGGCGGCTTCGTCCGGGTCGCCAGCAAAGTCGGGCAGGGGTCCACCTTTGAACTGTATCTCCCCGCCACGACCGAGCAGGTGGCGGTTAAAAGTGACTCAGCCACGCCCTGGCCTCACACGCACGGCGAAGGCATCCTCGTGGTGGACGACGAAGCCGCCGTACGCGAGGTCGCGCGCCAGGCACTGATGGAATTCGGGTACCAGGTGATCACCGCCGGACGCGGAGCCGAGGCCCTCAGGATCTTCCAGGAACGCCGGCCGGAAATCCAATTGGTGCTGACCGACATGATGATGCCGGAGATGGACGGACCGACCCTGGTCGCGGCCCTGCGGGTACTCGACCCGGCGGTCAGGATTGTCGGTATCACCGGCATGAGCGATACCGGGAGTAAGAGCGGGCTGAAGACGCTGGCGCTGTCGGCCATGCTGGCGAAACCGTTCACGATCAAAAAGCTCCTTGCGGTCATCCGGGACGCGCTGCCGGTGACTGCCGGTCATGAAAGGGCCGCCCCGGACGGCGGAGATGCACGGCCGGCGCCGCCGGGCTGAAGTCCGATCCGGTGCGCTATCCGCCAGTGCCGCGTGCTCGAAGAGCATTCGGCAGTGCTGCAGTCCGCCATCCCGCGGAGCATAGGCGCCGAAGCAGGCCAGCTGGATCGCCGCGCCCGCGCCACCGGCCAGCTCAGCAACACCGTGAAGGACGGCGCAATTGTTTACTTTTATGGTTTCGCCCAGGCTGAAAAAGGGGTAACCCCGATGCCCCCTCGGGTGACTTCGGCCCGCCCGGGCGCCAGGTGTGGCAGGCGCGGCCGCCGCGCTGGCTTCAAGGACGACCAGATCACCCGCGCTCTCACCCAGGGTGGCACGGTGGTTGCCGCGCGTGACTTTGGGGCTGAAGCCCTGCAAGCCGATGTTGGGAAAGCCGATTGTGGCGGCGGGCGGCAGAAAGGAAAGCGACACCCCGCCTGTGCCGTGTGCTCCAAAGCTCAAGTCCCTTTTGTAGTAAGGTGGGCGCCTCCGGGTGGTTTTTGCTTTCCGATTTACGGCCTAGCAGCCGCCACCGTCGGTTCGGCTCCCGGAAGTTATCAAAGGCAAAGAGCGGTTATCGAACGCACCACGAACACTGCAGGGTGTCAGCGCAATGCTAGGACCGCGGCGCGCCCGGTCAAACCGTAAGCGATCTTTTTCGGGGGAATTTTTTCCGGCCCTAGCCGCGCGCCAGCCAGCGCCCCAACGCAGCGTTCGCCGTCACCACGCCACCCGCCGAGAGCTTCGGCTGGACCGCGATCGCGATGACCGCGAGCGTCGCCAGCATCACCAGTGCTACCTGCACGATGACCTCGCTTGCCTCCGCGCCGTAAATGAAAGCACCGGCCGCGTGCTCGATTACCTCGAAAAAGAAGGCCGGGCCGGCAATCCCATCGTCGTCTACGCGGCCGACCAGGGTTTTTATCTCGGCGAGCACGGCTGGTTCGACAAGCGCGGGATATTCGAAGAGTCCCGGCGCGCCCCGCTGCTCGTCCGCTGGCCCGGTGTCGTCCAACCCGGCAGCGTCAACCGCGACCTCGTTGCCAACGTCGACTTCGCGGAGACGTTGCTCGACGCCGCCGGCATTCCCGTTCCCGCCGACATGCAAGGCCGCAGCTTCCGGTCGCTGCTAAAAGGTCGGAGCCCGGCTGATTGGCGGAAAAGCTTCTATTACCAGTATTACGAGTATCCCGCGCCCCACCATGTGCGCCCCCACTACGGCGTGGTGACCGATCGCTACAAACTGGTGCGCTTCTACGGAACCGGCGAGGATTACGCGGAGCTGTTCGACCTCCGGAACGATCCGCTCGAGTTGCGCAGCGTCTACGACGATCCGGCGTACGCGCCCGTGCAGGCGGAACGGGCGAAGGAGCTGGCGCGGCGCCGGCCGGGTTGGTCCCGCTGGCGCAGTTCCGCCGCGAGGCTTGCACGGCGGCGGCGCTCGCGGTGCATAAACTGCGCGGGTGGCCGGATGACCCCAGTTTGTGGCGGACTGCGGCCGGATTTCTCGCATCACCCAAGCGCTTTCCGTTCAAATCGTTAGCGGAATGGAACGATTTTCGGCACGGTTGATGCAGCGACTATGCGCAAGCCGGTCTCATCACGAGACCGGTGGTGAAAACCTCCAACCACAAAGCAATCATGGATACTTCGAATCAACCTCCCGTTCCAGCTCCCTCCGCCAAGCCGGCCACGCCCGGTGCGGCCCCGACTCCGGCTCCTGCCGCTGGCAAACCTCCTGTCGCGGGACCCACACCGGCGGCCGCGGCCAGCGTGAGTAAGCCAGCGGCCGGCGTGAGTAAGCCAGCGGCCGGCGTGAGTAAGCCAGCGGCCGGCGTGAGTAAGCCAGCGGCCGGCACGACAAAGAAGTGGTAGCGCGACGGTAAGATCGTCTGAAACCTGCGCGAACCAGCCTGTGATTCGGGCGATCAGGCGCCGCTGTACCCGTCATCCGGGACGGTGGCACTGAACGCCCTTTTTGTTGCGTAAAAGGCCGTGCTCGCGTCAGCCGGTGGCTCGCTCAACGGGAGCGCACGGACCCGGCTCGAGCGACGCAGCCTGCCCTAATGCACAATCCCACACAGAGGGGTGCAAAGACTGCACCGGCGCCGACCGGCAGACCCGCGGGAGGTGCGGCGAATTTCATCGGGCACTGCAAGTAGTTTAGACGATGCAGCTTGGCGACAATCTCTGCCAACACCTCAAGCACTCGCGAAAGCGCCGGTCGTGTGTCGGAGAGCTTGCGCGACATCATGTTGATCAACGTCCGCAGCCGTGGGTCATCACAGGCAAAATCAGGCAAGGGCTCCTTTTGGTGCTGGCGTTCGGGTTCAACTGTGAATGGGGGATGGCCTGTAAGGAGGCAGAAACCGATGCACGCTAATGCATATACGTCAGCTTGATGGTCCTCATGGTTGTTTCCAAGGAGCCTAGGTGCGCGCTTCAACCTTTTGTTGCCGTTCCTTCACGTGGGCGAGGAAACGCTCCACAGGCCAGATCCAGTCTCGCAGCGCCGCTGGATGCCGGTCGTAACTGCGCAGCACGGCATCGGCACCACAAGTTGAATCCGGTCACCCTGTGACGTGACTCCGAATTTTTGAGCCGCCTTCTGAGTCAGTCTGGGCCTTAAACTACCAGGCGCACCGGGTTCAGGGGCAATCCCACGCCTGCGCCCTGCGCTGCCTCGGTCAACGCTGGCTGAAGATCCTCTGGAAAATGTGGCAGACCCGCACCCCTTACGACGAGGCGCTGCACACCCGCCACCAAACGGGCACGGTTCCTAGCTGCTCACGCTCTCCGCCTCTCACTCACCCCGATGAAAAATCACTTCTCAATCGAGAGAACATCTTTGGGGTTCAGGGGGGCGCGTTCGCCTCATTTCGGGAAGCCTGCCGATGGCGTCTGCCACGCGGTGATTCCATCTTATCTCGGCGGACAGGCCGATGTAGTTGCATTCCCCACGTACCGCTGCGGCGGGGCTGGATCGCCGAGGTGATCAGCCGAACCAGCTCACGATGTATTCGGTCCTGTCGTCGGGTTTGGCGATGTTCGGATCTTGGACAACCCACCGTCCGGCCAAACCCAATTCGCGGGCGGTCAGTTCGAAATGGCACATCGCAATCCCCATGTCGACGCGTTGGAGATCGGCAAACTGCAGCAGAAAGAACAACAGACTTCCTTTTCCATAACCCTTGGTCCGTGCGAGGTAGAAATGGAAGGCGTTTTCGGTTCGTACGATCCGCCAAGGCTGTTTGTTTGAGGCCGAGGGCGCCCACCGCAACGCCTCGAGTGGCGCAGCATACGCGCCGGCGCCAACCGCCAGCAACGGCTTACCGAACTGTTGTTCAAAGAAGAGCTGCTCGGCCGGTAACCGGTCAGTCCCCCTCGCACGTTCGCGGATCCAGTCCCGGGCTTGCGGGCCCTGGGCGATGGTGCCTATTGCAGTCACTGCGGGCACGATCTCATCCCGGCGCACCTCGATCTTCTCGGCAAACCGGCTCCTCGAGAATGTGCCGCCAAGCCAGCAGGTTCCCAACCCCAGATCGGTCGCGAACAGGATGGCATGCTCCATCAGATAACCGTAATCCTCCAAGTCCTTCGGTGATCGCTCCGCGGCGCCGATGATGAATCCGGTTGCGCCCTTAATGAAACCGTAGGTTCCAAGACCTCGCAGCGCTTCGTGGTCGCCCTGGGTTGCCGCGACGAGAGCAAATCGCGCTTGTGTACCCAATGGTCCGACCTGGTTGGTGGCCAGGAACTCCGCCAACAGGCGTTGACGCTGATCGTCGATCGGTTGATCGAGAAACGTGCGGCAAGAGAATCGTTGACGAATGACTTCGGTAACAGGTTTTTGCATTGCGGTTTCCTCATTGTCTTGGCTCGGCGTCTGGCCGGAAATTCGGATGCGGGATCTCCCGGGGCGGCCCCGCACCAACCTCCGACTCAAAGCGCGCGCCTTCGATCAGAGCGGTTTCCGGGCGTAGACTTTGGCGCTCCAGATCTTTCCCTGCAACGATTGGACGTATTGCCGCAGCCGGGGTTTTAGTTGTGTGACACAGTCGCACGCCCCCGCCAACGCCATTTTCGCGGAGCTGCTTTCCAGCTGTGGGAAGCGAAAACGTACCCGATGCGGCGGACTCCACCCGGTGTCGACGGTTTTTCCCGCCTGCGCGTTGGCCTCCAATGGTCCGCGCGGAAACCTCGCCCGTTGGATGCATGCGCCCGATGCTCGCTCCGCACCCGGGGCGACGATCTTGATCGGGTCATCGGTCAGACGGCGGTGAAACCACCTGACAGACCACCCGCGGCGACACGCTTGGCGCACCGGCCGGTTTTCTCCGCTCCGACCGTGATGAATCCGGGCAGTTCTCCGATCGCCGCGTGTCATATGGCCGACGCCCAAGGGCAACCTGGGTTGGGTCCGCTCCAGCGCCTGGCATTGGCTTTTCTCGTCGCAGCAGAGCACCAGGGCTTTGTCCGGCGGGGTAAGGTAAAGGCCGATGACATCCCAGAATTTGGCCTCGAAGTTCGGATCGCGCGACAGTTTGAAGGTCCGGGTCAGGTGCGGCTTGATCTCATTGGCCGCCCAGATCCGCCGCACGCTCGCCGGCGATACCCCCATCCGCCGGGCCATCGTGCGCACGCTCCAGCGGGAGCGATTCGGCGGCGGTTGGGTCGCCTGCGTGATCAATTGCTCCTTCTTGGCGTTGGGAATCGACGGCTTACGCCCCCGGCCCGGCGCATCCGCCAGCCCCGCCAGGCCCAGACCGGCAAAGGGCGCTCCCAGTGGAGCACGGTCGAGCGCTTTGGGCGCGTCCTTTCGGGCTTCGTTTTCTCCTTGTGCAGGGACTGGCGCGGCCGAGCCGGTGCTGATCAGCCCTTGCCGCCGAAGGTGACGTAGTCGTCGAGTTCGAGGCGATCGAATAAGGTATGGATGTCCTCGCGCTCGGGAGCGAAATTCTTGATCGAGACGCTGAAATGGCCGTGGGCCTCAGCCGAGCCGGGGCTGCGCCCTTCAAGCCAGGCCGACCAGGCGGCGACTTCGAGCGGGGTGCGCTTGGTGTGGGCGTTGACCCAGGCGAGTATTTCCGAGTCCGAGCCGCCTTTTTTCACCTCGGCGAGGAGGGTTTTCGGGTCGATCCCGAGAAATTCGAGGAGTGGCTTATCCAAGGGGCAGGGGTAGACGTACTCTCCAATCTTGCCGGCGGCGAGGGCGCGGGCTTTGTCGAGCATCCGCGGCAGATGGACGTAGCCGCCGAGGCGGACGCGGGGGCTACGGGGCGGGTGCTGGGTGAGATCGGGTTTGGAAAGGTTGATCATGGGAGAAGGGTGACGAATGGTCTTGTACACTAAAGTATGTATTCCTTGCGGAGTCAAATGGGGGAACTTCGGGAGAAGGGGTGCTCCGAAAGATTGCTTATCCAAGGATTCGGAAGCGTGAAGCACCACTGTTGGATTTCCCACCAACCTTAATTGTTCGGGAAACTCTGTGAGTTGAGCAGGCACCGCTTCCCCGCCGGGAAGATCCTCGTCGCGTGCGCCAACCTCGCAGAAAGTTGCCAAAGTCCGACAGGCTGCTAGAGTAACGCGGCGGCATCGGACCAGTCCGGTGCGCATCCTTCGCATGACTGTCATCGTCGCAGTCGTGGTGCTTGCCCTCCTGTGTCTCCTGATCGTCACGGAAGGGGACCGGCCGGAGGAATAGCGGCGGAGCGCGGCGAACGGATGGACAAAACAGAAAAAACTACGGCGTGTCGTCAAACCCCAGACTTGAGCCAATCGGGAACGGCGGCAAATAACAGGAAGCCGAGGAAATGGTAGTGGCTCAGGGCCGCGATGTTGAACCGGCGGGCAGCATGGTCGCCCTCATGCACTCGCGCTCTAACCTGGTGCTGGGATGCCCCGCCGCTGGTGCCCGTGTCGAGCTAGCAGGGCCGATCTACCCCGGACCCATACCGGGGATACCCCCCGGTGCCTTTGACACCTGGACCTGCTGCCCGTCCAGCGCCGACTGGCTTTGCCAGTTCGCGCCAACAAGAATGACTGGGGGAGCAGGCGGGCCGCCGCCAGCTCCTCCTGCAGTGCTGCCGCCTCGACACCGCCGCCATGGTCATGATCTGGCGGCACTGGCTGGGGCGGGCCACACCGGCTTCGCAGGCGCACGGTGGCCGGTCAGGGCCTCACAGCCGCAGTCAGCTGGACGGTCTCCTGATTGCCGCTCTTGCCGGCATTCGTCCCCCCGTTACCGTTGCGGTTGTAGCCCATTCCAGAGACTTGAATCCCAAGTGGAGCCGCGATCCCTCGTTTACCGGCCCGATCAGGCTGGATCAAATAGACGAGTTCGTACCACCAGGCTTCCCCGGGGATCTTCGCCCTGCTAAGTGTCGCTGAGGACGGAGAAGAGACGATCATACAGTGTCCCGGCAAAGAAGATGAACCGCAGCGCAATTCTTCGCGTCGTTGCTGACGTTGTGCTGATTACACACGTCGCGTTTGTCGCCTTCGTCGCAATCGGGTTGCTCCTGATTGTCTGCGGTGGCCTCCGCAGATGGAATTGGATTCGGAATCCGTGGTTCCGGATGGCGCATCTTGCCGCGACCGGCGTGGTGGTCGCCCAGGCGTGGTTCGGCGCGATCTGCCCCCTCACGACATTGGAGATGAGCCTCCGCGAGCGGGCCGGCGATGGAACATACGGCGGGACTTGCGTCGCATACTGGCTTCAAAAGTTGCTTTACTACGAGGCGCCACCTTGGGTCTTCGTGGTTTCCTACACGCTCTTCGGCCTTGTAGTTGTGGGCAGTTGGATCGGATTCCGTCCGAGACCCTTCCGCGACGGCCGGGTACGACCGGGCAACGACTAAGGCCCGAGAAAGGGACCCGTTGTCAGAGGCAGAGCGAGGATTGGCCTCGCGTCTTGCCGACGCCCGCCACGCGCCCGCTCCGGTCGGGTCTCACCGTTGACGTCGAGCAAAAGATGGCAACAGCGCTTCCCTCCATCCTGTCTGTTTCAGGCTCCCTTACCCACACGAAAGCCGGGAGAACCTTGGAAGGGGCGACAAGGTCGCCGGCCTACATCACCGACGAGCGCGAGTTTCCATAGTCAGCAATCCGCTCGGGGAGCCACTCCCTCAGCGGGGGTGCCAGGTAGAACCCCGGCCAAAGCAGGTCGTCGTCGGGTTGAATGACCCCTTCGGCGAGCGCGGTGGCAGCAAGCGCGGTCCCCGGATAAATCCGCAGGCCCACCGTGATCTTCAAGGCGTCCAGGTCCAGCGAATCGGCAAAGGAAAGGCTTTCCTCGGTCGTCTCCCTGGTTTCGCCGGGACCCCCGAGGAGGAGGAAGCCCGTACGCCGGATGCCAGCTTCAGCAAACATCCCTGAGACGGTTCTGACCTCCTCGGCCTTGAACCTCTTGTTAAAGCTTCCCAGCAACGAGTCCGAGCCGCTTTCAAAGCCGAGGCTGACATGGCGGCAGCCGGCCCGCGCCATCAATTCCACCACCTCTCGGTCGACCCACTTGGGGTAGACGATGCACCACAGGTTAATGTCGAGGCCCCGCTGTAGGATCGCCCGGCAGAGCTCCTTGGCATAGGACGGCGGAATGTTGAACGTGCTGTCGACAAAGACGAAGTTACGGAAACCGCGCGACGCCACCTCCTCCAGCCAGTCGACGATCGCTTCCGAAGAGCGTCTCCGGATCCTTCGTCCCTCGATCTCCTTCGTTGAGCAGAAGCTGCAATCCATCGGGCAGCCGCGCTTGCCCTGTACGGGTATCCAGAGTTCATCCTTGTCGGAAACGGCTGGAATCCAGAGTTCGGGTTCCGGGAGCGGCAAGTCGTCGAGATGGGTGGCAAAGGTCCTGCCGGCGGGCGGGCGGCCTGGCAGGTAAAGGCCGGGTAACCCGCCCACGTCAGCGCCGTTGACCAAGCACTCCAGCAGCGCAGGGAAAGCGGTCTCTCCCTCGCCCCGGATTCCCATGTCCGCCCCCAAGTATCGCAACGCGCTTTCGGGGAAGATGCTGTACCCGGCCCCGCCAAGGATGATCGGGGCTTTCTCCAGGGTCCGGCAGATCGCCACCACCTCCCGAACCGGAGGCAACAGGAATCTAGGGCAGGTCATGTTCTGGTCATCAATGTTGCGCACTGAAATCCCGATGACGCCGGGGTGGAACGCCGCGATGGAGTCCCGAATGGCTGATTCCGTATCGGCCTCAAACATGAGGTTCACCAGAAGCACTTCGTGGCCGGCCCTCCGGCATGCGGCGGCAACACAAGCCAGGCCCAACGGCAGCGGCACGATGCTTGTTTTTTCCGTGTTCGCGGAGACGAGAAGAACCTTCATATGGTGTGGACCCAAGAACCTTCACAGGATAATGGCCACACGCTCGAGTGGCCAACGCAAACGTGGGCATCGTTCACGGCTCATGCTCACAGCACGGGTGTTTTGGGTGCCCCGGCGCGATGCGCGGCCTCCTGCGCGCCGCAATGCGGTCGTCCGCGGCGGGGTCGGGCGTGTCCGTCAGGCGCAGGGCGCCGGCCAGCTGCCCGCCCTCGTGCCACCGCGCCATGCGACGGCCGGCGAGGTCGAGCAGAATGTAGTTGGGCACCTCGGCCCCGGCGTTGAAGCCGGGGTTGAACGAAACGGCGGCGCCGCAACGGGCGTGCCAGCATCGGGGCGCGTGCTGGTGGCCGGAGAGCACGATGTCCATGGCCGGGATCAGCCCTGACCGCAGGTCCTCGCCCAGCTCGAAGTCGCCCCAGTCCCGGCCGTCGGCCCTCGAGACGGCCGTGGCGCAGCCGCCCGGCGGGGCGTGGCGGAGCAGGACGTCGGCCGGCCCCTCGAGGTGGCACGGGGTACCCCAGCCAGACGACACGAGAGTGACGCCGCTGCGGCTCATGATAGTCCCGTCCCCCCACGCGAACGGCGAGAGCAGGCCCCGGAGCCAGGCGCCGGCCTGGCCGGCCTCCGCCTCGACGTCGTGGTTCCCTGAGCAGAAGAGCAGGGAGCTCCTCAGGCGGGCCAGCCAACTGGCCACCCGCCGGATCTGGTCGGGGACGGGGACGCTGCCGAAGAGGTCGAGGAAGTCGCCCGTGTGACAGATGAGGTCGCAGTCAGGCGCCTGAGTGGCCAGCCAGGCGAACCAGGGCTTCCGGTAGTGAAAGTCGCTGACGTGGAGGATTCGCATTCGGTGTCGCGCCGGGCTATTTGGCGTATCAACCCGCGCTCCCCGCCCAAGCCCGAGAACGCATCACAGCTTAGCGGCCGCACGGCCGCGAGGCGACCGCAAAAGCGTGGCTGGCGATGCGCAAGGAAGGCGCGCCCCGGATTCACTTTGCCTAGTTGGAACGTTTGGTTTATTGGGACGGAGCATGAACTCCTGGCTTTACCCCATCTCGAAAAGGTCTGGCTACTATTTCGTGGACACGCGCCGCCGCGTTCGGACGTCATATGAGTCCTTCCGTGATTTCGTCTTTCCGGGCCGCATCAAAGACCGCGGATGGGGGGTCTATCACAACTTCGACAAGGTGTGCCTTGGGGACGAACTCTTTATCTACACAGGTGATGGCGATCACGGCATCATTGGATACGCGAAAGTGGTTGGGAAAATAATCCAAACGCAGAGAGTCGTAATCCGTCTCGACCAGGCAAAGACGAAGCGGCTTCTTGCCGATCCCGTGCCTGCTCGAAAGGTCCGTCCACTTATCCCGCCTCCGCGCGCCTCCTTGGTCAATTTGGAAGGCGGAATCCGTGAGATTCGCAACTTCTTCCCTGGAATCTAACGTATCAGGCCCGATCGAAGGTGGCGCTGTCAGCGCTCAAACTGCGGCCGGTCACTGTCACCATCGCTAGGAACCCAGGCGGAGTCCGTCGGCAGTGGCTGCGCCACGACTCCGTTCTCGGCCCCGTCAGGGTGTATCTCAAAGGGAAGGGTTTCCAGGTTACCGGACACCGATGCCTATCGCCGAGGCTTCCTTACGTGCACACGAGGCTGTGACTATCGTCCATAGTGCCCGGATCAGATCCAAAGATGTCGGCATCTCTATGGAGACGAATGACTTTCGTCAGGAGCCAACTTTATTGTCTGCGGATGACGATCCGGCAGGCCTTCAGTTGCCATCTTTATTGTACGGTTGCCGACTTTATTATCCGGTTTCCAACTTTATTGTGCGGATACAGGGCCCCGGCTTCGACGAATCCGGTCACTCGACGGTGACGGACTTGGCGAGATTGCGCGGCTTGTCGACATCGCGGCCGAGCTCCGCGGCGATGTAATAGCTGAGGAGCTGCACCGGCACGGCGGCGACGATCGGCAGCACGGCCTCGTGGCAGTCGGGGATGGTGATGATTTCGTCGGCCAGGCCGGGCGGGAACTCGCAACCCTCGGTCGCGATCACGATGGTCTTCCCCTTGCGGGCCTTGATCTGCTGGACGCTGGAGACGACCTTGTTGAAAATCTCCCCCTTCGGAGCGAAGAACACGGTGGGGCAGGTTTCGCTGATGAGCGCGATGGGGCCGTGCTTCATCTCGGCGGCGGGGTAGCCCTCGGCGTGGATGTAGGAGATCTCCTTGAGCTTGAGCGCGCCTTCGAGCGCGAGGGGGAAAAGCGAGAGACGGCCGAGGAAGAGGAAGTCCCGATGGCGTGCGTAGCGTTTGGCGATCTCCTTGATGCGCGGCGCCTGCTCGAGCGCCTTGCGCACCAGGTCGGGCGCCTGTTTGAGGGCCTGCACATACTGCACGCCGTCGCTAAAGCTCATGTCGCGCATGCGGGCGACATAGAGGGCGAACATGGCGGCGATGAGGATCTGCGAAGTGAAAGCCTTGGTGGACGCCACGCCGATCTCGGGGCCGGCGTGCTGGTAGATGCCGCCGTCGGCCTCGCGCGCGATGGTGGAACCGACCACGTTGCAGATGGCCATGACCTTGTAGCCCTTGCGCCTCGCCTCGCGCAGCGCGGCGAGCGTGTCAATGGTCTCGCCGGACTGGCTGATGACGAAGAAGAGTGTATTGGAATAAAGCGGTGCGTTGCGGTAGCGGAACTCCGACGAATAATCCACCTCCACCGGCACGCGGGCAAACCGCTCGATCAGGTGCTCGGCCACCAGACAGGCGTGCCAGGCGGTGCCGCAGGCGCAGAACTGGAAGCGGTCGATCTGGCGGAAGTCGGCGGGCGTGAGATTGAGGCCGCCGAAGTTGGCCGAGCTCTGATCCTCCGAAAAGCGGCCGCGCATGGCGTTCTCGAGCGCGGCCGGCTGCTCAAAGATCTCCTTCTCCATGAAGTGGGCAAAACGGCCGAGGTCGGCATCCTCGACCGTCCAGGCAACCCGGTCGATGACCGGCGAGACGTCGGTCAGGTCTAGCGTGGTGATGGAGAAGTTCTTCGGCGTGATGTGAACGATTTCGCCGTCCTTGAGGTAGACGACGTTCTGCGTGCGGCTGATGAGCGCGGCGACGTCACTGGCGAGGATGTACTCGCCGTCGCCGACCCCGAGAATCAGCGGCGAGCCCTTGCGCGCGGCGACAATCTCGCCGGGCTGATCGGTGCAGAGGACCGCGATGCCATACGTGCCCTCGACGTGGTGGAGGGTCTTGCGCACGCTTTCAAGGAAGCGGCTGGTATCCGGCCGGGCGGATTCCTTCTGGTAGTGGTAGGCGATGAGATTGACGAGCGCCTCGGTGTCGGTCTCCGACGCAAAGGTGTATCCCTTGCCGATGAGGAATTTCCTCATGCCAACGTAGTTTTCGATCACACCGTTGTGCACGATGGCGAACCGGCCGTCGCTGCTGACGTGGGGATGGGCGTTGGCATCGGTCACCCCGCCGTGGGTGGCCCAGCGCGTGTGGCTGATGCCGGTGGTGCCGCTGAGGCGTTGCTGCGCGGCCAGTTTGGCGAGGATCTCCACCCGGCCGACCTTCTTGGCGATCTCGAATTTGTGGTCGTGCTCCACCGCCAGGCCGGCGGAGTCATAGCCGCGGTATTCGAGGCGCTTCAGGCCTTCGAGCAGGATGGCCGAGGCCTTCTGTTTGCCGACATAACCGACGATGCCACACATAAGTTGCTTTCTTTAAGCTCGCGATTTTAGGGAGTCTGGCAAAATTTGAGCAAGGTTATTGAGTGCCCGACAAAGCGTCCACCCTCCGGGGTCCCGGTCAGTATAATCCCGCGTGGAATCCTGAATCCCACGGTTGGCGGTTTTGTACAAAACCCGGAACGGCCGGACGCACCGTCGGACGCTCGCGCCTCCTCCCATTTCCATGAACATCAACCCCAGCGTGCTCGCGGTCATCATGGGCGGCGGCCGCGGCACCCGCCTCTATCCCCTGACCAAGGAACGCTCCAAGCCGGCGGTGCCCTTGGCGGGCAAGTACCGCCTGGTCGACATCCCGATCAGCAACTGCCTCAACTCGGGCATCAATCGCATTTTTCTGCTCACGCAGTACAACACGGCGTCATTGCACCGCCACGTGCAGAGCACCTACCACTTCGATTCGTTTGGCCGGGGCTTTGTCGACATCATGGCGGCCGAGCAGACAATGAAGAGCACCGACTGGTACCAGGGCACGGCGGATGCCGTACGCCGCAACTTCGTGCACTTCCGCACCCACCCGCACGACTACGTGCTCATCCTCTCGGGCGACCAGCTCTACCGGATGGATTTCCGCAAAGTCATCGCCCAGCATATCCTCACCGAGGCCGACGTGACGATCGCGGCCCTTCCGGTTCCCGCCGCGAAGGTCGAAAGCCTCGGGGTGATGCGCGTGGAGGACAGCCTTGAGATCAGGCAGTTCGCCGAAAAGCCCAAGGATCCCGCGGTCATCAACAGCTTCGCCATCAGCCCGGCGCTGGAGGCGCGCCTGACCACGCCCTCGGCCGAAAAACGCTGCCTCGCCTCGATGGGCATCTACCTGTTCAGCCGCGACGTGCTGCAGGATGCCCTCGACAACCAAATGACCGACTTCGGCAAGGAGGTCATTCCCAGCCTCCTCGGCAAAAAGCGCCTCTTCGCCTACATTTTCGAGGGCTACTGGGAGGACATCGGGACCGTGCGGTCCTTCTTTGAGGCCAACCTCGCGTTCGCCCAGCCGCTGCCCCCCTTCAATTTTTATACGCACACCACGCCGATCTACACCCACGCCCGTTTCCTGCCGGCCACCAAGATCAACAAATGCTTCATCGACCACGTGGTCGTCGGCGACGGCTCGATCATCACCGACACCACGCTCAAGCACTGCGTCATCGGCATCCGCTCCATGGTGCGCGAGGGTTCGTCCCTCGAGGACGTGGTCATGATGGGCGCCGACTTCTACGAGAGCGAGACCGAGGTGAAGGAAAACGCCGCCCGGGGCATTCCCAACGTCGGCGTGGGGTACAACTGCCGCATCCGCGGCTCCATCATCGACAAGAATGCCCGCATTGGCGACGGCAGCGTGCTCTCGCCCGAGGGCAAACCCAACGGCGACTACCCGCACGACGTCATGATCCGCGACGGCGTGCTCGTGGTGCCCAAGGGCGCGGTCATCCCGCCCGGCACGACGATTTGACGCCGGCCGGCATGCGTGTCAGCATGACGGCAGCCAGGAAAACAAAGCACTCACCGCAAGTTTGAACCCTTCAACGGGGGACGCGCCATGAACAAGATCCTCGTCTGCACCGACGGTTCGGCCTACTCGTTTGTCTGCTACGACTACGCGGCCTGGATGGCCCAGCGCACCGGCGCCGCGCTCGAAGTCCTCTATGTCTCCGACCTGCGCCAGTTCGAGGTGCCTATGGTCGCCGACCTCAGCGGCAGCCTCGGCGTGCAGCCCTACCAGGCCGTGCTTGGCAAGCTGCAGGAGTTCGAACAGGAGCGGGCCAAGGCGATTCTCGAGCAGGCGCGGAAGCATTTTGCCGCGAAAACACCGCCCCCGACCGCGACCTTCACGCACAAGCTCGGCTTCCTCGTCGACACATTCCATGACTTCGAGGCGCACGTCGACCTGATCATGCTCGGCAAGCGCGGCGAGAACGCCAACTTCGCCACCGAGCACCTCGGCTCGACCATGGAGCGCGTGGTGCGCGCCAGCCACAAGCCCTGCCTGGTCACCTCACGCGCCTTCAAGCCGGTGGAGCGCGCGCTCTTCGCCTACGACGGCAGCAAGAGCTGCCAGAAGGCGCTGGAATTCCTGTCCACCTCGTCGGCCTTCAAGGATCTCGAACTGCATCTCGTGACCGTGGCGGCGCGCAACGAGGAGGAGGCCGCGCTCAAGACCCTGCAGGCCGCCGAGGGCGTGCTGCGCGCCGCGGGCTGCGCGCCGGTGTGCCAGATGCTCGTGGGCATGGCGGACAACGAGATCAGTACTTACGTGGAGGGGCGGGGGATCAACCTGCTCATCATGGGCGCGTACGGCCACAGCCGCATCCGCCAGCTCATCATCGGCAGCACCACCACCGCGATGATCCGCCGCTGCAAGGTCCCCGTGCTGCTGTTTAGGTGAGGGGATGGATCGTCGCCACGAAGGCAAGAAGCACACGAAGCAGGAGGAAACCAGCGCATGGCCGGCGGCGCTCTCCTGGTTTCCTGGCTTCTGAATGAATCCCGTCGCGACCTTTGCTGAATAAAAACGTGGGCCAAGGCACCGCGCTACGGGCGCTTCTTCAGCAGGTCGCGGATTTCCTCGAGGAGCACTTCCGTGCGCGGCGCGGCGGTCGGCGCCGGGGGCGCGGTGTATTGCCGGCGCAGGCGGTTGACGAGCTTCACCACGACGAACATCGCCCCCGCGACGATGAGAAAGTTGATGAGCGTGTTCAGGAAGACGCCAACATTGAGCGTGACCGCGCCCGCCTGCTTCGCGGCACTCAACGACGCATAGGGTCCGGGCTTCTCCGTCCCGACCTTCAGCACGACAAAAAGGTTGGTGAATTCTACCCCGCCGACGAGGAGGCCGATCGGCGGCATGATCACGTCATTCACGAACGAAGTGACGATGGTTCCAAACGCACCGCCCACGATCACGCCCACGGCGAGATCGACGACGCTTCCCTTCATGGCGAACTCACGGAATTCCTTGAACATGGCGATGGTGATTAAGGGTTGGTGGTTGCGGTAGTGCGCGGCAAGGCCCCGGCCGGTTGATGAATTCTTTTCAAGGGGGCGGGAAACTCACGGGAACAGGCCGCGCTTCTGCTTGGCCTCCGCCACGCGCTGGATGCCGAGGGTGAGCGCCGCGAGCCGGCGGCTGAATTTCATCTTGCGCTTCTGGTATTCGACGCTCGCCTTCGCCTTGTCGAGGATGGCGAAGAGCTTGGTCAGCACCTCGTCACGGGTCCAGTAGTAGTTCTGCAGGTTCTGCAGCCACTCGAAGTAGGAGACGATCACGCCGCCGGAGTTGCAGAGCACGTCGGGGATGACCTCGATCTCCTCGCGCATCTCAAGCACGCGATCGGCGCCGTTGGTCGTCGGGCCGTTGGCCGCCTCGGCGAGGATGCGGCACCGGAGCTTCGGCGCGTTGGCCTCCGTGATGACGCGTTCCACCGCCGCCGGCACGAGGACGGTGCAGGGTAGCTCGAGCAGCTGCTCGTTGGTGATCGGCTCGCCGCCGTCGAAATCGTGCAGCACGCGGTTGAACTGCACGTATTGCAGCGCCTTTTTGACATCGATGCCCTGCGGATTGTGGAAGGCGGCGGTGTGGTCGGAAATCGCGATGATCTTCGCGCCATATTCGGCGAGGGCCACGGCGCTTTCGTTGCCAACGTTGCCGAAGCCCTGGATGGCCACGGTGACCTGGTTCACCGGGATCTTGAGGTCGTCGAGGTAGGCCCTGACCAGGTAGGCCACGCCGCGGCCGGTGGCCTCGCGGCGGCCTTCCGAGCCGCCGAGGGAGATGGGCTTGCCGGTCACGATGGCCGGTTCGACGTGGCCGACGTGGTTGGAATAAGTGTCCATCATCCATGCCATGATCTGCTCGTTGGTGCCCATGTCGGGCGCGGCGATGTCGACGCGCGGCGAAAGGAAGGTGACCATCTCCTGCATGTACCGGCGCGAGAGGCGCTCGAGCTCGCCCGCCGAGAGGTTGTACGGGTCGACGATGACGCCGCCCTTGGCGCCGCCGAAGGGCAGGCCCACCAGCGAGCATTTCCAGCTCATCCACATGGCGAGCGCGGCCACCTCGCCGAGCGTGACGTCCTGGTGGAAGCGGATGCCGCCCTTGGAGGGGCCGGTGGAAAGGCTGTGCTGCACCCGGTAGCCCTCGAAGACGACGGTGGTGCCGTTGTCACGCTTGATGGGCAGCGCCACCGCCATGCAGCGGCGCGGATATTTGGTGCGGTCGCGGATCTCCTCCGGCAGGTTGATGGCATCGGCCGCCTTGTCGAACTGGCGGCAGGCCATCCGGAAGACGTCGGAGTCGTAAAGTTTGGAAACAACAGCCTTGGACATGGGGTGGGAGGGTTGGGCCAGAATTGAGGGTTTTTCTTTGTGGCCTAACTTGGCGGAAGCGGGTCGCCCTGGCAAACGGCTTCGGAGCGACACTGGGCCTTGCCCTTGCCGCGGAGGGTAGCAGGATGGCGGCGGGTGCTGTCGCCATCCTCCAGACTCGCTTTGTGGCTGGTGCAAAAGGCCGGCGTGGCCGCGCTCCTCGTCGCAGGCGGCCTCGGGGCGTACGCCTTCTGGCTCGCGGCCCGGGATCCCGTCGATTTCGACCTGCGCCGGTCCGAGTCGCTGCGCCTGCTGACGGGCGAGCAGCAACACCTAGAGGCGGCGCTGGGTGAGGTGAAGCAGCGCATCGCGAGTCTCGAGACCGGGCTGGCGGCGCAGCAGGAGCGCCGCCACACGGCGGACCGCGTGATCGCCGCTTTGCGCACCGGCGACACCTGGTGGCGCACTGTGTGGGACAAGCTGTTTGGCGATGTCGACCAGGTTCGCACCAAGGAGGAGCGTCTGGACCACCTCGAGAAGATGAAGACCGAAGCGACGGCCCGCGCCGCCGAATTGCGCACCACCATTATCCGGACGGCATGGGAGCGGGATGGCGTGGAAATCGACCTGGAACGGGTGAACCGCCACCTGGCCGCCGTGGAGCGGGACCGGTCGAAGACGCTGCATTACCTGGCCCTGGCGTGGCAGCGAAGCCGATGGTATGTCATCATCGCGCTGGCAGCGTGGTTCCTCGCACCGACGCTCTGGCGGCGCCGGCGCCAACCGGGATGATTCAATTCAGAAGCCAGGAAGCCACATCCAGAAAGGTACGATCAATTCAGAAGCCGTGAAGCCATGAGCTGAGGAAGCAACGATCGATTCAGAAGCCAAGAAGCCAAGAGTTAGGGTCGTGCCTGATTATCAACCGTGCGACGACTGTACCATTCCCGTCCGACACGTCTTATCGTGGGGCATTCGTGGCGAAATTCAGCAGCAGACCGAGTTCCTTGCCGGTTGCCATTTCCCGCCTTCCTGGCTTCCTGATCGATCATGGATTTCAAGCTGCACGCCGACTATGCGCCGACGGGCGACCAGCCGCAGGCCCTCGAGGCGCTGGTGCGCTCGCTCCAGGCCGGGCACCGCCACCAGACGCTGCTCGGCGTGACCGGCTCGGGCAAGACGTTCACCATGGCCAGCGTCATCGCGCGCCTCAACCGGCCCGCGCTCGTCATCTCGCACAACAAGACGCTCGCCGCGCAGCTCTACTCGGAGTTCAAGAACTTCTTTCCCGAGAACGCCGTTGAATACTTCGTCAGTTACTACGACTACTACCAGCCCGAGGCGTACCTGCCGTCGACCGACACCTACATCGAGAAGGACTCCTCCATCAACGAGGAGATCGAGCGCCTGCGCATCTCGGCGACGAGCTCGCTGGTGAGCCGCCGCGACGTGATCGTGGTTGCCAGCGTGTCGTGCATCTACGGGCTCGGCTCGCCCGAGGATTTTGCGGAGCTGAAGATCGAGCTACGCCGCGGCACTGCTCTCGGCCGCAACCGCCTGCTCGAGCGCCTGGTCGACAATCTCTACGAGCGCAACGACTACGACCTGAAGCCCGGCCGCTTTCGCGTGCGCGGCGACGTGGTCGACGTCATGCCCGCCTACCTCGAGCAGGGGCTGCGCGTGGAGTTCTGGGGCGAGACCATCGAGGCCCTCAGCGAGTTCGATCCGCTGACCGGCGAGGTCATCCGCCCGCTCGAGCAGTTCGACCTCTATCCGGCCAACCAGTACGTCACCACGCGCGGCAAGCTCGAGGGCGCCATCGCCGGTATCAAGGCCGAGCTGGAGGAGCGCGTGGCCTGGTTCGAAAAAAGCGGCCGCTACCTTGAGGCGCAGCGCGTCCGGATGCGCACCAACTACGACCTCGAGATGCTGCAGGAAATGGGCTTCTGCAGCGGCATCGAAAACTACTCGCGCCACCTCGCGGGCCGTCGGGCCGGCGAGCGGCCGTGCTGCCTGATCGACTTTTTCCCGAAGGATTTCCTGCTGTTCGTCGACGAGAGCCACGCGACCGTGCCGCAGATCGGCGGCATGTACAACGGCGACCTCGCCCGCAAGAAGGTGCTGGTGGACTTCGGTTTCCGCCTGCCCTCGGCGCTCGACAACCGCCCGCAGAGTTTCGCCGAGTTCGAGCAGATCACCGGCCAGACCGTCTTTGCCTCGGCCACGCCGGGGCCGTTCGAGCTGGAGCGCTCCACCGTGGTCGCCGAGCAGCTCATCCGCCCGACCGGCCTGCTCGATCCGGAGATCACCCTGCGGCCGACGAAGGGGCAGGTGGAGAACCTCATCGAGGAAATCCGCGCCGCGGTCGAAAAGGGCGAGCGGGTGCTCGTCACGACGCTGACCAAGCGCCTCTCCGAGGATCTCACGGCCTACCTGCGCGAAGCGAAGATCCGCGTTGAATACCTGCACTCGGACATCGACGTCATCGAGCGCGTGGAGATTTTGCGCAACCTCCGCCTCGGCAACTTCGACGTGCTGGTGGGCATCAATCTGCTGCGCGAGGGGCTCGATCTGCCGGAGGTGGCGCTGGTGGCCATCCTCGACGCCGACAAAGAGGGCTTCCTGCGCAGCGAGACGAGCCTCATCCAGACCGCCGGCCGTGCCGCTCGCCATGAAAACGGCCGCGTCATCTTCTACGCCGACCAGCTCACCAATTCAATCCGCCGGACCCTTGAGATCACGCGCTACCGCCGCGAAAAGCAGCTGGCCTACAATCGCGAGCACGGCATCACGCCGCGCAGCGTGAAGCGCTCCGCCCAGGCCAGCCTGCACGTCTATGACGGCACCGAGCGCGGCGAGGAGCCGCTGGCGGCGGCCGAGGGCGACGCCGCGGACGTTGCCGCGGTGATCGCCGAACTGGAGGAGGAAATGCAGGAGGCCGCGACCAAACTCGAGTTCGAGCGCGCCGCGTTGATCCGCGACCAGATCAACGCCCTCAAGTCCGGCGATTTTCGGAAGAGCGCTTCCAAGACGACAAAGTCGGCGACCTACAAGCCGGCGAAGAGGAAAGACTCATCCTCCGCCCGCCGGCGGTGAGTGGGCAGGGAGGGTTTTCATCGGGGGAGCGGGGTGCGGATTGCGGACGGAATGGCCACCAGCTGCCCAGAATGCACTGAAGGGATTCTCAGGATTCTTATGCCTCGTGTGGCCATCACTGGCTGCTTTTCTCCGTGTCTTGGTGGTGAGTCACGGGTTGGGGGCGGCGTTCAAAAACACCCGCCACGTCAGGGTGACACCTTGACCTTGGTGAACTTGGACGCGAGGAACGGCAGCCAGGTTTTTCCGTCGATGGAGATGTCTGCTTTCCGGGTGAGAGTCATTCCGTCAGGCGCCATGGTTTCCGTGCCCTTCATCTTGAAAGGGGTGCCTCCGGCGACGCATTTCGCCTCCCAAGTGCACACCTCCCCGCTCATCGTGAAGGGGCCCTGTTCGACATAACCATCGTTGCCGAGGTAAACGTAGGCGTAGTTTTTTGTCGCCGGGTCATACCAGCAGAGTTCGCGCGACTCCGTTTCTCCGGCCGAACTCCTCTCGTTGTAGATGAACTCGGCCGCGAAACCATTGAGGACCGGGCGTCCGGTCATCCGGCCGGTGAACTTCGAGGCCGGCCCGAGCGGGGTGGGGTGGATTTCCCCCGAATACGTCCACTCACCGTACCAGACGGCCAGCTTCTGGTTCTCCGGGCCGGGTGTGGGCGGCGGGTTCGGTTGCTCGGCAAAGGCCGCTCCGACAAGGCAGGCAACCGCGATCAACGTGATCAGTGATTTCATGGTGTGGCTCCTTCTTGAATGAAGTGGCGAGCGGTAAGCTCTCACTTGCGGCGTGATGCCCCGCATGGGCTGGGCGCGAACGGATCACTGCCCTTTCCTCAACTCGTAGACCTGGATATTGTCCAGGACGGTGTGACCGCGGAGGTCCCCGCCGACGACGTAGAACCGGCCGTCGTGCACGGCGGCGGCCGAGTACCGGACGGGCGTGAATTGCAGGGGGCGGGATTCGGATTGGTTGTTCTGAAGATCGTAGGTGACGACCTGCTCGGAGGGCACGTCATTGCCAAACAGGTAAAGGCGGTGGTCGAGAACGGCTAAGGCATGCGCGGCGACCGGCTGGCAGAGCGGTGGCAGACTTCGCCACGTTTTTTCCTTGGGATTGAACAGTTCCACATCGGCGACAGCCGTCTGGTCGAAGTAGCCGGTGTAACCACCGGGTACGATGATCGACCCGTCGACGACGGCCGCCACCACCTGGCGTGGCGCCGGCAGGGGGATGCCGGTCGTCCATTTGTCGGTGGCGATGTCGTAGACGTCCGTCGTCTCGGTGTTGATCCGATTGGTGCCGCGTTGAATCACGCCACCGATGGCGTAGATTTTTCCGTCCACGAGCGCGCACCCGAAATGGGCCCGAGCCACGGGCATCTCGGTCGCCAGCGTGATCTTCCGCGAGGCGAGATCGATGATTTCGACCGATGACTCAAAATAATTGGGAGTAGGGATAATCCGGTTGAAGCCGCCGAGGACATAGATCTTGCGCTCATGCAGAACGGCCCCGTGCCAGCGACGGCCGGTGCGGAGTTGCCCGTAGGCTTCCGACTTGCCCGTGTGGAAATCAATTCGCTCAATGCTGTCCAACGGCGTTCCCTCATGATTGCTGCCACCAATGACATAAAGGTAGTCTCTGTCGGCGACTGCGGCGGCGCCGAAGCGTTCCTCTCGCATGTGGTAATCCGCGACCTTGATCAAAGGTGCGCCGGCAATGACTTCCCCTGGATCGGTCTTGTGGGCCGCGCGCTGTTCCGGCTGACCGAGGGCGGTGGCGGGCGAGCATGCGGCGAGGACGAGCAAAACAGAAATGCCACATCGCGTCCAACGATGCAAAAAATCACGGATGTTGCTGGCGGGGATGGTGGACATCGAGACCTCCTTGATTAATAAAGCTCTGAATTCGCTGTCTGGGTATATTCTCTTGTGTGACGAGCGGAAAGCGGAAAATACGTATTCATATCCGGAGAGGCCCGGCGTGGCGGAATCAACCGGGCCGTCGGATATCCAATCCGAAACAGCGAGAGATGGACGCGGCTGCAGCCGCCTCTGAAGTTGATCAGGAGGGGAATTCCCTCAGGGCAGTCACCCTACGCAGGTTTAACCGGCGTGACGGTCGCCTGCTTGCCGAATACCAGCGCAACAGCCATGCCGCAAAGAACATACTTGATGAGCCCGTAGAGGAACCACTGCAGGGCCAGGGAATAGGGGATCGGCATCGAGCCATACGTCCCGTACGCCATCGGGACCGCCATCATCATGCCGACATAGAAACCGTAGCGCAGTCCTTCCACGACACCCTTTCCCTCGTAGCCCTTCGAGAAGATGAGCGTGAAGAAAAACGCCACGAACAGGTAGATGACATAGAACAGCCAGATCTTCATCTCTGCCATCGGACGCCACAGATTTGCCGTCGCCGCATACGCCGAGGAGAGCAGCAGCATGTTGACGATGGTCTCCCACACCGCGATCACCACAAACACTGCCACCGCGCCCAGCCACAATTTCTTGGTCATACGATCTCCTTTCGAGTTGTTGGGGATTAACTGACAGGAAGATGGATTTCAGGAGAAAGGGTGGAGGGGCCGAGGCGAGACGTCCGCCGGATGCTAGTGCGCAGTAAACGACACGGAACTCTGAACTCCAAACCCTGAACCCTGTTTTCTACGCCCATTCCGGCGGATTCTGCAGGTGCGGCTTGAGCACGCCGATGCTCGGCAGGTTGCGGTAGCGTTCCGCGAAATCGAGCCCGTAGCCGACGACGAACTGGTCGGGGATCGGGAAGCCGACGAAGTCGGCCTCGAAGGCCACCTCGCGCCGGCCCTTCTTGTCGAGCAGCACGCAGGTCCTCACCGAGGCGGGGTTGAGTTTCTGGATGAGGTTGACGACGACCGACAGCGTCTTGCCCGTGTCGAGAATATCGTCGATCAGCAGCACGTGTCGGTTGGTGATGTCAATGGTCAGGCTGTGCACGATCTCCGGCCGGCCAAGGGAGCGGGTGTCGTTGCGGTAGCTCGACACGCGGATGCAGTCGAGCCGGATGGGGCGGCGGATCTCGCGCAGCAGGTCGGCGGCGAAGAGCAGCGCGCCGTTGACGATGGCGACGACCGTGATCTCCTCCTCGGGATAGGCGGCGGAGATCTCCTCGCCGAGCTTCTTCACCCGCCGTTTGATCATGTGCTCGGAGATGATGATCTCCTCAAGGTCCTGATATGTGGGCAAAACTTGCTTGGTGGCGGGCATGGCGGGGAGGCGACGGTCCTTTTGATCAGGGGGCGCAGGGCGGCGGGTCCCCCACAGCCAAAAGGCAAAACCGGGCCGCTGGCAAATTGTTTACGACTGGTAGGGAAGCCGGGTCCCGCTGTTTTACGACAAACCTGAAAACTTCGGCGCATGTGCTCTCGCTGAGGGTGTGCAGATTCCGTGCGGCGCGCGGAATGGCCTCTGGCCGCGCGCGGCGGCCGTTATTCTTTTGACTTTGCGGAAGCCGGCCGGTTGCCTCGCCCCTCGCGCGGGAAAAGCGATGATTTCCATTCAGATCAAGAAGCTGACCAAGCGTTTCGGCCCGGTCGTCGCCCTGCACCATCTGGACCTCACCATCAATCCCGGTGAGCTGTTTTTCCTCCTCGGCCCGAGCGGCTGCGGCAAGACCACGCTGCTGCGGTGCCTCGCCGGCTTCTATTTCCCGGACGAGGGGCAGATTTTCTTCGGCGACGACGAGGTGACCCGCCTCGCGCCCCACAAGCGCAACACCGGCATGGTGTTTCAGAGCTACGCCCTGTGGCCGCACATGACCGTGGCCGAGAACGTCGCCTTCGGCCTCGAGGAGCGCGACGTGCCGTCCGACGAGATCCGGCGCCGCGCCAACGAGGCGCTCGAGTCGGTACACATGGGTCCCTACGCCGACCGCAAGCCCAACCAGCTTTCCGGCGGCCAGCAGCAGCGCGTGGCGCTCGCCCGCGCCCTCGTCGTCCGGCCGCGCTGCCTCCTGCTCGACGAGCCACTCTCGAACCTCGACGCCCGGCTGCGGCTGGAAATGCGCGGGGAAATCCGCCGCGTCTGCAAGGAGTTCCAGCTGACCACGGTCTACGTGACCCACGACCAGAAGGAGGCGCTGTCAATTTCCGACCGCATGGCGGTGCTCGACGGCGGCCGCATCCTGCAGGTGGGCGCGCCGCACGAAATCTACCGCCGCCCCGCCACCAAAACGGTGGCCAACTTCATCGGGGAGACCGATTTCATTCCGGGCAAGGTGCTCGCCGCCAGCGGTGGCAATGCGAGCGTGGAAACCGCCATCGGCCGTTTCGACGGCGTGCTGGGTGATCCAACGCTGCCGCCCAAGGCCGGCGCCGAGGTCACCGTGTCCATCCGCCCGGAATGCTGGGGGCTCGGCCGGGAGTCGAAGGCGCAGAACTGCGTGCAGGGCATCATCGGCGAGGCGGTCTACCTGGGCGAGATGGCGCAGTATGATTTCGTCTGCCCGGGCCTGACGCTGAAGATCGTCGAGTTGAATCCGCGTTTTCTCGGCCCGGCGGCGCAAGGCGAGCTGTATGCCCACGTGGAACCGGAGGACGTGGTGGTGCTGGTGGAGTAGTGTGCCCGGCCGTGGGTTTTTTGCGGCAATCAATCTGAACGCTGATGAAACGCGCGATCATCCTCCTCGTCCTGGCGGCCACGATCGCCCTGCCGTTCCTGCTGCGGACGAAAAAGCCGGCGGCGGTGCGGGCGGACGTCACGCTGGTCATCATCACGCCGCACAACGAGGCCATCCGCTACGAGTTCGGGCTCGGCTTCCAGCGCTGGTACCGGCAGCAGACCGGCAAGACGGTTTTCGTCGACTGGCGGGTCATCGGCGGCACGAGCGAGATCACGCGCTACCTCGATGGCGAATACACGGCGTCGTTCCAGAACTACTGGACCCACACGCTCAAGCGCACCTGGAGCAACGAGGTGACGAACGCCTTCGCCAATCCGCGCGTCCAACCCGGTCCGTCGCCCGCCAAAGACACGCCGGCCGAGGCCGCCCGGCGGGCGTTTCTGGCCTCCGGCGTGGATTGCGGCATCGACCTCTTTTTCGGCGGCGGCACCTATGACTTTGAAAAACAGGCGCAGGCCGGACACCTCATCGACTGCGGCGTGCTGGAACGGCATCCGGAATGGTTCACCGAAAGCGTCATCCCGCTGTTTTACGCCGGCGAGGCATATTGGGACAAGCAGGGCCGGTGGGTCGGCACCGTGCTGAGCAACTACGGCATTCTCTACAGCAAGGAGTCGCTCGCCCGGCTCGGCATCCAGGAGCCGCCGACGCAATGGGCGGACCTGCAGGATCCACGCCTGCGGGGCGAGGTGGCCCTCGCCGACCCGACGAAGAGCAGCTCGATGGCCAAGGCGTTCGAGAACGTCATCCAGCAGCAGATGCAGGAGCGGCTGCTGGACCTGATGGTCGCGGCCGACCGGATTTCCGGCCTCGATGAAAAGACGGCCGTGGCCAAGGCGGTCCACGAGGGCTGGATCGAGGGCCTGCGGCATGTGCAGCTCATCAGCGCCAACGCGCGCTATTTCACCGACTCCTCGCAGAAGGTGCCGATCGACGTGGCCGACGGCAACTGCGCCGCGGGCATGTGCATCGACTTCTACGGCCGGGAGCAGGCGGAGGCGGAACGACGCCGCGGCGGTTCGGACCGGCTGGTGTTCGTCTCGCCCGCCGGCGGCACGGTCAGCTCGGTCGACCCGATCGCGCTCCTGCGCGGGGCGAAAAACCGCGCGGTGGCGCTGGCGTTCATCGACTGGGTGCTGTCGCTGGACGCGCAGAAGCTGTGGAACTTCAAGCCCGGCACGCCGGGCGGACCGGAGCAATACAACCTGCGGCGCCTGCCGGTGCGGCGCGACTTCTACGCGCAGGAGGATTGGAAAAAGTTTCGCAGCGATCCCGGCGTCTCGCCATTCGCGGAGAAGAACCAGCTCATCTATCATGAGGAGTGGACCGGCGGGCTCTTCCGGGAGCTGGCGTTCATTATCCGGGTCATGTGCCAGGACGACCAGCCGGAGCTCGTCGCGGCCTGGCGCGCCATCATCGCCGCCGGAAAGCCGGATCAGGCGATGGCCGTGCTGCAGGACATGTCGGCGGTCGACTACGACAAGGCCGCGGGCGAGATCAAGACGGCGCTGGGCTCGAAGAACAAACTCGAGGAGGTCGCGCTGGCCCGGCGGCTGGGGAAGCTCTTCCGCGAGCAATACCAGCGTGCGGCGGAGCTGGCCCACGCGAAGCGGTAGAGGAGCCTCACGCAAAGGACGCCAAGTTTTTTAATTCCAAAGCCAAACAGCCAGGAAGGAGATCGTGGCTTCCTGGTTTCTGAATTAAATCAACCCGCCGTAATTTTCCGGCGAATGCAGCGGAATCGGGCACACCAAGTTGCGAACTGCGTGCGCCTACGTCGGAGCCGGCTGCTGCCAGGGCTGCGGCTGCCGCTTTTCCATTTGGCTCTCGGGCTTCGCCACCGGCGTGAAGCCGAATTGCGCGTAGAGCCCGTGGGCATCACGGGTGGCCAGGGTGAAGCGCCGCACGCTCTGCAGCCGGGAGTGCGACAGGGCCGCGCGCATCAGCGCCTTCGACAAACCCCGGCCGCGATGCGGCTCGAGCACATAGACGTCGCACAGCCAAGCAAAGGTCGCGTAATCGGTGACGACGCGGACCAGGCCGACCTGCTCACCGGCGGCGGTGTAGAGGCCGAGGCAGAGGGAGCCGCGCACCGCGTGTTCGACGATTTCGCGGGGGATGCCCGCCGCCCAATAGCTACGCGTGAGATAGGCGTGAATGGCGGCGACATCGAGCCGCGCGGGATCGTCGGAGATCAGATAACCATCGGGCAGGGTTTCCTCGGGCATGAAAACGGAACCGGCCGCCGCTGCTACAGTTTCGCAAACGCCGCCGCAAAGGCCGCGGGATCGGGAGCCCCGAAGAACGAGGTGCCGGCCACGAACGTGTCGGTGCCGGCGGCGCGGCACTCGGCCGCGGTGGCGAGGTCGATGCCGCCGTCGACCTCGAGGCGGAAGTTCAGGCCGCGGGTGCGGCGCCATTCGGCGATTTGTTCGAGCTTGGGCAGCATGTCGCGCCGGAAGGACTGGCCGCCGAAACCGGGCTGCACCGTCATCACCAGCACGAGGTCCACCCGGTTGAGCAGCGGCTCGACGGCCGCCGCCGGCGTGCCAGGGTTGAGCACGATGCCGTTCTGGCAGCCGAGCTTTTTGATGCGCGTCAGCGTGTCCGCGTGGTCGTAGGACGGCTCGATGTGGATGCTGATGAGGCTGGCGCCCGCCGCGGCGAACGGCTCGACGTAGCGATCCGGCTCGTCAAGCATCAGGTGCACTTCGAAAAAGAGCCGGGAGGACTGGCGCAGCGCGGCGACCGTGCCGGGACCGAAGGTGAGGTTGGGCACGAAGTGCCCGTCCATGATGTCGAGGTGGATCCGCGGCAGGCCGAGGCGGGCGACGAGCGCCGCACTATCGGCGAGGCGTGCGTGGTCTCCGGCGAGGATGGACGGGACGAGCAAGGGCGGGAGCATTGGAGGGGTGCTCAATGATTAACGACCCATGACGAATGACTCCGGCGCTTTTGTCCAGCACGTGGTCGCACGGTTTCGGGCGGCAACGGACGGTCCGGCCACGCCTCACCACGCGTCGAGCACTGCGTGCGCGACTTTGCCGGCGAGCGCGCCGGCCAGCAGCGGCAGGGCCTGATACTCGGACTGCAGCTGGCCGCTGTCGGTATAGGCATCCTGGGTGACCCGGATCTCACGGTTGGTGAACAGCGCTTTGCCGGTGCGGTTGTCGGTGAGCGTGCAGGCGGCGCGCAGGTTGAGCGCAAATTTCCGCGCGAGGCCGGTGTCGACAGAGCTGGCGACGGCCACCTCGCGCTCATAACCCGTCAGCGTGACCCGCAGCGTGGCGTCGGCCGCCTCGGGCGAGGCTACCAGCGTCACGCGGCCGTCCTTCAACAGGGCGTCGCGAATTTCCGTGGCGACGACGGCCTGCGTCTGGGGCAGCATGGCGCGATTTTCGACCGGGGCCACGTAGAGGGTGGTGAACGCCAGCCTGGCTTTCGTGCCGAGTTGATAATGCGAGCAGGCGGGCAGGGTCAGCAGACCGAGGCTGAGGAGAGGAGCGAGCGCGGCAACCGGGAGGAGCCGCCGGCGGAAGGACCGGAGCATGGGAATTCTTCGCTGCGCCTGCGGTGGCATACGATGGGTCCGCCCGGGCGGCGCGGCGCTCAGAAGAACAGGAAGCGCTTCTTCCTGGGCGGGGGCGCGGGTTCGGAGGGTTCCTCGGGCGGTTTGGTCCCGGTCAGCTTGGCTTCCACCTTGACGAGCTGGACGCGGGCGCGCTTCGCCACGGACGAGTCGGGATAGTCGGTGATGGCCTCGTTATAGAAGACTTTCGCGGCTTTGTAGTTGCTGCGATATTTGAAGTAGTAATCGCCGACCCGCAGCTTGCTCTCGGCGAGCACCTGCTTCATCTGGGCGAGGCCCTTTTCCGCGGCGGCGATGTTGGGATCGCCGGGGTAAAGGATCATGAAGTCCTCGTAATAAGTGATGGCCTCCTTGGTGGCTGTCTGGTCGTAGTTGGGGCCCTCGACCAGGGCGGTATACGCCTGGGCGAGCCGCAGGTAGGCGTCGGGTGTCAGCAGACTTTTCGGGTAGGTGTTGATCATGCGGTCCAGCGCATCGATGCTTTCCTCCGGATTGCCGAGCATCTGGTGGGCCTTGGCGATGTTCATGAGCGCGAGCGGCGCATACTCGCTGTAAGGGGCGTTGTAGAGGATCTGCTCGAACAGGCCGATCGATCCCTCGCGGTTCCGGAAGCCGGGGAGGAGGAGCCAGCCGCGGCTGCGCGCCCCATCGAGCAGGGCGGTGGCGATGCGATACTGCTCGCCGATGACCTGGTTGAATTTCGAGGTGCTCGGATAGCGCAGCACGATTTCCTGGAAGGCCCGGAAGGCCTTCAAGTACTGGCGGCGTGCCAGCCGGATGTAGCCGGTGTGGTAGAACGCCTCGGGGGCATAAAGGGAATTGGGGTACCTCTTGGTGACCTTCTGGTAGGCGCTGAGGGCCGAGCGGTAATGGCCCTTGTCCTCGGCGGTGCGCGCCTTGTTCATCAGTGCAAGCGCGTTGCGGTTCTCCGTGGGGGCGAGGCCGGAGACGATGCCGCCTTCGAACCTCCAGCCGCCTTCCGGCGTCCAGCTGAGATCGGCGGCCAGCCGCGCGGGCAGGAACAGCAGGGTGAGGGCGGCCAGCAAGGGCGCGTAACGGTGGAGCACGGCGGGAAACGGCATGAGGAAGTTTTACCAGCGAATCAGGGCGGACCCATAGGTCAAGCCCGCCCCAAACGCCAGCAGCAGCGAGATGTCGCCGGCGTGGATGCGCCCGGCGCGCCGGGCCTCGTCGAGCGCCAGCGGGATCGAGGCGGCGGAGGTGTTGCCGTAACGGTCGAGGTTGATGACGAAGCGTTCCAACGGAATTTCGAGGTCCTTTGAGAGGGTTTCGATGATGCGACGGTTCGCCTGGTGCGGAATGACGCAGGTGATTTGGTCAGCCGTCAGCCGATGTTGTTCCAGAATCTCCCGCGCCGCCCCGGCCATCACCCGCACCGCGCTTTTGAAGACCTCGCGGCCTTTCATCTTGATGTAATGCTGGCGGTGCTCGACGGAATGTGCCGAGGGCGGGTGGAGGCTGCCGCCGCCGGGAATGCACAGCAGGTCGGTGGCGCCGCCCTCCGCGCCGAGGTTGCAGCCGAGGAGGCCATGCCGGGAGTCGACGGCCCGGCCCAGCACGACGGCACCGGCGGCGTCGCCGAACAACACGCAGGTGGCACGGTCCTGCCAGTCCAGGAAACCGGAGAACTTCTCCGCGCCGATGACCAGGGCATGGCGGCCGCGGCCGGCGACCAGCAGCGCGCGCGCGACCTCGAGGGCGTAAAGAAAACCGGTGCACGCGGCGTTGAGGTCGAAGCAGGCGGCGTGCACGGGAATGCCGAGCTTGTGCTGCACGACGCACGCGGTGGACGGCATCGGCATGTCCGGCGTGACCGTGGCGAGGACGACCAGGTCGATGTCGGCGGAGGTCAGCCGGGCGTCGACGATGGCGGCGATGCCCGCCCGCGCGGCCAGTTCGGAGGTGGGTTCGTGCTGGCCGGCGATGCGCCGTTCGCGGATGCCGGTGCGGGTGGTGATCCACTCGTCGGAGGTGTCCACCAGCCGGGAGAGATCATGATTCGAAACGATTTTGGCGGGGGCGTAGGAACCGGTGCCGAGGATGGCGATGGAAGGGCCCATGAACGGTGTGGCCGGAGAGTGCGGAGGCGTCAGGCAACGGGCTGGTGGAGGATCTCGTTGGCGAGCGCAACGTCGACCTCGATGCGGTGGTTCAGATCGGACTGGACGGCCTCGTTGGCCACGCGGATGGCGTTCTTCCACGCCTGCCGGTTGCTCGAGCCGTGGGCCTTGATGATGTTGCCCTTGAGTCCGAGCAGGGGCGCCCCGCCATAGCGCTCGGGGTTGATCCGGCGGCGCAACGCATCGAACGCGCCCTGCGCCAGGAATGCGCCCGTCGCCCGCAGCGGATTGGCCTGCAGCAGGTCGCGGAGTTCGCCGGTGAAAAACTTGGCGAGCGACTCCCAGCTCTTGACGCAGATGTTGCCCACGAATCCGTCGCATACCACGACGTCAACATGGTCGAAGAAGAGCTGGAAACCCTCGACGAGCCCGACGTAGTTCACGAGCGAGCCCATCCGCTTGAGCGCGTCGTGCGTCTCGGTGATGAGGGCGTTGCCCTTGCCTTCCTCGGTGCCAATGCTCAGCAGCCCGACGCGCGGCGCGGCACAGCCCAGCTCGATGCGGGCGTAATGCGAGCCGATGATGGCGTTATGCACGAGGTGCTCGGGCCGGGCCTCGGGATTGGCGCCGGCGTCGATGAGGATGAAATAGCCGTCGGCGCGCGGCACGGCCGGCGCCAGCGCCGCGCGGTCGAGACCTTCGAGCGTGCGCAGTTTGAGAATGCCGGCCGCCACCAGGCTGCCGGTGTTGCCGCAACTGACCGCCGCAATGGCCTCGCCGTGTTTCACCAGCTCGATGGCGCGCATCATCGAGGAATCCTTCTTCCGGCGGATGGCCAGCAGCGGCTTGTCGTCCATCGTGATGATCTCCGACGCGTGGGAGAGCGTCAGGGTCGGATGGTTCGCCAGGCCCGCCTTCTGCAGCAGCGGCCGGAGCACGGCCACGTCCCCCACCAGGGTGAGGGGAATGAGGCCGGGATATTCCGCCAGGGCCAGCTTGGCGGCCTCGACAACCTCGGCGGGGCCAAGGTCGCCTCCCATGGCATCCACGGCAATACGGCCGGCGGCGGACGATTCTGCCATCGCGGAAGAAACAGAGGGGTTAAAGTCGGAAATCCTGACGGATCCCGGGTTCAGACTTCCACGGTCAGCACCTGACGGCCGCGATACATGCCGCTCTTGGGGTTGATGCGGTGCGGCCGGACGGCGCTGCCATCAGCCGGATCCCGGGCCAGCTGCGGAGCCTTGAAGACATTGGCAGCGCGGCGGTTAGCGCTGCGGCGTTTGGATTGTTTGCGTTTCGGATTGGCCATGATGAAAAGCGTTGGATGTGCCGGGCGGACTGCGGAACGGCGCATCTGAACCGGCTGAAGGTGCCCGAGTAAAGGTCGGCCTCGGGGAGGGTCAAGACATCATATCAGGGCACCGGCAGCAGGCCGATCGCGCCGTCACAGGAGATAAAGCGCGCTGAGCACGGCGGCCATGAACAGCCGATACCACGCAAAAACGGCCAGGCCGTGCCGGGTGAGATAGCTCACGAGAAACTTCACCGCGATCGCCGCGGAGACGGTCGCCACCGCGGCGCCGAGCAGCACATGCGGCCAGCCGAACACGGCGATCATGGCCGCACCGGACTCATAGCTCTTGTAAACCGTCGCGGCGGCGAGGGTCACGAACCCGAGGAGGAAGCTGAACTCGGCGGCGAGGCGGGGTTCGAAGCCGGCAAAATAACCGCCGACGATGGTGGTCATGGAACGGCTGGTGCCCGGCCAGAGCGCCAGGCATTGCATCAGGCCGATGCCCAGCGCGCGCCAGGCCGGCAGGGTGGCCGGACTGAGCACGGCGTTCGCCGAGGTGGCATATTTCCGCCGCCAGCGCTCGGCGGCGAGCATCAACACCGCACCGCTGATCTGCGCGGCCACCACGGCCGGCAGGGAGAACAGGTGCTGGTCGATCCACCCGCTGAGCAGGAGGCCGAGCACCGCGGCCGGCAGAAACGCCACGAGCAGGTTGCGCAGCAGCCGCAGGCCCGCCGGATCACGGCCCAGCAGGCCGAGGCCGATGCCCAGCAGTTGCGGCCAGTAGAGCAGGGCGACCGCCGCAATGGCGCCGAACTGGATGACCACTGAATAGGTGTCGGCCGCGAGCTTGAGCGTCAGCGGCTCGCCCGTAGGGTGGCGGGCGGACGGTTTATGGTACCAGAGCGGCCGGCCCGCGGCGTCGAAGAGCGGCGCCGCGGAGTCGAGATGCAGCGCATGATTGGCGATGATCAGGTGGCCGGTTGAGGAGACCGGCAGAAATTCCGTGATGCCCTCCACGAGTCCGAGCACGAGAGCGTCGCCCACGCCCAGCTCGGCGGCGGGCCGGCCGGCCGCCGCGGCCACTGTGCCCAGCGGCGCGTGAAACGCGGTGAAGACCATGAGGGAACCCAAGGCGATCAGCAACAGCAAGAGGCGGCGCACGGCATGTAGCTCGGAAATTTCACCCCGGCTGTCGAGTTTTATGACTCCGGCCCTGGCGATGGCCCCTTTGCGTGGTCATCGCGCCTGTCATGCTGGATGCTTTGCTGCGCGGGTTACCCGGGATTCCTCGCCCGCTCAGAATGGCGCATTCTCCGTCGTCCTGAACGACGTGAAGGATCCACTCATGACACCAGCTTTTTCGGCTTTTCTCTGGCCGGAGGCCTTCCAGAGTGCTTGGTGCCATGACCGGGCTTTCCCAGCTGATCCCAAAACTCGCCGCCGGACAGGAGCTGGACGCCGCCGAGGCCCGCGACGCCGCCCTCGCCCTGGCCACACCCGAGGCACCCGACGCGGAGAAGGCCGCCTTCCTCACGGCGTTCGCCGACAAGGGCGAGACCGTGGCCGAGGTTGCGGCCTTTGCCACGGTTTTCCGCACCCTGTCGCTCGATCCCGGCTTGGAGGCGTGGGCGCCGCAGGCCATCGACATTGTCGGCACGGGCGGCGATCACATGGGCGGATTCAATGTTTCCAGCCTGGCGACGCTCGTGCTGGCCTGCGCCGGCGTGCCGGTCATGAAGCACGGCAACCGCGGCATCACCTCGAAATGCGGCAGTGCCGACCTGCTGGCCGCGCTCGGGGTCGACCTGGCCGCGCCGCCCGAAAAACTGCGCCGCGCCATGTCGGAGCTGGGCTTCGTGTTTTTCTTCGCGCCCAACTATCACCCGGCGTTCAAGCACGTCGCGGCGGTGCGCAAGGCGCTCGCCGTGCCGGGGCGCCGCACGGTGTTCAACTTCATCGGTCCGCTCATCAATCCCGGCCGCCCGGCGCACGTGCTGCTCGGCACGTTTTCGGAGGACTGGGCGACGCGGCTCGCCGCCACGCTCGAAACGCTGGGCACACGGGCCGGCCTCGCCGCAGTGGGCGTGATCGACGACGGCCGCGGCATCGACGAACTCACCACCGCCACGGTCAACCGGGTGCGCGGTTTCGGCCGGCTGGCGGCGGTCGACGGCCGCTGGCGGGCCGCAGACTTCGGCTTGAGCCAGGCGCCGTTTGCCGACATCCGGGGCGGCGACGTGCCGGCGAACCTGGCCCTCGTCGAGGCGATCCTCGCCGGCCGCGGTCCCGCGGGCCTCGTCGATACGATCGTGCTCAACGCCGCCGTCGCGCTCTGGATTGTGGGCCGCACCGCGCGGGTGGTGGACGGAATCGCCCCCGCCCGGGAATTCTTGCTCGGCGGGGCGGTGCAGGCCAAGATCGCCGCGACCAGGGAATTCTACCGCCCATGAAACGAAGGTATTTCGGCACCGATGGCGTGCGCGGACTTTACAACGGACCGGTCATCAACACGGTCTTCGTCCAGCAGCTCGGCACTGCCGTGGGCCGCTGGCTGAGGCTGGACAAAAAGTGGAAGGAGGAAGGCGGCAAACGGGTGGTGCTGATCGGACGGGACACGCGGTTTTCGGGACCGGCGCTGGAAATGGCGGTGGGCACCGGCCTGGCGTGCGCGGGATTTTCGCCGGTGAGCCTTGGCATCGTGCCGACTCCCCTGGTGGCCCGCGCCGTCGGCACGCAGGGCGCGGCCCTCGGCGTCGTCATCACGGCCTCGCACAATCTCGCCATGGACAATGGCATCAAGTTTTTCGGACCGGACGGAGTCAAACTGACCGACGAGGTGGAGCAGCAGATCGAGCAGCAGTTGGAATACGTCGCCACCCCGGCGGAAAATGCCGCGGATGAGGTACTGTTCACCGTACTGGCGGACGCCGCCCGGGAGTACATCCAGGCCGTCGCCCACCTCCTGCCGAACCTCTCCCTTGCAGGCTGGCGCATCGCGCTCGACACCGCCAACGGCGCCACGTGCGTCACCGGCCCCACCGTGCTGCGTGACCTCGGCGCCGCGGTGACCGGCATCGGCGACTCGCCTGACGGCCGGAACATCAACGCCGGCGTTGGCAGCGAGCAGCCGGCGCAGCTTTGCGCCACCGTGCGCACCACCCGCGCGCTGCTCGGCATCGCGCTGGATGGCGACGGCGACCGCTGCCTTCTCTGCGACGAGTATGGCGAGATGCTGGATGGCGACGAGATTCTGACCGTGCTGGCCGTGCATGCACTGCGGCGCGGGACGCTGGCCAAGAAGACGCTGATCGTGAGCGAACAGAGCAATCTCGGGGTCGATGACGCCGTGAAGGCGGCCGGGGGACGCGTGCTGCGCACCCCGGTGGGGGACCGCTACGTCAGCGAACGCATGCGGGCGGAGGGTGCCATGCTGGGTGGCGAGTCGTCGGGCCACATCATCTGCGCGGAAGTGTCGCCGACCGGCGACGGACTGGTGGCGGCGCTCAAGGTCATCGAGGTGATGCGCGCCACGGGCCAACCGCTGTCGGAGCTGCGGTCCGTGCTGCGGAAATTGCCGCAACTGGCGCGGGCGCTGCGGGTGAAGGAGAAGCTGCCCCTCGAGGAACTGCCGACGGTGCAGGCCGCGATCCGCGCGGTTGCCGCCGGGCTCGGCGTGCGCGGCCGCGTCCTCGTGCGTTACTCCGGCACCGAGTCGAAAATCCGGCTGCTCGTCGAGGGCGAGGATGCGGTCCAGGTGCAGGCGGGCCTCGACAGCCTGAAGGCGGCGGTGCGCACGGACCTGCTGGTTGAAAGCGGCTCGCGTGCCTTCGCCGGTGACGGCGGCACGCGCAGCCCCAACGAAGGCGGTACGCGCGGAACTATCTTTTGACGGACAGCAGTTCCCGGACCTCGTCCAGCGCGGGGGGATGGACGCAGCCCGGCGCCCGGGTGCAAACCAGCGCGGCGACGGCGGCCGAAAACCGCACGCACTCCGCGTCAGGCCAGTCCTGCAGCATGCCATACACCAGCCCGCCGCGGAAACTGTCGCCCGCCCCCGCGGTGTCCACCACCTTCACTGGGAACGACTCCAGTTCGTGGCACCGGCCCGGTACCGCATTTCCATCCGACAATCCGCGCCTGCGCCCGTCCCCCTTCGTCCGTCCGCGGCCCCACCACACGGGTCGCGCCCCGGTGGTGAACGCCACCAGACCGGGGCAATGTTTCAGATAGCCGGCGAACAATCCGGCGCGCTCGTCTTCACTGGCGGCGGCCGCGGGGTATTCCCGCCGGAGGTACTCGCGGGAAATGATCAGCGCGGCGGCGCCGGCGGTGAGTTCCGAATCATGCCGGGCATCATAGGTGACCAGGGGCTTGCCGGCGGCGGCCGCGTGGCGCGCCGCCGCGAGCGTGGCCTCGCCAAAGGTTGAGTCCACGGAGACGATCCGGGCGGCGACGATTTTCATGGGATCGGGATCATCCCACTGTTTGGTGGTGAAGAGCAGGTCGCAGTAGCGGCCGAACACGGTGCGGGAGACGCCGTCGGAAACCACCACCTCGGTGACGCCGGGATAATCGGGCACCACGCGCAGCCCCGAGCAGTCAATGCCGCGTTGCTGGAGGAATTCGAGCGTGCGGCGGCATTCCGGGATTGTCGCCGATCCAGTTGCCCTCGAGGGCCACGGACACGCCCAGGCGCGTCAGGACGAGGGCAGTGCCGGTGGCCTCGCCCGCGTGGTTCTCCAGGATCTCGACCACCTCGGCGTAGCCATCCGCCTCCGGGTAATGATCGTGCAACCGCAGCACCCGACCGGTGCTGACGTGTCCGTAGCAATAGACCTCGGCCATGCAGACATCCCGCCCGAAGCAGGGACTTTTCCAAGGATTTTTTTATCAGGTTCATCGCCGACTGCGGATGCACGGCGGAAGGGCGATTTCAGGTTCAATTGTCTGGCTGCATGGTCTGAGTCTTGGTGCTTTCTTTCACTTTCCCAGGCTGAAAGGTTGCTATTATATTGACTGGCAAACGGTTTCACTGACAGCTTCATCATTCCTTTCGTATCGAAGACCCCCTGTTGTGAGCAACCATCAAGATCGCCATGCCTAATGCACGTACCAAGCCCTCCCGCACCCAGTTCTTCTCCAGCACGCTCATGATGGTCATGGAGCGCAATGGGATCAACCAGGTCCAACTCAGCGCCGCGACTGGCATCGCCGTCAGCCGCATCAACAACTACCTGCAGGGCAAGTACCGGACGATCCGCCCGGACCATCTGGGCTTCATTGCCAAGGCTGCCGGGAAAACAAAGGCGGAACGCAGTGAATTGGTTCGCACGTATCTCCTGGACCTCCTGCCCGAATGCCTGCACGAAGACATTCGCCTCGAAACGATCGGCGAGGGCGGTAAACCGGCCAAAGAGGCCCGGTCCGAAAAGAGCCTCCTGCCTTCGAACGCCGCAGCAGCGCTGGCGGAGCTGCAGGCCTTGAGCCTGCGCAGCGCCAAGGCCCGGGCCCGCGTGCAGTGGTTCGCCGAGGTTTTGCACGAAGCGCACGGCCACTAAGCCGGCGCCGGCTTTTCTACAGCGATCAGTCGATAAAACGGGTCGTCGCCAGGATCCGGTTGAAGACTTCGCTCGATTCCTGAAAGTCGTCCAGATTGTCCGTGAAGTCGAAGAAGTAGACCCGATCGAGGGTGGGGTGGTAGCAGATGACGCGCATGTGGACGATTTCCTGGTAGAGGATCTTCTCTTCATCGGCGGCGGCTTTCACCGGCGCCGCCGGCCCGGGCGCGGGAGCTACGGGCGGCGGGACGGCCGCGACGGAAGCCTGCGGTGATTCAGTGGGGGTGGCCTGCTCGTTCCCGGTTGGCGCCTCGACGGCCAGGGTCCACTCGTTCGAATGGACACCCTTGGTATCCGGGTTTTCCACGACTAGTTGGAGAATCCTGGCGGTGCGCACGTCGTCGTCGACCAGGCGCACATGGAGCCGGCCATCGGCGGTCAGCTCGGTCTGCCGCGCCACGCCGCCCACGCGACAGACGATTCCTTGGCGGAAACCCTGCCCATACAACGTCACCACCTGCGGCCGGCCCACGGTCAGCACCACGGGTGCCGCAAACCGGATGCGGCCGGCAAACTCATTGCGGGGGATCACCTGCCACTGCCACTCGTACTGTCGGGTCCAATCCGAACGCTTGCGCATCAGGCGGACGCATTGCCGGGCAATCAGCTTCAGGCTTTCGACTCCGGCCGGCTCGCCGCCGACCCGAATCATCTCGTGACTGAACGAACTCACAAACTCCGACGCTTCGCGGATCTGTTTCAATTCCAGCGCATACCAGTCCTCCCGCGACAGCACGGCGTGGCCGCTCTTTTTGGCGCCCTTCCTGGCCTCGCTGGCGATCGGCAAGTAATAGCAGCGAAACGCCGCGGGAAAGGCGTCGCCCGGTTTCATCGCAGTCTCGGGCAGGACGAGGTCGAAAATCGTGCCCCCCTTGGGTTGCCAGATCTTCGGCCGCGCCAGTACGAGCCGGTCGCGCTCGGACACCTCGGTGTCGAATCCTTCCGGGCGCGGCGCGCCGCGGATCAGTTTGCTCTGCAATTCGTCGACGCGCTTCTTGTATTCCTCGAGCTCGTTGCTGGACTTCCGCACTTGAAGGTAGACCGACGTCAGTACGCTCCACGAGACAATCGCGCCGGCGATCGCCCCGCCCACCGAGTAGCCCTGGTATTTCCCGCTCGCTTGCGAATCCAGGATGCCGAAGCACAGGTACGCGGCCACGAGCCCCACGATGGCAATCACCAGCCAGATGATCAGATCGACGATTCGCTCGTTTTTCATAGGACATTTTCGTTGATGGTTGGAAGCATGGATTTAGGAGGAAGGGGCGGAAGAGTCAGGCGGGAAGTTTTTCAGTGCGGGTCGGGCGCAGGGCTTGGGCTGCGGCGCCGCGTGGCACAAGGCCTGCCGTATAAAGACGGGGTCGGCTGGATGCCGTTCAGGGAATTCGATTCAGGGGCGCGGGAACGGAGGCCGGATCGTTGAACCAGTCGAGGTACGACTTGGTCCCGGTGGTGCCGTTCTGCATCAGCATCTTCACCTTGTCATCGGCTAGGGTGAAATCAGTGGCTTTGACCCCGCTGGCGTCAATGGCGACGGTGCGGTGCCAGTCGGCGTCCTTGAGGTGGAGCTTGTTGGCGGTGTCTGTCATGAAACTCACCAGCGCCTGGATGTAGTCAAAGAAGTCGTCGATCTGCTGGGGCGGCAGGTGCCAGGAGTCTTTTTCCGCCGCGATCTCGTCGAAAGTGTCCACCCGGAAACCGAGGGTTTCCTTGTTGTACACGTGGTTGTCGTCGTAAAGGGTCCCGGCGGGAATCACGGCGGCGGCGGGATTGCTGACATACTTGCGATCGTCGAAGAGATCGAGCGGGTAGTTCCAGGTCACGCCGCCATCTACCAGGACTTGGTTGTCCGGAGCGTTTTTGACACACGCAAAGAACAGGGGGATGCTCATGGAGATCCGCACGGCCTGCCAGATCGCAAAATCGGGGGTGGTCTCCGCCGAGTACACCATCGGCGCCTGCCGGGAGAGATTGGTGCCCACGACGTAGAGCTCCCGCAGCGGGCTGTTGGCGGCCGCGGCCATCTGGCCGAGCTGGGCGAACGGGAGGGCGGGATTCTGGCCCAGCGCACTAATCTGTTTCTGAATCCACGCGGGAAAGGCGTCACCCTTGTACCATCCGTAGTCATGCAGCAGGCGGTCCACGTCGCGGACGACGCCGAAGGAATCATCCATGAAGGCGCGGAAGTCCGTGCTGCCGACGATTTCGAGGACTTTGCTGCTGGAGGCGCCGAGCGCGACGAGGGTGGACGTGATCGCCCCTGCCGATGTGCCGGCCACGCGCCGGATGTCCGGCAGAATGTTTTGCTGCTCCAAAACCTGCAGGGCGCCGGCGTAGGCAATCCCCTTCACGCCGCCGCCTTCAAAGGCGAGGTTTTTGAATTGCGACATGGGAGGCTCCTTTCGTTGGTTCCCGGCCTTCCGGCCGGTGTTGGCTTTCGACGGGGTCTGTCTCGATCATTTCGCCTTGGCGGCTTCCAGGCTGCACCAGCTGTTCACACCCAGTTTGACCAAGGCGTAGAGGAGAAATGCCACCAGCGGCGTAATGAGGCCGACAGCAATGCCCAGCGTTCCGGCGATCGCCGCACTGATTGTGCCGACCACCAAGGTGGACGCCTTCCGGGTGCCCTTCTTGAAGTCTGACCTGACCTTGGAATACTTTTTATCAGAGGTGCAGACCATAAGGTAGAACTCCCGCTTCACAATGGTCCAATAGTTTGGTCCGGGTTTTGGACGCCGGCGGCGGGTGTTTTTATGGATGCATCACTTTTCCCCAGCCGACATCCGTCGTGGCCTCATGCAGGATGAAGGCGCGCCTGGGCACGATCATTTTCGGTGAACTCGCGGGCTTGATGGTCTGTCCCGGGGTAGGTCCTCGCTTCGGCGCGGCGAATCCAATCACCGATGCGTACACGCCGCCGATGTGGTCGACATTTGCCCCTGGTTTGTCGAGCACGGCGACATACGGGTAGTGCTTCAGGATTTCTTTCCTGTCCAGGTTGGCGAGGTTCATGGCTGGATCGGTTTTGTTTTCAGGGTGATCCGCGTTCACGGACGGCGCGCAGGTGCGCCCCGGGGATGAAAGCCGGCGTGGCCTTACGACACGTAAGTCAGGTCTTTCGCGGCGGCGAGGTTGGGGGGACGGTAGTCTGGTCGGGCGGCAATGCGCGACCGCACGCTCTCATGCACCATGGCCTTGTCGGGAATGAACCGGCGCCACCAGCCCAGGATCCACCAGATCGGCAGGAGCGGATTGTGCAGTTCGCCCAGCGGATCGGCCGGATAAACGTCCGGAGCCGGCAGGTCGGCCAGCAGCCCGTGGCCAATCGCCTCCCGCAGCATCCAGCGCAGCGCCACGTGCGAAAGCCCGGCCGACACATAGCCGCCGCCAATGTCGCTGTGCACGCCGGCAAACCACACCTGGCGCACGTCCTGGTTCGGTTCATGCGACCACAGGTTGGGACGGTACTGGCTGCGCTGCTCGTCGATCGAAATAGCGTGCCGCGCGTGGGCGACTTCCGGATTGAGCGTGGAGTTGGGAAACCTGCGGTGCCGGATGATGCCGACCGATTTCACCGTGTCCCACACGCCGATGAAGTACACCGGGCAGCTTCGGGAGAACGTCTGCTTGAAGTCCGCGGCCAGCGCTTTCGATCCGTGCCGGTACATCTTCGAGGCGTAGGGGATCAGGTTCTCGCTGCCGCGCTGGAGGAGGCCGCACTTGTGGAGCATGCCGGCGAGGGCGCGGACGGTGAAGGCCCCGCGGCTGAAGCCGAAAAGGTAGATGCGGTCGCCGTCCTGGTACCGGTCCATCAGGTAACGGTAGGCATCCTCGATGTTGCCGGTGAGGCCCAGCGCGAAGGCGAGGCCGAGCAATTTCGTGAAGACCTTGGCCGGGGCGGAGATGAAGCCCGGCGCGCTGAGCGTGCCGACGCCGGGGTCGTAATAGGCGGCCTGCGTGAGGGGATCCTTCTGAAGCAGTTCGAACAGCTTGACGACATTAGTGTTGGTCGGGCCGAACTCGTTGCCCGTGCCGTCGCAACAGATGACGATGTTTTTTGGCATGATAGGGGGGCGGCAGAGGCCGCAGCGGGGCAGTGATGGTATGTCGCACCCGGTGAGGCCGGACGCGATCATTCCGCGCACCTTATTTTAGGTAGGTTCCGCCATTTGTAAAATCACGGCCGCCGATCCCGCGCCGGCGGGACAGCCCGGCGGCTTGACAACATTCGGACACAAAGCCCTTCGTGTGTCATCCATGGGCAACCCCGGCAGCCAGTCCTCCCCTGCGCGCATCTACTGGACGGCGTTCATCGGGCTGCTCTTCGACTACTACGATCTCTACCTGTTTGTCTATCTGGAGAAGGTGCTGGCGGGGCACTTCACGCTGACGCCGGGGGCAAGCAACACGCTGCAGTTCGCGGGACTCGCGGGCGTGGGGCTGGGCGCGCTGGGCTTCGGCTGGCTGGCGGACCGGTTTGGCCGCGGAAGGATGATGCTCGCCGTTTTTAGCGTTTATGTGCTCGGCATCGCAGGTCTCAGCCTGGCGTGGAGTTTCGCCAGCGTGCTGGGGTTCCGGCTGCTCGCCTCGCTCGCACTGGGCGCGGAGTGGGGGATCAGCCACACGTATCTGGCGGAGCGGGTGGACCGCACGACGCGCTACCGCTTCGCGGCGCTGCTGCAGCTGGCGATTTTGGGAGGACTGCTGGCCGCCTTGGCGAGAATCTACCTGTTGCCGGCATGGGGCTGGCGGTGGCTGTTTGCGGCGTCGATCGTGCCCGTCGCAATCCTGTCGCTCGTGCGATGGAGAGTGCTGGCAAAAGAAGTCGAAAGTCCAAAGTCGAAAGCCGAAGGCTCACGCAGCATATCTCAGACGGCTTTCGGTCTTCGACCTTCGACTTTCGACCGGACTGGTGCTCGGGCGCTGCGCGAGAATGCCGTGCCGTTCGCCGTTTGTTTTGGCATTGCGAGTCTGACCATCGCCAGCGGCACCATCAATGTGTTCTATGCGAAGGATCTCCCTCAGTCGGTCGTTTATACGGTGTTTTTCTGGTGCAACGTGGTGCCGGGCATGCTGGCGGGGGCCTGGGTGGTGCGGCGGCAGGGCGTGGGACGCGCCCTCGCCATTTATGCGGCGGCGCTGATCGGCCTTTCGGTGTGGGCATGGACCAGCCCCTGGCCGCAGCGGGCGCTCGCCTTCGCGCTCGTGCTGCCGCTGCTCAACGGCATTCCGTTTGGCCTGATGGGCGCGTTTTTCAACGAAGTCTTCGGCGAATACCGGACCATGCTCTCCGGCGCGGCCTACAACCTCGGGCGCATTCTCGCCGGCTTCTCCCCGGCGCTCATCACCGTGCTGGGCCTTCATCAGGGCGGCAGTTACTTTCTTTTCACCGCGGCGCTCGGCGCCGGCGTGCTGGCGTTGAGCATCAGCGCGACTCGACTCACCCGCTGGTTTTAAACCGCAATATTTCCCGCAGACTCCGGCAAACCGGATGGACTGTGAAATCGTGGCGCGTTAAGGATGACGCGCTCCACTTTGTCGCCAGCCGGGTCATCGACACGGCCCGGCCTGGAAAGCCGCCGAATCCGGAAAGGACCATCTCCATGCCCGAACTGCCCGAGATCCACCACCTCGCCCGCCAGATGTGCCGCGCCCTCTGCGGCCGGAGGATCGTGAAGGTCGAGGTCAGGCAACCCAAATGCCTCAATGTCTCCCGACGGGTGTTTGCGAGCCTGCTGTGCGGCCGGACCATCGACCGCATCACCTCGCGTGGCAAATGGATCTTCACGCATCTTGATTCCGGGGCGACCTTCCTGCTCAGCCTGGGCATGGGCGGCGACCTCCTGTTGCACAAGCCGGGCGCCGCGCGGCCCGAGCGCTACCAGCTCAAGATCGACTTCGCCGACCGGTCCTGCCTTACGATCCGTTTCTGGTGGTTCGGCTACGCCCACGCACTGCCCGACGCGGAGCCGCCCAGGCACAAGATGACGAGCTTTCTCGGGTTGAATCCGCTCGATCGCGCCGAATTCACCTACGAGTGTTTTCATGCCCTGCTGGAGGGCCGGCGCGGCTCGATCAAGGCGCTCCTGATGGACCAGAGCAAGGTGGCCGGCATCGGCAACGTCTACATTCAGGACATCCTCTTCCAGGCGCGCCTGCATCCCAACCGCCCGATTGCGAAGATCAGCGAAGACGAGCGCTTCGCCCTGTATCAGACCATTGTCACCAACCTCGCCGGCGCCACCCGGCTCGGCGGCCTCGCCTTCGAAAAGGACCTCTACCATCGGGGCGGCGGCTTCAGGGACTTCCTGGTCGGCTACCGGGAGGGGAAACCCTGCCCGGAGTGCGGCACCGTCATTCAAAAGATCCGCGCCGGCGCCACCGCCTCGTTCATCTGCCCCCGCTGCCAGGTCTGAGGCGGCCGGCCGCCGCCTTCTGCCGGGCCGTTCCGCTCACACCCGGAAAATCGCCCCGAGCTTCTTGCCGAGCAGCAGGCTCATGCCGGTGATGGTCACGCCGAGGAAGACCATCGCCCACACGCCGAGGGCCGAGGCGAGGAAACGGCCGTCGCCCAGCAGCTGGAACAGCTCGAAGATGGCCTTGGTGACCGGATAGAACACCTGCTTTTGAGCGAGCACGAGCGAGTCGGACACCTCGAGCATGGCAAAGGCAAAGGCAAGCAGACCGCCGGCGATGAGATTGGCCATGATGAGCGGCAGCGTGACCTTGATGGCCGCCTTGAGCGGTGGACAGCCGAGATTTTGCGCGGCCTCCTCGAGCGTTTCGCTCGTCTGCTGGAAACCCGCGGCGGCCGAGCGCACCACGTAGGGCAGGCGCCGCACGGAATAGGCGATGATCAGCAGTGTGGTGGGATTGTCGACCGGGTTGAGAAAGGCAAACAGCCGGCCGTCCTGGCTCATGGCGAGAAAGCCAAACGCCAGCACGAGGCCAGGCACGGCCAGCGGCAGCATGGCGAGGAAATCGAGGACCTGCCGGCCGGCGAGGCGCGTGCGCACGACCACGTAGGCGATGGCAATGCCGAGCACGAGGTCGACGACGGTGGAGACGCTGGCGTATTTGAGGCTGTTGGCGATGGCCGACACGGTGAGGTCGTGGCCCAGCGCCATCCGGAAGTTGTCGAGGGTCAGGTGGTGCGGCAGCACCGTGGCGTGCCAGCTGCTGGAAAAGGCGACGAGGACCACGCCGAGGTGGGGCAGGATGGCGACGAGCGTCACTCCCGCAAAGAGCGCCGTGCAGAACCAGGCGCGCAGGGGGGGCAGGGTTTTCGCGCCGCCGGTGCTCGTGGCCTTGGCCATCATGGCGTAACTGTCCCGGCCAAACAGGCCCTTGCCGAGGGCGTAAATGAGCACGGTGCTGGCCAGCATGATGACGACGAGCGCATACGGGAAGGGGTTGTCGCCGATGTCCTTCAGCCCATGGTAAATCTGCACCGACGTCACGCGCGCGTAGTCGAAGATGAGCGGCACGCCGAGTTCGGTGAACGTCCAGACAAAAACGATGGTGCCGCCGGCGAACAGCCCCGGCTTCATCAGTGGCAGGGTGATGCGCCAGAAGCGCCGCAGGCCGGTGCAGCCGAGGTTTTCGGCCGCCTCCTCCATCGCGGGATCGATGTTGGCCAGCGCCGCGACGGCATTGAGGTAGATGATGGGGTAGAGGCTGAGTGCCTCGACGAGGGCGACGCCCCAAAACTGGCTGACCGCGAACCAGTCGAACGTCCAGCCGGGCGGACGCGCCCCCACGGCGATGAGCAGCGCATTGAGCGCGCCGTACTGTCCGAAAATCTGCTTGATGCCAATGGCGCCGACAAACGGCGGCAGAATCATCGGGATCAACACCAGCGAGGCCAGCAGGCCCTTGCCGGGGTAGCGATAGCGGTCAAAGACGAAGGCGAGCGGCAGCGCGACGAGCAGCGCGAGCGCCGTCGTGGCGACCGCGAGCAGGAAGGAGTTTCTCAGGCCGCCGAGATAGAGGGGATTGACGAGCACCGCGGCCAGGAAGGCAAAGGTGAGGTGCCCGTCGGCGTCGATAAAGCCGCCCTTCAGGATTTGCAGGACCGGCCACAGGAAAAACACGGCGAAAAACGCCGTAGTGACCGCGAACACGACACGGGCGAAGGACTTCGACATCGCGCGGCAGTGTGGCGATCCGGGGAAGGGCGAGACAAGGCCGAACTTCGCCCCGTCTCTGCGTCAGGGCGGCGGCTGAGGCCGGCCGCGGCGAGCGAGGTGTTTGACGAACGCGTCGAGGGTTTCCTGGCTGACGTGATGCTCCATGCCCTCGGCATCCGCGTGGGCGATGGCGTCAGGCACGCCGAGCGATTTGAGGAAGGCGCCGACGATCTCGTGACGGCGGTGCGATTCCTCCGAGAGTTTCCGCCCGGCGTCGGTGAGGAAAATGGAACGATAAGGGAGGGCGGTGACCAAGCCATTCCGTTGGAGGCGCTGAATCGTCCGGTTGACCGTGACATGCGTTACGCCCAGCCGACGGGCGAGATCAGTCACTCGCGCCTCCCCTGTCGCGGCAATGAGCTCGGCGATCATCTCCACGTAGTCCTGGGCGGTCTCCTGGGCGTTTTCCTCCCGGGTGCGCTGGAGACTGACCCTGTGCTGGGCGGGACGGGTTTTGGCTGACCTGGCCACGGGACGATTCATACGCCAACGGCAGGAAAAGGGAAGTCTCTTGACAAGCCGACAGCCTGCTTGTAGCCATGGCTACATATTGGAGACAAGGCCAAAAGAATCGGCCGACATCACGCCTGCCGCGCCACCGTCTGCCAGCCACCTGTCGCTTGAAGGGATCCACGGCAGCGTGGACGTGCCCCCCCCTCAAGCCGGCTTCTGGCAGCAATGGCGGGCGTTCGTCGGACCGGCCATTCTCATCAGCGTCGGCTACATGGACCCGGGCAACTGGGGCACTGATCTGGCGGGCGGTGCGCAGTTCAAATACGCACTCCTGTGGGTGGTCGGCCTCGCCAGTTTGATGGCGATCTTCATGCAGGTCATCTCTTCACGTCTGGGCGTGGTGACTGGAAAGGACCTCGCCCAATGCTGCCGCGACTGGTATCCGCGTTGGACTCGCTGGCCCAACTGGTTGTTCTGCGAACTCGCCATCGGGGCCTGTGACTTGGCCGAGGTGCTCGGCAGCGCCGTTGCCATCAACCTCTTGTTCCATATTCCGCTGCTCTGGGCGGTCATCATCACGGGATTGGACGTATTGCTGCTCTTGGGCCTGCAGCGGTTCGGCATGCGGATCATCGAGGCGGTGGTTCTGGTACTGGTGGCCACGATCGCCACGTGCTATTTTATTGAGATTTTCGTCCTCCCGCAGACCCAGCTCAGCTTCTGGGAGATGGGGCGGGCCCTGGCCACCCCGGGCTTTCGTCAATCGGGGATGATTTACGTGGCCATCGGCATCATCGGGGCCACCGTCATGCCCCACAACCTGTATCTGCACTCGGCTCTGGTGCAGAGCCGCAAGCTCCAAAAAGACGAAGCGTCCGTACGCAGTGCCATTCGGTTTAACACCATCGACTCAACCACGGCCCTGACCATTGCCTTCTTCGTCAACGCGGCCATCATGGTGCTGGCGGCGATGGTTTTTTACGGCAAGACCAGCGTAACGGTGGCTGGCGACCAGGTCGTCTCGTTCAGCCCCGGCAGCGATTGGATTCGCATTGCGTACCTGACGCTCGCGCCGCTGTTGGGAACGGCCGTGGCGAGCACGTTATTTGCGGTGGCGCTCCTGGCGAGCGGCCAAGCCAGCACCGTCACCGGCACGCTGGCCGGGCAGGTGGTGATGGAAGGCTTCATGCACTGGAGGATCAAACCCTGGTTGCGGCGGCTCATCACCCGGATGCTCGCCATCATCCCGGCGGTCCTCATCATCGGGATTCGCGGCGACAGCAGCGTGAATGACCTGCTGACGCTCAGCCAGGTAGTGTTGGCCCTGCAGCTCCCGTTCGCCATGTTTCCACTTCTGCATTTCACCAGTTCCCGCAAAAGGATGGGAGCATGGAAAAACGGCTGGTTTCTGCTGGTGGCCGGTTGGGGAAGTGCTCTATTGATTACCGCCTTGGACATCTGGGGACTGCCGGACTCGTTAAAATCGGCATGGCATGTCATCACGGGTGGATGAAGGCTGCATGGCAGGAAAGGATGACGCATGTATAAAACCATTCTCGTGACATTGGACGGCACCCCGACCGACCGGGCAATCGTTGAGCACATCAAAAAACTCGCGGACCTTCTGCACAGCCGGGTCGTATTGCTTCACGTGGCCGATGGCTGGGCGGCACGAACCTATGGAGCCGACGCGGTCAGCCCCGAGATCGCCGAAGACACGGCGTATCTGCAGAATCTGCAAGCCGAGTTTCAATCCGCGGGCATCCCGACCGAGGCAGAATTGGCTTTCGGCGAACCGGGCGAACAAATCGTCAAGTGGGTTCGGGGAAAAAGCTGCGACTTGGTGGCGATGAGCACTCACGGACACCGCTTCCTGGCCGACCTGTTTCTCGGGTCAACATCCAGACGAGTGCGGCACAGCGTCAGCGTGCCCGTGCTCCTGCTCAAGGCCAGGTGAAAAATCCGCAGGCAACAGCCCGCGTGGAAACGTAGAGCCGGCTCCGTGAAAGAGCTGGCTACACCGAGCCGTAGCTCGCAGAGCGAAGGCTGGCGGAGAGAGGGGGATTCGAACCCCCGGACGGGTTTAACCCCGTCAACGGTTTAGCAATCCAAGAACTACCCTCTGAAGTAGAATTCTCATAGGTAAGGAGACGCACAGAAACGCACCAAAACGCTTAAATGCGTCTGTATTTCTGCAACAGAAACGCAACGGCGGACCGTCGCACGTCAAGCCCGGCAAGGGTCCAATTCCTAGACCAATTCGCTTACGCGGTTTCTGTCTGGCGAGATTATGCCCGCAGCGCCGCGTCTGCTGCCCCACGCTTGGCGATCTCCCCTCACTGTGATGGCGGGCATAGCCCGTTTGAACCTAGGCGTACTTCTTCCGTTTCTGGTCTGCAATATGGCAGGCATGATGAACCAAACGCGTGTTCGCTTCCGTGTAGCCGCCGAAGGCGTCGAGTCGGTCCAACTCCGTGTTCTTGTACGGCAGCACTCGTCCGCAGATCGCACAGAGCGCCCACTGCTCCGAGTATTTCTTGGCCTTGAGTCGCTTTCGATGCGTGGGCGTGCCCCGCTCCAGATAGGTCAGCTCCTTGGCGAGCTTTCTTCGAAGTGCCCAGTGGAGTCGCACGTCGCCGCAGGACGTGTCGGCCAGCTCCCTTAGGACGCGATTGAATAGCGGGGCGAAGAGCTTCTCTCTCTGAACTGGGGTGAGCTGTGGATTCGGCATATGGCGTCAGCCCTTCGTCTCCCGCATCAAGGCGATCCATTCGGCCGTGCGCTGGCGGACCTTGGCACTCGATGCGCAGAGCCGATACAGGTCTTCGAGCTGGCCAGCGAACGCCCGGCTGAGTCCTTTGGTTGGCACGGCCCACCGTTCGCCGGTCTTCATTCCGGGCCAACGGACTTCGATGAGACCCCGGCACGAGTCCGGGAGCAGGTCGAAGAGATATGCCTCGACCAGTACCCCGCCGGCCGCTCCACCGCCCAAGGCTTCCGCGATCGCGCCGACGTGTGGGGGTTTGATCGTGCGATAGTGACCCTTGAGGTAGTTGTTGATCCTGCTGATCGCGATGCCCGTGCGCTGGGCCAGTTCGACTTGGTTCACGCCGCTGGTCTGCATCAGGTTCTCCAGCGCGGCAGTGAACAGCTTCGGTCGGGCGGGTGTGCTCATGCCGCGATGGTTAACGAGGTGAGGCTCCGCTGTCGAGTAGCCACACTCACTCGGGGAGGTTCTTCTCGTCCTCGAAAAATGCCTTCAGATCGTCGGGCGTGGTTAAACCCCGGTCTGCCGGGAACCTCTTGGCCAGCCAAAACACTTCTTCGTAAGTGGATGGATCTCGCTTTCTTTCTTCGACCATAAACGGCTTGGTCGCTTGAAAATACCCGGAGAAATAATAACCCCAAGTGTTGTCGAACAGATCGTCGTGGATTCGCCCGCTGTGCACCAGAAACCCAACGGTCTCGAAGAAGTCCATCACGGGGCCGTACTGGGCTTGCAGATCCCCCTTCTCGAACGCCGCGCCACACGCCTTGCGCTCTTTCTTCATGTCGCGATCGAACTCCCTGCGGAGCGAGTTCCAGAGCTGCATCTCTGACTCGACTGTCTGCCGATGAAACGCCAAGCCCGCGAAGATCAGGCTGATAACCGAGATGACGACCGGCAGCATTTTCAGCCCCAAGACCAGTCCCTTTTTTGCTGCGAGTGTCATTGGCGTTCGCTGGCGTCAGCCGTGGAGTCGCTGCTCTGTCGCCAGCCTAGGACGTGACCGTTTGCGAAGACGACCTCACCGTCAGGGTATTTCCACGTCAGCAGGGTGGCCTGCTCCGTGGTCTCAGGCTTTCCAAGGAGTTTCTCCACGTCGGCCGCCTCCATCTTGCTGTTCAGACTGTGCCAACGATCTTTCCGGGTCATCGCCGGGGAGACGTTCGCTGGGGCCTCTGGGGTCTTCTCGGCTTCGCTTGGTGCTGCCTGAGCCGGGGCGGCCGGTGCATCGGCGGGGGGATCTCGGGGTTTGGTGCCGGGCTTCCCGGTGTACGGGTTGATGTTGCCCTCCGTCGAATAGTTGTCGTTCTTCGTGTTGTTCGGCGAGGTGCGGTGATAAGGGGCAACGTAGGTTCCGTCTTTCCGGTAGTAGCCCTTCACGGAAACGTCCTTGGCCACCAGCCCCACAGCCAACATCAAGAGGACGAGAAAAAGCAGCCGGAAGAGCTTTTTCATGATCGACGAACCAAGCACTCCGCGAAAACGGGGTCAATCCTGTTACCGACTGCTTGGAGCTGGCGCGGCCTTCACGGTCACGCCGGGAGTTCGATGATCCAGACTGGCACCCACTCGCATTCCCAGCGCCATACGCGCGGCCGGGGGAAGGCGCGGCCGGTCTCGGGGTCGTATTCCTCCGGCATCTCGCCGTTATTGATCGCCCGTAGCTGCTCGATCATCTCCTCGTCATCGGGGTGCGCCAAGCGCAGTCTGCTACTCACGGGCGGCTGCTGACCGGCCATGCGCATCGGGTAACTCATCGCATAGATGAAGTGGCGAAGAATTCGACTACTCACGAAATGCCATGCCGGGTCTGTGGCTGCGGGCCAAGGATCAGGGATGAGCGTTTCAGGTGCAAAACCTTGCATCATGCCAGCACGCCGTTGTGCCAACTCACCGACTCGGGTCTAGCCCAAAATGGCCTTGAAAAAAGAGGGCCGCTCCGTCCGAGAAGTGGCCCTCGCAGGGGAGGGCAGGGACATGAAACCGATAGGAACCCCGTCCTCAAATTGTTCAGGCTACACAGATAACCTGCGGCTTTTTCCCGGCGATCTGGTAGGCGATACTCACCGCGTCGACCTGATCGTCGTGACGGCCGTTCGGAAACTGCTCCAGTTCGCTGATGAAATCGGCGTTCCACTGCCCGCGCACGACAAAGAACTGTCCGGCGTCCACGCGGTTCAGCCAAGGCTGGGCGCGAGCCTCCTTGCTTACTGTCGGCAACACGGCTTCGACGCGAACCCTCCCGCGCAGAGCTTGTTTGAGTTCGTCGTGACAGGTGGACCATGCGGCCGCCGTCTCAAACGCGATCTTCCAGACGGTCTCGGCTTCTTGCTCTGCAAGTCCAATGATCAGGGCTTTCTGTTCCGGCCAGCGCCGCCGACCGCGGCTCATTCCGAGCAGGTAGGTGTTGCCGGTCGCGGGGTCGACTCCGACTAACGCGCCGCACGAATAGTCGTTATGGGCCGCGACCCCAAGGGCACAGTCCCAGCCGCGAACAATTCGCAAGCCGGTCGGCACCTCAGCGCGTTCGATGAACTGGATCTTCGAGATGTCACACAGATTTCCACCCGGAGCAGCCGGGCGGCCCTGATACAATCCAGCGAACTCGCGAGATCCGATGTCCGCTTTGATCTCGAGCAATTTTTTGACTGGCCATCGCTCAGGCCACAGTGATTCGCCGAGCTTCCGATGCAGCGGGTCTGTCTCCGGGTTCTCGCAGATGGCTTCGAGATTCAACACCTCAAACTTCGCGCCGTGACCAGCGTCTTCTAGCTGGCGCACACGCTCGGGGTTCGTGAGGCGGCCTATTAGATCATCCTCATGCCAACGAGTACCGATGACGATCACCACGCCGTCAGGCGCGAGCCGGGTCAGGGCTGTGCTGATGTACCAGCCCCAAAGCAATTCGCGCAGCGTCTCGGAATCGGCTTCGTCGCGATTTTTCACAACGTCATCAAGCAGTAGGATGTCACAGCCCCGACCAGTAAGTCCGCCACCCACACCCGTCGCGAAGTAGCGGCCCCCCTCCTTGGTCTTCCACTCCCGCGCCCGATCCAGTGTTGGATCAAGGATGGCCGGGTAGAGCTGGGCGTACGGCGGAGATGTGAGAACGCCCTTCGCTTTCTGGCTGAACTGCTCGGCAAGCTCTGCACTGTAGGAGGTGCCAATTATTTCGAGCCGTGGGGTCTTGTGCAGCGCCCAAGCGGGGAACTTGGCGGAGGCCAAGAGACTCTTCCCCATTCGAGGAGGACAACTGATCGCAAGACGCCGGATCTCACGCCGGTACACCTGCTCCAGTTTCTGTGCGAGGAGCCGGTGGAGAGCCGCGGCTCTATAATTCGGGTCCAACTCCGCGAACGTGATGAGGCTGTCGGTGCACGCCATGCGCAGCGCGTCATCGTCGGTCGGGTAGACTGGAGCGGCGCTGTCCATGAGATCATCCGGCTGGCGCGGCCGGGGCCTCGGTCTTCTCGCGCTCCCGCACGGTGCTCTCCAATCGAGCAAGGTGGCGGCGCAGCAACTCAACCTTGTCCTTATCAGTGAGCGGCGCGAGTGGGCTGGCGGCTTCAAGCTGAACTGGCGAGCCGTTGGGGCCGCTGATCTCCGTGCGTTGCACGTCGAGTCCGGCGAGTCGCGCACGACGGTCGTGAACATCGAGGATCGTTTTGAGAAACGCAGGATTGCCGACCTCTTTCCCTCCCCGTGATCGATCCCAAGCCGCCCAAGCCTCCGCCTCTGTCAGATCCAATTTCCGAAAAGCCTTTGCGCGTGTCGCACGGAGCGATTCGGCTGCGGCCTCTTCCCAGCTCTTCGCGAGCTTCAGTAAAGTGTAGGACACCATCTGCCTCGATATTTTGCGACCGTGCTTGTCCCCAATCGCTGAAGCGATCTGAGCCTGCGATGTACCCCTCAAGGCGAGCTGCTCCATCAGGGCTAGATCGGCGGCTTTCTGCACTGCGTTGCGTTTGGGGCCGGGCTTGGCTCCGCGCTTGGCACCGGTACGGCTGGGGGTGGCGTCCATTTTTTCCTTCGTTTGGTAGGAAAGCCCGCCCCCGATTTTCGGAGGCGGGCCTCAAATCAGACTGTCATCCACTAACTACTGTAGTTGTAGCCGACGACGGCCGCTTTCGTGTTCGCGAGAGATTCCATTGGTATGAAAGCTCTTCGGAAGGCCGCCACCACGTAATTCGCTCCGGCCCTCGGATCTCTCCAAGTTTCGGCAACGAAACCCCGGCGCACCCCCGGAATCCAGCTCGGCAGGTGGAGCATGAGGATTGAACCCTTGGTCGTGGTGCTGTTGTCGTACACGCCCGAGGCGTTCAGGTCTTCGCGGTTGTGTGCGGAGGGCACGATGTCGATGCCGAACAGGCTCGGAGCCCGGCCGGTGAAGATCCGGGCGGCGTCACGGCCTCCGGCCTTCTCCGCAGTGAGCGTCTCAGGTAGTAAAACGAGATCGTTGTAGCCGTTCGTCCCGGCAACGATCAAGAGAGCCGAGGGAACAACACCCCATTTTCCAAGTGCCTTGCGCATGGCACCGATGTTGGCGGCAGAGATGCCACCCGTAGCGAGTGACACCTTCAGGGCGGCCTGCGCGAGCGCGAGCTTGCGAATGCCGTCCCACATATTGACCGGATCACCGGCCGCACCGGACACGTCCATCGCCCCGGAGGCACCGTTCAGGGTATCGCCGTTGATAACCGCTGTTTCATACGCCTCGGCCGCAGCATCACCGAGTTGCTTCATCAGCAACGGGAGGATGGCGATGATGCTATCCTCGTCCGCTTCGTCGCTGTACGGCACCATGCCGGTCAATTTCTGCGCTGTTAACACCGGGCGGGCGGTGCCGGGGTTTGAACCGGACGGAGCGGCCATTTCCGCCACGCCCGACCAGAACCGCGGGCGAGTCGTCGCCAGCGGCAGGCTGAACGGGTTCGTTGGCATCTGTATTTCTTGGGCGGCCATGCGCTGCGCGAGTTCGCTCGCGAGGTACAGCCGCTGATACAGATTGCTCGACAGGCTGAAGTTCATGAAGTCGGAACCGGCCCCGGTGCCGCCCGCGGTGAAGTCCTTGCGACCCAGCCGCTCGATGAATTTCTTTTCGGCGTGCAGGCCGCGCCGATCTGCGTCCTTCAGCATGGACTCGGGGATGTCGGCATCCTGCTCCTTTTTCATACAGACATTGAGGAGCTGCTTCTCGGCGATCGAGAGATTGCCGGAGCGGTGCGAGATCGGGTACTCGATCTCCGCAGAGCGATCTTCGTGCTCCATGCGCGAGGGCGTGCGCGTGTTCTTCAGCGCATCGACCACGATGGCCTTCACCTGCTCGGCGGTGGGGTTCGAGGGGAGTGCGGCCTTGACGGACGCGGTGACGATCTCCCGAAGGTTTTCTTCGGTGATCACGGTATCTTGAGAATTATCCATAAACGTGGAAAGTTGGAGATTGCGGTTGCTGACACTTCGTCCGAGTTCCCCGAGCTACTTCCACGTGGGTTTGGCCCCATCGCTCCAGACACTCCCGTTCAAGACCCCGCGCCAATTCCGTCAAATTATACGCTCAAAAATCGTACTTTCGGGGTGCCCTTCGGCCGGAACGGGCCATCGACCGTCGCTCCGCCATGCGAATCTGGCGGCCCCATATGGGCACAATAAAAAGGGCCGCCCATTGCTGGACGGCCCTAGTGAGGAGGGCGGAAATGACGAGAAACCGCCCCGACCCTCTGAGGCCCGTTCGGGAAACGACTCCGCGCGAGCCCCGATGAGGCCGGCGGAATGAATACCTTGAAGGACCGCCGCCTCACCAAAATGTTTGATCTACGTCTAAGGCGCGGCCGGCGCCTCCGCGCTCGCCTCTGGCGGCAGGCACAGCAGGTCAGTTCTGCCGTCAGAAGAAACTACGTGCCAAGAAATCCCAGCTCGTTTAGCCGCCG
>PLMW01000022.1:40522-42242 GCA_003142615.1 Opitutia bacterium | reverse complement strand
CGCGATGTCCTGGAGCGCACTCCGCACATCATGCTTATTGGCGACGGTGCCGAGGTGTTCGCCCGGCAGCTAGGCTACGAATTCGTGCCCAACGCCTACTTCCAGACCGAGCGGCGCAGACGGCAGCTTGCACTGGCACGCAAGCTCGAAAGAAGGCCGGCCGGCCGGCCCAAGGCGCGCCCCACGCGGGTCACTTTTGCCACCGTCGATGACAACAAATACGGTACCGTTGGCTGCGCGGCGCTCGACCGTCACGGCAATCTCGCGGCCGGCACCTCGACCGGCGGCATGACCAACAAGCAGTACGGCCGCGTAGGCGACTCACCCATCATCGGCGCCGGCACCTACGCCAAGAACGCGACCTGCGCGCTCTCGGCGACCGGCCACGGCGAATTTTTCATCCGCTCGGTTTTTGGACACAACGTCTCCGCGCTGATGGGATACAAGGGCCTCTCTCTCGCGGATGCCGCCGCCGAGGCGATGCGCCAGATGGCCAGGCTCGGCGGCACCGGCGGGCTGGTGGCGATCGACCGCCACGGCAACGTTGCCATGCCCTTCAACACCTCCGGCATGTATCGGGGTTGCCGCGTGGCCGGCCGGGCATTGTCAGTTGAAATCTTCGGTACGGCACGGAAGCAGCCGATCTCGCGTTAGACGGGATTGGGCGGGCGTTCGGCCAGCACCCGTTCGAAGAAGCGATTCTTCGCCCGCCAGTAAGCTTCCGGTTTGCCTCCCTGGTGGCGGGTCTTGAGCTGGTTGTACTCGGTCAGCAGCCGTGGATCCGCCCGCAACCGGTCGCGCAGGTAGCGAAAGAAGTCCGCCCCGGAATCCTGAACCACCAGTTGGATGCCAAGCGGCAGGGAGAAGGTGATCTCGTCCTTGAAGCTGGCAAAGTCGTTGTTCCAATTCTCCAGCTGGTGGATGGCATAGCGCTCCTTGCAGGCCGCGACCGCCGGCGGAAAATCCTCCCGCGGGACGCGCACCAGAACGTCGACGTCCCCTTTGGTCAAGGCACCCGGAATCGCCGTGGCGCCAATATGGTCAATCTTCACCGCGCCCAGGAGGCGCTCGATGCTAGCGGCCGCCGTGGCAACGATGCTATCGGCCTGACGGCGGAATACTTCAACTGGATGGAAAGCAAGGCCGGCCATGGGACTCAGGGATTTCAGTGAAATGTTTTGAGCGCCTCGGCAACGGCGTGTCCCGGGGGGAGATGCATCCCTCCGTAGCCATCGTGAAAGGTCACGATGAAGCCGGCGGCGCGCAGCGCTTGTCCGACTTGCCGGCGCGATAGCCGGCATTGCCGGTGGCATTCCTGCGAGCAGCGACAGCGGCCGGCCGCAAAACGGATCGCTGTGATCCGCCGGGTGATCACCGGCTGCTTTTCACTGATATCAACCAGCACCGCCCAGTCGGCGCCGCAGGCCTGATGGGTGCGCTGCCGTGGACGGCCCGGACCGCGCTCCAGAAAATCGAACAGGAGGATGCCACCAGGCCGGAGCACCGCGCCCGCGCGATGGATGAAAGCCGCCAGTGCCCGACCATGCTGCATCGGGCCCGTTGACATGTAATTGAGGCATTCGCCCACCGCCACGATGGCGTCACATCGAGGCAGGTTGAACATATAGCAGGATGCCACGCGAAATTTAGCCTTCGGCGCCTTCCGCCGGGCCAGGCGGATCATGGCGGACGACACATCGACTCCGAGCACACGGTAACC
>PLMW01000022.1:13670-40488 GCA_003142615.1 Opitutia bacterium | reverse complement strand
TATTTGAGTTCCACCGTCTGCATCTCGAGCACATCGATCCCGGAGAGCGCCCCCACGCATTTGTCGCCGGCGAAGTCCGGCCAGGCGTCCGCGGCGAGGTAGATTGGCGCGGCCTGTTGCAGAGGCAGGATCTTCACCAGCAATTCCTGGTGATGGATGCCGGGCGCATACCGCTTCAGGCCGATGTCGAAGGAATTTCCATTGTAGAAGTCGTCGGTCAGCAGCCTGCCGTCGAGATACACCCGGGCTGCGTCGCCGATGTAATGCACTCGCAGCAGGAGCTCGCGATTCGGGTCCAGGTTCTCGGGCAGCTTCACCCGCCAGACCGCGGCCTGGGCAAAATCGGCATCCCCGGGCGCCTCGGCAACCTTGGCATGGCCAAGGGGAATGGTTCGGGCGGGTCCGGCGGGTTGCCCCGGTTCCAGTTTTAGGTGGACCTGTCCCACGGGATCGGGCGACACGTTGAAGCGTCGAAAGACGCCATCGGCTTTGCTCACGGCCTCTACCCCGTCGATTTTCACCGAATCCGGAGCCGGCAGCATCGCCACCGACACCTCGGCGGGAGCGACGGACTTTAGGCGCAACGTGTCGTTGTCGAGAATCAGTCCGGCCGTGGTCAGGAAGATGCGTTCACGGCCGTGCCAGGTGCCTTTCCAGCATGCCAGGGAATCCGCCTCGCCCAGCAGGACGATGCTGACCTGCCGGCCACCGGCGTCCCGCAGGCGGATGGCGGCGCCGGTACCGGCCTCGACCCTTCGCACGTGAATGTGCCCATGGGCGATGGTCAGGTGGCCGTTCGCGGATTCCACCATCAGTCCCGCTGCATCGAAGACGAACTCGGCGGAAACCCCGGCGGTCTTCGCAAACACGGCGTAGCTCGTGCCTTGGACCTCGAGGCGGCAGATGGGCTGGGCTGTTGCGTAGACCAGCTTTACGCCGCCCAGATCGAGATTGAATGGCCAGAAAAAGCCGCTGTCCGCCGGCATGGTGCAGGGTTCCTCCGGCAGATACAGGGGGCCACCGTTCAGCTGCAGTTCGAACTGCACGCCCTCTTTCGCGGGCATCGGTTGAAGCCGCTGGTAGTTGTTGACAAACAGAAAGCCGGTCTGGCCGTCACTGCGGACGGACCAGCGCAGCGTGCTGGTGTCGCTCTTGCCCTCCGGCCGGGCGGACGGCAACCGGGCCGGCATGGTGGCAAGCAGGGGGCCATAGTCATGCAGAAAAAGGTGCAGGCGTCGCAGCAGGTGGTAATGATCGCGCATCTGGCCGTATTCGCCAAGCGGCGCCTGAAAGTCATACGATTTCACCGGCAGATCGTTCCAGTTGGTCAGCGGGGTGACTTGCTGTTCCTGGAGCGTCGACAACCTGCCCTCGGGATTCTCCCCTCCGTGGTACATGTAATAACCCGGGAGGTTGCTGCCGGAACCCACCTTGGTGATCGCCACGGATGCGATGTCCTCCGGTTGGAGGCGGATGCGGCGATGGTAACTGTTCATCATCCCGCCGCCGAGCTCGCAGGTGAGATAGGGATAGCGGCCCGTATTGCTCTCGTCCCCGGCCTTGCGCACGCCGAGCTGGTCCGTGGCAATGGCGCTGTCCGCCCGCATCGGCTCGAAACTAAAGGCCTGCCAGTAGGTGCCCGGCATCGGCGTCAGCTCGCGATCCCAAAAGCCTTCCGCATAGGCGCCAAACAATGGCAGGATTTCACCAAATGGCATCGGCGTGCTCAATTCCGGCCAGCCGGTCCGGGTGTACAGCGGCACGTCCAGACCGGCTTCGCGGGCGATGCGCTTGAGCGTAAGCAGGTGTTCCGCCGGCCCGTGGTATTCGTTCTCCAACTGGACGCCGATCACCGGCCCCCCATCCTTCCACAGCTGTCCCTTCAACTGGCCGGCGATTTCGCCGTAGAGGATGCGAACCTTTTCCAGGTAGGCGGGATCATTGCTTCGCAGCGCGCCTCCCTTCTGCAGCAGCCAGTCGGGCAGCCCGCCGTTGCGGACCTCACCGTGGCACCACGGTCCCATGCGTACCACCACCGGCAGGCCAACCTCGCCGCACGTTTGCACAAACTTGCGCAAATCGCGCTGTCCCGACCAGTCGAACCTGCCCTCGATCTCCTCGTGGAAGATCCAGAAGACATACGTCGCCACGAGGTCGATGCCGCCCGCCTTCATCTTGAGCAGCTCCTCGCGCCACTCCGGCTCGGCATAGCGGGCATAGTGAAACTCGCCCATGACCGGCAGCCATCGCCGGCCGTCGCGCAACAGGCTGCAGCCATCGACCGTCAGCTCATGTCCGTCCGGACTTCGCGACGTCCCCATCTTGAAGTCACCCGTTTGCCCGGGCGTTTCCGGGACCGTCAGGTCGAGTCGCAGCGGCTCAGCAGCAGGGAGGCGCCCGGTTGCTGTCGCCGCCAGGGCAACCCAGGCCAGGAGGCCGCTCAGGATGTGGCGGGGATATTGCATGGCGCGGGTCTCACGCTGGCGGATGCTGCAAGCCACAACGCTCACGACCCGGCCAGTTTGCGCTGCGCCGGGAAGACGGGACGCAAAGCAAGACTGAGTTTGTCCTGCAGCGCCTGCAGCTCGCGGTAACGGGCGACCAGCGCCTTGTCCGGCAGGCACCGGGTGGATTCATTCAGGGCGACAACGCTACCGGTGAATGCAGGGAGCTTTGCCTTCTCTCCGTCGAGGAGCGCCTTACACCAGGCGGCCTGCAGCGCGCCGCCGAGCGCCGCGCCTTCGTCCTCGACCATCGCCACCACGGGCACGCCGAAGATGTCGGCCATGAGCTGGCGCCAGACGGGCGATTTGGCGCCGCCGCCCGTCACGCGGATTTCCTTCGCCTTCACGCCGAGATCGGCCAGCCGGCGCAGTCCGTAGTTCATGCCCATGGTCGCTCCCTCCATCGCCGACCGAGCCAGGTGCCCGGCCCGGAGCGTATTCTTGTTGAGCCCGAGCCACACGCCGGAGCCATCCGGCACGTTGGGCGTTCGTTCGCCCTCGAGATACGGTAGCAGCACCAGCCCGCCCGCCCCCGCCGGCGCGGCCGCCACGGCGGCGTCGAGCGCCGCATGATCATAGCCGAAAATCGCCCGCACCTGCTCGGTGACCGTCGTGACGTTCATGGTGCACAGCAGCGGCAGCCAGCCGCCCGTTGACGAGCAGAACGCGGCGATCTCGCCCTGCGGATCGACGACGGGTTTGGACGAGTACGCGTAGATGGTGCCGCTCGTGCCGAAGCTGGCGGTAACAACGCCGGGGGTGACATTGCCCGTGCCGATGGCGCCCATCATGTTGTCGCCCCCGCCGGCGCTGACCACCACGTCGGTCGAAAGACCGTACTTGCGCGCGAGGTCCGGCCGCAGCATGCCGGCCGGCTTGTGCGAGCCGGAGACCGGCGGCAGCCAGTCCGCGAGATTCCGGTCAATGGCGGCGACGGCTTCCTTCGACCAGGTGCGCCGGCGCACGTCCATGAGGGCCGTGCCGGACGCGTCGCCGCATTCCATGAAAAAATTCCCGGTCAGGTGAAAATTGAGGTAATCGTGCGGCAGCAGGACATGGCGCAGCCGCCGGTAGTTCTGCGGTTCATGACGCTTGAGCCAGAGAATCTTCGGCGCCGTGAAGCCGGGCAGAAAGAGCAGTCCGATCCTGCGAATGACAGCCCTGGCGCCGCCGAGTTTTTTCGTGAGCAGTGCGCACTCGGCCACCGTGCTCGTGTCGCACCAGAGCTTGGCCGGGCGGATCACCTCCCCCTTCTCGTCGAGCGGCACAAAACCGTGCTGCTGGCCCGAGACGCCGATGCCGCGGACCCGGGTGCGGTCGACCCTGGCGGCGACCTCGAGGATCACCGCGTCGAGCGCCGCGGTCCAGTCCCGGGGGTGCTGTTCCATGTGGCCGACCGGCAGACCGTCGATGAGCCGGTGAGGCGCGCGGGCTTCCGCGATCACCTTTTTTTGCGCGAGGTCCAGCACGATCGCCTTGGTGCTTTGCGTGCCTGAATCAATGCCGATGTAGAGGGACATGGGACGGGGGGTTGGGGGAAGCGATGAACAAACCGACGCGAGCACTCCATCCTGAGTCACCGGGCGCCGGATTCAAAACCAAAACGCGCGGATTAATGCCCGCCTGTTCGTGCGGGATTTCCCCGCCTGGGGTTGCCAGGGAAGCCGCGCTCCATAGACTGCGATCCCATGATGAATCCTGGACGCACGCATTTCCTGGTGGCCATGTTCGTGGCTGGCGGCAGTCTTGCGCTTATGGCCCTGGCCCAAACCCCTGCTCCACCGAAACCCAAGCTGGGCTCCGGCGTGTTCGACTGGAACCAACTGGTGGTCAAGCCGACCAAGGTCGGCGCGCGACGCGATGTCTTCGACGCTCCGACCGCCACGCTCGGCAATCTCGAATGTCACATTACCACCGTGAACCCCGGCGAAATGCCCCACGCACCGCACCGGCATCCCGACGAGGAGTTGATTGTCATCAAGGAAGGCACGCTCGAAGTGATGGTCAATGGCGTCACCCGGCAGGCCGGCCCCGGCTCGATGGTGTTCTTCGCGGCGAACGACTTTCACGGCCTGCGCAACGGCGGCACCACGCCCGCCACGTACTACGTCCTGCGCATCGTTCCCCACGATCTTCCGGTTACGGCCGCCAAGTGAGGCGCGCGACCGGGGGAGTCGCCCCCTTGGGCTCGTGAACCGGCAGGCTTCGCTGCATCCGCCTTCGCACGAGGCTGCAGCGCGATTCCGCTCCGGTCACATGTTCTTGATCATCTCGGAGGCGAACTCGCTGCACTTGAGCTCCGTCGAGCCCGGGATGAGGCGCGCAAGATCATAGGTGACCCGCTTGGAATCGATGGTTGCCTCGAGGCTCTTGACGATGAGATCGGCCGCCTCCGTCCATCCCAGGTAGCGCAGCATCATTTCGCCCGAGAGGATGAGCGACCCCGGGTTGACCTTGTCCTGGCCGGCGTATTTCGGCGCCGTGCCATGCGTGGCCTCGAAGACGGAATGGCCGGTCACATAGTTGATATTGCCGCCGGGCGCGATCCCGATGCCGCCCACCTGCGCGGCGAGGGCATCGGAAATGTAGTCGCCGTTGAGGTTGAGCGTGGCGATGACGTCGTACTCCGCCGGCCGCGTGAGAATTTGCTGCAGGAACGCATCGGCGATGACATCCTTGATGAGGAGGCCCGCGCCGGGCCGTCCCTCCGGAATCCGGCACCAGGGGCCGCCATCGATTTCCACCGCCCCAAAAAACTGCTTCGCCACCCGGTAGCCCCAGTCGCGGAAGCCGCCCTCGGTGAACTTCATGATGTTGCCCTTGTGCACGAGCGTCACACTCTTGCGTTTCTGCCGGATGGCATAGCCGATCGCGCTGTGCACCAGGCGTTCGGTGCCGAGATAGCTCACGGGTTTGATGCCAATCCCGACCTCGACCCCCACCTCGCGATGCGGGGCGCCGATGCCCTCCAGTTGCCGCTGCCATGCCTGCGCCTTCGCGGCGGAGCCGAAGCGGACCTTGGCAAAGCCTTTCGGAAACTCCCGGGCGAGAAAGTCGAGCAACTTGGCCGCGTCGGGCGTGCTCGCGGCGTACTCGATGCCGGCATAGATGTCCTCGGTGTTTTCCCGGAAGATGACCATGTCGATGAGATCGGGACGTTTCACCGGCGTCTCCATGCCCCGGAAATAGCGCACCGGGCGCAGGCAGACATAGAGGTCGAGTTCCTGGCGCAAGGCGACGTTGAGCGAGCGAATGCCGCCGCCGACCGGCGTCGTCAGCGGCCCCTTGATGCCGACAAGGTATTCACGAAAGGCCGTGAGCGTGTCGTCGGGCAGCCAGGTCTGGAATTTGTTGAAGGCCTTTTCACCAGCGTAGACCTCGAACCACGAAATCCTCCGCCGTCCTAGGTAGGCTCTTTCCACGGCTGCATCGAAGACGCGGACCGAGGCACGCCAGATGTCGGGACCGGTGCCATCGCCCTCGATGAAGGGCAGCACGGGATTGTCGGGCACTTTCAGGCGCCCGCCGTCAGCCGTGATCCTGTCGCCGGCCGGAGGTGTCACATTTGTGTAGGGCATGATGGAGGATGTTTAGGATGACGCGATCAGTGCGCAATGTACGGCGCCGGTGGGCCGGCGCAAACCGTCGGAACGGATGATTGCCGCCGGCCGGCCCGGCGATACTCTCCCAGCGAAGCGAGGCAGGCGGCGGCCATTCGACTCAAAGGGTTCCGCAGAACCGGGCGAGGCGGGCCACGCCTTTGGCAATGATTTCATCACTGGTGGCGTAGCTCAGGCGCAGAAAGCCCTCCGCGCCGAACGCGCTGCCCGGCACGGCGGCGACCTTCTCTTTTTCCAGCAGCCGCGCGCAGAAATCCTCCGAACTGACGCCAAAGCTGGCCACCTTGGGAAAGAGATAGAACGCGCCCTGGGCGAGCAGACAGGAGACGCCGGGAATCCGGTTCAGCTCGGCGTGAAGGAACCGGCGGCGTCGGTCGAACGCCGTCATCATGCGCGCCAGCGCCTCCCGGGACTTCTCCTTTTCGCGGAGCGCGGCGAGTGCGCCGTATTGGGCGAACGTGGTGGCGTTGGAGGAGATCTGGCTCTGGATTTCGGCACACGCCTTGGCGATGGGCGCGGGCGCGACGAGCGTGCCAAGGCGCCAGCCGGTCATCGAGTACGGCTTGCTGAAGCCGGAGACCACGATCGTGCGCGCCTCGGCCTCCTTGCTGAAGGTCGCCGGGCTGTGGTGCTTCAGACCGTCATAGATCAGATACTCATAGATCTCGTCGGACAGGAGGTAGAGATTGTGTTTTAACACGACGGCGACGATGGCCTCGAGCTCCGGGCGTGTGTAAACCGCCCCCGTCGGATTCGAAGGCGAATTGAGGATGAGCAGCCGGGTCTTCGGCGTGATCGCCGCCTCGAGCTGCGCGGGGGTGATCTTGAAGCCGGTCGAATCGTCAGCCAGCACGATGCGCGGCAGGGCACCGGCGAGCTTCACCATCTCTGGATAACTCACCCAGAACGGCGCCGGGACGATCGCCTCCTCCCCCGGGCTGCAGGTGGCGAGCACCGCGAGATAGCAGGAGAATTTCCCACCCGGGCTCACCACCACCTGGGTAGGCGCGACCTTGAGCCCGTAGTCGGCGCCGTAGCGCTCCGCGATCGCCGTCCGCAGTTCGATGATGCCGGGCGTCGGGGCGTATTTCGTCTTTCCGGCCTTCAGCGCGGCAATGCACGCCTCCTTGATGAAATCCGGCGTGTCGAAGTCCGGCTCGCCCGCGCCGAAGCCGCAGACGTCCTCGCCGGCGGCGATCAAGGCCTTGGCCTTCGCATCGACGGCGAGGGTTGGCGAAGGGGCGATGCCGCGCGCCCAGCTGGAGAGCGGTGATGGAGGAGTGCTCATGGGAAACCGGCCATCACTAAAGAACCCCTCTTCCCAAAAGCAAGCCGCGGCATGCAGTCGCTGATGGTTCCCGGCCTCCGGCGTTTCCCCCAGGCCGGCGCGGTGCTACCGATGCTTCTTTTTGACCGGCTTCCTGCCGACCACCTTGCGCGCCGGCCTTCCCGCGGCCTTCTTGGGCGGGGTATTTGCGGCGCTGCCCCGCTGGCCGGTCCTGTTGCCACTGGCGATACGCGGGCTGAGGGTCTCGAGTGCGGACCGGAGCAGGACTCCCGCGCTGACATTTTTCAGACGGGCGTAATGAAAAAGCGTCTGCTTCTGGGCGGGCGAAAGTCGTACGGAAATCTGGCACTGCTCGCGTCGCGGCGCCCTGAACGCGGCAAAATTAAAGTCCGCCAGCGCGCGGCGTACCACCGCGCTGGCCGACTTCAGTCCGAGACGCCCGCGGCAGGAATGGATCCGGTCAACCAGGCTGCGCGGGAGTTCGAACGTCAGCGGTGCCGGGGTGAGGGTATGATTGTTGGCCATGCGTTGACAGGGTGGATCCGCGGGACGCGCTGCCGACTTAAAAACCGCGCCTCAACATGAAGGGCAACGAAAATCTTTGGAGTGTTATGGGAGTGACTCACCAAATCGTTGCTCGCTGTCCCCGCTTCAGAACCACCCCGTCCGCCGTTCAGCGCGCCGCCGGTGCCGGGCGCCGCTTGTCGCCTAGCACCGCTGTTCGGATCCAGGCGAAAGCCTCCGGCGGGGTGGCCACCACGGCGATGGGATGTTTCAGAAGCCCGGGCGCGATCGTCCTCGCGTGATGGATCGCCACCATGGGTACGCCGGCCGCGCGGGCGCCGGCGAAATCCTGGTCGGAATCGCCCACGAAAAGCACCTCGGCCGGCGGCAGGCCCCAGCGCCGCACGATCCGGAGGAGTCCCTCAGGATCCGGTTTGTGCGAATCCAGGTCGTCGCCGCAGATCAATACATCGAAACAATCCATCAGCGCCAGGGCGCGGAGCCGGACCAAAGTCATGCTCCGCTCCCGGCCGGTCCAGATGCCCAGTGGAATTCCCGCGGAGTGCAACTCCCGCACCAGTCTCCGGGCGCCGCGGAATAGCCGGGCCGAGTCCTCGTGTTCCGCCAGAAAACGGGTGTAGGCCGCCAGCGCGGCAGCCAGATGCGCCCGCCCGCCCAGCAGGCGCAGCAGGCAGGCCGCCGAAGGTCCGCCCAGGCTGCCCATGACTTCGGTGCGATCCGGCCGCGGCCGGAATGGCTCCACGGCCATGGCCATTCCTTCCTGCACCAACCGCATGCTGTCGAGGAGCGTTCCGTCGAGGTCGAAAACGATGCCGCGATAATTGAACGGCTGGCGGCTCATGGCGTCGTGACCGTCACCAGTTCCGATCCGGCCGGCACTGCGGCCGGCTCGGCGAGGTGCGCGGGGTCAAAGATCTGCGGTGCGAATTGCCGGTGGAGCGCAACGGCCGTGACGACAAACCGGGTCTTGTTCCGGGTGGTCTCGTCGCGCAGATCGATCGATTTCACGATCCATTGATCGCCGATCTTTTTGAGATCGAGGACGCTGAGAACCTTCAAGGGACGGCCTTCCCCGCCGATGAACTCCGCCTGCACCAGCGCGGTATATTGCGTATCGAGATAGGCGCGGATTCCCTTGAGCGCCGGGTGAAGCTCCGTGACCGCGGCAGGCGGATAAAGCAGGAACTGGTGCGCCGGCCGGCCGCGCATGCGGGCAAGGCCCTCGTAGACGAATTCCGGCCAGTACAGAAAAGGCATCTGCAAATCGAACGGCGTGAGATCGGTGCCGGCCACGGGCTCGAACAGCGCGGCGACGCCGGGTGATTCGGCCGCCCCGCCGGATGCCTCGCTCCACCGCCACAGCGCCGGACTGGCGCCGCTTTGCACGAGCAGACGGACTTCCGGGGCGGCACCCGCCTCCGGCGCGCGGACGCTGACCCGGGAGATCGGACCGTTCGCATTCCGGGAGCCCCACAGGCGGCCGCGCAGGACGCGCTCGGTGCCTTGCCGGGGAAGCACGCGAAGCTCGAATTCGAGATAATAATCCCCCGCTATCCCCTGGCGGCGGAATTGTTCCAGAATCTCCCGGCCCTGCTCCTGGTCGGGTTTGCCATACTGCGCATAATTGGGCGGCGGCTGATAGCCCTTTTGCGCCTGGGCCTGCAGCGGCAGCCAGCACATCGCCGCCAGCGCCAGCCAGCATTCCACCCGGCCGGGGAAGGACCGCGGGCCGTGCCTCACCCGAGCCCGGTCAGGGCGACTTGGTGGCCGTGCCGCTCTGCGTGGTGGTCTTGGCAGCATCGGGGGCGGCGGTGATCGGGACGGAGACCATGGGCGCGACCGGCTTCGCCGCGGCGGGCGTTGCTGCCGGCGCGGAGGTGGACGCGGCCGGCACCGAGATGTTGGGCAGTGCTTCCCTTGCGCCGGCGGGGTGGCTCCGCATGTGGATGTAGCCGAGGTAAAGGAGGAAACTCAGAACGAAAAATACGATGGTCGCCCTGATCGTCATGCGGCTCAGGACGTTGCTCGTGTCGGGACCAAACGCCGACTCCATCATGCCGCCGCCCATCGCCGCCATGCCACTGTCGGACTTGGCGCGCTGTGCCAGCACCACCAGGATGAGAAACAGCGCCACAATGATGAGCACGAAGGTGCCAATGCCGATGAGAACCGGGATCATAAAGGGCGCATGACAACAGGCTCCAGTGCCGGATGTCAACCTTGGGTCACATGGCACCTATATCTCGTAATCTTTCGGGAGCGGCGGGGCGCCGGCAGGTGGCCCGGGGTCGGTCGCCTTTTCCTGCTGGCGGCCGTAAAAGAGCCGTACGTCGGCCTTGCGGGTCTGGAGCAGCTGGGTGGCCCGGACCAGCGCGCGCTTGGTGCTGATGGTCGGGTTCGTTTCGGCGGGAAAGATATTGCCGGCGCCAATCTGGTCGAGGAGCCCGCTGTTGCGCAAGACCCGCTCCACCTCCTCATTGACTCCGCTGATGAGCAGGTGGCGGCTGGTTTTCTGCAAATAGTCGTGCAGATTCTCGAGCGCCATCACGGTCGAGGCGTCGAGGTGGCGCGCGTTCTTCATGCGCAGGATGAAGACCCGGATGTTGTCGTCCTCGGCGAGATAGCGCACCTGCTCCTGAAACAGGTCGGCCGCACCGAAAAACAGCTCCCCTTCGACATGGATGATGGAAATTGAGGGATGAGACCGTTTGGCCGGGTCCATGAGTTCCGCCAGGTTCCCGCTCTCGTTGAAGGAGTATTCGACCAGCAGCGGCGTGCTGGTTTTCTGCAGGAAAAGGGCCAGGGCCACGCCGATGCCCACATAGATGGCCGTGTCGAGCTTGAGCAAAAGGCATGCGCCAAGCGTGATCACGAACACCGCCGCGTCCGAGCGGGTGGACCGGCACGATACGCGGATCTGATGCCGGTTGATCATCCTCACGCCCACGCGGATGAGATGCGCGGCCAGCGCCGCCACCGGGATGTAATCGAAAACCGGCGTGATAAACAGCAGCACACCGAGCACCACCACGCTGCTCAGCATCGAGGACAGCTGCGTCATCGCACCGCTTTGGTAATTCACCGCCGAGCGGGCAAAGGACGATGAACCGGGCACGGCGCCAAACAGGGCGCAGGCGATGTTGGCCACCCCCATGCCGGCCAGCTCCTGGTTCGGCTCGATCTTCTGGCCGCTGCGGGCAGCCAGCGATTTCGTGATCGAAACCGCCTCGAGCATGCCGAGGATTGCGATCGCCACCGCCGTGCTGGCGAGCGCCGGCAACGCCAGAATCTCGGTCTGGCCCAGATGCAGTCCGGCGAAGGACGGCAGGATCGCGGTCAGGGCGCCTACGTCGCGCACCATGCTGAACGGCAGCCGGGGGTAAAACAGGGTGGCCAGCCGCGCCGCGATGCCCATGGCCGCCAGGCCGATCAACGCCTCGGGCCAGCGCGGGCGCAGGCGGCGCACCCCTTCAAAGATCAACAAGGTGGCGAGGCCGATGCCGAGCGCCCAAAGAGAGATCTTTTCCTCCGCCAGGAACGAGGCCGCCTGCCAGAGGTTGCGCAGGAAGGACTGGCCCAGATCCACGCTGAAGCCCAGCAGATTGTGCAGCTGGCTCGCGATCAGCAGCACGCCGATGCCGGTGCTGTAACCCACCACCACCGAGCGGGAGATGAACTTCGTGATCTCGCCAAAGTTGAGCAGCCCGGCCACAAGCTGGATCGTGCCGATCATCAGCGCCAGGAGCACGGCCAGCTGCAGCGGCGGCAGGCTCGGCCCGGTGTACGCCGCGATGGTCGCAGCCGTGATGAGACTGATGGAGCTGGTCGGGCCGAAGACGTGATGGCGCGAGGAAAAGAACAGCGCGCCGAAAAATCCGCCGATGATGACCGACACGATCACCGGCACCGGCGGCAGGTTGAGGATGAGCGAGAACCCGATCGCCTGCGGGATGGAGACGAGCGTGAGCGTGGCTCCGGCGATCAGATCGGCGCGCAGCTTCTCCCAGGAATAATGCCGAAGCTCCGCGACGAACGGAAAGCGCAGCCGGAACATCTTGGTCCGCAACGCCTGGACGTCGGACAGCGTCTCTCTGACAGTTTCTGCGACACTCATGCAGGCAATCGCCGCATCTTACGATGTCATGCCGATTTTTTCCAGAATGCGCTGCAGATCCTCATTGCCCGCGTACTCGATGACGATGCGTCCCCGCTTCGGCGAGTGATGAAGCGACACGCGCGCCCCGAGGTGCGTGGTAAGGCGTTTCTCGATGTCGGCCACCGTGGCGGCCTCGGCCGGCGGCACGGCCCGGCCCGAACCCCGCCCGGTGCGGGAGGTCTTGTGTCCCAGCGCGAGCTTTTCCAACACCCGCACGCTCAATCCCTCCTCGATCACGCGGCGCGCCAGGATCGCCCGCTTCGCCGGGTCCTCCACACCCAGCAGCACCTTCGCATGGCCGACGCTCAGGAGCCCCTTGGCAAGGTAGCCCTGAATGGCGGCCTCGAGCAGCAGCAGCCGCAGCGAATTGGCCACCGTGGCGCGGCCCTTGCCCACGCGCTCGGCCGTCTGTTCCTGGGTGAGATCGAAATCCCGGATGAGGCTGGCATACCCATAGGCCTCCTCGATCGGATTCAGCCCTTCGCGTTGCAGATTCTCGATCAGCGTCAGCGTGGCGGAGGAGGCGTTGCTGGCCTCGAGGATGCGCGCCGGGATGGACTTGATCTTGAGCTGTTGAAAGGCGCGCCAGCGGCGTTCGCCCGCGATCAATTGGAATCGGTCGCCCACCCTCCGCACAACGATGGGCTGGAGCAACCCCTCGGCGCGGATGCTTTCGACGAGTTCGTTCAGCTGCTCGGCATTGATGTCCTTGCGGGGCTGGTAAGGGCTGGGCTCAACAAGCTGGACGTCAATCTCCTGAAAACCGGGCGCCGACGGCGTTCCGTCGGTCGCAGGCGCGGCGGCCTTGGTTTCGAGTTTGGGTGCGGCGGAGGCCCCGCTGGCGATCAGCGCTCCCAGCCCCCTGCCCAGTCTGGATTTCGGTGCGGCCATGGTGGATGATTATTTTCCCTGCGGGATGAACAGGGTCTGCCCGACCTGCAGCCTGGTGGGGTCGGCGATCTTGTTCGCGTTGATGATGTCCTGCATCTTGGCGCCGGTCTTGTGCGCGATGCTCGAAAGTGTGTCGCCCTTCTGGACCGTGTAACTCACGCCTTCCTTGGGGTAGTCCTCGGTGAAGGTCGGGGTGGTCACCGCGGGTCGTGTGGCCGCGTTTTTGGCAAGGGCGTTGATCGCCGCCTGGGTCTCGTTGGCCAGCTTCTCCAGCTGGACACTGACCTGCTGGAGCGTCTCGCGTTTTTGTTCGTGCAGGGCGGCCTGCATGGTCTTCTGCACATCGGCGATGGCCTCGTTCAGTTGAGCCAGGGTGACGTAGGTCTGGCTGGACTTCGTCCGCAGATCACTGTTTGCGCGTTCCAGCTGCTCGACGCGGAGCGTGAGTTCTCCCAACCGCTGGCTGAGGAGGCGCACGTCCTCGCGGAGGCTGGCCAGCTCGAAGGCCGGCGTACTGGTGGGGCCAGTGCCCTGCGCGGCAAGTTGGAGTGAGGTGAAAAACAGCGCGGTCAGCGATCCGGCAAACCAGTGGAAACAGGTGTGACGCGGCATATGCGCGGCAGCATTGGAAGAAACCCGGGCAAAAACAAGCGAAGAGTCCCCGCCCTTGCGCCTTGGGCGAAGGGAATCAAATGATCCGGATGCAGCCACGGGAATAGAAACGCCTGCTTTGATTCAATGTGCTAGCCTCGCGCTTCAACGGAACGGCTGCGGGCTGACGAGTGAACTCATCGTCTGGGACGGCAGGCACGTGCCTTTGACGGCCGCGAATCCGCGGAGAAATTCCGACGCGGGCAGCAGGCGGCCGCCGGGACGCTGGAGCTTGCGCAGGCGCAGGATCCCGTCGCCGGTCGCCACCAGCAGTCCCTCGGCATCGAGACCCACCACCGTGCCCGGCTCGCCGGTTTTGTCCGAAAGTGCGTCAGCGAGTCCGACTCTCACCCCGACGCCGTTGATTTCCACCGAGCAGCCGGGCCAGGGGAAGAGGCCATTGATGCGGGCGGCGAGCGCCGGGGCGGGTGCGGCAAAATCAATGCGACCATCCTCCTTGACCAGGCGGCGGCAATAGCTCGCCCTCGCCTCCTCCTGCGGAGTGAAAGCCAGCGTGCTTTCGCACAGCCGGGGCCAGGCGCGGGCCAGCAGCGGCACGCAGGCCGCCGCCAGTTTCCGCTCGACGTCAAGGGCGGTGTCGAGCGGCGCGACCCCCACCCGCTCGACATCGGCCACCGGTCCGGCATCGAGCTTTTTCACGATTCGCATGAGCGCGACGCCGGTTTCGATTTCGCCGCACGCCACGGCGGTCTGGATCGGCGAGGCGCCGCGGTATTTTGGGAGATGCGAAGCGTGCAGGTTGAGCGTGCCGAGCCGCGGCGTTGCAATGAAGGCTTCACTCAAGAGGTGGCCGTAGGCCATGACCAGCGCCACGTCAGCCTCCTGCGCCGTGAGCCAAGCGCGCTCCTCGTCGGAAAGTTTTTCCGGCTGGCGGACGGGTACGCCGTGGGCCAGCGCCCACTGCTTGATTGGGCCGGGTTCGACTTTTTGTCCGCGCCCCGCCGGCCGGTCGGGCTGGGTGTAGACGGCGAGCAAACGCGCCGTCGCGCTCCCCTCGCCCATCAGCCCCGACCCGGTCGGGGCCAGCCAGTCCAGCAGCGGCAGGGCGATGGGATCAGAACCCATGAAGACGAGTTTGAGCGGCTCCGGCATGCACCAAACATGGGACTCTCACGCCAAGCCGCCAAGGCGCAAAAGGAGATCATCCCACCCTGCCTCTTCGATGGTCACTAGCCAGGTCCCTCGCGCCCACCATCCGTCAAATCAAGGCAACCTCAACCTTACCCTTTTCGGGACCCCAGGCCTCACGGGTCGCGCGGCGTTTCTTCGTAGCTCAAACCTTTGAGAAGATTCCGCTGCGGGTCCCATTCCATGTTCCGGTCCAACGAGGTCGGATTGAGATAGTAAGTGAAGTAGATGGCCCCCGTCACTGTTTCGCGCCCCTCTACGCCAATACCATCTTTGATTTTCCCATATAGCGCACTCACAATCTTCCCGTTTTGCTCTACGGTTCGCACACGAAAGAAATAGGCCTGTTTCTCAGTAGCAGTGCTATAATAATCGCTACCAGGTTTTCCGCCAAACCGTGCTGATAACGATGACACGTACCCGCTTTCCGGCGCCATACGAGGCCAGATGAAATTGCTGCACCTCCACTCCTCCGGCAGTTTGACCTCCTGGATACCGTCGCCCGGATTGGAGAAACTCAGCTTAACTTCCACATCAAAATTATCCCTGTTTTCATATCGGCGGCTCAAAATCATCACGAAGTCCGCCACTTTACCCTTACCCAAAGGTGCAACCCAATCACTTGCGGCTAAATCGAAGCCACACGGCTGGCCAATTGCAGGGATTTCTAGCCAGCGTAATCGGCGCGCATGCATTGGCACAGGATTCCCGATTTTGCGCATGACTGCGACACAGGTTGGATTCCACGGGAGCCAGCGGAAACTGACCTCGTCAGCATCACGAAAGGTTGGTATCGGGGCACTGCCATTATAATAGCCCTGCATCCTTAGAGTCGAACCCACTACCGAGTCGCTGCCGCCTTGGCCAGTAAACAGGCCTGCATTGTCCGTTAGTCCCTCGACCTTGGCCAATTGCCGTGGATCGAGCCGGTCTTGAAAACCAAGCCGCACGTTCACCCCGGAAATAGGCTGCTTCGTTTCATCTACGACGCGTATGGTTACCTTTGCTTCAGGCAATCCAGCCTGTTTAACCCCGACCGCAGCCGCGATACAGAACAGCGCTCCCATGACTACTAAAATCTTTGTTCTCATAAAAGCCCGAAGGCAACAGGGGGGCAGGTTTTATGTTCTTCAGCAAGTGTCTTGAGCAGCGGTTGAGTCGCGTCGCGCGAGTCGATGGAGAGAGAGCAAAGGGGCTGTCGTTTTCAGTTCGTCGCACATATCAAAGCGGACGCAGATCCTCCGGCCGGCCGCAGTCGCGCCATTTCGCGCCATCCACGCGGTGGGCCAGAATCGCTTCTCCGGCGCCGGCCAGCCGCAGATAAGCTTCAGCGAGAGGAAAGGCCCCGGTCTCGGACATCTTGCCGAAGATGGCCGGCGACACGGCCTGAATGCCGCAAAATCCGAGCGACACCGTCTTGCCGTGTGGCGTCTGCACGAACTCGTCGCCCTTGCCGGGCGTGCGTCGGCCGACGAGCCGTCCCTCGGTGTCAAAATAGAGCGGGCGTTCCGTCGTTCGCGCCATGACCGCGAGCGTGGCCAAGGCGCCGGAATTGCGGTGCGCGGCAAGCAGCGCGCCGAGGTCGATGTCGCTGAGCACATCGACGTTGTGGACGAGAAAGGGGTTGCCGTCGTCGAAAAACCAGGCGGCTTGCTTCAGTCCACCGCCCGTGTCGAGCAAGGTGGGTTCCTGCGAATAGGCGACGCGCCGCAGACCGAAGTGTTTGTGTTTTTCCAGAAACGGCGGGATTTGCCCGCCGAGGTGGTGGAGGTTGACGATGACCTCAGTCGCGCCGGCTTCGATGAGGCGGCGCAGCACGTGTTCGAGCAGGGTCCGGCCGGCCACTTCCACGAGGGCCTTGGGCCGCGTGTCGGTGAGGGGTTGGAGCCGGGTGCCGCGCCCGGCGGCGAAGACCATGGCTTTCATGGGCCTTGCGAAGGAGCCTCCGCGTGCGCCGGCCAGTGATCGGCCTCGCGGTGATGGACCTCCACCGTGATTCCCGGGCGGCCGCGCAGCGACCGGGCGATTGTCTCGGCACAATAAACGCTCCGGTGCCGGCCCCCGGTGCAGCCGAAGGCCACGGCGAGATGGGTGAAACGGCGCTTCAGGTAGTTTTCCAGGGTCGGTTCCAGCAGCCCGCGAATCCGGTCGAGAAACTGACCGACCTCTTCGTACTGCTGGAGCCAGGCGATGACCTCGGGATCGCGACCCGTCAGGCCGGCAAAGCGCGCCTCACGGCCCGGGTTGGGCAACGCCCGGCAATCGAAGACGAAACCGCCGCCGTGCCCGGAGGCGTCGACCGGATAGCCTTGCGAGTAGGAAAAACTCTCGATGCGGATGCCCAGTCCCGCCGATACCGGCGCGATTTCGCGCAAGCGGGTGGAAGCCACAATTCGCTGCAACGCTTCCGTGAGTGCGGGCAGGGCCACCGGCAGGCCGCCGTCCTGCAACAGCCGCTCCAGGTTGCGGATGGCGTAGGGCACACTCTGGAGAAAATGGGTCTTGCGCTCGTAGAAGCCGCGATAGCCGTAGGCGCCCATGGCCTGAAGGATGCGGATGAGGGAGAACCCGCGATAAAACTCCTCAAAGCGCGTCCGGTCGATCGGGGTCAGCGCGGACGCGGCCTCCAGGTACTGCGCCTTGAGCTGATCGCGGAAATCGAAGGGCAGGTTCGCCTTGGCGTCGAGCAGCAGTGAGGCGAGGTCGTAGGGCAGCGCGCCGCGCCGCCCCCCTTGGTAATCGATGAACCACGGCTGGCCGTCACGCACCATGATGTTGCGCGACTGGAAATCCCGGTAGAGGAAAAAATCCGCCGGCGCCTGCAGCAGGAAGCCGCACAGCGCGTCAAAATCGTTTTCGAGCTTTTGCTCGTGGAAGGGAATGTGCGCGAGTTTGAGAAAGTAGTATTTGAAGTAGTTCAGGTCCCAGCTCATGGAGCGCCGGTCGAAGGCGCTGTGGGGATAGCAGAGGTGGTAGTCCAGCCCCGGCCCCGCTTGGATCTGCATCTGCGCCAGCAGGCGCACGGATTTCACATAGATCGCGGCAATGGAGGCGGGGACTTCCGGCGCGGCGCCCCGTTCCTTCTGCAGCAATTCGAACAAGGTGTTGTCGCCGAGATCCTCCTCCAGATAGACGCCGGCGTCGCGGTCGTCGGCATAGATCTCCGGCACGGGCAGACCCGCCGCGCGGAAGTGGCGGGAAAAGCCGAGGAACGCGGCATTTTCGTCCTGGTCGCTGTTTTCAACCCCGATGGCGGTGCGGCCGTCGCCCGCGGTCAGCCGGAAGAGCTTGCGATCCGACCCATCCGCCCGCAGTTCGCCGATCTCGACGGGCGGAGTGCCAAAGTGCCGGGCGAAGAGTTCTGCGAGACGGGCGTGCATGGATTGGTGGGCCGGAATTCGCACGGAGGTCCGGCAATCTCCTACGAGAGACACCCGCCTCGCTCCCTGCAAGCCTGCAGCACCGCAGGTAAAGGGTCAGTTTGTGTAGGTCGGGCTTTATGCCCGACACCGAAACCGTCGCCATCCTTCTGTCGGGGATTCCGCCTTCGCACGAGGCTTCGGCGGGACAAGAAACCCCGACCTACAGTTGCCGCGCAATTCAGGCGAAGTAACCCAGTACCGCACCGCACGTCGGCCCTTGGGAAACCGCGCCGCTCCGCCCTGCGCCTTCAGGCTCGTCTCCGCGCTGAACCTTTGCATGTTCGTTGCAACCAAAACGAAACCCGTCCGCCCCCATGAAACGCGTCAATAATCCCTTCATAATTCTCGCAGCCCTCGCCCTCGCCGCTGCCTTTACCTCCGCCGGCTCTCGTGGCGCCACCGTCGATGTCTCCGCCGCGGAAAACGTCAAACCCGCCCTCCCCACCATCCCCAGCCGCACCTTCGCCCTCGCCGACTTCGGCGCAGTCGGCGACGGCAGGACCCTCAACACGGACGCCTTCAAGAAAGCCATCGCCGCTGTCGACCAGGCCGGCGGCGGAAAGCTCATCGTTCCCAAAGGCATCTTCCGCACCCTCTCCTTCGCCCTTTGCTCCAACCTCGACCTCCACCTCGACGAAGGTGCCGTCATCCAAGCCCCCGATACTTTTGAAGGCTTCGGCCTGCCCGACCCCTCCACCCTCCACTCACAGGACGAGGTCAAAGCCAGAGTCGTAACCCCCTCCCCCCTCATCACCGGCGGGAACCTCCATGACGTCGCCATCACCGGCACCGGCACGATCGACGGCAACGGCGCCCTGTGGTGGGCCTGGTCGGAACGTGCCGCCCGCGCCCAGCCCGGCAGACTCGTCTACCGGCGCCCCCACCTCGTCGTCATCAGCAGATGCCAGCGCCTCCATGTCGCCGACATCACCCTTACCAATTCCTCCATGTTCCACCTCGTCCCCCGCGACATCACCGACCTGACCATCGAACGCGTCAAGGTCCGCGCTCCTTTCGATGCCCCCAATACCGACGCCATCGATCCCGGTCCCGTCACCAACGCCCTCATCCGCGACTGTGACATCGACACGGGCGACGACGACATCGTCATCAAGTCCGGCGGCACCAACGTTCTCATCGAGAACTGCACCATCAAGCACGGCCACGGCATCTCCATCGGTTCCGGCACCACCGTCGGCATCCACAATATGCTCGTCCGGCACTGTACGTTCGACGGCACCGATAACGGCATCCGCATCAAGTCCATGCGCGGCGCCGGCGGTCCGGTCGAAAACGTCCGCTATACTGACATCCAGATGAAGAACGTCGCGAACGCCATCGTGCTCGATCTGAACTACGTCGACAACAACCGCCCCGACTTCAAGGGCGACCCGGGCAAAATCCCTTCGATTCACAACATCCTCATCGACAATGTCAGCATCGAGAACTCCAAGAACGCCGGCAAAATCGTCGGCCTTCCCGAGAGTCCGATCACCGGCATTGCCCTCCGAAACGTCCAGATCACCGCCGAAAAGAACTTTGAAATCAAAGACGCCAATCAACTCACTTTCGACAGCGTCACCCTCAGCATCACACCCGGAGCCGCCTCCCGTACCCCGTAATCGACAAATAGAGTGCCGCTTGCTCTCCAGTGAGGGTGTCCGGTGACCGGCTCCACGTATTTCAGCAAGGTCGCCATTAACATACCGCCATTCACTGAAAGCACCCATCCGACCCCGTATCGTCGCGATTGAAGCAGCGTGACCGCCGGATTCATTCCCGTTGCCTGTCCGAACGGTTTCCTTCTAGGGATTAGGCATGAAAGTCCTTTTTATCGGCGGCACCGGCGTCATCAGCTCGGCGTGCTCGAAGCTGGCGCTCGAGCGGGGCATCGAACTGTACTTGTTGAATCGCGGCCAATCCGTCCGGCCCACGCCCGCCGGCGCGCGCGTCCTGCGGGGCGATGGTCGCGATCTCCAATCGGCCCGCGCCGCGCTGGGCGACCTCGCCTTTGACGCGGTGGTCGACTGGATTGCCTTCACGCCCGAGCACGTGGAGGCGGATCTCAATCTCTTCCGCGGACGGACGCGTCAGTACGTCTTCATCAGCTCCGCCTCGGCGTATCAGACGCCGCCCGCCTCCCTGCCCGTCACCGAGTCGACCGTGCTCGACAATCCCTTCTGGCAGTATTCCCGCAACAAGATCGCCGGGGAGGAACGGCTGGTGCGCGCGTACCGGGAGGAGAAATATCCCATCACCATCGTGCGGCCGTCGCATACCTATGATTGCACCCTGCTGCCGATGGACGGTGGCTGGACGGTGGTGGATCGCATGCGCCGCGGCCAGCAGGTCATCGTCCATGGCGACGGCACCTCGCTGTGGACTCTCACCCATCACGCTGATTTTGCCCGCGGCCTGGTGGGACTGCTGGGCAATTCGCACGCCATCGGCGAGGCCGTGCACATCACCTCCGACGAGTGGCTCACCTGGAATCAGATCTTCGAAATCATCGCCCGCGCCGCCGGGGCAGAGGCCCGCCTCGTCCACGTCCCTTCCGACGTGCTGGCGGCCTACGATCCGAACTGGGGCGCGGGCCTGCTGGGCGACAAGGCCCACAGCATGGTCTTCGACAACCGCAAGATCAAACGCCTGGTGCCCGATTTCGTCTGCCGCATTCCGTTCAGCCGCGGAGCCGAGGAAATTCTGGCCTGGTACGATGCCGATCCCGCCCGCCGCAAGGTGAACGAGGATTTCAACCGTCTGTGCGATCGCATTCTCGCCGCCTGCGAATCCTGCCGGCCGAAGTAACCTCAAAGGCGCAGCTGGGCGTCACAGAGGACACCGAGCGCCGACACAGAGGACACAGAGTGGGAAGGATCTGAAAAGCGATCGGAATCGTGCGCAAGCGAGTGGTGGGTCAGTTTATGTAGGTCGGGCTTCATGCCCGACGCCAATGCGCATCGACATCACTCTGTCGGGGATAAACCCCGACCTACAGTGACGGTCCAATCCTAGCAAACTGACCCACGACCCGCAAGCGGGCTTCCTACGCGTGATACCAATCGACCGAGAGTTTTGGACCAATTCCATGAGCGAGACGCCCGTGCCACGTGGCATGGGCCTCTGGCCCATGTCCGAGGAAGTCCAAATGATTAGGGCGGTTGGTATGAGTCGCCGCCTTCGCCGCCGCCGGGCCGTCAATCGCGGTCAGTCGTCGGCAACTTCGGCGGCGGAAGCGGAATGGCTCGCGTCCCGCGCCGGCTTGCCGACCAGATCAAAGAGCATCGGGCAGCCGGCGAGGCCGAACTCCGCGATGATCCCGGCCTCGAGGTAACGGCGGTAGGATTCCCGCAGGTGGCGCTCCTGGTTGCAAAACAGCCGGATGCGGAACGGACGGTTGCCGGTCTGCACGGCATAATAGATGCGGAACCGCTTGCCCCCCGCCGCCGGTGGCGGCGTGCGCTCGGCCAGGCGGATCAGCGTCTGATTGAGCTTGGCCGTCGGCAGTTTTGCATCGAGCTGGCGATGGAGCTTCACGGCGGCATTGAGCATGCGGTCGATCTCGTAGCCCGACATCGCGGAGACAAACACGACCGGCGCGCCCGGCGTGAAAAACAGGCGATCAAAAAGTGCGCGCTCGAACTTTTCGCGGAATTCGCGCTCGGTTTCGTACCCGGGCACACCCTCCGGCCGTTGGAATGAATCATGCACGAGGTCCCATTTGTTGACGACGATCACCACCGGCTTGGCTTCCTTGACGACCTCGCCGGCGATGGCCTTGTCCTGCTGCATCACGCCCTCCATCGCGTCGAGCACAAGAAAGACGACGTCGGTCCGCTTGATGGCGTCGAGCGCACGCAGGCGCGAAAAATACTCCACGGACGAGGCGACTTTCGTCGCGGCCTTGATGCCGGCGGTATCGATGAGCCGGAATGGATAGAATTTGCCGTCGCGCCCCTTGAACTCGAAGGGCACCTCAATGGCGTCGCGCGTGGTGCCGGGCACCTCGTCGACGATGAGACGGTCGCTCCGGATCAAACGGTTGCTCAGCGAAGACTTGCCGACGTTGGGGCGGCCGAGAAAACAGACGCAGAGCGCCTCGTGGGCCGCCTTCGCCTCAGGCGTCTCCAGCGGCTCGGGACCCAGCTTCGCCAGAATCGCGTCACGCAGGGCAACCTCGCCCACGCCGTGCTCGGCGGACACGAAAAACGGTTCACCCAGGCCGAGCTTGTAGAAATCGGGATCGTCGCGGCGGATGTCATGGAAATCGATCTTGTTCACCACGAGCATCACCGTCTGGTCCCGGCGCCGCAGACGATTCGCGATGCGCTCGTCGAGCGCCGTCACGCCGTCCTTCGCGTCGACCATGAACAGGATGACCGAGGAGGTGTCGATGGCGAACTGCACCTGCGCCTCGGTCGCCGCCACGATCTGCGCCGAGCTCTCCCCGCCCTTGAGGCCGATGCCGCCGGTGTCGAGCAGCGTGTAGGCACCGTCCCTCACCTCGGCGGAAATGACGTCGCGCGTGACGCCGGGCTGGTCATGCACGATGGAGATGCGCTTCCGCGCCAGCCGGTTGAAGAGGCGGCTTTTGCCGACATTGGGCCGGCCGACGATGGCGACGATGCGGGACATGAAGGTAGTAGCGAGTAACGTGTAATGAGTAGCGAGTAGAAATTGGGAACAATCATTGAGCGCCAGCCCGATTCTCGGGACGCCCGCCATTCACCACCCACCACCCGCTACTTCTTCGGTGGTTTTTTGCCGCGAACGTACCTCTCAATGCGGGTACAGGCCTCGACGAGCTGCTCGTAGCTGGCGGCAAAACAGGCGCGCACGAAGCCGGCACCGTTCGCCCCAAAAGCCGTGCCCGGCACCACCGCGACCTTCTCTGCCTGCAGCAACCCAAGCGCGAAATCCTTTTCGTTGAGTCCGCTCACCGCGACCGAAGGAAACGCGTAGAACGATCCGCGCGGGAGGTGGCAGGTGAGACCGATCTCGTTGAAACGGCGCACGACGAAGTCCCGCCGGCGCTGGTACTGCTCGCGCATGCGCTTTACGCCGTCCTCGCCGCGCACCAGCGCCTCGAGGGCCCCCTCCTGACTGATGATTGAGGCGCACATCATCGAGTATTGGTGCACCTTCATCATGGCTTCGATGAGCGGCGCCGGGCCGCAGGCGTAGCCGATGCGCCAGCCGGTCATCGCGAAAGCCTTCGAGAAACCGTGCAGGAAAATCGTCCGTTCCTGCATGCCGGGCAGGCTGGCGATGCTGACGTGCCCGCCCTCGAAGGTCAGCTCGGAGTAGATCTCATCGCTGAGGACGAGCAGATCCTTCTCGATGCAGAATCGGGCGATCTGCCCGAGCTGCCCACGGCTGCACGTGCCTCCCGTGGGATTGCACGGCAGGTTCAGCATGAGCAGCTTGCAGCCTGGCTGCCACGCGGCGGAGAGCGCCGCAGCGGTGAGGGCGAAATTGTCCGCCGCCTGCGTCGGCACCGGCACGCCAAGGCCATGCGTCAGCGTGACCGAGGGGTGATAGGAGACATAGCACGGCTGGTGGAACATCACCTTGTCGCCCGGGTTGACCAGGGCGCGCAGCGCAATGTCGAGGGCCTCGGAGACGCCGACGGTGACAAGCACCTCGCCCTCCGGCTGATACTCCATCCCGTAATGCTGCCCAACGTATTTGCAGATGGCGCGACGCAGCTCGATGAGGCCGAGGTTCGAGGTGTAATGCGTCTTTCCCTTTTCAAGGGCATAGATCGCCGCCTCGCGGATATGCCAGGGCGTGACGAAATCCGGCTCGCCGATGCCCAGCGAGATCACATCCTTCATCTTCGCCACGATCTCGAAAAAATCGCGGATGCCTGATTTGGGCAACGTGACGACGTGCCGGGCGATAAAGCGGTTGGTGTCCATGGTCGGGTGGCGTGCGGTTCGGGCGGGGTCAAAAGGACCCCCGCTCCGCCCGGTTTCCATTGTTCACCGTCCTCGTTATGGGGTCACCGTCAGGCGGCCGTTCTCTTCCGTCGGCACGTCCATCAGGAAACCCTGCTCCTTGTACGAGCGGAGCAGGAAATGGGTCGAGGTGGAGAGTACGCCCTCGATGGTCGAGAGCTTCTCCGACACGAACGCCGCCACTTTCTGCAAGCTCGAGCCCGTGGCAAACACCAGCAGGTCATACCCGCCCGACATGAGATAGCAGGACTCCACCTCGTCGAAGCGGCTGATGCGCTCCGCAAACCGGTTGAACCCGCCCCCTCGCTCGGGCGTGATACGCACTTCGATCACGGCTCGCACGGCACTGGCGCCCTCCTTGGAAAGATTAAGCACCGGGCGCCAGCCAAGAAGGATGCGTTCCTTCTTAAGCTGCTCCAGGTGGCGGTTGACCTTGGCTTCAGTCAGGTTCAGCACCTGCGCCATCTGCGCTGTGCTGAGGCTGCCGCCTTCGAGCAGGAGTTTGAGTACCGGATTCATAGGGAATGGCGATGTTCGCAAAAACCTCCGGCAAATCCACATTAATCTTCAGGGCGGACTGTCGCGCCACGTCGTGCACCCGGGGAACCGGGCGGACTCGGGCACCCCCGGCGGGAAGGCAAAGCACCGCCGGGGTCAGCCGCATTTCACGCCGTGGCGGCCAGCGGCGCGCCGGCCGATTTCGTCAAAACTGTTCGGGTGCAAAAGTCGCCAAACTGTTCGCCGGGAGTGCGCTCAAGTGCGTAGCTGCGGAGGATGGGCGCAAGGGTTTCAACGATCTGATCGGGGGTGAGCGATTCCGCATGCAGCCGGTTGAGCCGCGTGCCGTTGTACCTCGCGCCGAGATAGAGGTTATATTTGTTCGGCGCCTTGCCGACGATGCCGATCTCGGCGAGATAGGGTCGCGCGCAACCATTCGGGCAGCCGGTCATGCGGATGTTGATGACCTCGTCACGCAGGCCGCATTCGTCCAGCACCTGCTCGAGCTTTTCCAGGAGCGGCGGCAACGCGCGCTCGCTCTCGGCCAGCGCCAGGCCGCAGGTGGGCAGGGCCACGCAGGAAAGTGCGTTGAGCCGCAGGGCGCTCTGCCGGTTCTGGGCGGCCAGACCGTATTTTGAGAGGATGGCCTCGATCACCGGCTTCCCTGCATCGGAGACGCCGGAAATGCTGATGTTCTGCGACGGCGTGAGGCGAAAGTCGCCCTCGTGAACCTGGGCGATCTCCCGCAAGGCGCTCTTCAACCGTTGCGACGGTGTGTCTTTGATGCGTCCGCTGAGTATAAAGAGCCCAAAATACCACGAGCCGTCGGCACCACGGTGCCAGCCGTATTCATCGGCGATCCGGGTAAATTGGAACGGACGGGCGGGTTCAAGCCGGAAGCCGGCGCGGCGCTCAACCTCGGCCTGGAACCAGGCGATGCCGCGATCTTCGATGGTATATTTGAGGCGGGCATGCTTGCGGTTGGCGCGGTCGCCGTAGTCGCGCTGGGCGGTGATGACCGCGGCGCCCATGTCCGTGACCTTGTCCGGCGGAATGAATCCGATGACATCGGCGAGGCGCGGAAAAGTCTCCGCGTTGCCATGGCTCATGCCGAGGCCGCCGCCGACGGCGACGTTGAAGCCGGCCAGGCGTTCATGCTCCACGATGGCAATGAATCCAAGATCCTGGGAGAAGAGATCGACGTCGTTGGACGGAGGCACGGCAAACCCGGTTTTGAACTTTCTTGGCAGATAGGTGGAGCCATAGAGCGGCTCCTCCTCGGATTCGCCACCGGCCGCGAGTTCATCGTCGAGCCAGATTTCGTGGTAGGCGCGTGTCTTCGGCAGCGCAAACTCGCTGAAGCCGCGCGCCAGTTCGTAAACCTGCTGATGAACCGCCGAGCGCTCGGGATTGGGCGGCGCCATGACATTGCGGTTCACATCGCCGCAAGCGGCGATGGAATCCAGCAGCACGGTGTGCATGCCCTGGATGAGCGGCTTCACATTGCCCTTGAGCACACCGTGAAGCTGAAACGTCTGCCGCGTGGTCAGGCGAAGCGTCCCGTTGCCGCGCTCGTCGGCCAGCCGTTCGAGCACGAGGTATTGCTGCGACGTACAGCGCCCTCCGGGGAGACGCACCCGCAGCATGAACATATAGGCCTTTTCGAGATTCTGCCTCCGCCGCTCGCCGCGCAGATCGCGATCATCCTGCAGATACAGACCGTGAAACTTGGTGAGTTGGTTATTATCCTCGCTGATCGCGCCCGTGGAGTTGTCGCGCATGTCCCGGGCAATCGAGCCCCGCAGAAAATTACTGGCGGCCTTCAGGCCCTCATTAGCGGAGGGCGGCTTGGGCGTTTCGGGCTCGGGACTCATTACAGGGTTATAGATTAGTATATTAGGTACTTAAGTCAATATAAGCGGTCAATCCATTCCCTTCACCTTCCTGATCTGCTACTTGCCCAACTTCAGACTTACCAAACGAGAATCAATACCTGTAATGCTCAGGCTTATACGGACCCTCGACTTTTATGCCAAGGTAATCTGCCTGCTTCTGGCTTAGCTTGGTCAGTCTCACGCCAATCTTTTCCAAATGCAGTCGCGCCACCTCTTCATCGAGGTACTTCGGCAGCCGATAGACGCCAACCTTGTAGAC
>PLMW01000022.1:8190-13621 GCA_003142615.1 Opitutia bacterium | reverse complement strand
ATGGCCTGGTCTTTCAGCCGCTGCATGTGTTCAAGCGTGATGACATCACAATTGCCCGTGCAGGTGACATAGATGTCGCCCTGGCCGAGGGTTTCCTCAATCGTGGCGACCTCGAATCCTTCCATGGCGGCCTGCAGCGCGTTGATGGGGTCGATCTCGGTAACGATGACGCGCGCCCCGAAACCGCGAAGCGAATGCGCCGAACCCTTGCCGACATCGCCGTAGCCGCAGACGACCGCGACCTTGCCGGCGATCATGACGTCGGTCGCGCGCTTGATTCCGTCGGCGAGCGACTCGCGGCAGCCGTAGAGATTGTCGAACTTCGACTTGGTCACCGAGTCATTGACATTAATGGCGGGGACCAGAAGTTTGCCGGCCTCGTGCAGTTGGTAAAGGCGGTGGACGCCGGTGGTGGTCTCTTCGGAGACGCCGCGCCATTCCTTGACAATGGCATGCCAGCGTCGCGGGCTCCCGGCGTGGATGCGCTTGAGGAGATCCTTGATCACCTGTTCTTCGTGCGCGGCGGAAGGCGTGTTCACCCAGTCGCTTCCCTCCTCCAATTCAAAGCCTTTGTGAATGAGCAGGGTGGCATCGCCGCCGTCATCCACAACAAGCTGCGGGCCCTTCCCCCCGGGATGGGAGAGAGCTTCGTAAGTGCAGTCCCAATATTCTTCCAGGGTTTCACCCTTCCAGGCAAAAACGGGCACGCCGGTGCGGGCGATGGCGGCCGCAGCGTGATCCTGCGTGGAAAAAATGTTACAGGAGGCCCAGCGCACGGAGGCACCAAGCTCAACGAGTGTTTCGATGAGCACCGCGGTCTGTACGGTCATGTGCAATGAGCCGGTAACGCGCACGCCCTTGAACGGCTTCTGCCGGGCATACTTCGCGCGCACCGCCATGAGGCCGGGCATTTCCCGCTCGGCAACTTCAATGGCCAGGCGGCCCGATTCGGCGAGCGCAAGGTCCCGCACTTTATAATCCGGCTTTCTATGAGTGGGAGCGACGGTAGGCATGGGGCGATGAGTCAAAGTGGAGACTTGGCGGGCAGCGGGCCGGGGCGTTTACTTGGCCGCGGCGAGGAGATCCTTGGTCTTGTTGGTCTGCTCCCAAGGCATGTCGGCCTTGCCAAAGTGCCCATAGTTGGTCGTCTGCCGGTAGATTGGGCGCAGCAGATCGAGCTGTTTGATGATGTTGGCGGGCTTGAAGCTGAAAACCTTCGCCACGGCGCGGGCAATGACATCGTCCGGCACCTTGCCCGTGCCCATCGAATCGACCCAGATGCTCACGGGTTCGGGGTAGCCGATGGCGTAGGCGACCTGGAGTTCGCAGATCTCAGCCAGACCGGAGGCGACGATATTCTTCGCCACCCAGCGGCACATGTAAGCGGCCGAGCGATCGACTTTCGAGGGATCCTTGCCGGAGAAGGCGCCGCCGCCGTGGCGACCCCAGCCGCCATAGGTGTCGACAATGATCTTGCGGCCGGTCACCCCGGAATCGCCTTCGGGACCGCCCACGACAAACCGTCCGGTGGGGTTGATCAGGTACTTGGTGTTCTGGTCGAGCATCTTCGCCGGGATGACCTTCCGGATCACATGCTCGATGAGAAAATCGCAGATGGCGGCGTGGGTGACGTCCTTGGTGTGCTGGGTGGAGATGACGACATTCTCCACCTTCACCGGCTTGTCGTTCTCGTAGCGGATGGAGACCTGGGACTTGGCATCTGGACGCAGCCAGCCGACGACGCCGGCCTTGCGGAGCTTGGTGAGTTCACGACCAAGACGGTGGGCATACATGATCGCCGTCGGCATCATCTCGGGGGTCTCATTGCAGGCGTAGCCAAACATCAGTCCCTGGTCGCCGGCGCCCTGCTCGGCGGTTTCCTTGCCCTCCGCCGCGCGCGCATCCACGCCCTGTGCAATGTCAGGCGACTGCCGGGTGAGGTAATTGTTGATGAAGACGCGGTCGGCGTGAAACACATCGTCGTCGTGGACATAGCCGACGTCGCGGATGGCGGCCCGCACGACCTGTTCGTAGTTCAGTTTCGCCTTGGTGGTGATCTCGCCCGCGATGATCACCATGTTGGATTTCACCATCGTCTCGCAGGCGACGCGGCTTTGCGGGTCCTGCTCCAGGCAGGCGTCGAGCACGCTGTCGGAGATCAGATCGGCCACCTTGTCAGGATGGCCCTCGCCCACGGACTCGGAGGAGAAAACAAATGAATTGGCCATAGGATTCCGGGTAGAAAAAACGCAGGATCGGCCCACCGCAAGGAAAATATCATCGTATCCGGATTCAATGATACGTTACGGATTCGAGCGTACGCTCGATTGGGCGTGTTAATTGCGCACCGGTGTTTAAGCTCCGGCGTCATTGTGTTGTAGGTGCAATGGAAAGCTGGATTTCGCCGCGTCGCAAAAGAACCATGCAGAGTGCTGCGGAAAATATTCCCCCATCAACCCGGGCCGGTCGGAAAATACTGATCGTCGATGACGATCGGCTCAATCGCCGGATCCTCGCCGGCATCCTCGAACCCGAGGGTTTCGAGGTGACCGAGGCGGACAGCGGCGAAAAGGCAGTGGAGCTTTAATGGATCCCGCGCCACCGGCGCTGGGTCGCCCCCCACGGACACTCACTCCAATCCTATTCTTCCCGTGGAAATCCCTACGCAACTGACACCCGCTTTCGATCCCGCCGCCCTCGCGGCGCTGCGCGATTTGAATCCCGGCGACGATTCATTTTTCCAGGACCTCGTCCAGATCTTCCTCGACGACTCGCCCCAACGCATCGCCGAGATTGAGCAATCCCTGGTGAAAGGAGACGCCCGGCAGCTGATGCTCGCCGCCCACAGTCTCAAGGGCAGTTCCGCCAATTTCGGCGCCGAACGGCTGCGCGCATTGAGTGAACAGCTCGAATTGCTGGGGCGGCAGGATTCGTTCGGTGACGCCCCGGCCCAATTGCGCGCCCTCAAGGATGAGTTCACCCGGGTAAGAGCGGCGCTGGAGGCATTGCTTCCCGGAAAGTGATCGCCCCTTGGACCGGCGAAAAAGAAAAGGCGCCCGGTTCCTGCCGGGCGCCTTGAAGAGATGGTCTGCCGTCGCGTCTGGCTGGCGCGGCGGCATCGTGAGCCGTGGCTAGGGTTGAGTGTCCTTGTTGGCCGCTTCGTCGAGGATGTCGCCGAGGTTCATCATGTCACTGCCGCTGCCCTGGCGATTGAGCATGTCGTAGGTCGCCGTCTCGGCGGCAAGCTGTTCCTCGGAGTAATTCGCGGCCTTGATGGACAGACCGAGCCGGCGCTCGTCGCGATCGATCTTGATCACGCGCGCTGTGACCGGCTGGCCGGGTTTCAGGACGTCCTTAACCTTGTCAACGCGCTCCTCGCTGATCTGCGAGATATGGACGAGTCCGTCGATGCCATTGGCGAGTTCGACGAACGCGCCGAAGGAGGTGATCTTGGTGACCGTGCCCTGCACCACGTCGCCAATCCGGAAGAAGCTGTCGATGTCCGACCAGGGATCGGGCGTGAGCTGCTTCATGCCGAGCGAAATGCGCTGCTGCTGGGGATCGACGTCGAGCACGATGGCGTCGACTTCATCGCCCTTCTTCAGGAGTTCGCTCGGATGGTTGACCTTGCGGGTCCACGACATGTCGGAGACATGCACCATGCCGTCGATGCCTTCCTCGAGTTCGATGAAGGCCCCGTAGGTGGTCATGTTGCGCACCTTCCCGCGGACGCGGGCGCCGATGGGATAATTATGGCGGACCATGTCCCACGGGTTGGGCTCAAGCTGGCGGATGCCCAGGGAAATCTTCTGCTCCTCCTTCTGGATGCCGAGCACGACCGCATCAAGTTCCTGGCCGACCTTGAGAATCTCGGAGGGTTTGGTGATGCGCTTCGTCCAGGACATCTCGGTGATGTGCACGAGGCCCTCGACGCCGGGCTCGATTTCGACAAAGGCCCCGTAGGGCACGAGGTTGACCACCTTGCCGCGGACCTTGGCGCCGACGGGGAACTTTTGCTCGATATCGTCCCACGGATTCTTGGTGGTCTGCTTGAGGCCGAGCGAGACGCGCTCCTTCTCCCGGTTGACCTCGATGATCATGACCTGGACCTCCTCGCCCTGCTTGAGCATTTCGCTCGGGTGCGAGATGCGGCCCCAGCTCATGTCGGTGATGTGGAGCAGGCCGTCCATGCCGTCGAGGTCGATGAACGCGCCGAAATCGGTGATGTTCTTGACGACGCCCTTGCGGATCTGGCCGGGCTGGATGCTCGCCAGCAGATCGCGACGCTTCTGGTGCCGCTGCTCCTCGATGAGCTCGCGACGGGAAAGGACGATGTTCTTGCGGTCCAGGTTGATCTTGAGAACCTTGAAGTCGTAGGTCTGGCCGATGTATTGATCGAGGTTCTTGGGCGGCTGGATGTCGATATGCGAGGCCGGCAGGAAGGAGTCGACCCCGATGCTGACGATGAGGCCTCCCTTCACCTTGGACTTCACGCGCCCGGAGACGACCGAGCCTTCGGAGCACTTCTGGAGAATGTTTTCCCAGTTCTTCTTCTGCTGCGCCAGGTCGTAGGAGATGACGGGGTTGCCGTCTTTGTCCTCCAGCTTTTCCAGGATCACCTCGATCTGCGACCCGATCTGCATCTCGCCCAGATCGCCGAATTCCGAGGCCGGGATGATGCCTTCGGCCTTGCCGCCAATATCGACGACAACTTCGTTCTGACGGATTTCGGTGACGATGCCGGGGACAATCGCGCCTTCCTTCAATTTATCGAAGGAGCTCTGCGCGAGCAATTCTTGCATGACTGAACTCATTTGGAGAAGCGAAGTGCGCCCACCTGCTCCGGGGTGGTCACCCTCCGCGCCGGCCCTGCGGCCGTTGGTTGGATGTTAAACTGACGAAAGCCACCCGCGGGAGCATTGCGGCGGTGCGCGGGTGGTGCCTGTAAATGCCGCAAACCGGCAAATTCCCAGTCAGTTGTGCGGGTCGCAAGCCCAAAAATCCGGCTCGTCCGCAGCGGGCCCGCTTTTCCCTCGGGTCGAAGCAGGCTTCCGCGCTACAAGTTATTTGCCCTTCAGGCCTTGCAGCTGCCGCTCCAATTCATCGAAGAAAGCATCGTAACCGGCCGGATCCCGCAGCGGGGTCTCGGTGGCTGGGTTGGCCAGCTTGTTGTAGTTGTCCTCTACGATCTCCACCAGCTGCACCTGCACCTCGATGTTGCCATCATCCCGTGGCTGAAGATGGATCGAAATGGAACGCTGCCGGGACGATCTGAAATTATCACCCCCGCCAATATGGGAAAGCCCTTCCAGTCTCCCCTGGGCGGGACCCCCGCTCGTCTGCTGGTAGCCGAGTTTATCGATCGCCAGCCGCGCCGCCTCGTAAACCTGGCGCTGCTCCCCCTGGACGATGCGCACCTTGGGTGGCACGC
>PLMW01000022.1:0-8179 GCA_003142615.1 Opitutia bacterium | reverse complement strand
TGGGATGACAGGGAAACCTCACACTGGTTCGCCTGCCGCAGGCTGAAAGGAGGCGGGTTGCTGCTGGGAGATGCAATGCAGTGTGCCGCGACCCCGGACCAAATCAAGGCAGTCGACCGGAATGATCTTCCTGCCCGGGAAGCAGCCGGCCAGCACTTCCGCGGCTTCCGCGTCACGGTCCGGCTGCCGAAACGCCGGCAGCAACACCGCCCCGTTGATGACCAGAAAGTTGGCATAGCTCGCAGGCAGCCGCGGTCCGTCGCGAGAACCGCGCCGGGGCATGGGCAGTTCGACGATGGTGAATTTGCGACCGGCCGGCGTGCGCAGTCGGTGCAGCCGCTCGAGATTCTCCTGCAACGGCCGGTGATTCCGATCACGCTGGTTGCGCTCCACCGCCGTCACTATCCCGTCAGGTCGGAAAAAACGGCTTAGGTCGTCAACGTGCCCGTCGGTGTCGTCCCCTTCGATGCCCTGGCCCAGCCAGCGCACTTCCCTGACGCCGAGATTGTCCTTCAGCGCCTGCTCGATCTCCCCTCGCCCCAACTGCGGATTCCTGTTCCGGTTGAGCAGGCAGGCTTCCGTCGTGAGGAGCAGCCCCTGCCCGTTCACGTCGATGGAGCCGCCCTCGAGGATCATGTCGACGGAAAAACGCCGCAGCCGCAGCGCCCGCGCGATTCTTGCGGGAATCCGGTTGTCGAGATCGAACGGGCGGTATTTTTCACCCCAAGCGTTGTAACTCCAGTCGGTCAGCGCCACTTCGCCGGTGCGAACGTTCCGAACGAAGATCGGCCCATGATCGCGACACCAGCAGTCGTTGGTGGCGTGATTGAAAAACGTGACCTGCGCGAGGTCGGCCTTCGCCCTGTTGAGCAGCGACCCGGCGCGTCTTTGCAGCGGCCGGGCAATGTTGACGCGGACCTTCTCATAACGGCTGATGATCGCGATGATTTCCGCGAACGCGGCGGGGATCGGGCGGAAATGGCCGGGCCAAGTCTTCCGGTTGTGCGGCCACGACAGCCACACCGCCGCCTGCGGCTCCCACTCCGCCGGCATTCGAAAACCGAGGGCGGCTGGCGTTGGCTTTGAGTGGCTCCGGAGCTTGCGTTCTCCCGTCACCGTTTCCAGGCGCGCGACCGCGCTTGAGGGTTGCTGTCAACATACCGCTTCGTCAAATCGCCGTAGGCGTCGATGCGCCGGTCGCGCAGGAACGGCCAGTGTGTGCGGGTGGCATCGATCGCGGCGAGATCGACCGTCACCAGCAAAACCTCCTCCCGGTCGGCGCCGGCCCGGGCCAGGATCTGACCGCCGGTTCCCGCGACGAAACTCTGCCCCCAGAACTCGATGCCGTCGCCGCCGGCCGGCCGCTCCCGGCCGGTGCGATTGGTGACCGCCACATAGCAGCCATTGGCCACGGCGTGGGCGCGCTGGATCGTTTCCCACGCGCCATGCTGGTCGGCGCCGCATTTCTTTTTCTCCTTCGGATGCCAGCCGATGGCCGTCGGATAAAAAAGAATCTCCGCCCCCTGCAGGGCGGTCAGCCGCGCCGCCTCGGGATACCATTGATCCCAGCAGATCAACACGCCGATTTTCCCGTAACGCGTCGGCCAGGCCCGGAAGCCCTTGTCGCCCGGGGCGAAATAGAACTTCTCGTAGTAAAGCGGATCGTCCGGAATGTGCATCTTCCGGTAGGTGCCGAGCAGCCGGCCGTCGGCATCGATGACCGCCGCGGTGTTATGATAAAGGCCCGCCGCGCGCCTCTCGAACAACGAGGCGATGACGACGACATGGTGTTTTCCGGCGAATTCCCGGAAGAGGTCCGTGCTCGGGCCGGGGATGGACTCGGCGAGCTGGAAGTTCGCATGGTCCTCGCTTTGGCAGAAGTACTGCGAACGAAACAACTCCTGGGTGCAGATGATCTGCGCGCCCCGCTTCGCCGCGCGCTCGGCCAGCGCGAGCGTCTTCGCAAGATTCGCCGCCGGATCGGCGGAGCAGGCATGTTGCAGAAGACCGAGCGTGACTTTCATGATGGACCGGGGCCGGACAGGGACTGTCCGCGAAGATGCCGGGCGGCGCAAGCCCGCACCGGACGGCCATCAATAAACCACTTTGTTCAACGGATACTCGATGATCCCCTCCGCGCCCAGCGCCTTGAGCTGGGGGATGATCTCGCGGACGACGCTTTCATCGATGATGGTCTCGAGCGCCACCCAGTCGGGCGAGGCCAGCGGCGAGACCGTGGGATTGCGCAGCGCCGGCAGCGCCTTTAGAAGCTTGTCCAGGCTGGCCTTGGGTGCGTTGAGCTTGAGGCCGACCTTGCTTTCCGCTTCGAGCGCACCGGTCAGCAGCATGGCGATGGTTTCGATCTTCCGGCGTTTGGCCGGGTTCTCCCAGCTGGCCTTGTTGGCGATGAACTTGGTGTTCGTGTACATCAGGGTGTCCACGATGCGCAGCTTGTTCGCGCGGAGGGAGCCACCGGTCTCGGTGATGTCCACGATCGCGTCCACGAGATCGGGCACCTTCACCTCGGTGGCGCCCCATGAAAACTCCACCTCCACCTTGACCTTCTTGGCGGCAAAGTAGCGGCGCACGGTGCTGACCAGTTCGGTCGCGACCCGCTTGCCCGCCAGATCCTCGGCTTTCTGGACGGGCGAGTCTTCCGGCACCGCCAGCACCCAGCGCGATTTCTGCGTCGAGGCCTTGCTGTAGATGAGGTCGCACACCTCCACGACCTTGGACCCGTTCTCCTGAATCCAGTCGTAGCCGGTGAGACCGCAATCGAAAAACCCGTGCTCCACGTAGCGGCTCATTTCCTGCGCCCGGACCATGCGGCAATCCAGCTCGGGATCGTCGATCACCGGACGGTAGGAGCGCGAGCTGACCGTGATTTTGAACCCCGCCTTGGCGAAAAGGTTCTTGGTTGATTCCTCGAGGCTGCCTTTCGGCAGGCCGACCATCAGCAGTGGAGTTTTCGCAGACACGCGGCCAAAGGACACGCAGCGTCAAGGACACTCAAGCACAAACTGGCCGCATGGCGCGCGGGTGCGCCCGGCGGTACGAACGACCGCCCTTCTCGCAAGCGCCAGCACGCGTTTGAGATTCTTTTGACAAACCGGCTGCGATTTGTAAAAAGACAGGCCGATGTCAAGGCAACCCGGCGCTGCCCTGGCATGCGAATCCCATGACGGAGCGACCCTTACCCCCCCCCCATCCTATCCGCCCGGCGCGATCGGAACCGAAGCCGCTGATCTTGGTGGTCGAGGATGATGAGGTCGTCGCCAAACTCATCGCCCAGCACCTGGAGGAGGCCGGGATGCAGACCCAGGTCTACAACCTTTGCGCGCATGCCCTCCGCTTTCTGAAGCGCAACTTTGCCAACCTCATGCTCCTCGACGTCAACCTTCCTGACCAGACGGGCTTTGAGTTGCTGGAGGAGCTCAAGAAAAACGACATCTCGGTTCCGACCATCTTTCTGACCGGCAACACGCTTGAGGTGGACAAGGTCAAGGCGCTGGAAATGGGCGGCGACGATTACATCACCAAGCCCTTCGGCCACTCGGAACTCATCGCGCGCATTCACGCCGTGCTGCGCCGCGCCGAGTCCCGCACCGACTTCAACATCACCAAGAACGTCCGGCTCCTCGATGAGCCGTTCACGTTCCTCGGCGTCAAGATCACCCCGGTGCGGCTCGAGGCGGAGTTTCCCGACGGTGTCATCGAGAGCATCGGCCGCAAGGAACTCGGGATCCTCACCTACCTGCAAAACAACCAGGGCGTCGTCATCACCCGCAAATCGCTGATCCATGCCGTGTGGGGCCTGCACGCCGACGTTCGCAGCCGCTCGCTCGACCAGTACGTCGTCAAGGTCCGCGAACTTTTCAAGAAGCACGTCATCGACCTCGCCGCCTTCCGCACGGTGCACGGAGTCGGCTACATCTTCGATCCGCAGGGAATCTCGCAGGAAGGCCGCTAGGCCGGCGGTCCGCCGGAGTGGGTCGGTTTGTGTAGGTCGGGCTTTATGCCCGACACCGAAACCCTCGACATCCCTCTGTCGGGGATAAACCCCGACCTACAGTTACCGCTCAATTCAGGCAAACTGACCCACTGCCGTCCGCCGGCTCCGCTTTCAGAGGAACTCTGCCTGCGAGTAGCGCTGGTGCGCCTCCGCCAGGCTGGCCTTCATCTCCAGCTCCGCGAGCAGCCGGAACAATGTTTCCGGTTCGGACGCGGGCTTTTCCGCCGCAATCGTCGGCAGGCCAAGATTGAGGGTGGTGAGCTTCAGGTTGCGCCGGACCAGGTCCGACAGCGCGCAGACCGACTCCCGAAAGCGCTCGGGCTGCAGCTCCCGGGCATGCTCGATGACGCCCTCGAGGCTGCCGAACTTCTTCAGCCACCGGGCCGCAGTCTTCGGCCCGACCCCCTCGATGCCGGGAATGTTGTCCGAGGAATCGCCCACCAGCGCAAGGAAGTCGGGAATTTGCGCGGGCGGCACGCCGAACTTCTCCACCACCCCGGCGGCGTCGAGCCGCCGCCAGCCCAGCTTCGGGTTGGCCGAGGGCGGCGGCAGCATGATCTTGATGCGCTCGCCGACGATCTGGGTGAAATCCTTGTCAGAACTCACGATCAGCACGTCATGGCCGCGCTCGGCCAGATGCACCGCCTGCGAAGCCAGCAGGTCGTCCGACTCCACCCCCGTCTTCTCCACGCCGGCCAGACCCATGGCGCGCGTCACCGCCTTGATGCAGGGCAGTTGTTTCACCAGCGCCGCGGGCATCTCCTCGCGCTGGGCCTTGTACTCGGGCAGCAGGGCCAGCCGGTCATGCGCGCCGCCGAGGTCGAAGAACACGAGCGTGGCGGCGGGTTTCTCCTGGTCGGCCAGCCGCCAGAGGGATTTGACCCAGCCGTGCACGGCGTTCGTGGGAAAGCCGTCGGAGCGCGTGAGCTCCGGCACCGCGAAGAAGCAGCGGTAGGCAAGGTTGAATCCGTCAACCAGCAGCCATTTGGCCATGGGCGCAGCCAAACGAAAAGTTTCGTCCGCGTAAATCGCAATTGTTTGTAAATCTTATTTCGCGCCGGGCGTGGCCGGTCGCTGGTCCTGGACTGGCGGCAGCGCGGCCCTCCCGCTGGGAAGCTTTCTCGAGACTCCGCCGGGATTGACGAGGTTGGCCGTCACGAAGATCAGCAGATTGCGTTTTTGGGAGCTCTCGCCCTTTGATCGAAAGGCCCGACCCAGCAGCGGAATGTCGCCGAGAATGGGCACCTTGTCCTCCACCTTCTTCACCTCCTCGCGCGTGAGTCCACCCATGATGATGGTGGCGCCATCCCAGATCGTCACGCGGGTGCTCACCTCGCGCACGGAAAAGATCGGCTGGTAAAATCCCGGCGGCACGGTGACGGTGCGCCCGCCCGAAATGGCGATGCTCGGTCCGCCATATTCCATGAAGCCATCGAATTCGGTGACCTTGGGATTGAGCTCGAGGCTGATACTGTAGTCGTCCTCCTCCACGGTGGGGATCACGCGCAGCTCCACCCCCACGTTGCGCGTGGTGAATTCCCGCGGCGTGCCGGCGGTAATGGCCACGCCCGCCGACCCACTGCTGCCGTCGCCTGTCGTCCGTCCGCTGCCCACCTGGCTTTGAATCTCCCCGAAGGACTGCGGATAGCGCATCTCCCGGGCGACCGTGATGAGCGCCTCGCTTCCCGACAGCACGGTGACGCGCGGCGCGCTGAGCAGATCCGAGCCGTTTTTCTGCGCGAGCGCCCGCACGACGGCGTTCACGTCGAATTCGCCAATGGTGCCGCTGATGGTGGCGAAATTCCCCGCGGCCTGCCCGAGGTTGTTCGCGCCGGGCAGCGTGGGCGGCGCCAGCGAACCCACGGCCTTGTCATCAATGATGATGTCGCTGGAGCGTTGCGAGTTTCGAAAGGCATCGGCCAGGGTGCGGTTGACGGCGGTGCCGCTGGCGGGATCCGCGGTGCGGTATTGCTCCCGATACGCCACCTGCGGTGTGCCGTCGGCGTTGAGCAGGGGCGCGCCGGTCTGGGGATCGATCAGCGGCCCCGGCCGGCGTCCGACGTTCCACTGGATGCCCAGTTCATCAAGCGCGCCATCCTGCACGTCCATGAACTTCGCCTCGATTTCAACCTGCCGCACCTCCCGGTAGCGGCGCAGGATCGTGCGGATGCGCTCAAGGTTTCGCGCGGTCTGGGTGACAATGATGGCCGAACCGTCGTAGGCGAGGTTGCTTCCCGTCTCGCTCTCGAAACTCACTCCCGCGTGCTGTAAGAAGCGGCGCAGGGCCATGGCCTCGTCGGTTGTGGAACCGTTGTCTTTTCCGCCTTCAGCGGTCTCCGCAGGCCGGTGGCTGCGGGTGGCCCCGCCGCTTCCCTGCCCCGTCATGCGGATCACAGTGGATCGGGTGACCGGAAATACTTCCGTGGCGAGCACGGTCCGCTCCCCGCCCGGCCGCACCACGACCGCATCGGCCTGGATTTCATATTGGTAGCCGACCGTGTCCGTCACGAAATCGAGGATTCGCTTCAGCGTCAGGTTGCGGAGCGTGATGCTGACCGGCGGATTGGCGTTGGCCGGATCGAGGAGGACGATGTTCACGCCCTTCGGCTGCTCACCCGTCAGGTCGAATTCCTCGGCCAGTGCGCTCAGCGCGCTGATCACCCGGTTCAATTCAACGTTGGTGAAGTTCACCGCCGGAATGGAAATCGCCTCCAGCTTCCTTTGTAGCGACCACCCGCCGGCCCCGGCGGGTGCACTTGGCGCGCGTTCCTCCAGGCTACCGGACCGCTGCCACGACTGCAGGACTTTCTCCAGCAGGTCCGCCCGGGTCTTCTCGTAATCCGAACCGGCGGGAGTGGCAGCCACCGGTGGCGGTTCGCCAACGGCGACAATGGAAGGAAGCTGGATGGCCGCGACAAACACGACCAGGCGGATGCTTGGGGATATCTTCATGGGGTTCCTTGAAAGCTCCTGACGTTTTTGTCCGATGCGGTAAGCACAGGGACTTCGACCGACGCCATGGGGGCGCTTTGCGGCGCGAACGTCCGGATGCGTGGCTCGATCTCCCCCGGGCCCGCATACACGACCACTACTTGAGGGGGATGCAGGTCGATGCGCTCGATGCAATAATTGACTCCGTTGACCGTGATCGACTCCCCCTCCCGCAATTCACGGCGGAAACCAGGGGTCTTGCGGCTCATGAACAGTCCGACGGGAGCACCTGCCAGGCACTGCTCGCGGTTGGTAAGCACCATCTCCTCGTCCGTCGATTCATCCGTCACAATTGCCGTGGCCACCGGATCGCCCGTCGCCGCACTTTCGTCGCTCCCGGCATCCGGAAACCTCAGGCTGAGGCTCTTCACCGTCAGCCCCTGCCCGGCGAGCCGCTTCCCCTCACGGCCGATCACGGTCTCGCCCGTGTTGATGTTCGCAAAAATGCCCCGCCGGTCGTCAGCCCCGCCGGCGTAGCCGACCAGTTGCAGCCGGAAGGGTCCGCGGCGGACGGTGAGCAGCTCAAGATCGGGAGCTGCATCGGCCGGGTCGGCCCGCGCGGCTTCAGCCGCGGGAATGGCGCTGAGCAGGCGGGCCCGCGGGTCGTAATAAAGTGAAGGCGGTGTGAAGACGTCATAGACCCATCCGCGGCCGCGCCTTTGGGCGGCCGGCTCAGCCCAAGGCCAGGGTTTGGTCAGGGCGCCGGTCCGTCCGGCCTCCGTCACTGATCTTCCGTTGGCTGGAACGGGCGAGGGAATGACCTCGCAGAATTCCACCGTGACGCTGAAGCGCGACCGCGCGGGGCGGACGATCATTGCGGGTGAATCCACGCCGCCGGGTGGATGGTGTTGGCGGGGCGAGCTCTCCTTGACCGGCTCCACCTCAACACCACGAACCACCACGGGAAGTTCGCCGGAGGCCAGCCGGNNCCTCCGGACTGACTGGCCACAGCCGCGTCCCGGCGTCCCTTCGGCAGACGCGCCCGCTGGAGCGCCACAAATTGCTCGGGGCGGGATGCAAACAGGTTTTCCAGGAGATATCCGGCGAACCGTCGCTGGCGGAGGAGCGGCGCGATGAGTTCGGGCGCGGGGCCTTCATGTGCGTAGGCCGAGAAACCGAAATACTCCTCGGCGCGTACACCCACGCCGGCACGCCCCGCCATTTCACGCATGCTTC
>PLMW01000067.1 GCA_003142615.1 Opitutia bacterium | reverse complement strand
ATCATCAAGCAGGTGAGCCTCGCATGTGTGCCGGAGGCCCGGGTCGACGACTATGTGCTCGTGCACGTCGGCATGGCCTTGAGCGTGATCGATGAAAAAGAGGCGGCGGAGGTCTTCACTTATCTCAAGGCGATGGGCGAACTCGAGGAGCTGGCGACCCCGCCTCCGGCCGCGCCGCAATGAAGCTTGTCGACGAGTTTCGCGACGCAACGGCGGCGCGGAAGCTGGCCGCGGCGATTGCCCGCCGCGTCACGCGGCCGTGGACCATCATGGAGATCTGTGGCGGGCAGACCCACAGCATCGTCAAGTTCGGCCTCGACGAGCTGCTGCCCCCCAAGATCACGCTGGTGCACGGCCCGGGCTGCCCGGTGTGCGTGACACCGGTCGAGCTGATCGACGCCGCGGTCGCGCTGGCGGCACGTCCCGGCGTGACGGTCTGCTCCTTTGGCGACATGCTGCGCGTGCCCGGCACGGGCGTTGACCTGCTGACCGCGCGGGCGCGCGGCGGCGATGTCCGCATGGTTTACTCGCCGCTGGATGCCGTGACCTTTGCCACGCAGAATCCCGGACGCGAGGTGGTGTTTTTTGCCGTCGGCTTCGAAACCACGGCGCCAGCGAACGCCATGGCGGTGGTGCAGGCGCGCCGCCTGGGGCTGCGCAACTTTTCCCTGCTGGTTTCGCACGTGCTGGTGCCGCCGGCCATCGAGGCGATCCTGTCCGCGCCGGACAACCGCGTGCAGGGCTTTCTCGCCGCCGGACACGTCTGCACCGTGATGGGCACCGCCGAATACGGTCCGCTCGCGGCCCGCTTCCGCGTGCCGATTGTGGTGACGGGCTTCGAGCCCGTGGATATTTTGCAGGGCGTGCTGGCCTGCATCGAACAACTGGAGGCCGGCCGGGCCGAGGTGGCGAACGCCTATGCCCGCGCCGTCCGCCCGGAGGGAAACGTGCACGCCCAGCGCGTGATGCGGGAGGTTTTTGAGGTCGTCGATCGCAACTGGCGCGGCATCGGGCGCATCCCCCGCAGCGGTTACGCGCTCCGCGCGGAATTCGTGGAATTCGACGCGGCCCGGCGGTTCGGGGTGGCCGGCGATGCGCCGCCGGAGTCGACCGAATGCATCAGCGGCCTGATCATGCGCGGCGTGAAAAAGCCGCATGAGTGCCCGGCGTTCGGCACCCGCTGCACGCCGGAGCATCCGCTCGGCGCGCCCATGGTCTCGAGCGAGGGCGCCTGTTCCGCCTATTACCGCTACCGGCTGCGGAAAACGGTGCCGGCCGCCGCGACCACCGCGTAAGCGCGCAGGAGGCTGAGGGCGATTTTCATACCCGCGGGTTACTTCGCCTTGGGATCGTTCTCGATCATGCCGAAGATGTTGCCCTCGGTGTCCTTGGCGTAGCTGAGCCAGCCGACGCCGGGGATGGCCGTTTTGGGCATGACGATGCGGCCGCCGGCCCGCTCTGCCGTGGCCGCGAACACATCAGCGCTCGATACGTCGACCGTGCACACGAAAGCGATGACGGCCTGCCCCTCGACCGGTTGAGGGCCGATGCGCGGATGGAGACCGCCGTTGATGCCAGGCGTGCCGTCGGAGCCGGTGGTGACGAGCCAGTAGGGCATGGGGCCATCCTGCCGGGCAAACGTCCACCCGAAGAGGGCTTGGTAGAACTTGATGGCGCGGGCGGGGTCGTCCACCTGGATTTCAAAATGTATGGGGCGGAGCATGGGAGGCGGGTTGCTGCCCAAAGCAATACGAGAAACGGCGCCGCCGGCAACTGCCCCACGACGAATCACGTGAAAAATAAACCCTCCTCCGTGAATCCCCTTCCCGATCAGTCCGCCGGTTGGGCCAATGGTGGACTTCCGTCAGCAGATCCGCGGCAGTTGCTCGCCGCTCAGGCGGTCGAGGATGCGCTCGACGCCGACGACGCTGCGCAGGGTGACTTCGCCCGCCGGTCCGCCGCGTACGGCGCCGATGCGCGCCGGCGGGCCGCCGGGCGCGGTGCACGCCAGCGTGGCGAGCGCCGTCTCCGCCTGCGCCGCCGGCACGAAGGCGACGAAACGCCCCTCGTTCGCGACATAAAGCGGATCGAGTCCGAGAATTTCGCAGGCGCCGCGCACCGGCTCGCCGACCGGCACGGCGGTTTCCTCCAGCGCCATCGCCAGACCGGCCGTCTCGGCGATCTCAATCACCGCGGTGGCGAGTCCGCCGCGCGTGAGGTCGCGCAGGCAGTGCACCTCGACGCCGGCCGCGAACAGCGCCTCCACCGCCGGCCAGAGCGGCGCGCAGTCGCTTTCGATCGGTGACTCGAACGCGAGGCCCTCGCGCTGCGCGAGGATCGCCATGCCATGGCACCCGATGTCGCCGCTGAGCAGCACCACGTCGCCGGGACGTACGGATGCCGGTGCGATCACCCGCTCGTGCTCCACCCACCCGATCCCGGCCGTGTTCACATAAAGGCCGTCGCCCTTGCCGCGTTCGACCACCTTCGTGTCGCCCGTGACGATCTGCACTCCGGCTTTTCGCGCCGCCTCCGCCATCGCCGCCACGATGCGCTCCAGTGTCGCGACCGGCAGGCCCTCCTCGAGGATGAAGCCGGCGCTCAGCCAGCGTGGCCGGGCGCCGCACATGGCGAGGTCGTTGACCGTGCCGTAAACCGCCAGCCGCCCGATGTCGCCGCCCGGAAAAAACAGCGGGCTGACCACATGCGAATCCGTGGTGAACGCGAGCCGGGCGCCGGCGGGCGCGGTGAGCACCGCCCCGTCATGGCGCGCGTCAAGGGCCGGGTTGGCGAAAGCCGGCCCGAAGATGCGCTCGATCAATTGCTGCGTCAGCCGGCCGCCGCCGCCATGCGCCATCTGAATTTCCGCGTGGCCGCCCAGCGGTGCGGGACAGCTGTAGTTCGCGGGGTTGGGGGCGGATTCGGCCACAGCCCCAGCCTAGCCACCCCGCCGGCGCTGACAAGCCGCCAGCCGACTTTCGGCACCCGCTGCCGGCGTCGATGAATCCAGACGGTTGACCGCGGGGCTGCCGCGCATGATGGTAGACACCCATGTTGAGTCTGGCCAAAACCACCGGCTATGCGGTTGAAGCGATGTCGTATCTGGACCCCCCAGGAGGCCGGCCGGCCGGCCTTCGTAACATCGCCCGGCGGGCGCGGGTACCCTATGCCTATCTCGCCAAACGCATGCCCGAACTGGTGGCGGCCGGATTGGTGCGGAGCGTGCGGGGCAAGCGTGGCGGCATACTGCTGGCCCGCCCGCCGGAGGAAATCACGCTGCTGCAGATCAGCGAGGCGGTGGAGGCGCGCCAGTGGCTCGGGCGCTGCCTGCTGGGGCTGGTCACCTGCAGCGATGAACGCGCCTGCCCCGTGCACAACTTCTGGAAGGACGCCCGCCAGCAGATCGAATCCACCCTGCGCTCCACAACGCTCGCGGACGTGATCGCCCACGAACAACGAATGGCGCACAGCCGCGCGGCGCGATGATCTTCCTCCGGTTCACCCCCGCGATTCCCGGAACCATCCGGCACGGGCGGGCGGGATTCGGCGATCAATGCGGATGCCGATGACGCAGAACGTGCGGACGTTCCAGGCCGTGCGACAGCATCAGGGCCTCGTCATTCAAAAGCTCCACGGTCGGTCCTTGCGCGACCACGGCTCCATGATCGAGGACGATCACCCGCGGGCAGATCTCGACGACCAGCTCGAGGTCGTGCGTGGCAATGATCTGCGCGACCGGCAGTGAACCGAGGAGCGCCTTGAGCTCGCGCCGTCCGCGAGGATCGAGGTCGCTGGTCGGTTCATCGAGCGCCAGCAGGCGGGCCTCGCATGCCAGCAGACCGGCCAGGCACACGCGCCGCTTTTCGCCCCGGCTCAGATGGTGCGGCAGGCGCTCTTCAAAATCTGCAAGACCGACCTGCCTCAACGCCCGGGCGACGCGATCCGACAGCTCCGGCCCGCGCACGCCCAATTGTTGCGGACCGAAAGCGACGTCCTCCCACACGGTGGGGCAGAACAACTGGTCGTCCGGATCCTGGAAAAGCAGGCCGACTTGGGCGCGAACGGCCGCCAGATGCGGCTCCGTCACCGGGGTGCCCCACACGCGGGCGGCGGGTTCCGGCGGCGGATGCTCCGGCAGCAGGCCGTTCAGGTGCAGCAGCAACGTGGACTTGCCCGCGCCGTTGGGGCCGATCAGGCCGACCCGTTCGCCCTCGGCGACGGAGAACGACACATCACGCAAGGCTTCGGTGCCGTCCGGATACCGGTAACCGAGGTGGCGGATTTCAAGGGCGTTCATAATTTCCATCCCCGCGCACACATGGCCGCATAGACACGCTCGGCGCGCTCCGAGGTCCGGACAAACAGCTGCGCCGCGACGGTCGCCGTCAGGCCCCATCCGAACACCCGTCCGGTCGTGAACGTGCGGCTGCGGCGCGCCCGACGCAGGCGCGCCGTTTCATCAACCAGCACAAACAGGTAGCGATGCATGAGGGCGAGCGTGACGACGAGCAGCGCGGGCACCCGCAGCCGCCGGAACACCTGCAGCAGATCGGTGAAGCGGGTCGTCGAATTCAGCAGGATGATGCAGGACAGGCAAAGCGTGCTCTTGGCGAGCATGGCCAGAAACACCTGCAGACCGTGGTCCTGCAGCAGCGCCAGCAGCGCGACGCCGACGGCAAACGGCTCCGCGAGCAGCAGGCGCCGGCCGAGATACCGCAGCGGAACCGAGGACAGCAAAGCCACCAGCAGCAGACCGGCCCCCATGCCGGCATAGGCGGGCCACGCCGTGCGGGGCAAGAGCACGCTGACCAGCACGCACGCAGCCGCGCCCAGCAGTTTGACCGGGGCGGGCAGACGGTGAATCAAACTGGCCCCGTGCCGGTAGGGATTGAGCAATTCGTCATGCACAAGGGGACGCACCTCCGGCGCCGCGGCCATGGGCGGCGTCCACCCGAGGGGTGAGCGCGCGGGCCAGGACATAAGCCAGGACAAAAGCGACCAGGATGCCAACGCCGCCCGCCACGATCGTCGAGGACACCGCGGACTGAAAACCGGGAATCGTGTAGTTGGAAAGCGGGGCGGCCATGATTGGCGTCGCCGTGGCCCTGTGTTCGAAGCCGAGCGCCGCCGCGACTTTTTCCAACCCATCCGGCCAGCCGGAGGCGAAAGGAGCGACGAAAACCACCAACCCCAGCGACACGAGCAGGCCATAAGCCGTCAACTCGGTGTAGTGCGATGAGGCGGAGGTCGGCGGACGCGAGGCCAGCAATTCGGGACGCGCCCTGGCCACCGCTGCGACGACCAGCGTGGTGATCACGGCTTCGCCGATGGCGATCAGCATGTGAATGCCGGCCATGGCGGGAAACGCCACCTTCCACGCCACCGTGCCGGCAAGCGCGAGCTGCCCCGCGCAGACGATGGCGGCCACGACGGTGGAGCACCACGCCGCGAACGCCGTCGCCAGCAGCCGGGAGCGCAGGCTGTCGCCCGCCGCCCGCCGCACGAGCGCATAAATCGCATAGCCGACGCCGGGAGCCACGATCGCCATGTTGAAGACGTTGGCGCCCAGCGCCGTCACGCCGCCGTCTGCGAACATAAAGCATTGCACGACCAGGACCGCCGTCATGGCCAGCACGGCGGCGCTGGGACCGAGCAGGACAGCGACGAGGACGGCGCCGATCAGATGCCCCGAGGTTCCCCCTGCAACCGGGAAGTTGAGCATCTGCGCGGCAAAAACGAACGCCGCAGCGAGGCCGATCAGAGGCACCCGGCGCGCGGAGGCCGCGCGGCGGACCGAGCGGAGGGCAATCCCTATTCCCACCGCCGCCATTCCAGCGCTGATGACCGCCGTCTTCGCATCGAGGAATCCGTCCGGAATGTGCATGTCGCGAGTTTCTCCGGCTAGTCTTGTCCCTGAAAGCAGAAAAACCAAGTCAACGCGGCGAATTTCAAGCCGATCAAGTGCAAACGGCGACCCTCATGCCGTCTCGAGGCCATACCCAGCTGAGAATTCCCGTCAGCCGACGAGGGTTCGCACGCGCCGGCTGACCTCGGGCAGGGCCGCGGCCACCGGCGCGGAGAGTTCGAGCGTCATGGGTTTCAATTCGGCGATGGAAACGGTGATGACGTCGATTTCCGGCAGGGGGCCGAGCAGCGCCGCGGCGGTGATCAGATCGCGCAGCCCGATGTCGTGCGCGCCGAGCGCCGGGGGAAAGTCGGCGGCGACCCGCGCGCGGAACTGCGCAACCGTGCCCGGCGGCGCACCGTCGCGGGTGGCGTCGATGAGAATGATGCGCGCATGGCTGCACAGCAGATCGAGGAGGTGAAAGCCACCCGTGCCGCCATCCACCAGGCGAACGTGGGGCGGCCACGTTTCCCTTTCAAGGACGCGGAAGGCGTGCACCCCCACCCCTTCGTCACCCACGAGCAGGTTGCCCACGCCCAGCACGAGCACCTCGGCCGGCGGCGGCGCCGGCGCGGCCGGAGCCGCCTGCCCGCCGGGATGGAGAGAAACGACCATGCGGGTCAACGGGGCGGCGGCTTCACGTCATTCCGGGGCGGCTTGGGCGAAAGCGGGAACCAGGACCGGCCGTTGCCTTTCAGCGTGCCGGGATGCACGAACTTCCATCCTCCGACCATCGACGACATCACCCCGTGCCCCTCGACGTAGTCATGGTAGAACACGAGGTAGACGTGGACGATCGTGAACACGATGAAGAACCACATGGCCATGTAGTGCCACTGGCGCAGTCCGTAGTCGCCGCCGAAGAGCGGCACCGCCCACCTGAAGAGCTGGGGGAACCACGCTTGGCTCATCGAGGCGTACATCGCGAAGCCGCTGACGACCTGGAACAGGAAGACGAGGAACATCGCGAAGTAGGTGAAATACGCGAGGGCGTTGTGGCCGACGGCATCGATGGGCTTGTTCGTCGTCTGGAGGACGTCGACCCGGAGCACGGCGCGCACCTGCCGGAACTGCGCGCGCCGCAGCGGCAGGAAATTGCGCCAGTCCGAAAACTGGTTGCCGACGAATCCCCAGTAGATGCGGAACGCGAAGTTGAAGACGAACACGTACGCCGTGGCGAAGTGGATGAAGCGGTTGACGCCAAACCAGTAGCTGAACGACGCCTCGCTCGCGCTCGTGATCGCCGGCGGATGGGCGATGAGCAGGCCGGTGACGATGAGCACAAGGACACAGAGGGCGTTCAGCCAGTGGTAGAGGCGCACCGGCAGTTCCCAGACGTAGACGCGCTTGAACACGGGCGCCGCTGCCGCCGGGGAAAGGGCGGCCGGGGATGCTTCAGGAGTCATGGTGATTCCTCCTTTCAGAGCACGGGAGCGGTGGAGGCCGCGCCGAGCCTGCCGCCCCGGTCGTCGTAGAGGTGGACGGCGCAGGCGAGGCACGGATCAAATGAATGCACCGTGCGCAGGATCTCGAGCGGCTGCGTGGGATCATGCACCGGCGTGCCGATCAGCGCGGCTTCGTACGGCGAGCGCTGCCCCTGGCCGTCGCGCGGCGAGGCGTTCCAGGTGCTCGGGACGACGAGCTGGTAGTTCTCGATCTTCTGGTCCTTGATGACGATCCAGTGCGCGAGCGCGCCGCGCGGCGCCTCGGAGGCGCCGACGCCGCGCGCCTGCGCGGGCCAGGTGGCCGGCTCCCACTTCTCCTTGGTGAAGGTCCGCGAGTCGCCGTTGCGGATGTTGGCGAGGAGCTGGCTGTAGAACTCCGTCGCCCAGCGGGCGATCAGGCGCGTCTCGATGCCGCGGGCCGCCGTGCGGCCGAGGGTCGAGAAGAGTACCGCGGCCGGCGCTTTCAACGCGGCCAGCGTCTCGGTTACCGCGTCCTTGATCTCCTGGTTGCCGCTGGCGTAGCCGACCAGCATGCGCGCGAGCGGGCCCACCTCCATGGCGTGGCCCTTCCAGCGCGGGGTCTTCAGCCAGGAATACTTCCCGCCGACGTTCAGGTTGTCGTACGGCGGCTTGGGGCCGGTGTAGTTGAACTTGGTCTCGCCGTCCCAGGGATGCAGCGCCTTGCCCTCGCCCCCGTTGTAGGAATACCACGAGTGGTCGATCGACTCCCGCACGCCGTCGGGGTCGTGCGGATCGACCGGATGCACCTTGCTGAGATCGCGGTCGAGTACCGCGCCGCGTGGGAACTTGAAGCGCGCCACATCGGCAAAACCGTTGGTCGGCAGGTCGCCGTAGCAGAGATAATTGGACACGCCGCCGCCGATTTCCGCCCAGTCGAGGTAGAACGGCGCGATCGCGAGCAGGTCCGGGAGGTAGACCTGCTCCACGAACCGGGCCGCCTCCTCGAACAGCCGGCCGACGTAGGCGAGACGTTCGGCGTTGATGGCGTTGGCCTCGTCGATATTGAGGGCGCAGGGCACGCCGCCCACCAGATAGTTCGGGTGCGGATTCTTGCCGCCGAAGATCGTGTGGACTTTCACGATCTCCTTCTGCCACTCGAGCGCCTCGAGATAGTGGGCGACGCCGATGAGGTTGACCTCGGGCGGCAGCTTGTAGGCCGGGTGGCCCCAGTAGGCGTTGGCAAAGATGCCGAGCTGGCCGCTCTCCACAAAGGCGGTCAGGCGTTTCTGCAGGTCGTGGAAGTACTGCGGGGAGCTCTTGGGCCAGTTCGAGATGCTCTGGGCGATGCGCGACGCCTCGGCCGGATCGGCCTTCAGGGAGCTGACCACATCGACCCAGTCCAGCGCGTGCAGGTGATAGAAATGCACCACGTGGTCCTGTAGGTACTGGGCGCAGAACATCAGGTTGCGGATCAATTCCGCGTTGGGTGGAACGGCGACGCCCAGGGCGTCCTCGACCGAGCGGACAGAGGCGAGCGCGTGCACGGTGGTGCAGACGCCGCAGACCCGCTCGGTGAAAGCCCAGGCGTCGCGCGGGTCACGGCCCTTGAGAATGGTCTCGATGCCGCGGACCATGGTGCCGGCGCTCCAGGCGTCGGTGATGCGGCCGTCCTTGACCTCCGCCTCGATGCGCAGGTGGCCTTCGATGCGGGTAATGGGATCGACAACAATGCGTGTGCTCATGGTTTACTCCTTGGCTTGGTCGTCGGGCTCGGCCACGGCGGGCGGCGGCGCGAGGCTGGCTGATTCGCCGGGGTGTTCGCCGATCTCGTGTTGTTTGCGGACGTTGGTGAGGACCGCATGGGCCGCGGCGCCCGCGATGGTGGCCGCGCCGACCGCGAGGCCGATCTGGTCGGCCGTCGTTTCGATGCCGAAGCCGGGGAAGCTGGCGAGACGCTGGTAGAAGGGTCCGTTGTCCCAGAAGCCCGCCTCGGAGCAGCCGATGCAACCGTGGCCAGACTGGATGGGATAACTCACGCCATTGTTCCAGCGCATCACGCCGCAGGAATTGTAGGTCGTCGGCCCGCGACAGCCCATCTTGTAGAGGCAGAAGCCCCGGCGCGCGTTTTCGTCGTCGAAGGACTCGACGAAGAGGCCGGCGTCATAGTAGGGCCGGCGGTAGCAGGTGTCGTGCACCCGCCGCGAGTAGAACGCCTTGGGGCGTCCGAGCGCATCCAGTTGCGGGATGCGGTCGAAGGCCAGCAAATGGACCACGACGCCGGCCATCACCTCGCCGATCGGCGGGCAGCCCTGCACGTTGATGATCGGTTTGCCGGTGATGACCTTGTGGATGGGCGTGGCCCGCGTCGGATTCGGCTTGGCGGCCTGGACGCAACCCGCGCAGGCACAGTTGCCCCACGCGACCACGGCCTTCGCCCCGTCGGCGGCCTCCTGGACGATGTCGAGCGCGGTGCGGCCGCCGATGACGCAGTAAATACCCTCGTCGGCCATGGGGACCGAACCCTCCACCATCAGCAGGTACTCGCCGCGGCGTTCCTTCATCGTGCGGTGCAGGCATTCCTCCGCCTGGAAACCGGCGGCAGCCTGCAGGGTCTCGGTGTAATCCAGGGACACCTTGTCGAGCAGGATGTCCGCCACGATCGGATGCGAGGAGCGGATGAACGACTCGCTGCAACAGGTGCATTCCTGAAAATGCAGCCAGACCACGGGCAGGCGCCGTTTCTTCTCCAGGGCCTTCACGACGTCGGCGACCCCGCTTGCCTCGAGGCCGAGGTAGGCCGACATCCACGTGCAGAACTTGATAAAATCACGCCGGCTCACGCCGCGCGCACGCATTTCCTCCCAAATGGTCGGACCGCCGGTTTGGGGCGGGGATTCCAGCAGATTCATGATGATCCTTGGGTAATCGCGCCGGCGACTGGAGCCGCACGGGGCGAGGTTGGGCGGGTAACTTGTTCCGCTGAGTCTGCGCAGATTTTGGTGCGCATCAATTGATATATGACCTTGACGTCATTGAATTAATTTTTCTTCTGCCAGACCGGCACGACGGCTCGACTTCCCGAGGTGGCGGGCCCACGTTTTCCTTATCATGCACGAACTGGGGATCGCCGAATCCGCCCTGGAGCTGGCGCTGACGCAGGCGCACAGCGCGGGCGCGTCGCGGGTGCTGCGCATCGTGATTCGCGTGGGCGCGCTCTCCGGCGTGGATGCGGAGGCACTGCGTTTCGCCTTCACGGTGATCCTGCCGGGCACGGCGGCCGAGGGAGCGACGCTGCAAATTGACCCGGTGGCCGCCATCGCCTATTGTCCCGCCTGCCAGAAAGACTTTTTCCCCGACACTGATCACTTCTTCGAATGCCCCACCTGCGGCCAGCTGTGCGCGACCGTCAAGCAAGGTCGTGAACTCGATCTGGTCCGTCTCGAAATGCTTTGATTCCCATGCCGAACAAAAAACCTGAACGAAGCCGCGCGGGCGCCCCGGCCCGAAGCGGCGTGATCTTGGTGGATGTACGCGACCCGGCTGACACTCCGCCCACCCCGCCGGGCGATCCGCTGCCCGGCACGGTCCGCACCATCGACCTGCAGGTGCGTCTCCTCGATGAAAACGACCGGCGCGCGGCGGAAAATCGCACCTTCCTGCAGCAGCGTGGAATCCGCGCCCTGAATTTCGTCTCGTCGCCAGGGGCGGGCAAGACGACGCTGCTGGAACGCACCCTTGACGCCCTCGCCGGCGAGGTGCGCTGCGCCGTGCTGGTCGGGGATCTGGAGACTGACAACGACGCGCGGCGGCTCCGCCGCGAGGGACTTCCCGTCGCCCAGATCACCACGGGGGGAACCTGTCACCTGGATGCCTCCATGGTCGCCCGCGGCCTCGCCGCCCTGTCGCTCGGTGAGGTGCGTCTCCTCTTTGTTGAAAACGTCGGCAATCTGGTCTGCCCGGCCTCGTTCGACCTCGGTGAGAACCGCCGCATCACGCTGCTCTCCTGCACGGAAGGAGAGGACAAACCGCTCAAGTATCCTCCGATCTTCACCAGCGCGCATGCCGTTATTGTAAACAAGATCGACGTCGCGGCTGTGCTGGGCTTCGACCGCGCCGTGGCGCTGACCAACATCCGTCGCGTCGCGCCGCAAGCCGAAATCTTCGAACTCTCCGCTCGCACAGGCGAAGGGTTCGATCGCTGGCTGGCCTACCTGCGCGCGCTGCTTTGAATCATGCCACCGGCGGCTGACGGCACCACCCCGCGCCTTGCAGATCGTCTGCTGGAGATCGAGGGCACCGTGCAGGGCGTCGGGTTCCGGCCGTTTGTCGCCCGGCTGGCCTCCCGCCTCGGCGTGCGCGGCTGGGTGAGAAACGACGAACGCGGCGTGACTGTGCGGGCCGCCGGCCCCGAGGACATGCTCGACACCCTGGCCGCGACGCTGCAGGCGGAACCGCCGCCGGCCGCCCGCATCACCTTCCTGCGGGAGCGCCCGGCGGCAGGTGTCAGGAATCTGCCGCCGGTGCCGGCCGTGGGGTTTTTGATTCTCGACAGCGATACTGACGCGACCGTGCGCACGGCGGCGGTCACCCCCGATCTCGCGCTGTGTGCCGATTGCCGGCGCGAGCTCGCCGATCCGGCCGATCGCCGCCATGCCTACCCTTTCATCAACTGTACGAACTGCGGACCCCGTTACTCGATTCTTCGCGAGCTGCCCTACGACCGGCCGCGCACCACCATGGCGGGGTTTGCGATGTGCCCGGAGTGCCGGCGCGAGTACGAGGATCCGGCCGATCGGCGCTATCACGCCCAGCCCAACGCCTGTCCGGTCTGTGGACCGCAGGTGGAGTTGCAGGACGCCACGGGCCGGACGCTGGCCTCCCGCGGGGCGGCGATCGCCGCGGCCGCGGCGGCGTTGCGCGCCGGGCAGATCGTGGCGGTCAAGGGCCTGGGCGGATTCCACCTGATGGTGGATGCCGCCAATGAAGCGGCCGTCCGCGAACTGCGCCGCCGCAAGCATCGCGAGGAGAAACCGCTAGCAGTGATGTTTCCTTCGCTCGAGTGGGTGCGGGCGGCGACTGAATTGGGCGAGGACGACGTGCGCTGGCTGACGTCCGCCGCCGCCCCGATCGTGCTGGTGCGCCGCCGGGCGGAGGCACCGCTGGCGGAGGCGGTGGCGCCGGGCAATCCGTGGGTCGGCGTGCTCCTGCCCTATACGCCATTGCATGTGCTGCTGCTTGCGACCGTCGCGCGCCCTGTGGTGGCCACCAGCGGCAATCTCTCGGAGGAACCACTTTGCACGGACAATGAGGAAGCGCGACAACGGCTGGGGACGATCGCCGATCTCTTCCTGGTGCATGACCGCCCCATCGCCCGGCCGGTCGATGATTCCGTGGTGCGGCGGGCGGCCGCCGGCCCGGTGCTGTTGCGCCGCGCCCGGGGATTCGCCCCCGCCCCTTTTCGGCTGCCCGAGGATGCGGTGGCCACGGAGCCGCTGCTCTGTGTCGGGGGACACATTAAGAGCACGATTGCAATGACTGCGGGAACGAGCCTGGTGTTAAGCCCTCATATCGGCGATCTCTCCAACCCCGTTTCCATGGAGGCATTTCGCCGGACCGTGGCGCTGCTCGGCACTCTCTACACCGGGCGCTTTGCCCGCGTCGTCTGCGATGCCCACCCCGACTACGCCTCGACCCGTTTCGCCCAGAATTTGGGCGTGCCGGTTGTGACCGTGCAGCACCATCTCGCCCACATCCTCGCCTGTCTGCTTGAGCATGGCGGCGGTCCGGAACGCGTGCTGGGCGTGGCGTGGGACGGCACCGGTTACGGTCCCGACGGAACGGTCTGGGGCGGGGAATTTATCGTGGTCGACCGGATGGCCAAGACGGCGCGGCGGGTGGCCCACCTGCTGCCGTTTCGACTGCCCGGCGGAGAGGCCGCGGTGCGCGAGCCACGGCGGAGCGCGCTCGGACTTCTCCACGTTCTATTCGACGGAAACGTGGCGCAACTTGAGCCGCTGACCCGGGCTCTGGGTTTCCGCGACCGAGACGCCACGGTTCTCCTCTCACTGCTGGATCGCGGAGTCCAGGCTCCGGTGACGACGAGCGCCGGCCGGCTTTTTGACGGCATCGCCGCCTTGCTCGGCCTGCGGCAGCAGAGCTCTTTTGAGGGACAGGCGGCGATGGAAGTGGAGTTCGCGGCAGCCTCTGAACCGCAAGAAGAAGCGGGTTTAATCATGCCCATTATTGCCCCGGGTCAGGAGGGAATCTGGCAGATCGACTGGCGGCCGGCGGTGGCGACCATCCTGCAGGAACGATCCAGCGCCGGACCGGGAGTGCTCGCGGCACGTTTCCATAACGCCCTTGCCCGTTGCATCATAGACGTTGCCACGCGAACGGGCATTGAAACGGTGGTCCTCAGCGGCGGCTGCTTCCAAAACGTGCGACTGCTGGACACGACCTACGGTGCACTCCGTTCGGCGGAGTTTAATGTTCTGTGCCATCGTGACTTGCCGCCCAACGACGGCGGGCTGTCCGCCGGCCAGGCGCTTGGCGCGCTGTGGAATATCACGTCAGTATCCTCCGAATCTCCCAAGGGGGAGCAGTCTCCCGCCACGCGACAGATCGTACGGAGGTGAAGGCACTTCCAAGGGCAATGCGTTGTCCTGAAGTCTGTTGATCGCAGATGGTTTTCAGGCTGCTGTGCCCGTCTCTGACCCAGGCTGCGCGGCCCGCCGGTTCCACCCACTGAACCTACGGCAAGCGGGCATTAGAATGGTTGATTTTTCTCGCGCCCAGCATTCGCCCTGCTTCACATCTTTGGACAAGCGCACCGCCCCAATGCGGTCCGCGGTTTCTATGCGACGACGCCCTCTTCTCAACCCTCCACGGCGCCCAACTCAGGCGGCGATCCTGCCCGCCCGCCTGACTAACCACCTTATACGGTTCACCCAATGACTGCCCTTTCCGCCCCCCCCGCTTCTCAACCACCTCCTCAAAAATCCAGTTTCCCATCAGTTATTCAGCGAGCCGGCAACGCCAATGAGCCGGTGATGGAGCTCAAGCGGACGATCAAGTACGAGTCCGACCGGGTGAAGGGCTTTGGCCGCGAAGTCATGAGCGTGCCGGGCTGCGAGCAGTTGGAACACTGCATCCAGTGCGGCACCTGTTCCGGTCTGTGCCCCCTGAGCATTTTTATGGACTACACCCCGCGGCAGGTGATGGAGCTGACGCGGTCCGATTTCAAAACCGAGGTGCTGCGGAGCACGACCATCTGGCTGTGCGCCTCGTGCTACGCCTGCACCGTCGAGTGCCCGAAGCAGATTCGCATCACCGACATCATGTATGAGCTCAAGCAGCGGGCCATTCACGAGGGCTTTTATCCCAAGCGCTTTCCCATTCCCGTGCTGGCCCAGGAATTCTACAAGATGTCGCACAAGCGCGGCCGCGTGACCGAGAATTTCCTGGCCACCATCATGTTCCTCAAGACGGACATCCTGGCGGCGCTGGGCATGTGGCGGCTGGGGCTGAACCTCCTCAGGCGCGGGCGCTTCCCGCTCAAGCTCGAGGGCATCAAACGCAAGAGCGAACTCGAACGCATGATGGCGGTAGTGGACAAACTGTCCATCGACGCGTTGAACAACGGCCACCAGACCGGCGGCAACGGCGGGCGCCAACATGGAGCACATTAAACCATGAAATACTCCTACTTCCCGGGTTGCTCGTTGAAAGGCACGGGCCGGGCTTACGAGGAATCCCTGCTGCCAGTCTTGAAGGTTCTCGGAGTGGAACTGGAAGAACTGGACGATTGGAACTGTTGCGGTGCCACGGCCTACATGGCGGTGGACGAAGTCAAGGCATGCGTGATGGCCTCGCGCAACCTGGCCATTGCCGAGAAGGCCGGCCACAAGGAACTGCTCGCGCCCTGCAGCGCGTGCTACCTGGTCTTGAACAAGACCAAGCACTACCTCCACGAATCGCCCGTGGTCGAGGCAGTCGTGCAGAAGGCGCTCCGCCAAGCGAACCTCACCTACAGCGGCAACACGCCCGTGCGCCATCCGCTCGATTTGCTGGTCAACAACGTGGGGATCGAGGAGATCAAGAAACACGTGAAGCATCCGCTTAAGGGGCTCAAGATCGCCCCGTACTACGGGTGTCAGATCGTGCGTCCCTACGCGACGTTTGATGACCAATACAATCCCACGACGATGGACCGGCTCCTGGAAGCCATCGGTTGTACGATGGTCACCTACCCGCTCAAGACCCGTTGCTGTGGCGGCAGCCTGACCGGCACCCTGCCGGAACCCGGTCTGCTCTGTTCCTACATTCTGCTGAAGGAAGCCATCACCCGCGGAGCGGATGTCATCGCCACAGTGTGCCCGCTCTGCCAGTTCAACCTGGACTGTTATCGGGACAAGATGAAGGGCAAATGGGGGCACGAAACCATCCCTGATCCCCGGAACAAGGACGCCCGCGTCCCCGTGGGCCCGCACCTTGATATACCGGTGGTGTTCTTCACCCAATTGATCGGCCTCGCCTTCGGCCTGTCCGAGAAAGAACTCGGCCTGCAGCGCGGCTTCGCCCCGATGCGGAAACCGGCATGCGCCCAACGGCAGTCCGCGGCCGCCTGACTCATGACGAACCCGACCACGAGGCAATTTATCCTACGCAGAGACTCCAATGGACAAGGTTAACGGCAACCACGACGTTCGGATTGGCTTTTATGTCTGCAATTGCGGCACCAACATCGCGGCGATGGTGGACGTGCAGGCGGTGGCGAAATACGTCGCCGCGCTTCCCAACGTGGTCGTCTCGCGCGACTACAAGTACATGTGTTCGGATCCGGGCCAGGAGTTGATTCAAAAGGACATCAAGGAGTTCGGCCTGAATCGGATCGTGGTCGCGGCGTGCTCGCCGCTCCTGCATGAGCACACCTTCCGCAGCGCGGTCGAAGCCGGCGGACTGAACCCGTTCTTTTTCCACATGGTCAACATCCGCGAGCACGACTCGTGGGTGCACACCGACCGCGACGAGGCCACCGCGAAAGCCAAGGCCCTGGCCCGTGCCGGCATCCGGCGCGTTGCCCGCCACCGGGCCCTCGAGGTGAAGAAGGTGCCGGTCCATCCCGACGTGCTGGTCGTGGGCGGCGGCATCGCGGGCATCCACGCGGCCCTGACGCTGGCCAAGTCCGGCAAGAAGGTCTACCTCGTGGAGCGCGAGCCCTCCATCGGCGGCCACATGGCCAAGTTCGACAAGACCTTCCCGACGCTCGACTGCGCGGCCTGTATCCTGACACCGAAGATGTCCGAGGTCGGCGCCCACGAGAATATCACGCTGTGGAGCTACTCCGAGGTCGTGAAAATGGACGGCTACGTCGGCAACTTCAAAGTCACCGTCCGCCGCAAACCGCGGTACGTGCTGGAGGACCTCTGCACCGGCTGCCAGGAGTGCATCTCCCATTGCGTCTACAAGGAGCCCAAGTTTCCCGACGCTTTCAATGAACACCTCGGCAAGCGCAAGCCGGTGTACATTCCCTTCCCTCAAGCCACTCCCCAAGTGGTGTTGATCGATCCGGAAGTCTGCCTGAATTTCAGGCGCGGCGTCCTGACGGACAAGTGCAAGAAGCCGTGCGTGGAGGCCTGCGGCGACCGGAAGGCGATCGACTTCAAGCAGAAGGAGGAACTCAAGGAAATCAAGGTGGGCACGATCATCGTCGCCACCGGGTTTAAGACGTTTGATGTCGGCCGGATGCCGCAATACGGCTACGGGCGCTATCCGAACGTCTACACCGCGCTGGAAGTCGAGCGTCTCGTCAACGCCAGCGGCCCGACGGCTGGTGACGTGCTCCTGCGCGACGGCCACCATCCCAAGTCCATCGGCATCATTCATTGCGTGGGCTCGCGCGACAAGAACACCAACCGCTGGTGCTCGCGGGTGTGCTGCATGTACTCCATGAAGCTGGCCCACCTGCTCAAGGAGCACACCGAGGCGGAGATCTACAATTTCTACATCGATATCCGCGCCCCCGGCAAAGGCTACGAGGAGTTCTACGACAAGCTGCTCGAAGAGGGCGTGCATTTCATCCGCGGCCGCGTGGGCGAGGTGACCGACTGGGCTTTCATCCCGGAGGAGGAAGGCAAACTCGTCATCCGCGTGGAGGACACGCTGGCCGGCGTGGTCCGGCGGATTCCGGTCGACATGGTGGTGCTGGCCACCGGCCTCGAACCCCATGCTGACGCCCAGAACGTCCGCCGCCTGTTCAACATGAGCTGCGGTACGGAAGGCTTTTTCCTCGAACGGCACCCGAAGCTCGCTCCGGTGAACACCTTCACCGACGGCATCTTCCTCGCCGGTTGCTGCCAGAGCCCGAAGGACATCCCCGACAGCGTGGCCCAGGCGGGGGCTGCCGCGGCCGAGGCGCTGGTGCTCATCGACACGGGGCACATCGAGCAGGAGCCGAACACGGCCTACGTGGTCGAGGCCGAGTGCAGCGGCTGCAAGTCCTGCATTCCGCTCTGCCCGTACACCGCCATCTCCCTTCTGCCCGACAAGAAGAAGGCCTACATCAACGAGGCGCTCTGCAAGGGCTGCGGCACCTGCGTCGCGGCCTGCCCGTCCGGCTCCATCGTGCAGAACCTGTTCGAGGATGCCGAGATCTTTAGCGAGATCGACGGCCTGCTCGAGCCGACCTCGGTCTAACGGAAAGCATCGACATGGAAAACGAGACTCCTCCCACTTCAGGCAACGGCTCCTGGTCCCCGCGCATCATCGCCTTTTTCTGCAACTGGTGCACGTACACGGCGGCGGATCTGGCGGGGGTGTCGCGGCTGAAGTACGCGGCGAACACGCGCACGATCCGGCTGATGTGCTCGGGGCGGGTGGATCCGCAGTTCATCCTGGAGGCGTTCGCCAAGGGGGCCGACGGGGTGCTGATCGGGGGGTGCCATCCGAACGACTGCCACTACGCGGAGGGCAACTACAAGATGCTGCGCCGCTTTCAGCTCTTGAAGCGCATGCTCAAGGACCTCGGCATCGCAGAGGAGCGTTTCCGGCTGGAGTGGATCTCGGCGGCCGAGGGCGAGAAGGTCAAAAGCGTGATCAACGACATGGTGAAAAAAATCACGGCCCTGGGGCCGCTGGACCTGCCGGGGAAGGTCGCGGACTGGGACCGGGAGATGACGGAGCCGGCGCCCGCCGTCGAGTCGGCGCCCGTGGAAACCGAGGTGGCCCATGCCTAAGCCCAAAGTGGCCTTTTACTGGTGCGCCTCCTGCGGCGGGTGCGAGGAAACGGTGGTGGACCTGGCCGAGGACATTCTCGCCGTCGTGGAGAAGGTGGACATCGTCCTGTGGCCCGTGGCGCTGGACTTCAAGTACCGGGACGTCGAGGCCATGGCCGACCAGTCGATTGTCGCCACGCTGCTCAACGGGGCCATCCGCTCTTCCGAACAGGAGGCCATGGCCCGGCTCCTGCGGCGCAAGAGCCGGTATTTGATCGCCTATGGTTCCTGCGCCTGCACCGGCGGCATTCCCAGCCTGGCCAACCAGTTTCCGCGCGAGCAGATCCTCAAGTTCAACTACGAGGACGCACCGTCGGTGGTGAACGAGGCGAAGACGCGGCCCCAACTCGTCTTCGAGGAGGAGGGCCGCCGGCCGCACCTGCCCGAGCTGCACCACGTCGTGCGCTCGCTCGACCAGGTCGTGGACGTGGACTACTACATTCCGGGCTGCCCGCCCACGCCGAAGATCACCCAGGCCGCCGTGACGGCGCTGCTCGACGGCCGGCTGCCGCCCAAGGGCGCGGTGCTGGCCCCCGACATTGCGCTCTGCGAGGAGTGCCCGCGCCGCGACTCCAAGCCCACGAACGTGGTCTTCACCGCGTTCAAGCGGACCCACCAGCAGCTGCTCGACCCGCAGCTCTGCCTGCTGGCCCAGGGCGTGGTGTGCATGGGCCCGGCCACCCGCCAGGGCTGCGGCGCCCAGTGCCTTGCCGGCAACATGCCCTGCACCGGCTGCTTTGGCGGCACCGACCGCATCAAGGACCAGGGGGCGAAGATCCTCTCGTCGCTGTGCGCCAACATCGAACCGAAGGAGGTGGCGGACATCAACAAGGTGCTGGCAGGCATCCCCGATCCGGTCGGCACCTTCTATCGGTACGGACTGGCCAAGAGCCTGCTGCGGCGCAAGGTGGACCTGCCGGGCAACAACGGAAAGTGAGCGCTCCCATGGACGACGCAGTCAAACAAGCTTTCAACCAGGGAAACCTGCAGGCCAATGCCGCCTATGCGGCCGCCAAGCGCAATATCACGATCGACCCGATCACGCGGCTGGAGGGCCACGGCAAGATCGACATCTACCTCGACCATAAGGGCGACGTGGAGCGCGCCTATTTCCAGGTGCCCGAGCTGCGCGGCTTCGAGGTCTTCAGCCTGGGCCGGCCGGCCGAGGACATGCCCCAGATCACCAGCCGCATCTGCGGGGTCTGCCCCACCGCCCACCATATGGCCTCGACCAAGGCGCTCGACGCCCTCTACCAGCTCGAGCCCACCCCGGCCGGCCGCAAGATCCGCGAGCTGGTCTACCACACCTTCATGCTGGAGGACCACGCCCTGCACTTCTTCTTCTTGGGCGGACCGGACTTCATCGTCGGGCCGGAGGCCCCGCCCGCCGAGCGCAACATCCTGGGCGTGATCGGCAAGGTCGGCCTCGAGGCCGGCAAGAAGGTCATCGCCACCCGCCGGCGGCTGCGCGAACTGATCGCCTACTTTGGCGGCAAGGTCGTGCACCCGGTACTCGGGCAGCCCGGCGGCGTCAGCAAGGCGCTCAAGGCCGAGGACCTGCCCAAGTTCCAAGCCCTGGCCCGGGACGGCCTCGAGTTCGCCGAGTGGACCCTCCAGGTCTTCAAGCAGCTCGTGCTGGGCAACCCCGACTACGTGAAGCTGATCACCTCGGACGCCTACACCCATAAAACCTGCTACATGGGCATGGTGGACGCGCAGAACCGGGTCAACTTCTACGACGGCAAGCTGCGCGTCGTCGACTGCAACGGCAAGGAGGTCTGCAAGTTCGCGGCCCAGCAGTACCGCGACTTTATCGCCGAGCATGTCGAGCCGTGGAGCTACATGAAGTTCACCTACCTCAAGCAGCGCGGCTGGCACGGCTTCGTGGAGGGTCCCGACACCAGCATTTATGCGGTGGCCCCGCTGGCCCGCCTCAACGTAGCCGACGGCATGGCCACCCCCAAAGCCCAGGCGGCCTACGCGGAGTTCTTCCAGGTTCTGGGCGGCAAGCCCGTGCACCACACCCTGGCCAACCACTGGGCCCGCGTGGTCGAGATGCTCTACGCCGCCGAACGCATCGTCGAACTGGTCAACGA
>PLMW01000077.1:74921-131664 GCA_003142615.1 Opitutia bacterium | reverse complement strand
CACGCGGCGAGGCAACGACCGGCGCAACGGCAGACTCAACGCCGGCCAGGTGCTGCAGCAGCTCACCCACCTGGCGTTGTTTCCAACGGAGTTGCTCCGCGTAGGCGAGATTTTGGTACTGACAGCCGCCGCAACGGCCAAAAAGCGGACACTGGGGCGCCACGCGGTGTGGCGATGGCGCCAGCACCTCGACGAGGTCGGCCTCGGAGTAGTTCTTGTGGTTCCGGAACACCCGCGCCCGCACCCGCTCGCCGGGCAGCGCGAAGGCCACCATCACGACCCAGCCGGCGACCCCGGCTGCCGGAAGCTCCAGGTCACAAGTTTCAGGTTTCAGGTTGCCAGCCAGTGGCACGCGGCTGAGCCCCACGCCCAGGTTGGTGAGCGTGGCGATCTCCAGCTCGATTTCCTGGTGATAGGCGAACGGATGGTCGTTGAACTTCCCGGGTTTAACCACGGAACACACAAAACACACTGAGCTGTCCACGAAAACAAAATTGATACGCCGGGCTTCCATGTATTCCGTGTGTTCCGTGGGTACGCCCCCTGAAAAGATCATCAGCCTCCAGAATCCGCGCCTGAAGCAGCTTGTGAAGCTGCGCGACCGCCGGCCGCGCGACGAAGCAGGCTTGTTCCTGATCGAGGGCTATCGCGAGCTGAAGCGGGCGCTCGCCGCCGGCGTGAAGCCGGGCGAACTCTATTGCAGCCCCGGCTGGTTTCTCGGCGAAAACGAGCCGGCGCTCATCGACGGGGCGCAGCACGCCGGCGCCCAGGTGTTCGAACTGTCGAAAGAGGCGTTCGCCAAGGTCTCCTACCGCGACCGTCCCGACGGGCTTCTCGCCGTGGCGCCGCAGTGGCATCGTACCCTGGCGGATTTGGATATAGCCGGCCTCGCTGAGGCCGGCCCGGGGACGGCGACCCCGGCGGCAAAACCGCCTTTGCTGCTCGTCGTCGAGGCCATCGAAAAGCCCGGCAACCTCGGCACCATCCTGCGCAGTGCGGACGCGGCGGGCGTTGAGGCGATAATCGTCTGCGATCCGGTCACGGACATCTTCAATCCCAACGTCGTGCGCTCATCGACCGGAGTGCTTTTTTCCATGCCGGTCGTTGTGGCGGGAAACGCGGAAGTGCGGACCTGGCTGCGGGCTCACGGCATCCGGGCCGTGGCGACAACTCCGGCGGCCCCGGCGCTCTACACCGGCTCCGATCTGCGCGGGCCGCTCGCCATCATCATGGGCAGCGAGCAGTATGGCCTGAGTGAGTTCTGGTTGAAAGAGAGCGATCTCCTCGTGCGCATCCCGATGGCCGGGCAGGCCGATTCGCTCAACGTCGCCATGGCGGCGATCATCACGCTTTTCGAGGCCGTGCGTCAGCGGGGCCTTGTCCCCTGAGCTTCAGGCCGGCGATCAGCTCCGCCATGCCTTCGGCCATCGATATGCGCGGCGCATAGCCGAGATCGCGGCGGGCGGCGCTGATGTCAAACCAATGGTCGGTGGCGAGTTCCTTGGCGATAAAGCGCGTCATCGGCGGCTCACCCCGGAGCGGCAGCGCGCGCCAGAGCGTTTCACAGGCCACTCCGCGCGCGGTCGCTGCCGCGAGCGATACGTGTTTCGTCACCGGTGAAATGCCAAGTGCGTGCAGCAGACCGTTGATCCAGTCCCAGAGCACCACCGGCTCGCCGTTGGTGATGAAATAGGCCTTCCCGCTGGCGTCCGGTGGCCTGATCGTCTTGTCAACTATTAGTTGACATTGAGCTAGGGCAGCCTCGGCAAGGAGCTGGGCGTCGATGACATTCTCGACGTGCACCAGATCGACGCGATTGCGGCCGGAGCCGACGATGCGCAGACGTCCGGCTTTGGCCCGTTCAATGAGGCGCGGCACGAGGTGCGGATCGCCCACGCCCCAGATCAGGTGAGGCCGCAGCGCGATCGTGCGCAACTCCGGTGCATTGGCCGCAAGGACCTCGCGCTCCGCGGCGGCCTTGGTGAGCGGATAGGCAGTGGGGCAGGTCGCCGCCAGCGGCAGCGATTCATCGACCCCGGAAAGATCGCGGCCGTTGTAGACGACACTGGACGTGCTGGTGTAGACGAGCCGGCGCACGCCGTGCGTCCTGCAGCCTTCGAGAACGGCGCGCGTGCCGAGCACGTTGGCGCGGAAAAAATCATCGTCACGGCCCCACACGCCGACCTTCGCCGCGATATGGAAGACCGTCTCGACGCCGTGACAGGCGGAGCGGACCGCGTTCGCATCGGCCAGATCGGTCACCACAAAGCGCACGCCGCGTTTTTCGAGGTCTGGGGCGGACCGACGGGTGAGGACGGTGACGGCGCGGCCTTGGGCCAGCAGGCGCTCGACAAGATGCCGGCCGAGGAAGCCCGTGCCGCCGGTCACCAACACCGGCGCAGGCCGTGACAGATGAGACGGATCAGGTGCCAAGGTGATCGAGCGTTAATGGGTCTCCTGCCACTTGTCACCTGCTACTTGTCGCTTCCACGGCCCGGGCCGTGGCGGCCCACTTGGCAAGGCTGAGACGGTGGATCTTGGCGTTATGGCGCACATCCACCGGGAGGCGGGAATGAAAATAGAAACGTCGGATGCCTGCCGTGTGCGGATGCCTGATGGCGAGCTGGCGGAGCGCGTCCGCAAATGCCTGCCGTTCAGTGGCGGCGCGCACCGGCGTCCCGGCTTTGGGTTCAATCACGACAGCCGGCGTCTGCCGGCTGCGGGGACCGAGGCCGACGAGGGCGCAACGCGCCACTCGCGGATGCGTTCGGAACACCTGCTCGCATGGTTCGGTGTACATCGGACCCTCCGCCGTTTCCACGCGTTCGGCCACGCGTCCACAGAACCAGAGGCGGCCTTCCGCATCAAGATAGCCGCAATCACCCATGCGATGCCAGACTGTTGCGGATGCGGATTGCGGAGACCGGACACCGGACGGGGTTTCCGGTATCTTTGCCAGGCGCGTCGCCTCCGGAAGCTGGTCGTATTCCTTGGTGACCGTCGGACCAGTGACGATGATCTCGCCGATCTCTCCCGGCGGCAGTTCGCGTGCGGCGGCCAGCGCAGCGACCGGTCCATCGATGATGGCGATGATCTTCACGCGGTTTTCCGCGAGGGGTTTTCCTACGCAGGTGCCGCGGACCGAGGCGGGGGAGATGTTCTCGACGGTCGCCGTGCTGACGGGGAGAACCTCGGTCGCGCCGTAGGGACTGTGCAGTTTGCCCTTCGGAATGAAGTGCGGCGCATCGGTCCAGAGCGACGCCGGCACGGGCGCGCCCGCGCAAAGCACCCGGCGAAGGCTCGGCAGCGCGAGGCCGCGCGCGAGGCAATGGTCGGCAATCTTCCGCCAGATTGTGGGTGAACCGAAGGAATTGGTGACGCCCTCCTGTTGGATGGCCTGGATGATTTTGTCCGGCTGGACGGCGGCCGGTCGACGGGGATCGAATTCGGGCACGACGGTGGTCATACCAAGCGCCGGATTAAACAGCGCAAAGATCGGCAGCAGGGGCAGGTCGATTTCGCCAGGCTCGATGGCGTAGGTGTCGCGGATGAGGCGCACTTGGGCGTCGAACATCCCGTGCTCATAGCAGACGCCCTTGGGGGCGCCGGTCGAACCGCTCGTGAAAAGGATGGCCGCGAGGGTGTCGGCGGAACTTTCCGCCATGATTGATTGATGATGCTGGTGTTGCGGCGGGGATTCCGTCAGCCGGGTGGTCATGGAACTGCCGGCAGCGACACGGACTTCGACGGTGCGGAACGGTTTTCGAAAAATACGGCTGACGAGCCGGGCGAAGGGGATGCCCAGTAAAACCCGGGGCTGCGAGCGGGCCACGCAGGCAAGAAAGTTGCGCAGGCCCATGCCAGGATCGATCACCACCGGTACCGCGCCGAGTTTGAAAAGCGCAAAAGTTGCAGCGATGAGCGGCAGGCCCTGCCGCACCATGACGAGCGTGCGGTCGCCGGAGCGCGTGCCGCGTGCCGCAAGCAGCGCACCCCACGCGTCGACTTCAGCGGCGAGTTCCGCATAGGTGAGGGTCAGGTAATCAATGTCGCCGGTGCGGGTCCTGCCTCGGGGGATTTTCACAGCAGGGTGGCCGGGCTGGCGTGCGGCCATGAGGGTCAGGTGGCGCGCGATATTGGCGGAGTCGGCGGACACGGCTTTCAGGCTCACGCAAATCCATCTCTGCGCAAGGCTGCAATGGACAAAGGTGCGCGGCGCGGTGCACCCACCCTAGGCTGATCCGCCGCCACTGTTCTTGAGCGCGGGCTCATGGCGGAGCAGGTCGGCCTGCCAGGGCAGCAAAATGTCGTCCAGCCGGTCCGGGTCGCGGGCGATCTGGGCGAGCTGGGCGCGGTTGGCGATGAGCGTGGGATCGAGATTGAGCTGCTGCGCCACCCGATCGCGGTCGACCTTGAGGCGGTCTTGCAGCGCCAGCTCGGCGGCATTGAGCGGCAGCCAGTTGGGGTCGCGGCCGTGGTGACGACGGGGGAGCGAGGAGGGATTCTTGGCCAGACCGGTGCGCACGGCTTCGGTGAGACTGCGGATGAGGCGGGGATGGCGCTTGCCGAGGTTGACGGCGAGGATGGCCTCCTCGGGCAGGCCGGCGTCGGCGCGCGCGGCAATCTCGCCCAACAGCTCGTTGCTGGTGATTTTGAAGGGCGGCTGGTCGAGCTGGAGCGCGGTTTCCTCGCGCCAGTGCCACACGGCCCAGAGCACGCACTGGCCGCGCGGGCTGAGCCGCTCGGAACGGCCGATACGCCAGGCGTGCACGTCGTTTTGCGGAAAACCGGTCCGGGCGCTTTCGATCTGCCAGCGGCAGCGCTCTTCCTGCCAACCCAACCGGCCGCGGTGCTCCAGCTCGGTGCGCAGGATGTCGCGCAGGGCGGGCAGGTGGAAGACGTCTAGGGCGGCATAATCGATGAGCTTCTGCGGGAGTGGTCGCCTAGACCAGTTGGCCTTCTGACCCTCCTTGGCGAGCGCCACGCCGAAGTGCTGCTCCAGCAGCGAGGCGAGGCCGATGCGCGGCAGGTTGAGCAGCTGCGCGGCCATCATCGTATCGAAAAGGCTGTGCGCCGTGAAGCCGCAGAAATCGTACAACAGGCGCAGATCGAAATCGCTGCCGTGCATGATGAGGTGCCGGCCGGCAAGGCGCGGCCAGAAGCCGTCGAGCGGCAGCGGGGCCAGTAGATCAACCAGAAAGATCTGCCGGCCAGCCATGATCTGCAGGAGGCAGATACGCGTGCGGTAGCGGAAGAGGTTGTCCGCCTCGGTGTCGAGGGCGACCTCGTCGACGCGGTCGAGCGCGGCGAGGAGCGGCGCAAGTTGCGCCGGCTGGTCGATGAACGTATAGGCAGGCGTGGCGTTCAAAGCGGCTGCAGGGATGGTCGGCCCTTGAGCATGCGCGGCGAAACAGGATTGAACAGACGAAAGTGCGGCGCGGCCCCGGTCGCGGGCGGCACGGAGAAGCCGGGAGGAAACCACGGGCCGCTCATGCCCATGCGCTCAGGAAGGCGTCGAGCAACTGCGGCAGTTCGGGGCTGTAGCCGCCCTCGAGTACACCGGCCACGGGAAAATCCACGTGATGCAGCCAGCGGCCCAGCTCGGCAAAATCCTCCGCCTCGAGGGTCATCGTGGCGATGGGATCGTGCACATAAGCGTCGAACCCGGCGGACACGAGCACGAGGTCGGGTTTGTAACCCACGATGGCATCCCACGAGCGGGCGAGTTCCGCGAGGTGCTCGGCGCGCGGAGTGTGCGGAGCGATGGGATAATTGCGACAGTTGGCGGTGTTGCGCGTACCCGTGCCGGGGTAGCCGGGAAACTGGTGGATCGAGCAGAAGAGAAAACCCTCGCGACCGTCGAGGATGGACTCGGTGCCATTGCCGTGGTGGGCGTCGAAATCCCACACGGCTACGCGCGAGGCGCCGCGGGCGCGGGCAGCCACGGCGGCCAGGGCGATCTGGTTGAGATAGCAGAACCCCATGGCCTGACCGGCGGTGGCGTGATGCCCCGGCGGGCGCATGAGCGCGAAGGCCTTCTCATGCTGCACAAATGCGAGATTCATGGCGGCGAGCGCAGCGCCGACGGAACGGCGGGCATGGTCGTAAATGCCCTCGAAGTACGGCGTATCGTCGTCGAAATCAGGGGGACCCTGCAGACGCGCAAGGTGGGCGGGCGTGTGCACGGCCAGCAGCATGTCCTCGGTGGCGATGGCCGGGAGGCGCCACTCCCATTCAGGGTGGGCGGCGCGCAGATAGGCGACACTCTTGGTGGCCCGTGGCGGCTGCTCCGGACGCATCAAGGAGCCGTAGTCGGCACATTGGGGGTCGTGCAAAATGATCATCAAAACACTGGTTTCGGAGCACCGGCGGCGTCCGGGCTTATCGGTCCGACCCCGCAAGGGTTGATTTTAGCAATGCCGGATTATCGGAAAGGATGGCATCGACGCCCCAGGAGGCGAGACGGAGCATGGCGCGGGTATCGTTCACAGTCCAGCACCAGACGCACAGGCCGCAACGATGCAAAGCGGTAACAAACGCCGGCGAACGGATGGCCCGGTGGTCGACGCTCACCCCCACGGCGCCGAGGGCGGCAAGGACCGGCACAAGGGTTTCAGCCCAGCCGCGTCCCCCACCCCCGGTGATCAACATACGCGGAATGCGCGGCGCGAGCCGGCGTGAGGCGGCGACAATCGCCGTATCAAACGATGCGAGCACGACGCCGGTGTCAGCCCGGGCCTGGTGGAGGGCGCGCACGACCGGGGCGACCGCCACGCCGCGCTTGATCTCGATCTGCACGACGGTACGCCGGCGGGCGAGCGCGAGCACCTCGGCCAGCGTGGGGATGGGTTCACCTTGAATACGAATCTCGCGCAGTTCACGAAAAAGGAGCCGCGCCAGGCGTCCACGCCGGCCGGCGAGACGGGTCAGGGTGGCGTCGTGGAAGACCACCGCCTCGCCGTCGCGCGTCACCCGGACATCAAGTTCGATGCCGTCGGCGCCCAGCGCCAGCGCGCGACGAAAGGCGGCGAGCGTGTTTTCCGGGGCTTCGGTAGAGGCGCCGCGATGGGCGATGAACAGGGGCCGGGAATTTGTTAATTGCGATTGCCTGTCGCTCATTGCTTATTGCCGTCCAGATCGGCCCGCAGGGCCGGAACGATAAGAAACAACCGATAACCAATAGGCAACATGCAGGTCGTGGTGCTTTGTTCGGGCGGCATGGATTCAGTGACGGCGCTCCACTGGGCGCGCCGTCACCATGAGATCGCGGCCGTGCTGAGCTTCAATTACGGCGCAAAGCACAATCATCGCGAAATTCCCTTCGCCGCCGAGCACGCGCACGCCCTCGGGGTGCCGCACCAGGTGATCGCGCTCGACTTTGTGAACCGGTTCTTCGCCTCCACACTGCTCCAGTCGGGGGGCGAGATTCCCGACGGGCATTACGAGGCGGCAACCATGAAGCAGACGGTGGTGCCGTTCCGCAACGGCATCATGCTCGCGATTGCCACCGGTTTCGCCGAAAGCCGGGGCGCGGAGGGGCTCGTCATCGCGGCGCATGGCGGCGACCACGCGATCTACCCCGACTGCCGCGAAAACTTCATGCGCGCGATGGGTAAAGCGATGAGCCAGGGCACCTACACCGGCATGGTGTTGCTGCGCCCGTTCATCGGGCTGAACAAGGCACAGATCGCCGCCGAGGGCGCGCGGCTTGGCGTGGATTACGCGCGCACCTGGTCGTGCTACAAAGGTGGCGAAATCCATTGCGGCCGGTGCGGCACGTGTGTGGAGCGCCGCGAAGCGTTCCTCGTCGCCGGCCTCCCCGACCCCACCGTCTACGCCGCGACCGACCCGCTGCCGCTGAAACCGCCGAAAATTAAACCGGAATCACCTGCGAATCACGGATGAAGATTGGAACCATCCGGGTTCATCCATGAAATCCGCGGGCCCAAGCCGATGCTGATTGCCGAGATATTTTACTCACTGCAAGGCGAAGGTGAACTGGCGGGCGTGCCGTCGGTCTTCGTGCGCACGGCGGGGTGCAACCTGCGTTGCGCCTGGTGCGACACACCCTACGCGTCATGGCAGCCCGAGGGCACCCCGCGGACGGTCGACGACATCGTGGCCGAGGTCATCAAACACCCCGCGCAGCACGTCGTGCTCACCGGCGGCGAACCGATGGTGGCGCCGGCGATCGAGGATCTGGCGGGCGAACTCAAACTGCTGGGCCGCCATGTCACCATCGAGACCGCCGCCACCGTCGCCCCCGGCGGCATTGCCTGCGATCTCGCCTCGCTGTCGCCCAAGCTGCTCAACTCGGCGCCCGATCCGTTGACGCACGCGGCCTGGCGCCGGAAACATGAGGCGCTGCGCTGGCAGCCCGGGATCGTGCGCGCGTGGCTCGACGCCTACCCGTGGCAGTTGAAGTTTGTCGTCGCACAGCCGGCCGACGTGGAGGAGATCGAAAGCATGCTGCGGCAGCTGCAGCGCGACGTGCCGAGACACAAGGTGCTGCTGATGCCGGAAGGCACGACCGCCGTGACGCTGCGCGAACGCGCGGCATGGTTGAGTGAACTGTGCAAACGCCACGGTTTCCGTTACGCTCCGCGGTTGCAAATAGAGCTCTATGGAAACAAACGCGGCACCTGAGTATGATGCACCCGCCGGCGGCCCGCCGGCTGGCGCGGTCCCGGTTCCTCGCAAGCTCTCCGAGGAACTGGCAGACCTGCGGGCCCGCTTCGCCGAACAACCGGTAATACTACAGGAGGTCATCCTCGTGCTGCGCGGCCGCGCCTATCTCCTGCTGCTGATCCTGCTCGCCATGCCGTTCTGCACACCAATCCCCCTGCCGGGGTTGTCCACCCCCCTCGGACTGGGTATTGCGCTGATTTCGCTGCGGCTGGCGCTGGGCCAGCGCCCCTGGCTGCCGGAGAAACTCCTGCGCCGGAAGCTGCCGGCCGGATTTTTCGCCAGGGTTTTCGCGGCGGCGGCGGGAATCATCCGCTTGTTCGAGAAATTCCTGCGTCCGCGCGCGACGCTGCTGGCCGACGTCGGGCTGCTGCGACAGGTGCACGCCGTGATGATGTTCATCGCAGCCCTCGTGCTGCTGCTGCCCCTGCCGATTCCACTTACCAACACCTTTCCGGCATGGGTCATTCTGCTTGTCGCCGGCGGGCTGCTTGAGCGAGACGGGGCCGCCATTGCGGCCGGTTATGCGGTCTTCGCGGCCGGCAGCCTGTATTTCCTGTTCCTCGGCGGGGCGGCGCATCAGCTCTTCGATGCATTCAGGCGCTTGCTGGCAGGATGACGAAGGGCTGCGTAACGGCAGCCCCGCGCGGGTTTTCCGCTGGAAGCGGCGCGCCCGCCTAGTGCGGGACGGCCGGGCTCAGCTTCTGGATCACTTCGCGGGTGTGGACGAACACAGCCCCGGGATCGCCCGAGGCATCGATTTTCCGGAGCAGTCCCTGTCGCCGGTAGAACTCCAGCACGGGATCGCACGTCGTGGCGTAGGCGTGCAGGCGGGTGCGGATGGCCTCGGGTTTGTCGTCATCGCGCTGGATGAGGTCGCCGTCGCAGGCATCGCAGCGGCCGGACACGCGCGGCGGCTTGTTCTGCACATGATAACCGGTGCGGCACTGGCGACAGACCCGGCGGCCGGAGAGCCGTTCGATGATCAGGGATTCGGGGGCGAAGTAATTGATGGCGGCGTCGAGTTTACGTCCGGCCGCGCCCAGGATGGCGTCGAGCGCATGGGCCTGCTCCAACGTGCGCGGAAAACCATCAAGCAGGAAGCCGTACTGGCAGGCCAGACACTGGATGCGCTCGCGCACCAGCTCCACGACCGTGGCGTCGGAAACGAGTTCGCCGCGCTTCATGGCGGCCAGGGCGACGGCCATCGCCGGCGAAGGCGCCTGACCGCTGGTATCACGCGCGGCGTAACGAAACACATCACCCGTGGAAAGATGGCAGGCGCCAAATTCGGCGATGATCTTTTCAGCCTGCGTCCCCTTCCCGACGCCGGGCGGGCCGAGCAGCACGAGGTGCCAGGGGCGCGGGGGCACGGGGCCGGTTTTCGCGCAACTCGCATCGGGACCCTGCAGCCAGGCAATACGGTTACCGGTGGTGTACATATCCCGGCCAAGGTAGGGGCTTTCACGGCACGGGCGAGCGTTATGCAACGGTGCCGGGGCCGCTGCGGAAACCTATCAGAACCGCAGGCACGGCCTATTCGACAAGCTCATCAATCAATCGCGGAGGTGCCACCCGCGCGGGCCCGATTTTAAACGCGGCGGAAACCTGTTGGAGGATGCCGGGCAGGTCTGAATCATCCCTGGCGTGGACCGTGCACAGCCGGTCGCCGGCACGGACCGGCGCGCCAATTTTCATGAGGCCGGTGATGCCCACGGCGTGGTCAACCGTGGCGGCGACGTTGATGCGGCCGGCGCCCAGCAGCAGCGCGGGTTGCGCGATGCCGAGGGGGTCGACGTCAACGATGTAACCGGTCGCCGGGGCAATCACCTCGCGCACCACCGGTGCTTGCGGAAAGCGCGAATAGTCATCGATCACCCCCACGTCCCCGCCTTGGGCAGCCACGAGTTCGCGGAATTTTGCCAGCGCCGCGCCACTGGCAACCGCCGTCTCGAGCCGCCGGCGGGCGTCGGCGGGATGGGAGGCGATGCGGGCGAGCAGCAGCATATGCACCCCGAGCGCGTAGGTGACCTCCATGAGGTCGGCCGGACCCCGGCCCTTGAGCGCCTCGATGGATTCGACGACTTCAACGGTGTTGCCGACAGCGCAACCGAGCGGTTGGTCCATCGACGTGAGCAGGGCGCGGGTGGGTTTGCCCATCGCCCGGCCGATGCCGACCATGGCGGCGGCGAGTTCGCGGGCCCGCGCCGTGTCCTTCATGAAGGCGCCACGGCCGAACTTCACGTCGAGCACGAGCGCGTCGATGCCCTCGGCGAGTTTCTTCGACATGATGCTCGCGCAGATAAGGGGGATCGATTCGACGGTGGCGGTGGCGTCACGGAGTGCGTAGAGTTTGCGGTCGGCGGGCACGAGCTCAGCGGTCTGGCCGATCATGGCCACGCCAATGCGGCCGAGCTGCGCGGCATAGACATCGAACGGAAGGTCGACGCGGAAACCGGGAATGGATTCAAGCTTGTCGAGCGTGCCGCCACTGTGGCCGAGGCCGCGGCCGCTCATCATAGGCACGGGTGCACCGCAGGCGGCAACCAGTGGGGCGAGCACGAGCGAGACCTTGTCACCCACGCCGCCGGTGGAGTGTTTGTCGACCTTCACGCCCGGGACACCGGCGAGATCAGCCACCACACCCGAGTGCATCATCGTCACGGTGAGGCAGGAGGTCTCCTCCGCCGTCATGCCGCGCAGGAAGATGGCCATGAGCAATGCGGCCGTCTGGTAGTCGGTCCATTCGTCCCGCACCACCCCGTGCACGAAAGCCGCGATCTCGTCCGGGGTGAGAACATGGCCGTCACGCTTGCGGGCGATGATGGTCTGCGGAAAAACGCGGGGTTGCATGGGCACAGCATGACAGGACCACGCGCGGCGGCAAGTAGCCGAATACGGGTCCCTGCCGGCGCACCGGAGTGCAGATGGACGGCAATCCTGCGATTGCCGGGAGGACGGCAATGAGCGATGCTGGCCCCCCATGGCCGCCGATCCGGAAATGCTGCAACGCGCCGCCGAGGTCATCCGCTCGGCGGAGGGGCTTGTCATCACCGCAGGAGCGGGCATGAGTGTGGATTCGGGACTGCCGGATTTCCGCAGCCGGGAGGGATTTTGGCGGGCGTATCCTCCTTTCTCCAAGCTGGGGCTCTCCTTTGAGGAACTGGCCAATCCGCAGTGGTTCGAACGCGATCCGGCGCTGGCGTGGGGTTTCTACGGGCATCGCTTCGAACTCTATCGGCAGACGCCGCCGCACGAGGGGTTCGCCATCCTGCGGCGGTGGGCGGCAGCCAAACCCAACGGCTACGCCGTGTTCACCTCGAATGTCGACGGGCACTTTCAAAAAGCGGGCTTTGCCGAGGAGCGCATGGTCGAGTGTCACGGTTCACTGCAGCATTTTCAATGTGTCCAACCCTGCTGTGCCGCCACCTGGCCGGCGCCGGCGGATATCCGTTTTGAGATCGATCCCGCGATCATGTGTGCCGCCGGTGCACTCCCCTGCTGCGTGCGCTGCGGGGGCCTGGCGCGGCCCAATGTGCTGATGTTTGGCGACGACGCGTGGAGTCCGGGCCGCACGCTGGCCCAGCAGGTGCGGTTCCGGGCGTGGCTGCGTTCGCTGGCGCGGGGCAAATTTGCCGTGATGGAACTCGGTGCGGGTACGGCAGTGCCGACCGTGCGCCGCACCTCGGAGCAGCTCGCCGCCGCAGGCCGGGCCCCACTCATCCGCATCAATCCGCGGGATGCGGAGGGACCGCCGGGTGCGCTTGTGCTGGCCGACGGCGCCCGGGCGGTGCTCCACGCACTGGCGGCCTTGGTGACCTGAAAGCTAGCGGCGTTTCCGTTTGACTCCGAGCTGCGCCACGGAAAACCGAACGAGGCTTTCAAGGCGTTCGACCTCGGTGGATTCCAGCTTTTCCCTGCCCTTGAGTGCTTCCTCCGCGCGTTGCATGGCCTTCTCCACGGCGTTCTCGTCGATCTGCGCCTCATGGATGGCGAATTCCGCGAGCACCTTGACCCGGTCGCCATCGATCTCGGCGAAGCCCTCGCCGACGACAAGGCCCTTGGTCTCGCTTCCCTTGGTCACGCGCAGCTCGCCATCCGCCACCTGCGTGAGCAGGGGGATGTGGCCGGGGAGGATGCCGATCTCGCCCTCGACGGTCGGGATGACAACCGTGTCGACCGTGTCGCTGTAGACCCGGTCCTCCGGAGTGACGATTTCCAGCGTGAGCGGCATGGGAGCGATTATTTCTTCGTGGCGGCGAGGACGTCGTCGATGCCACCCTTCATGTAGAAATCACCTTCGGAAACGTCGTCGAGCTGGCCATCGAGGATCATCTTGAAGCCCCGGATCGTGTCCTTGACGGGCACGTACCTACCCGCGGTGCCGGTAAAGACCTCCGCCACCGTGAAAGGCTGCGACAGGAAGCGCTGAATCTTGCGCGCACGGTAAACGGTGAGCTTGTCCTCGGGCGAGAGTTCGTCGAGGCCGAGAATGGCAATGATGTCCTGTAGATCCTTGTAACGCTGGAGGACGCGCTGCACTCCGCGGGCGACCGCGTAGTGCTCTTCGCCGACAATGTCGGCCGCGAGCGCCTTGGAGGTCGAGGCGAGCGGATCCACGGCCGGGTAAATGCCGAGTTCGAAGATGGCCCGGTCGAGCACGATGGTCGAGTCGAGGTGCGCGAAGGTGTTGGCCGGGGCCGGATCGGTAAGGTCGTCAGCGGGCACGTAGATGGCTTGGAACGAGGTGACCGAGCCCTTCTTGGTCGAGGTGATGCGCTCCTGGAGCACGCCCATTTCATTGGCGAGCGTCGGCTGGTAACCAACGGCGGACGGCGAGCGGCCAAGCAGGGCCGACACCTCGGAGCCGGCCTGGGAGAAACGGAAAATATTGTCGATGAAAAGGAGCACGTCCTGGTTTTTCTCGTCGCGGAAGTATTCGGCCACGGCGAGGGCAGAGAGGCCGACGCGCAGGCGGGCGCCGGGCGGCTCGTTCATCTGGCCATACACCAGGGCGACCCTCGACTTGGCGATGTCCTCCTGCACGATGACTTTGGCCTCGGACATTTCATGGTAAAGGTCATTGCCCTCACGGGAGCGCTCACCGATGCCCGCGAAGACGGAATAGCCGCCGTGCGCCTTGGCGATGTTGTTGATGAGTTCCGTGATGATCACCGTCTTGCCGACGCCGGCGCCACCCAACGCGCCGACTTTGCCACCTCTCACGAAGGGGCAAATGAGATCGATGACCTTGATGCCGGTCTCGAGAATCGTGGAGGTGACATCCTGGTCGATGAGCGACGGAGGCGGGCGATGGATCGGGTAGCGTTTCTCGTGTGGCACGGGGCCCCGGTTGTCGACAGGGTCGCCGGTGACGTTGATAATGCGGCCGAGCACACCCACCCCGACCGGCACGGTGATGGGAGCCCCGGTGTCCACGATCGGCATGCCCCGGACCAGACCCTCGGTGGAGGACATGGCAATGGCGCGAACGACTCCCTCGCCGAGGTGCTGCTGCACTTCAAGCGTGAGTTTCTCCGGCCGACCGGCGGCGGTGAACTCGACGGTGAGCGCCTGATAGATGGCGGGCATGTTTTCCGTCGAAAACCTGACGTCGACGACGGGGCCGATGACCTGGACGATTTTGCCGATATTACTCATGGGCTGAAAGGGAACGGGTGGTGAAGGATGACGGAGAGGGACGGTGGCTACTGGGAGTACTGCGCGGCGGCGATTTCGAGGATCTCCTGCGTGATGGAGGCCTGACGGGCCTTGTTGTATTCGAGAGTGAGCTCGTCGATGAGCTTGGTGGCGTTGTCCTTGGCGGTCTTCATCGCGACCATGCGGGCGCTGTGCTCGGAAGCCTTGGCATCGAGCACGTGATGGTAAACTTCGCGGTTGATATAGAGCGGGAGGAGGGCATCGAACACGGCGCGAGGGCTGGGTTCGAAAAGCATGTAGCGGTCGTCGGGCTTCGCGGCCGGGCCGCGGGAGTCATAACGCAGCTTGTCGACGGCCTGCTTCAGGTTTTGCAGCGGGAGGAGCGGGAGTAGCGAAGGCTCCTGGATCAGGGTGTTCCGGAAACGGGGCCAGATGATCTCGACGGTGTCGACCGCCCCCTCGAGGAACTGCTTCACCATGAACTCGGCGACGCTCTTGACCTCGGCAAAGGGCACGCGGTCGTGCACCTGGAAGTCGGCGAGCAGGTCGCGCCGGGTGCGGGCCAGGAATTGCGAGCCCTTGCGGCCGATGACGGCGAACTTGGCGGGCTCCTTGATGTCCAGCACCAGCTTGAAGAGATTGCCGTTGAGGGGGCCGCAGAGACCCTTGTCGGTGGTGACAAGAATGATGCCACGTGTCTTCACCGGGCGCTGCGCCAGGAAGGCATGAAACTTCTCGTTCACCCGGGTGGCCACGGTGGCGAGCATATCGGCCATGAGCTGCGCGTAGGCCCGCCCCGCGAGCGCGACCTGCTGCGCCTTCTTCATCTTCGACGCGGCCACCAACTCCATCGCCTTGGTGATCTGGCGGGTGTTCTTGACCGACTTGATGCGGTGGCGGATGTCGCGGGTGGAGGCCATTACGGGGAGGAATCAGGAGACCGGAGGGATCCGGCTCAGCCGGCGTACGCGCCTTTCCATTCTTCGAGCGACTTCTTGAGCTCGGCGGCCAGGGTGTCGTCGATGACGGACTTCTGGCGGAGGGTGTCGAGGAGCGTGCTCTTGCGGGTGCCGAGGAACTCCTTCAGGTGGTTGGCGGCCTCGACGATCTTATTTACATCGATCGGATCAAAGTAGTTGTTCTGCATCGCCCAGAGGACGGCGGCTTGCATCTCGATGGGAATCGGATTGAAGGCGGGCTGCTTGAAGAGCTCGACAATGCGCGAGCCGCGGTCGAGCTGGGCCCTGGTGCGCGCGTCAAGGTCGGAGCCGAACTGGGCGAACGCGGCCAGTTCGCGGAACTGGGCCAGTTCGCTCTTGAGCTTGCCGGCGACCTGCTTGGTCATCTTGAGCTGCGCGCTCGAACCGACGCGCGAAACGGAGAGACCCACGGACACGGCGGGACGGACGCCTTGGTTGAAGAGGTCGGTCTCGAGGTAGATCTGGCCGTCGGTGATCGAGATGACATTGGTCGGGATGTAGGCCGAGATATCGCCCGCGAGGGTCTCGATGATGGGCAGCGCGGTGAGCGANNCGATAGGCGACGGCGTGCTTGGAGAGGTCGTCATAGACGATGAGCGCGTCCATGCCGTTTTCCATGAACCATTCGCCCATGGCGGCGCCGGCATAAGGCGCGACGTACTGGTTGGCCGGGTTGTCGGCGGCGGGGGCGGCGACGATGATGGTGTATTCCAGCGCGCCGGCGGCCTCGAGCGAGGCGATGGTGCGCGCGATGTTGGATTGTTTCTGGCCGACGGCGACGTAGATGGAATACAGCGGGCGGAAGCCCGGATCCTTCGCGGCGAGTCCCTGGCGGTTGATGCGCGCCTGGTTGATGATCGTGTCGATGACAATGGTCGTCTTGCCGGTGCTGCGGTCGCCGATGATCAGCTCGCGCTGGCCGCGGCCGATCGGGATCATCGAGTCGATGGCCATGATGCCGGTGAGGACCGGCTGCGAGACGGATTTTCGGACGATGATGCCGGGCGCGATCTTCTCGACCGGATAAAACTCCTTCGCATCGAGGGGGCCCTTGCCATCAATGGGGCGGCCGAGCGCATCAACGACACGGCCGAGGAGTACCTTGCCGACGGGCACCGAGAGCAGGCGGCCGGTGGTCTGCACTTCGTCGCCTTCCTTGAGCTGCGAGACGTCACCCAGCACGACGCAGCCGACCTCGTCCTCCTCGAGGTTGAGCGCGATGCCGATGGCATTGCCGGGGAACTGGACCATTTCGTTGTACATCACGTCCGAGAGACCGTCGACCTTGGCGACGCCGTCGGCGACGGAGCGAATGGCTCCAGTGTTCTTTTTGACCGCCTTCGAGGAAAGCTGGGCGATCTGTTGTTCGATTTGTTCGATGACAGTACTCATGAGCGCGACGCGCAGTTAACGGATTAAAGGATGCAGTTCAGGGGGCGGATCAGACCGGGGAGGAAAGGGCGGCGAGCTGGCCGGCGATGGAGGATTCGTAAACGTCGTCGCCCACCCGGATACGCAGGCCGGCGACAAGGGCGGGATTAGGCTGCGCGGTGGCCGTGATGGAGCGCTGGTATTTCCGCGTAAAGGAGGCTTCGATGGCGTGAAGGCTGCCGTCGGTGATCGGGCCGGCATGCTCGACGAGGGCGCGGGATTTCGCGATCTCGATCGAAACGAGGCGGTAATAAATCCTGAGAACCACGAGCGGCTGCCGTGGTGGATGCTTTTCGAGGTGCGCGAGCACGCCGCTCACGCGTTCGGCGGAAATCTGGCCGTCCGCGAGGCTCAGACGGACGAGCTGCCGGGCGAACTGCTGGGATTGTTTGCTGGCACGCATCAAAAAAGTGGGTGTCGCGAGAGCCGCGCCGCGGGTCGCAGCGGTAGAGTCATACGACGGTTATTTCGCGAGTGGCGGCCTCGTTATAGCGGGCGCGCTCGGTGTCGCTGAGTTCCTTGGCGAGAACGCGCTGCGTGGTTGTGACGACGAGGCGGGCGACCTCGAGGCGGGCTTGCTCAAGCATCTTCTTGTGTTCGAGTTCGATGGCCTGCTGCGCCTTGGTGATCATATCGTTGCCGCGCTCGGTGGCCTCTTTGGCTTGGAGGTCGGCGAATTCCCTAGCGGTCTTGCGCGTGTCCTCGATGATCTTGTTGGCAGCAACCTGCGCCTTCTTGATTTCCTCGGCGGCCTGTTGCTGGGCCTCGGCAAGCTTGGCTACGGTAGCCTCGGCGTTCTTCAGACCCGCGGCGAGCCGGGCGTTGCGCTCGTCGACGGTCGCAAGGATGGGCTTGATCGCAAACTGGTAAAGGACGCCGGCGAGGACGGCGAAGCTGATGAACTGCCACACCACGTATTTCCACTCGACGCCGAACTGCACGAGCAGGTCGGCGGGACTGCTGGACGACGTGGCGGCGTGGGCCTCGGCAGCGGCGGCGGCAAAGACGAGGGTTAACATGGCGGGTTAAAGGGTTAAGGACGCCGCTGCCGGATGACCGCGCGACGGCGCCGGAAAGCACTAAACGTGGCGTGGCCTTACTTAAGGAAGAGCAGGGAGAGAATGCCGAGACCTTCGGCGAGCGCCATCGCGAGGATGGACTGCACGAGGACCTTGCCGGAGGCTCCGGGGTTGCGGCCGACGGCATCGACGGCGTGGAAACCGATAAGGCCGACGCTGCACGCGGCGGCAAAGAGGGCCATAGCTAGGGCGATATTACCAGTCATGGGATGAGGTGGGTTTGAGGGTTGGATGGTTGTTTGTTCTCCCGGCCGTGCACGTTTTGTGGGTACATGCTCCCGGCCGCGAAAGTCAGTCGTCGGGGTTCAAATCGCGGCCTCCTTGGCGTCGGAATGGTCAGGATCGCCGTGGCTTTCGTCTCCGTGATCGTCGCCATGGTTGCAGACCAGACCGATGTAGACCGAGGTCAGCAGGGTGAACACGAAGGCCTGCACGAGTCCGACCAGGATCTCGAGGAAATAGAAAACCGGGAAGAACGACGTGTTGTGCAGTAGGGTTTCACCGCCGAACACGTTGCCGAAGAGACGCACTGAAAGCGTGATCGGCCGGATGAGGATCGAGACGACCTCGATCACGCCGACCAGGAGAAACACGAGCGAAAGGCCCCAGTACATCACGCCGGGCAGTTCATTCTTGTCGGCTTTGTTGCCGAAGAGCTCGTAGAGCAGTAAGCGCGGCCCGGCGTATTTCATCACGATGACGAACCACGCGCCAAACGATGTGAGCGCGAGCGCGATCGTGCCGTTGAGGTCGGACGTATGCGGGCGGATCCAAGGAATGAACCCGACGTGGTGACCGGTAGCCGTGTCGATCTCGGTCCAGCCAACCGTTCCGACGAGGGGCAACAGACCGCTCCAATTGTGCATGAGGATGAAGACGAAGAAGCACACGAGCAGCGGAAACGCGACGGGCATCGCCCTCAGGCCGACGATCGGCTCGAAAATGCCGCGGAGACCCTCGACTAATCCCTCGACGACGGCCTGACCGCGCGACGGGATTATTTGCGGTTTACCGACAAGCCAGCGAACAAAGAGGATCAGCAACAGCGTGACGACCCAGCTCGTCGCCATCGCGTTCGTCACTGGCACGGGGCCGATATGGAAGAGCAGCTCGGCCTTAGCAGAAACCCTGCCTTCGCTGGCAAAGGCGGCCAAGCTGGAAGCCGGAATGAAGACAAGGAGAGCCAGTATTCTGACCAAGGGCATTGTACGCGGACCGTAATGGAATGGATTAAAAAGGATATGTGTTAGCCAAACGCTTTAATCGGCGTCAACCACTGAAAGTGAAGCATGATTGATCGGACGAACGGCATAAGTTGGAGCGCGGAGCCACCGCGTCCCAGCTACTTATCGGCTGCCGGTCTAGCCGGATGGGCTGGAGCAGGCTCGAGCGTCGCGCCGAACGAATGGAATACCACGGCACGCGACTGGAAGATGGTCTGGTGCTCAAAAGGGAACGGGCCGGCCGGCAGGAGGCGCCAGGCGCGTTGCGCGGCGATGGTTTCAACAGCTTCGTCGAAGTAGGGTTTGTAATCGGTGCGGAAAAAAAGGCGGCTCCCCTGCCCTGCCCACGCAGCCAGCTCACCGAGAAACTCCGGCTTGAAGAGACGGTGCTTGTGATGGCGTTTCTTCGGCCAGGGGTCGGGGAAGAGAATATAAATATCAAGCAGCCTGACGTCGACGGGCAATTCACGGAGAAAATCACCCGCCTCGCAACGAAGGAACTGCAGATTACCCAAGCCTGCGCGATCCCGCTTGTGCAACGCCTTCACGATTCGCTCAAGACGCAGGTCGATCCCCACGCAGAACTGGTCGGGGTGCGCGGTAGCGTAGGCGGCAAGGAAGTGGCCGTTGCCGCAGCCGATCTCAAACACGAAACGCGCCTTGGGTGTGGGCAATACCGCTGCGATCTCGGCACGCAAGGCGGCGAGACGGCTGGCGCGGATGACTTGGAACACTTCGCGGGGCATGGAAACCTGAAGGGGTAAGCGCCCCAGCGGGCACGTGCAAGGCTTTGGGTGTTGAGCCCCTACCCTCTGCGTGCAATCCGAACGCAGAACCCGAAACCATGACCAATCAGGTTGCGCGCTGCGGCAGCGTAAAATAAAACGCCGTCCCCTTCCCCAGTTTGCTTTCCACCCACACGCGCCCGCCATGAAGCTGCACGGTATGCTTCACGATACTGAGCCCGAGGCCGGTGCCACCCTTTTCCCGCGAGCGGCCTTTGTCGACGCGGTAAAACCGCTCAAAGATATGCGGGAGATCCGCCTCGGGGATACCGGGCCCATTGTCGCGCACACAGACCTCGACCTCGCCTTCATGCAGGCGGGCGGTCAAATCAATCCGTGAGCCGGGCGGGCTGTATTTGAGCGCATTGTCGAGAAGGTTCGCGCACACCTGCGAAACTTTAAGAGGATCGATGAGCACCGAGCCAATGGCGGGGTCACACGCAAACGAGATGAAATGTCCGCCGACAGTGGAACGTCCGCGGATGTCTTCGATAAGACTGGTGACCAGGTCGGCGAACTGGGTCGACTCACAGTGCAGACCGGGATTGATCGATTCTAGGCGCGAAAGTGTGAGCAAATCATCAAGCAGCGAGTTGAGGCGGTCCGTATGGCGCTGGATTGTCTGAAGGAAGCGGTCGCGATCCTCGATTGGCATGTTACGGTGACCGTCGACAAGCGTCTCGATATAGCCCTTGATGATACTGAGCGGGGTGCGCAACTCATGGGAGACATTCGCGACGAAATCCTTGCGGATGCCCTCCAGCTCTTTCTGCCGCGTGATATCGTGAAGCACGAAAAGCGCCCAAGAACCGCGTTCGCTGTTAAGCGGTGTCACGAGGGCGCCGGTAATCTCAAGCCAGATGGAACGATTACCCTCAACGAACTCGAGTTCATGTTGTGGCGCGGCGCAACCGGCGCGTACGGCCTCAACGTAATCAAGAAACGCCACGCTGTGCAGGACGAGTTCAAGACGTTGGTTGAGGATGTCCTTCGCGCGAGGGAAAATGGCTTGAAGCGCCTTGTTGGCGAGGAGGAGGCGATTGCCGGAATCGACGATGAGCACGGCTTCTTGAAGGCTGCCGAGCGTGGTCTCGAGTTGTGCCAGCTGGCCGGACCGGACGCGTTGCAGGTGCGCGACCTCAGTGATGAGTTCATTGGTCGCGGAACGCAGACGGTCCCAGGCGCTGGCCGCCCTTCCAATGGTTTCCCCTTCGCGAAGCAGCGGTTGTTTTTCGAGAATAGCCTGATGAAGGTTACTCACTGCCTGCCGGTAGTCGCGGAGCTTTTTCAAGGCGATCGCGAGACCGACGCCAAGGGCGGCAGTAATCAGGTAGAGCATGCTTCGGCTTTGCGTTCGGCCATGCGGTAGCCGACACCGCGGATAGTTTCAATCCAATCAGCCTCGGGGCCGAGCTTTTCACGCAGACGGCGGATATGGGTGTCGACCGTGCGGGTTTCGATTTCCGTCTCGTAATTCCAGACGTTGATCAAGAGATGCTCTCGTGTGTGCACCCGGCCCCGTCGCTCCATCAGCAATCGCAGCAGTTTGAACTCGGTGGCTGTGAGTTCAATCGGCCGACCAAGGACGGTTGCCACATGACATTCAATATCGAGGATAATCTGACCCACTTGGAGACGTTTGATTTCCTCAGAAGCACCCTTCACAACACGGCGGAGAATCGATTGTACCCTTAATATTAATTCCTTGGTACTAAAAGGCTTACATATATAATCATCGCAACCTGATTCAAAGCCGGCGATACGATCGGTTTCCTCTCCTTTTGCAGTAAGAAATACAATGGGAATATTTCTCAAGCGAGGATCAGCCCGTAGAATGCGGCAAATCTGGATGCCGTTCAAATCCGGCATCATGATATCAAGAATAACCAAGTCTGGCAAAAACGAGCGGGCGGTTCCGATGCTGACATTGGGATTGTTGACCGTCTCCACTTGATAGCCCTTGGCTTTGAGGTGGTAGGAGACGAGATCGGCGACATCCGGTTCGTCGTCGATGATCAAGATCTTCTTGGGCTTATGTTCGGACATATACTTGAGAATAAACCGGCTGGAGGGGTTTGCTAGTGAATTTCCGAATGTCACCCATTTGTTACATGGTGCACACAAGACAAACTTGCGGGACTTTACCTATGACGAAAGACCGTTGAGCTGGCCCTGGCTGGAGGCTAGGCGAGATCCCCTACCCGTTTGAATCAGTATCATGAGAATGCTGATGTCCGCCGGGTTCACACCACTGATACGACTCGCCTGACCAAGCGTGTAGGGACGATTCTGCTGGAGCTTGAGTGCGCTTTCACGTCGCAGTCCACGGATAGACATATAATCGAAGTTCTCAGGAATTCGGATGCGCTCAACCTCTCGCAATTTTTCGATCTGGCGTAGTTCACGCTCCAAATACCCTCGATAAGTGATACGATAAATAACCTCGTGACGGATTGGTTCAGGTTCAGAAAGAAATTCGGGTGGCAGCGCCGATAATTGCATTCCGCGCCTTAGGCGATCTCCCCAAGTCGGACCTGAAGAATTAGCAGATTCTAGTTTCATCACCCAATTTTCGATAAGCAGTTTTTTGTGTAAAATATTACTTATCCTATTGTTAGTTAGTAGCTTATAATTATTAGAGTGTTCCAGCATTCGTAATTCCGCGCTACCATGATTAAAAAGAAGTCGGTACTCTGCTCGGCTGGTAAACATCCGATATGGTTCAGATGTACCTTTGGTTACAAGGTCATCGATCAGTACGCCGATGTAGCCTTCATGACGGCCGATAATGAGCGGCGCCTCATTCCTGGTTTTTTGCACCGCATTAATTCCAGCAACAATGCCCTGCCCTGCTGCTTCCTCATAGCCGGAGGTCCCATTGATCTGGCCTGCAAAAAAAAGATTCTCCACCCGTTTAGACTCCAAGGATGGGAAAAGCTGTGTCGGAGGTGCAAAGTCGTATTCAACGGCATAAGCCGGTCGCAGAAGCACAGCATCCTCCAGTCCTGGTATGCTATGTACCATATCAAGCTGAACATCTAAAGGCATGCTAGTCGAAAGCCCATTAACATAATACTCATTTGTACCCAGTCCTTCTGGTTCTAAAAATAAGATATGCCGTGGCTTATCAGCAAAGCGTACAAATTTGTCTTCAATGCTCGGACAGTAGCGGGGTCCTACGCCTGTAATTTCGCCGCAGTACAAGGCAGATTTCTGTAGGTTGTTTCTTACGATTTCTGCCGTACGATCGCTTGTATATGTAATCCAGCAAGATACTTGATTCGTACCTGGCGGCCATCCTATACGGCGCTCACCAGTGTGTTCCACGTGGAACAGGTCATTGGAATCTCGTGTATCATGAAACGCGAAAAGCGTCGGTGGATCATCGCCTTTCTGCTCATGCAGCTTTGTGAAGTCGATACTGCGGCCTAGCAGCCTAGGTGGCGTACCAGTCTTTAGCCGTTGCAGCTCGACGCCTGCATTACTAAGGCTTCCCGAAAGCGTTTTTGCACTAAAATCGCCTAAGCGGCCTCCTTCATTTTTATTCTGTCCTATATGCATCAAGCCGCGTAAGAACGTTCCAGTAGTGAGAATAATAGTGCGTCCAAAGAATTCAACATCAAGGGTAGTACGGCAACCGACAGCCATTCCATTGTTAATAATTAGCGCACTAACAGTCGCTTGAAATAGCTGAAGGTTATTCTGTAATTCCAGTGTATGCTTTAGCCTAAATTGATAAGCTTTCTTGTCACACTGAGCACGGGGTGATTGGACGGCTGGACCTTTTGACTCATTGAGTAATCGAAATTGGATCGCAGTTACATCAGTATTAATAGCCATTTCTCCACCCAGTGCGTCGATCTCCCTCACGATCTGCCCCTTTGCCTGGCCACCTATTGCTGGGTTGCAGCTCATCTGCGCAATCGTATCAATGTTACCAGTCAGTAGCAGGGTAGTCGCTCCCATTCGCGATGCCGCTAAAGCCGCTTCGACACCTGCATGCCCAGCACCACATACGATGACGTCAAATGGTGTCTTATTGAATATCATTACTATAATATATTGAAGGATATGGTGTTACAATATTAATAATCTATTTGCCAATACAAAATTTAGCAAAGATACGATCTAATATTTGCTCGTTATCAATTTTGCCGGAGATTTCGCCAAATGCATTCAACACACCACGCAAGTCACTGGCCAGTAGCTCAAGCGGAGATTCAATTGGTATTTTATACATTGCTGCCTGCAGGCATTCAGTTGCTTGGTTTAATGCATTGGTGTGGCGTGCATTAATCGCTACAAAATCTTCGCTATATTCCATGCGGAATGACTCCACATGGCGGACAATCGCAGATACCAGCTCATCGCAACCTGCACCAGTGAGAGCCGAGACTTTTATTGCTGGCAGATTTTCAGGGGGCCTGGGGTAGGGGCCATTCGGCGCGAGGTCTGTTTTGTTAATAACGACCAACGTATTTTGCGGCGTCAGACGGGAAAGAATCTCTGGGGGCAAGAACGGCGCCGCGCGCGTGGCATCAAAAACTAGAAGAATCAGATCCGCCACGGCGGCCCGCTCCAGTGTTTTTGTTATACCGAGTTTTTCGAGCGGTGCGGGGGAAGCATTAAGGCCCGCGGTATCGGTAAATCTAATACAGTGAGGTCCGAGAGCAATACGCTCCTCGAGATAATCACGTGTGGTGCCGGGTTCGGAGCTCACGAGCGCCCGTTCATAGCCGACAAGACGGTTGAGCAGGCAGCTCTTGCCAGCGTTGGGTTCACCAAGGATAACGGTTTTCACGCCGTCGCGTAACATCTCGCCGTAATGACTTGTGGCAAGAAGCCGGCCAGTGTCCGCAAGTAGTTGCTGAATGCCGGCAAGCAGGGAAGATCGGTTTTCAGGCGGCAGATCTTCCTCGGGAAAATCGATGCAGGCCTCTACGTTTGCGAGCAGATCGAGCAGCCTGCTGATCATATCTTGCATGCGCCGGCCCAGCGAACCGCGGAGTTGTTGATTGGCAGCAGCAAGGGCGCGTTCGCTGTGTGCCTGGATGAGATCGACGACCGCTTCAGCTTGGCTCAAGTCGATCCGGCCGTTAAGGAAGGCTCTTTTGGTGAATTCGCCGGGCTCGGCGGGCCGGCATCCACGCGCAAAAAGATCATCTAAGATCTTATGAACTATGAACAAGTTGCCATGGCAACTGACTTCAAGAATGTCCTCGCCAGTATAGGAGTTGGGCGCTTGGAAGTATGTGTATACTACGTCGTCGATGAGTGTACCGGTCCGGTCGCGATAGTCGCCGTGGCGTGCGAGGCGGGGCCGGGGGGGCTCGTTGAAAATGGCCGCCCCAAGCTCAGCGACTAGCGATCCGCTCGCACGCACGGTTGCAAGGGCAGAGGTGCCAACCGGCGTGGCCAGCGCAGCAATAGTGTCAGCGGAGTACGCCACACCGCCACCCAAACGAGGCTGTTGCTGAAGGCAAAAAGAAAGCGCTCCTGTTTTTGGGAGCGCTTAATATGACGGCCGGCTGATTCAGTTATCCTTCACTCGACCGGCGCACCACCCGTGACTGCAGTGCCGCCGGTAACGTTAACGCGGGCGAGGATCTCAGTTGAGATTTTACCGGCCAGTTCGGGATTCTTGGCAAGGGCCTCCTTGGCCGCTTCACGCCCCTGCCCGATGAGTTCACCATTGTATGCGATCCACGCGCCTTTTTTCTCCAGGATCTTGTGCTCGAGGCCGAGGTCAAGAAGGGAGCCGGTTCGCGAGATGCCTTCATTGTACATGATGTCAAATTCGCACTCGGTGAATGGCGGCGCGACTTTGTTTTTCACGACCTTGATCTTGGTGCGGTTGCCCACAACCCTGCCGTCGGGCGTCTTAAGCTGCTCCTTGCGACGAATATCGAGGCGGAGTGAGGAAAAAAACTTCAAGGCGCGTCCACCGGGCGTTGTCTCCGGATTACCGAACATAACGCCGATCTTCTCCCGAATTTGATTGGTGAAGATGCATACACATTTGGTTCGGCTGACGACCGACGTCAGACGGCGCATGGCCTGACTCATGAGGCGCGCCTGCGAACCGACGGTTGCGTCACCCATCTGACCATCAAGCTCGGCCCGCGACACGAGCGCAGCGACGGAGTCGATGACAATGACGTCAATGGAGTTCGAGCGGATGAGAGTCTCGGCGATATTGAGCGCGTCTTCACCGCTGTCGGGCTGTGAAACGAGGAGTTCGTCGAGTTTCAGGCCGACGAGGCGGGCATATTTGGGGTCGAGCGCGTGTTCCACGTCAATGAAAGCAGCGAGACCACCGCGGCGCTGGGCCTCGGCGATGACACTCAGACAGAAGGTGGTCTTGCCCGACGACTCGGGCCCAAAAATCTCGATGATGCGGCCGCGTGGCAGACCGCCGACGCCCAGGGTGAGGTCGATGGCGAGCGAACCCGTTGAGATGGTGTCGACCACCATGCGCGTCGCACTACCGAGACGCATGATGGATCCCTCGCCGAACTGTTTAGTGATAGCGGAGACGGCGAGTTCAATATTCTTGTCCCGCGCGGGGTCGGTGGCCCGGTCGGGCGGGTCAAAACGGACAGGGAGAGGTGAGGCTTTGACAGGGACGGGTTTGGACATGGAATTTATGGAATTAGAAACGCAATCGTTTTATGGAAAAGACAGCACCGGGCGGAGAAAGAAGCAAGCGTGCGTTCGCCACGCCTTTTTTCTGCAAAGCATCGTCCGGCGCAAATGAAAAGAAGTGCGAGGACAACGGGTGATGCAATGGCAAAGCCGCCCCCCGGCGGAGCCCGTCTCATGAACAGCCATAGTAGCACTTAAACCACTCTACGAACCTCCGCAAACCCTCCTCAAGGGGCACCTTCGGCTCGTAGCCGACAGCCGCGTGAATGTTTGTGAGGTCAGCGCAGGTTGCGGGCATCTCGGTCGCCAACGGCGGCAGCAGTTCCCATTGTGCTGTCCGGCCAAGAAGCGACTCGAGCATCCGCACAAAAAGCGCCATTTCGACGGGATGGTTGTGACCGACATTGAAAATACGCCAAGGCGGGATGTTTTTTTCGGCAGGCGTATAGAGCAGGACCTTCAGGACACCGTCCACAATGTCGTCGATGTAGGTGAAATCACGCTGATAACGGCCATGATTGTAGAGCCTGACCGGCTTGCCCTCGCAGATGGCGCGAGCAAAGAGAATCGGCGTCATGTCCGGCCGCCCCCAAGGGCCGTAGACCGTGAAAAAACGCAGGCCGGTAAGACGCAAGCCGTGCATATGGGCGTAACTGTAGGCCATGGCTTCATTGGCCTTCTTGGTCGCGGCATAAAATGAGAGCGGATGTCCTGTATCGTCGTCTTCGCGAAACGGCACCCGCGCATTCGCGCCGTAGACGGAACTGCTCGAGGCAAAGACCAGATGGTGTGGCGGGCGCCGCCGGGCGGCCTCGAGCACGCTGGCGAAACCATCGACATTGCTATGCACATAGGCCGCCGGGTTTTCGAGGCTGTAGCGCACCCCCGTTTGCGCACCGAGATGCGCGACATAATCCGGCCGGAAATGCTCATAGATGCCGTCGAACGCCGTCACATCGGCGAAGTCGGCCTTCACGAAACGGAAACCCTCCAGCTTCTCCAGCTCCGCGAGGCGCGCACGCTTCAACTCACCGGAAGCGTAATCGTTCAGGTTGTCCACGCCGAGCACCTCGCACTTCCGCGACGAGACCAGCCGCTGGCAGATATGGAAGCCGATAAACCCGGCCGCGCCGGTTACGAGAACTTTCATCGGTCGGGGTTTAGACGAAAGGGTGGGGCGCCGCTAGGCAAATTTCCGAAGCACCATGATTTGGCGGCCGGTGGCCGGGGGTTATCCCCTGAAAAAAGCCCAAGCTTTCTCTTGATTGCGCAGAAATCACTCCTATAAGTTGCGCCGCCTTCGCCTCTCGGCATTGTTTAAGCATGAAGATTAGGGCATACCTGAAACCACACTGCGGTTGGTCCCGCGGCGTCCGCGCCATCATGCACAAATACAGCCTCGCCTATGAGGACATCAACATCCTCACCACCGGTGCAAACTACGAGGAGATGGTGCACAAGTCAGGTCAGCCCCTTTCCCCCTGTGTCGAGATCGACGGCGTCATGCTGGCCGATGTTTCCGGCGAGGAAGTCGAGAACTACCTTCTCGCCAACGACCTCGTTAAACCCAACGACGCTCTGGCCGAGGAGGCGACCAACGTCGGCTGTGCGGACGGGGAGAATGCTAAAATGGCCACCAAAACCATCCGATTTTTCTGACGAGCCGACCCAGTCAAAACCATTTCAGTTTTTACAGGGCCGGCTCACGCACCGCGCGACCGGCCTTTTTTGCGCATGCATTATTGCCCTCAAACCTTCCACCCACGCCTGCTTGGCCATCACAAAACATCACTTGTCCCTGCCGACACCTTTTAGTCTGACCCTCTGCTCATAAAAACCCAGTTTACCATTGACCCGATGGTCAACGCGACGCGGTATCCGAAAAATGAACAAAAGAAGTGACAGCACCCTCGGTCCCCAGTTCCGGCGGCCCGGGCTGCCGCCGAAGCAGGGTCTCTACGATCCTTGGTTCGAACACGATGCCTGCGGAGTGGGGTTCGTAGTCGATATCAAGGGACGCAAATCCCATCAGATTCTGCAGCAGGCCATTCAGGTGCTAAAGAACCTCGATCACCGTGGTGCAAGTGGCAGCGAGCCCAATACCGGCGATGGCGCCGGCGTGCTGCTTCAGATACCGCATGCCTTTTTTTCCGAGGCGTGCAAGAAAACCCGCATTGCCCTGCCAGGCCCTGCCGAGTACGGCTGCGGCCTCGTTTTCCTGCCGCGCAATCCCACGCACCGCCGCCGTCTGGAGGAGCGCTTCGAGCAGATCGTCCAGTCGGAAGGGCAGAGTTTTCTCGGCTGGCGCACAGTGCCCACCAACAGCGCGTCGCTAGGTGACACCGCCCGTTCGTGTGAACCGTTCATCCGGCAGATTTTCATCGGCCGGGGCAAGCAACTGGTCGATGACTTGGCATTCGAACGGAAGCTCTATGTAATCCGGAAGCGCGCCTACAACGAGATCCGCACCGCCGGCCTCGATGGCGGGGAATACTGGTATCTGCCCAGCCTGTCCTACAAGACAATCATCTACAAGGGCATGCTCCTGACTGAGCAACTGCCGGAATATTTTCCCGATCTGCAGGATCCGGCGATGGAGACCGCTCTCGCGCTCGTCCATTCACGTTTCAGTACCAACACCTTCCCGAGTTGGGAACGCGCCCATCCGTATCGCTACATGGCGCATAATGGAGAGATCAACACGCTGCGCGGCAACATCAATTGGATGCATGCCCGCGGCGCACTCTTCGAGTCGGACCTGTTCGGCGACGACATGAGGAAGGTGCACCCCATCATCGATCCCAACGGCAGCGACTCGGCCATGTTCGACAACACGCTCGAAATGCTCGTGCTCACCGGCCGCTCGCTTCCACACGCAATGATGATGATGATCCCCGAACCGTGGTCCAAGCATGAGAGCATGGACGATGCGCGGAAGGCCTTCTATCAGTATCACTCCTGTCTGATGGAGCCGTGGGATGGCCCGGCCTCCATTGCCTTCACCGATGGCAAGAAGATCGGCGCCGTGCTTGATCGCAACGGCCTCCGCCCCTCGCGCTACTATGTGACGAAGGATGACCGCGTCATCATGGCCTCCGAGGTGGGTGTGCTCGAAGTGCCGGCAGATCAAATCGCCCAGAAAGGCCGCCTTCAGCCGGGCCGCATGTTCCTTATCGATACCGAGGAAGGCCGCATCATCTCCGATGAAGAGATCAAGGGCAAGATCACTACCGAGCGCCCTTATCGCCTCTGGCTCAAGGAGCACCTCGTGCATCTTGATGATCTGCCGCCAGCGCCCACCCTGCCTGAGCCGGAGGCTAAGACGCTGCTTCAACGGCAGATTGCCTTCGGCTATACTTTCGAGGATCAACGCATCCTTCTCACCCCGATGGCGTGCGATGGCGTCGAAGCCGTCGGCTCAATGGGCAACGACGCGGCCCTCGCGGTGCTCTCCAACAAGCCCCGGTTGCTCTACGATTATTTCAAGCAGCTCTTCGCCCAGGTTACCAACCCGCCCATCGACTGCATTCGTGAAGAAATCATCACCTCGGCGGAAACACGGCTCGGTTCCGAGGGCAACCTTCTGAACCCGCAGCCGTCCGCGTGCCGTCGCGTGGAGCTGGAATGGCCGATTCTCACCAACGAGGAGTTCGCCAAGCTGCGTCGCCTCAACCTACCTGGTTTCAAGGTCGGGGTGCTGCCCATCCTCTTCCGCGTGACCCGCGGTGAGAAGGGCCTCGCCAAGTCCTTGGAGGAGCTGTGCGTGATGGCACGCCGCATGATTGAGGAGGAGGAAATCAACCTCATCATCCTCAGCGACCGCGGAGTGAACCAGGATTACGCGCCGGTGCCCGCGCTGCTCGCCGTCGCTGGCCTCCACCATTACCTCATCCGTGAAGGGTTGCGCACTCGCATCAGCATGGTGCTTGAGACGGCCGAGGCGCGCGAAGTGCACCACTTCGCGCTGCTGATCGGCTACGGCTGCAGCGCCATCAACCCCTACCTCGCCTTCGAAACGATCGATGAGATGATCCACGACGGCCTGTTGCCCAATGTGAACCACAAGACCGCCTGCAAGAACATCGTCAAGGCCGCCTCCAAGGGTGTCATCAAAGTGATGTCCAAGATGGGTATCTCCTCCATCCAGAGCTACCGCGGCGCGCAGGTCTTCGAGGCGGTGGGCCTCCGGCAGGATGTGGTGGACAGTTACTTCACGTGGACGCCATCCCGCGTGGGCGGCATCGGACTCGATGTCATTGCCCAGGAAGTTCTCGCGCGACACCACCAGGCCTTCCCTGAACGTCAGGTCAACGGTCATGTACTGCCCGCCGGCGGGCAGTACCAGTGGCGCGATGATGGTGAGGCCCACCTTTTCAATCCCGAAACCATCCACCGACTGCAGAAGGCGGTGCGGACGGGCAGTTACGCAGTCTTCAAGGAGTACGCGAAGCTCATCAACGACCAGTCGAAGAACCTCTGCACACTGCGCAGTCTGCTGGAGTTCAAGGCCGGCAGCCCGATCCCGGTCGACCAGGTGGAGCCAGCCGAGAGTATCATGAAGCGGTTCAAGACCGGCGCGATGTCCTACGGCTCCATCAGCAAGGAGGCGCACGAGACGCTCGCCATCGCGATGAATCGCATCGGTGGCAAAAGCAACACCGGCGAGGGCGGCGAAGATCCCGCCCGTTATCAGCCTCAGCCCAACGGCGATTCCCTCAACTCCGCCATCAAGCAGGTCGCCTCAGGCCGCTTCGGCGTCACGAGCGAGTACCTCGTCAATGCCCGCGAACTCCAGATCAAGATGGCCCAGGGCGCCAAGCCCGGCGAGGGCGGCCAGCTTCCCGGCACCAAAGTCTATCCTTGGATCGCGAAGACCCGCCTCACCACGGCTGGCGTCGGCCTCATCTCGCCACCACCGCACCACGATATCTACTCGATTGAAGATCTCGCGGAGTTGATCCACGACCTCAAGAACGCCAACCGGCAGGCTCGCATTAGCGTGAAACTCGTCGCCGAGGTCGGGGTGGGCACCATTGCCGCCGGTGTCGCCAAGGCGCACGCCGACGTCGTGCTTATCTCCGGTCATGACGGTGGCACCGGCGCTTCACCACTGACCTCGATCAAGCACGCCGGCCTGCCATGGGAGCTTGGCTTGGCCGAGACGCACCAAACCCTTGTGCTTAACAATCTCCGTGACCGCATCGCGGTCGAGGCCGACGGCCAGCTGAAGACCGGCCGCGACGTCGCCATCGCCGCGCTGCTCGGTGCTGAGGAGTTTGGTTTCGCCACCGCGCCGCTCGTCGCCTCGGGCTGCATCATGATGCGGGTCTGCCATCTCAACACCTGTCCGGCCGGCGTTGCCACGCAGGATCCGCGCCTGCGCGCCAAGTTCTCCGGCAGGCCGGAGGACGTCATCAATTTCATGCGTTTCATTGCCGAGGAGCTGCGGGAAATCATGGCCCAGCTCGGCTTCCGCACGGTCGAGGAGATGGTCGGCCGCGTCGATTACCTCGAGCCAAGGAAGGCCGTCGATCACTGGAAGGCCAAGGGCCTCGACTTCAGCAACATTCTCTATCAGCCCGATGTTGATTCCGGCATCGGCCGCTACTGCCAGATTCCACAGGACCACGGGCTGGAAAAATCACTGGATCTCACCGTGCTTCTCGCCCTCTGCAAGCCCGCCATCGAGCGCGGTGAGAAGATCGTGGCGCAAATGCCCATCAGGAATGTCAATCGCGTCGTCGGCACCATCACCGGCAGCGAAGTGACAAAGAAGTGGGGTGCCCAGGGCCTGCCCGAGGACACCATCCGGGTCCACTTCCGGGGTTCGGCCGGACAGAGCTTCGGCGCGTTCATGCCAAAGGGCATGACCTTCCTGCTGGAAGGCGACGCCAACGACTACATCGGCAAGGGGCTGTCTGGCGGCCGGATCATCGTGTTCCCGCCTGCCGGCTCCACCTTTGTGCCGGAGGAAAACATCATCGTCGGCAATGTAGCCTTCTATGGCGCCACCAGCGGCGAGGCTTACATCCGCGGCATGGCGGGCGAGCGCTTCTGCGTCCGCAACAGCGGCATTAATGCCGTGGTCGAATCCGTGGGCGACCACGGATGCGAATACATGACCGGCGGCCGTGTCGTGGTGCTGGGCCCAGCCGGCCGCAACTTCGCGGCAGGCATGTCGGGTGGCATCGCCTACGTGCTCGATGAGCAGGGCGACTTCGCCAGGAACGTCAACCTGCAGATGGTCGGCCTCGAAAAGATTGAGGACCCGGCGGAGGCCGCCGAGGTTCGCACCATGGTCGAGAAACATTTCACCTATACGAAGAGCACGCGTGCCCGGCAGGTGCTCGACACCTGGGAGCAGCTGCTACCTCTCTTTGTGAAAGTCATGCCCAAGGACTACAAACGCGTGCTGGAGTGCATCCAGCGTGTCCACGAGCAGGGCTTGACCGGCGAAGAGGCCATCATGGTCGCCTTCGAGGAAAACGCCCGCGACCTCTCGCGCATCGGCGGCAACTAATTCCACCGCAACTCATCACCCGACACCGGATTTCACGACGATGGGCAAACCAACTGGATTCATTGAGTATCTGCGAGAACTACCTGTGGACCGTGCGCCGCTAGCGCGCGTGCGCGACTGGAAGGAGTTTCACCACCACATGGAGGAAAAGAAGCTCCGCAACCAGGGCGCGCGTTGCATGGATTGTGGCGTTCCCTTCTGCCATACCGGCAAGCTTATCAGCGGCATGGCCTCCGGGTGCCCGATCCACAACCTGATCCCCGAGTGGAACGATCTGATCTATCGTGGCCTCTGGCGTGAGGCGCTCGAACGCCTGCACCAGACCAACAACTTTCCGGAGTTCACCGGCCGCGTATGTCCTGCGCCCTGTGAGGGCTCCTGCGTGCTCGGCATCACCAACCCCCCGGTCACGATCAAGAACATCGAGTGCAGCATCATCGATAGAGGCTGGGAGGAAGGCTGGGTGCTCCCAGAACCTCCCCGAAGCCGCACTGGCAAGCAGGTTGCCGTCATCGGCTCCGGTCCGGCGGGCCTTGCCGCCGCCGCCCAGCTCAACAAAGCCGGCCACTGGGTGACGGTTTTCGAGCGTGCCGACCGTCCTGGCGGTCTGCTCATGTATGGCATCCCCAATATGAAACTCGATAAGCAGGAGGTTCTCCTGCGCCGCCTCGACCTCATGGAGCAGGAGGGCATCAAGTTCATCTGCAGCGCCAACGTTGGTGAAAACGTCGAGCCGCAAATCTTCCTTAAGGAATACGCCGCCACCGTCATTTGCACCGGTGCCACGCAGCCTCGCGACCTTCCCATTGAAGGACGCGATCTCAAGGGCGTGCACTTCGCGATAGAATATCTCACCGCCAACACCAAGACGGTGCTCGCTGGGAATCCAGACGCGAGCCCGGTCCACGCCCGTGGCAAGGACGTCGTGGTCATCGGCGGTGGCGACACCGGCACGGACTGCGTCGGCACCGCCATGCGGCAGGAGTGCAAAAGCCTCGTGCAGATTGAAATCCTGCCCAAGCCACCCATGGAGCGCACCGCGGACAACCCCTGGCCCGAGTGGCCCAAGGTCTACCGCATGGACTACGGCCAGGAGGAGGCCGCCGCGAAGTATGGCGCCGACCCCCGCATTTATCTCACCACGGTCAAGAAGTTCATCGGAGACAGTGAAGATCGCGTGAAGAAACTCGTCACCATCCAGGTCAAGTGGGAGAAAAACGATAGAGGCCAGTTCGTACCGAAGGAGCAGCCCGGCACCGAAGAGACACGACCGGCGCAGCTCGTCCTGCTAGCGATGGGTTTTCTCGGACCTGAGCAGGCGCTGCTCAAGGACCTCGGGGTCGAGGTCGACGCACACAGCAACATCAGGGCGGAGCACGAGAAGTACACGACCAACCTCAAGGGAGTGTTTGCCGCCGGCGACTGCCGGCGCGGGCAGAGCCTTGTGGTATGGGCCATCAATGAAGGTCGTGGCGCCGCCCGCGAGTGCGACCGCTACCTGATGGGCTCCACCGACCTATTGTAGACAGTCAGTTTGGAATCACGGGTGAACTCGGATCGACGCTGATCCAAAACCGACCTCAGCGGGGGGGTATTTGCGGCCGTCCTTGACTGGAATCCAGCAGGGTCTCGCCGGTGGGACGCGTTCAGTCTGTCCGGAAGACGAGCGCTTCCTGCGCGGTGGCATCGGCGCGCAGCCATACGCGACCGCCCGTAGCATCGCAATCGATCACGCGCACAACCTCGGCGAGACTGCCCGCAGTCGGTTCCAGTTCCAGCAGCCGGTTGGGCGTGTCGTGGAACCATCCCGTGTCGAGTTGATTACCGGTTTTGTTGGGAAAATAAGCTACATAAAGCATGTCGTGCTCTACCAGATCATTGAAGAAGTGCGTGCCCAGCGAGACGTCGGGGATGAGACGCTCGTGCATGGCCACAACCTCGCAGACGACGGAGGCCCGGCTGATTTCCGCGAACGAAACCGGAATCCCCAGCGAGGGGCTGTGCGTGCCCCAGCGACCGGGGCCGATGAGCATGAGGCCGCGATCGTCGGGCGGGTGCAGTTGGTTAAGGCGACCGATCAACCGCGCCACTGCGTAGCGATCCCTTTCCGGCAGCCGGGCGTAAGCCTCTGTCACGATGTAGATGAGGCGACTGAGCCGCTGCTCACGGCTGACGCCAATCACCGCCCCATGCGCGGTCAGCAAGCGTGTTTGTGCTCCCTGCACGGTCGGGGTCATGCCGCCGGTTTCGCGCCGAAACTGGAAAGTGCGGCATTGCAGCAGGTGAATCCGGTAGGTGCCGTCGGCAAGAAAGTTGATCGTGAATTCGATGTCCACCGGATGCTCGTACGCCTCTTCGAGTAGCATGAGTATCCGGCGCAGGTCCGCCGCCACCGGAGTTTCAGTAAGCAACCGGTCAAAGGTGATCCAAGGATACCCCTCGGCGGTGTAGGACAGATAGTGTTCGAGGGGGAATTCCGGTTTTTCACTGATAACCTCTGGAAAGGGCAGTGAAACGAACTCGCCCTTTCGCAGGTCCAGACAATCCATTCGTCGCTGGCAGTGTTCGCGTGCGTCCTCGAAATTCGCCTCAGGCCGGCGGGTGGGGGCGTTGAGTGCCACCAGCCGCGTGTAATCGTCATCACAGCGGTCCACGGCACGCGTACCCAAGCCAAACACTAGGCGCACGACACCGGCGCGGGGGTCGATGTCTGGATGCCAGACATACGGATTGTAGGATAGTCCCACGCCGGCCGCCTGCGGGTAGTAATACCGGCCGTGTGGGGCGCCCGACACGCGCATCACGAGCAACGCCATGCGCTCCTCGCTCTCGAGCAGGCCGCGGCGCTTGCGGTAGAGCAGAGTGTCCTCGTCGAGCACGCTTGCGTACACACGACGCACGGCGTCGAGCAACGCCGCCATGCGCTTCTCCCGCGAACCGCGGTTCACAACGAACACGCTTTCATATTTGCCGGAGAAGGCGTTTCCCCGCGCGTCCTCAAGGATGGAGCTGGAGCGCACGATGTAGGGCGACTCTCCAAAATAATCGAGCATGCCCTGGAATTGTTCGAGGATGCCGCCCGGGAAGTGTCCGTTGAGAATCAGTCGGCGCCCTTCTTCCAGTCCTTTTAAAAAGGTCTCCGGATTCTTCTGCTGCTCGCGCAGCCACCACACACCGTTCTGCACGAGGAACGAGATGAAAACCTCGGCGCCCACGAAGAACGAATCGTGCGCCTCGAGGCGTGCCGCGAGTTCCGGATCGCGTTCGCGCAGGATGGCGCGGGCCACGAGCATGCCGAGCGTCTTGCCGCCGACGGAACCGATGCCGATCATGCGATCGCGGATCGCGAGGAAATCCTCGAACGTCAGGAACTGCTCGACCAGCGGAGCAATGCCCGAGCGGTGCACGCGCAGGGCCCAGCGCACCCGGCGCAGCATTTCCTCGCGCCGGTCCGGCGGGCAGCGGTTCTCCCGGCATTCCTGCGCCAGGGTCTGCGCCTCGTGAAACAGCCGCCGCCAGTAGCCGATCCGGCGGTCGCTCTGCAGCCGCGGCCATTGGGTGCGCGAGAGGATCTGCGCCAGCACGGCGCTGTCCTTCACGGGCAGGAAGATATCACCGTGCCGCACGTGAATGGTGTTCATCGCATCGCGCGAACGGTGTTGCACCTTGAGCGGACGAACATAAAGCCGCCCGTCGAAACGGAAGACATCGAGCATGAACTGCGTCGTGGCCCGGATGGGTTCCAGCGCGTAAAGCGAGTGGCGGTCGCGATACAGGCCGAAGTACGTCACCGTCTCGAGATCCAGGAGCCGCGGGCAGGTGAGCATGAAAAAGTTGCCGAGACTTTGATCGGATCCCCAGGTGTCCGCCAGGGGAGAGAGGCAGTCAAAGATGTAGATTGCACCGCGACCGGCTTGTTCAATCACCGCGTGAACACAGCGGACGAAATTCTCGAAGCCCCCGGCGGGATCGATCTGGTGGATCTCCGCGCCGGCCGTCTCCGGCAGCAACGGCGGGTGGCTCGCAAACCGGAAGTAGATGAGATGCCGGCCAGCCGCTTTAGCCGCGGCGGCGTAAGGAACGACGAGTTCCTGGTATTCAGAGATCGCCTCGACCTCCCAGACGATGTTGTCGCCGGGCTCAATGCCATGCAGTACCCGATCGAGCCCGGGAAGACCGGTGGTGAAGGTGGAGGAAGGGGAGGGCATGACAATGGGGATGGCACAGGCTTCCGGCCTGCCTTCAATTTAAACTGCCGCCGCGACACCGACACTACAAAAAGAGGGCCGTGCCGGTGAGCGGCGCGCCCATAAACAAAGTCCTTACATGACGCCCTGATCGAGCATGGCGTCAGCCACCTTGACGTAACCGGCGATGTTGGCGCCGAGCACATAGTTGCCCGGGGTACCGTATTCCTCGGCCGTAGCCCGGCAGTTGCGGTGAATATCTACCATGATGCGATGCAGCCGCTGATCCACCTCCTCGCGGTTCCAGCCGAGGCGCATTGAATTCTGCGACATTTCCAGACCAGAGGTGGCGACACCGCCTGCGTTGGCCGCCTTACCCGGTCCATAGAGAATCTTGGCCTGGAGGAAGACTTCTACCGCCTCAGGCGTCGACGGCATGTTGGCGCCTTCGGAGACAAGCTTGCAGCCGTTTTTGAGGAGGATCTTCGCGTCCTCGCCAGTGATTTCATTCTGCGTCGCGCCCGGGAAGGCGCAGTCGCAAGGGACGGACCACGGACGCTGCCCTTCGACGTAACGGGCACCGAACTTCTCGGCATATTCGCGGATACGACCGCGCCGGACATTCTTCAGTTCCATTACATAGGCGAGTTTCTCGACGGTGATGCCGTTCGAGTCGTAAATGGAGCCGTCGGAGTCCGAGAGTGTCACCGGCTTGGCTCCGAGTTGCAGCAATTTCTCGACGGTGTACTGCGCCACGTTACCGGAGCCCGAAACCGTGCAGACCTTGCCCTTCATCGATTCACCGCGCGTCTTGAGCATTTCCTCGGCGAAATAAACCGCGCCGTAACCGGTGGCCTCAGGGCGGATGAGCGAGCCACCCCACTTGATGCCTTTGCCGGTGAGGACGCCGGTGAATTCGTTGCGCAGGCGTTTGTACTGGCCGAAGAGGAAGCCGATTTCGCGGCCACCCACGCCAATATCGCCCGCCGGCACGTCCGTATCGGCGCCGATATGGCGGAAGAGCTCGGTCATGAAACTCTGGCAGAAACGCATCACCTCATTGTCCGACTTGCCCTTCGGGTCGAAGTCCGAACCGCCCTTGCCGCCCCCCATGGGCAGCGTGGTGAGCGAGTTCTTGAAAATCTGCTCGAAACCGAGGAACTTCAGGATGCCAAGGTTCACGCTCGGATGGAAACGCAGTCCGCCCTTATAGGGGCCGATCGCACTGTTGAACTGCACACGGAAGCCGCGGTTCACCTGTACCCGGCCGGCGTCGTCCTGCCACGCCACACGGAAGATGAACTGGCGCTCCGGCTCCACGATGCGCTCGAGGATGCGGCCATCGCGGTATTTTCTGTGACGCTCGATCACCGGACCGAGCGATTCGAGCACTTCGCGTGCAGCCTGGAGAAACTCTGGCTCGCCGGCATTGCGGCGCGCCAAGATGTCAAGAACCTCTGTAATATAGGCGTTCATCTGAGGCTTTTTTGGGGGATTGGCGGTAAGGGCAGTGCCAACAAAGGCAAGCTCCGGTCAGTATCTGTCACAGCTTGGTCCGGAAACGGGCTGGCACAAAACGGGGGAAGACTCCAACTCGTCTCTGGTCGCGACAATACAATTTCGGGCTCTGGGCCAGTTAGTAATCGCGGGCCGAAACATAAAAAGCTTTCATAATGCTGACGCGGCCCGCGCCGGCGAGGCGAGTCAGACGTAATCCCGATAGTTGGGCTCGAACATGCGGGTGCGAATATCCTCCACGAGATCGGCCGGACGCGGCCGGCGTGCAAGACCCGCGCGGTGGGCCTCCTCGGCCACGGCGGCGGCGATCTGGATGGAGACTTCACGGATATTTGAGATCGCCGGGTAAATGCGGCCGAGCGCCAGGTCCTCCGCCGTCACCGTGGAGGCCAGGGTCTTGGCGGCGGTCAGGAACATTTCATCGGTAATTTGCGTGGCTTCGCAGACCAGCGCACCCAAGCCGACACCCGGGAAGATATAGACGTTATTACCCTGGCCCGGCACATAGGGTTGGCCGCCGAATGTTCCCGGGGGGAAGGGGCTGCCGCTCGCATAGATCACGCGTCCCCCGGTCCACTGGTAGGCTTCCTCCGCGGTGCATTCCGCCTTCGAGGTTGGATTCGACAGGGCGAAAATAATCGGGCGTTGGTTGAGCGCGGCCATTCGGGCGACGATGTCGCGGTTGAAAGCGCGCGCCTGGCCCGAAACACCAATCAGCACCGTGGGTTTCACGGTTTCGATGGCCTCAGCCAAGGTCGCGACAAAGGGGTGATCGTGGGCGTAAGGCACCTTGTGCCCGGCAAGTTTGCCGAGGCGGCTCCGCACGACCAGTCCCTGGGAGTCGACAAACCAGCAACGCGCGCGCGCCTCAGCTTCGCTGAGACCTTCCAGCCGGACCGTGGCTGCATGAAGGTCGGCGATGCCGGTCCCTGCTTCGCCCGCGCCAAAGAAGAGCAGTTTCTGATCGCGCAGGTGCCCGCCGGCGAGCCGCAGCCCCGCCATAATGCCGGCCAGGGCGACGGAGGCCGTGCCCTGGATGTCATCATTAAAGCTACAGATTCTGTGGCGATACTGGTGGAGCAGGCGGAAGGCGTTGGTGTTGCCAAAATCCTCCCACTGAAGCAGCGCCTTAGGGTAGGTTTGCTGGACGGCCTCAACGAACTCCTGGACGAACGCGTCGTATTCGGCGCCGCGTACGCGCTTCTGGTTGAGTCCGATATACAGCGGATCCTCGTGCAGCTTGGTGTTGTCGGTGCCGACGTCCAGGGTGATGGGCAGGCAGTAGCAGGGATGCAGACCCGCGCAGGCCGTGTAGAGCGAGAGCTTGCCGACGGGAATGCCCATGCCGAGCGCGCCCAGATCACCGAGGCCGAGAATGCGCTCGCCGTCAGTCACGACGATCATGCGCACGTCCGGGTGCGGCCAGTGGCGCAGAATCTCCGCGACGCGGCCGCGTTCGCGGATGCTGATGAAAAGGCCGCGGGGCTGGCGGAAAATGGCGCCGTATTCGAGACAGGCCTGACCAACCGTCGGGGTGTAGATGATGGGGATCATCTCTTCCGCATGCTCCTGCACTAGTTTGTAGAAGAGAGTCTCGTTGCGATTTTGCAGGGTGGTCAGGAAAATGTATTTTTCGAGCGCATCCGGCTTGCGGCGGAAATTGCCGTACACGCGATGCAGCTGCTCTTCGATGGTGAATACCCGCGGTGGCAGCAGGCCGCGCAGACCCATCGTGTCGCGTTCACGCTCGGTGAAAGCCGTTCCTTTATTGAGCAGGGAGTTGGTCAGCAGGGCGTGACCCCGGGGGAAGATTGGGCCTCCATGCGGATTAAGGCCGTCATCGACGGATGATGCAGTCATGCCATCAGTAAAGCCGTCTTTGGGGCGGTGTGAATGAAATTTGACAGCGAGTTGGGTAAAGTGAGGACACGGCCACGAGATTTCTCCGATCCCCCGGAAGCCCAAGGAGGAGAACCGGGAGAGCTGAAGATTTCGATTTCTCAGTCTCGCCGTGACCTTTGCATCTGCCGTGCTAGATTATCCTAGTCATGCTTCAGGGGCAGAAAGTTGTCTGTATCAACGACACCTTTGCCGATTTTATCCGGGTGATTTACACCCAGCTTCCAGTGAAGGGGACGACGTATACCATTCGTGAAGTGTTTCTTGGTCGTGAGAAAGTTTTGCATGGTGGCGATTCGGCCACGGTCGGACTATTGCTCAAAGAACTGCATAACCCACCCGATCCTTTTCATGCCGGTCAGCAGGAGCTTGGTTTTTCCTCAGAACGGTTCGCCCCTCTTGAAGGGCTGCCATCAGAGAAAAACGAAGAAGAAACGACGACGAAACTTGGGATTTATCACAATCCTTGCGTAAATTGATTAACCAGGAGGAACGAGGTAACAGCAAAATTGTGTTACCTATTGCCTTCCTGAAGCTTCAATAACCAAATCTAACAAGACTAAGGAACATATCAGGTGATTTAAGTTGAAACTGAGTCTCAGTTCACTTTGCTCTTGTTGCCGCTCATGTCGTCTTCCTCAAAGAAAATCCACCAGAAACGACTGGCTCTTACAGAGCTTCCCGCAGGTATGCCGGGGCGCGTCGCCGAGTTGAATGGGAAGGCGGACTTGTGCCAACGGCTCCGGGAGATGGGTTTTTGCGAGTCTGCGATCATCCAAAAAATCGCCGGCAAGCACATGTTGATCTGCCAGCTTTGTGGCTCTCGGGTGGCGCTGAGCAACCGGGCTGCGCAGAACATCTTGGTCGAGCCCATTCGCGGCAGCGCATGATAGCCCGCGCTTTGGGGCGCGGCCTGACTGTACATGGCTTCCACCCTCAAATTGTCGCAGCTTCCGGTCGGCGCCCGGGCCACGATACGTGAATTTCCCGGGCACGGCCCGGCTTTTCTCCGCCTTCGCGAGATGGGGGTGCTGCCGGGCACCGCCATCACGCTTATGCGCACTGCCCCGCTCGGCGATCCACTTGAGGTTCGGGTGCGCGGTTACAACCTCACGCTACGGAAGAGCGAAGCGGAGCATGTAGTGGTAGAATTGGCCGGTGGCCAATGAACAATCCGTTGACCCATGAAATCGCGGCACGCCAACTTTTCAACCCCGGTCATTGGGCATGCATCTGTCGGGGGCACGCGTGATGACTGAATTCGTTCAAAAACCTGCCGGCCCAGGCCGTTCACCGGTCTACGCCCTCGTCGGCAACCCCAACTGCGGAAAGAGCACGCTCTTCAATGCGCTCACCGGCTTGAAACAGAAGGTTGGCAACTACCCGGGCGTTACCGTCGAGAAGAAGATCGGCACCACCTACTCGCAACACGGCCGCCCGATTACCGTCATCGATCTGCCCGGCACCTATTCGCTCGCGGCGCGTTCGCCCGACGAGGCCATTGTGCGTGATGTGCTCTTTGGTCGCCGTGCCGACATTGCGCAGCCCGACCGCATCATCTGCATTGTCGACACCACCAACCTCGAGCGAAACCTCTACCTCGTACATCAGGTGCTCGACCTCGGCCGGCCCGTCATTCTCGTGCTCAACATGATGGATCTGGCCACGAACGCCGGCCTTGATCTGCGCGTTGCCCGCCTCGAACACGAGCTTGGCATCCCCGTCATTCCGTGCGAGGCGGTCAACAGCAAGGGCGTCCTCGAACTGCGCCTGGCGATGAGTCGCGCCGATCTGCCGCTGCCCCGCCACCGGTGGGACATTCCCGCGCCCATCGCGCCCGCCGTCGCCGAATTGCAGGCCTCCCTCGTCGAAAACGACGGCAAGCAGCCGCTCATCGCCCGCGCCGAGGCGCTCCTGCTCCTCACCGACCAGAATCCCGTGCGCGTGGCCGGCTCCATGCCCCTCAGCGAGCGCACCTCCGCAATCCTCGCCGGTTGGAAGAAACGCTGGGAGGGCGAGGGGGTCGACTGGTCGGGCACGCTCGTCAAAAGCCGTTATGACGCCATCACCCGGCTTTGTGCCGAGGTGGTGCAGCGCGCCGCCAGCACCGGGCCGGGCGCCTCCGACCGCATCGACAGTGTCGTCGTGCATCCGTTGTGGGGCTGGCTCGTGCTCGGCGCAATCATGACGGTGCTGTTCCTATCCATCTTCACGCTGGCCGAGTATCCGATGAACTGGATCGACGCGCAGGTGGCCACACTCGGCGCCTGGGTGAAGGGGGTGATGCCGCCGGGTGATCTGCGCGATCTCATCACTGATGGCGCGATCGCGGGCGTGGGCGGCGTGGTGGTCTTCCTCCCGCAGATTCTGATCCTGTTTTTCTTTCTGGGCCTGCTCGAAAGCACCGGCTACATGGCGCGCGCGGCGTTCATCATGGACCGCCTGATGAGCCGCGTGGGCCTCAACGGCAAATCGTTCATCCCGCTGCTCAGCTCGTATGCCTGCGCGATCCCCGGCATCATGGCCACGCGCACGATCGAGGATACCAAGGACCGCCTCGTGACGATCCTCGTGGCGCCGCTCATGAGCTGCTCGGCGCGGCTGCCGGTCTACCTGCTGATGATCGCCGCGCTGCTCCCGGGCGACCGCGTGTCAGTCGGGGCGAAGGTGGGCCTCATGCTGCTCATGTATGCCCTGGGCACGTTCGGCGCGTTCGGCTTCGCGTGGCTGTTCAAGAAATACCTGCTCAAGGGCGAGCCGCCGCTCATGATCATGGAACTGCCGCCCTACCGTCTGCCACGAATGAAGGACGTGCTGTTTCACATGCTCGAACGCGCCGGCCTGTTCCTACGCCGGGCCGGCACCATCATCCTCGGCATCTCAATCGTGCTGTGGTTTCTCACCGCGTATCCCCGGCATCCCGGCAGCGCGACACCGCAGGAGCAGATCGCCCACAGCTTCGCCGGCACCGCGGGGCGCGTGCTTGAACCGGTGATCAAGCCGCTCGGCTTCGACTGGCGCATCGGCATCGGTCTCGTCACCTCGTTCGCCGCCCGCGAGGTGTTTGTCAGCTCCATGGCCGTCGTGTTCAGCGTGGACCACTTTGAAGGCGGCAAGCACGCGGATATCACCCCGTTGCGGACAGCACTGAAGGCCGCCATCTGGCCCGACGGCCGGCCGCTCTTCACGCCGCTCGTCTGCCTCACGCTCATGATCTACTACGTCTTTGCGATGCAATGCATGAGCACGGTGGTCGTCGTGAAGCGCGAAACCAACTCCTGGCGCTGGCCGCTCTTCCAGACCGCCTACATGACGGGCACGGCGTGGCTCGTGTGTTTCGTCGTCTTTCAGGGCGGCCGCACACTGGGATTTTAATGCCGCCGGCCTGACAATCGGACATAACCGACTTCATTGGCCTCCAATGTCATCATCCTGGCAAACCATCGCCGCGCTGTTAATCGTCGCGTTCGCCGCGGGGTGGCTGGTGTGGCGCGCGTTGACGAAACGCCACCAACCCGGCTGCGGCGGCGAAGCGTGCGGCGCGGTCAGCCCCGACGTCCGGGCATTGCGCAAGAAGCTTAAAAAGGAGTAGGGTTTCCGGCGGATTGCGGCAAAGTCCACTGGCGTTATTTGCACGCATGCCCCGTCCACCCATGAAAGCCGCCGTTCTCGAGGGAGTCGAAAAACCGCTCGTCATCAAACCGGTCGCCGACCCGGCACCCGCCGCCGGCTTCGCGGTGGTGCGGCTGATGGCCGCCGCGCTTAATCATCGCGATCTCTGGATTCAGAAGGGCCGCTACGCCGGACTGAAGTTTCCCATCATCCTCGGTTCGGACGGCACCGGCGTCGTCGAGGCCGTCGGCAGCGAGGGCGACCGCGGGTGGGTGGGGCGCCACGTCATCATCAACCCAAGCCTCGACTGGGGCGACGATCCGCGCGTGCAGGGATCCGGTTTTCGCATCCTCGGCCTGCCGGATGACGGCACGTTTGCCGAGGCGATCGCCGTTCCCGTCGCCAACCTTGCGCCCCGGCCTGCGCATCTCGCGGTTGAGCAAGCTGCGGCGCTGCCGCTCGCCGGTCTCACCGCGTGGCGGGCCCTGTTCGCCCGCGGCCGGCTCCGCTCCGGTGAGACGGTACTTATCACCGGCATCGGCGGCGGGGTGGCTCTCTTGGCGCTGCAGTTCGCCGTGGCGGCGGACGCGACCGTTTATGTCACATCCAGTTCCGCGGAGAAACTGACCCGCGCGCGCGCGCTCGGTGCCGCGGGCGGCGCCAACTATCGCGATGCCGACTGGCCTGCGCAGCTCCGACAGCAAGCCGGCCTTTTCGACCTGATTGTGGACAGCGCCATGGGTGAGGGTCTGGCGTCGCTCATCGAGCTCACCCGCCCGGGCGGCCGCATCGTTTTTTATGGCGACACCACAGGGAATCCGCCGGGTTTCGATGCGCGCAAGGTGTTCTTCCGGCAAATCTCCCTGCTGGGCACCACGATGGGTTCGCCCGCTGATTTTGCGGCCATGGCGCACCTCGTCGAGGCCCGCCGCATCGTGCCGGTGGTCGACACCGCCCTGCCGCTTGAGTGCGCCGAGCAGGCGCTGCGCCATCTGGAGACCGCCGCGCAATTCGGCAAGATCGTGCTCACGATGGCCTGAGCAGCGGGCGCGCCGGCGCTGCGGCTCAGGCGAATTCCTCCTCACCCGCGGGCGGCGCGACCGGCCTGCCGATGTGGCGCCGGAGGGTCTCGAGGTTTTCGCGGACCAGTTCGCCCATGGTCTGGCAGTGCAGGTGGCGCTCGGAATGAAAATGCTCGGCGAGACCCTCCCGGAGTTGGTGCACCTTCTCGTCGGGAGCGATGCGGTCGTGCGCCATGACCTGCAGCAGATGGCCGAGGCGATGCGCGGCGATCTCGGAGCGCTGCAACATGAGCGTCTGCTCCTCGCGCTGGTATTGCAGCGAGGTCTCGTAGCGGAGGTGCTTGAGGCAGTAGAGGGCCAGGGGCGTGTTTTCCTTGAAGAACTGCGGCAGGTAATAGTTTTTTCGGCCGTTGTAGGACTGCTGGTCAAAATCCATCGCGCGGATACGGATCTGCGCGTCCTCAAAGTCCGGCATGATGACGACGACGAAGTTGTAGGAGCGCATGTCGCCAAGCAGGCGGATGAAGCAGCGCTCATTGAACTTCACGAGCTCCTTGGCGACACGGATGGGTTTCAGGTCGCTGTGATGCAGCCAGCGCTCGACGAAGACATCGCCCGGGATGCCCGGAATGTGTTCCTCGACCAGCATGCCGCCGCAGGTGAGAAAGCTGAGCCGGTTGGGGGAGAGCAGGTGCTCGAGTTCAAGACCGTAGACGCGCGAGGCATCAGCTTTCTTGATATAGAAGTGGTCGGGATTGTCGTTGTAGGCGTTGACGATCCGGATGCGGAACGGCTGCGAGTTGCCGAAGGCGCAGAAATCGATGCGGTCGATGTAGAGGTGCGCCATAACCGAGAAGTCGCCGTCGACCTTGAGCAGGGCGTAGATGCGCTTCAGGTCCTCGTTGAGTGTGCGCATGTCCTCGGCGCGGTAGGCCACGGTCTCCCAGAGCGTAGGCCGGCCGTCGGCGTCAATGAGCGGCGCGGTCTCTTGGAAATCGCGGAGCCGTTCATAAGAGACGGGCAGCTCGCGGTCGCGCCGGTAGCGGTGCAGGTAGGCGCGGAGTTCGCCGATGATGGGATAGCTCGGCTTCTTCTGCGTCTGGTGGATGTTCACCGCGTCTCCAGGCATGAAGGCAGGGTAACGAACTGCGTCGCGCAGGCAAACCCGCTCTGTGCCCCCGCGGCGGCCGGGTAATCCCGCGATGGATTATTCCATCTTCAGCAACAGCCGGCGCACGCCCTCGATGGGCGGATCGGCAATGGGTTGCAGCTGCACCGGCCAGGCCTGCGTGGCCGCGAGGGCGCGCAGGGTGTACAGGCAGGGCGGACGATTAAGCAAGGTCCCGGAGACGCCGCAGGGAATTGATGATTGCGGATCCCGGCTGCCGGAAGAATTTTTGCGAGCACGCGGTTCACCAGAACTGCAAACTCGGCAAGCGACTCGGCGATGACCTGCTGCGCGGGTCCGCAGCCGTGCTCGGCGAGTTCCACTATGCGGGGCGCAAATGCGGCGATTTTGACGTTCGCGTCCGCCGCGGAATAAAAAAGCCGGGAAATAGCAACGTACCCGCCCAGGCTGGTGTATTCGCAGAGCGCCTCCGCCAGGGGAGACCGCTTTTCTGAATCCGGTTTCCGGTCCCCGGCCTCGGCCGGCCAGCCTTGGAGTTCGAGCAGGGCACGGGCGATAGCGCGGCGGCCCAGGACATGGCCGCTGCCGGAATCTCCGAAACGCCAGCCAAGCCCGCCGGCGTAGTGCATTGATCCATCCGGCGCGCGGGCGGCGACGAACGAGCCGGTGCCGGCGTGCAGAACCAGCCCGGGCGCGCCGCCCGTGGCGAGTTCGAGCACAGGCAGGGAGTCGGGCACGGCGGTCACGGTTCCGTAGTCCTTGATGCCCGTAGCGGCCTCCCTCCAGAACGGGGGGCTTCCGGCCATGCAAAGCAGCGTCGCCGAGATTTTCGATCCTGGATGCTTGGTTTGGGCTTGGGCCAGCAGCGCTTGGAGCGCCCCGGCCAGGGTTTTTCGCGCCATTTCGGGACCAACCAGACTCGGGTTACAGCCGGCTGCGGTATGCCGGGCGGCAACGGCGCCGCGCGCATCGATGAGGATGCACTCGGTTTTCATGCCGCCGCCATCAACGCCAATCTTGTAAGAGTCCATTTTTACAACAAAGGCACACAGCCGCCGAGCTTTGAAGCAAAGCCGGCTCTTTGAGTCTTGGCGATTTAGTTGTTCAATCTAAGCGAGGGGACAGCTCAGGCGGCCGGCATATTTTTCTGCAAGCTCGCGGTTATACTCGATGGCGCCGGGCAGATTCTGGCTGCGCAGGATGGGTAGCGGATAACGGTTGGCTTTGAGCCAGCCGACCACCTCGAGCAGGAGAAGGTTGAGCAGCATCACCCCGGCGAGAGTGGAGGTTGGCCCGGCTTGGATCTCATCGGCGATGTCCACAATCGCGGCGCCGGGCACGCCGCAGTTGTCCAGCACGTAGTCGGCGATGGCGTGCAGGTTTTTGCCTCCAGGGTGGACGGTTCGGGCCGTGCGCGACATGGCTACGCTGGTCAAGCCGACAACCGTGAGGCCTTTCTGCTTCGCGTAGAGCGCAACCTCGATGGGCGCGGCGTTTTTGCCGGAATTGGAGATGACCATGATCGTTTCGCCGGGACGCAGGCCGTGCAGGCGGGCATAACGTTCGGCGAGCTGGGTGCCGTAGCCGGCGAGATTTTCAATAAAACCCCCGGTGGTGTCGTAGATACCGCTCACACACACCAGGCCGCCGGCCCGGCCGACGATTTCGCGCGCGATGATCTCACTGTGGCCGCTGCCGAACGAACGCATGGATGACGCCGCCCTCCGCGACCGTGCGACCGATGATGGGGCCAAGCTGCTGCAGTGTCTGGCGGTTGGTCTCGTAGGCCTGCTTGAGCAGGCCGATGGCGGCGGAAAAGTAGGTGGCGGCGAGCGGGGACATGGGCACGAAATAAGGAGTGACCGGCTGGAGGTGACAAGTCACGCCTCCCAGCGGCCGTAGATGCCGCAAGGAAGCACCCGGCCATCGGCTGCGACGGGCAGGCCGACCTCGCCGCCCGTGACGTGCCCTCCGGCTTCACGCATCAGTTCGGTGAGCAGGTTCATAACCACGGTGGGGGAAAGGCGCGCGGTGTAGGCATTGATGAGAAAGAACAGCGGCCGGTCGCCCAGCAGGCGGTGACACTCGACGAGCAGCTCCCAGAGATGGTCTTCGAGTTTCCACAATTCACCGCTGCCGCCGCGACCGTAGGTGGGCGGATCCATGATGATCGCCTCGTAGCGACGGCCGCGTTTGAGTTCGCGTCGTACGAACTTGAGGCAGTCGTCAACAATGTAACGGACGGGCGCGGCGGCCAGGCCGGAGAGCGCAGCGTTTTCGCGGCACCACTTGACCATGCCCTCGGCGGCGTCGACGTGGCAGACGCTCGCACCGGCGGCGGCGGCGGCGCAGGTGGCGGCGCCGGTGTAGCCGAAGAGGTTGAGCACGCTCACCGGCCGGCCTGCCTGGCGGATTTTTTGCGAGCACCACTCCCAGTTGACCGCCTGCTCGGGGAAAAGTCCGGTGTGCTTGAAGCCTGTGGGGCGGATTTTGAACGTGAGGTCAAGCGGGGCGTAGCGGATGTTCCAGTGCTCCGGCAGCGGCCGCCTGAACTCCCAGCGGCCTCCGCCGCTATCACCGCGCTGGTAGAATCCGTCCCAGTCTTTCCACGGCGCGCCTGATGCCTGGCCGCGCCGCGGCCAGAGAACCTGCGGGTCGGGCCGCACGAGTACGTAGGATCCCCATCGCTCCTGTTTCAGGCCGTCGCCGCAGTCAAGGAGCTGGTAGTCGGTCCAGCGGTCGGCGAGGAGGAGTCCAGAGCGTTCGGCGCGCATGGCGAAACAAGCGAGGAAACGAGGGTGAGCCCGGGAGCGGCGCTTGTCGAGACGGCTTAGCCACATTGACCCCAACCGCTTCGCCCAAGGGTTCAGCTCGCAGGTCAGCTGCCTGCCTCACCGGCGCTCAGGTTCCGTACAGTCGGTCACCGAAGTCGCCGAGGCCGGGCAGGATGTATTTCTTCGCGTTGAGCTCGCGGTCAAGCGCCGCGGTGAAGATCGGCACCTCGGGATGCCGTTGTGCGACGAGGGCCACGCCCTCGGGCGCTGACACGATGCACACCAGGGCGAGGTCCTTCGCCCCCGCAGTTTTGACCACGTCGAGCGCCTGCACCGCGGAGCCGCCGGTGGCAAGCATGGGGTCGACCACCAGCACGCGCCGTCCATCAAGCGGCGGCAGCTTGCAGTAATACGAGTGCGCAATAGCCGTGATGTGATCGCGCTCAAGTCCGACATAACCGACACTCACATCGGGAAAAAGATCGAGAAACGGCTCCACCATGACGAGACCGGCACGGAGGATGGGCACCACGGCGAGCGGCTTGGCGAGCACGCGGCCGATCATGGGTTCAAGGGGGGTGTCGATCATTTTCTCCTCAGTGGCGAGATCGCGCGTCGCCTCCAGCGCCAGCAACAGGGTGATCTGGTCGCAGAGCGTGCGAAAGAGAGCGGGCTTCGTGGTTTTGTCGCGCAGGTGTGTGAGCACATGAGTGACGAGGGGATGCTGGATGACGGTGAGGGCCATGGCCGGGGGTAAAGTCTCAGATTCCAAATGCCAGATCCCCGCGAAATTTCAAAGGCCAATCGCCGGACCTCACAACGACCAACCATTCAATCTTATATGATCCCTGGCGATGCTTGAAAGCTGGACAACAGCAAGGCCGACCGGCTGGGATAAACGGTGCCGCCACGACGATCACCGCCGCGGGCAATATTTATATACCAACGATTCTGCTGCTCTGCCTTTCCAACGTGTTCATGATCTATGCCTGGTATGGGCACCTCAAATATCTCCACGACAAGCCGGTCTGGCTGGTCATCCTCGTGTCGTGGGGCATTGCCTTCTTTGAGTATTGCCTGATGGTACCGGCCAACCGTCTTGGCTACGGCACCTACACAGGATTCCAACTCAAAGTGATCCAAGAAATCATCACGCTGGTGGTGTTCAGTGTATTCGCGATTCTGGTGCTGAAAGAAAAGTTGGCGTGGAATTACGTGGCGAGCTTCGCGTTTATCATGCTGGCGGTGGTTTTCGCCTTTGGTTTCAAACCGACGCCCCAGTGATGGCGGGTCGTGGAATCCGGAGAGCCTTTTCGCCGGTCCTTTATTACCATGACTACTCGGAATGGTACTGCAGGGGATGAACGCGACCCGGATAGACCTTGCCTTTACCCTTCCAGTATCCGAAATCCGCAATCCGAAATCAAAACGCCCGGGTGGCGGAAAGGTAGACGCTGGGGACTTAAAATCCCCTGGCCGCAAGGCCATGCCGGTTCGAGTCCGGCCCCGGGCATTCCGACGGCCACAAGAAGACGCAAAGACCCATAACAGGCGCCACTCCGATGCGCCCCGGCATCCTTTCCCGGCTTGTGCTGGTAATTCATGTTTTCTGGCGGCAGGTCCGCCCAGAGGGCTCTTTATCAGGGATCCGGCTTCGTTTGGCCTTGCTCACCAGCGAATCCGTTTTAGGTGTGAAAGCATCTTGCATTGCATGATCTGTCACAGCCATAACCGCATAAACCCCTGACCCGTGCGACGGGCGACTGGCTTGAAGATCGGATTTCTAGGAGGCAGTTTCGATCCGGTGCANNCCGGCGGCGCAGGCGCCGCTCAAGCCGCAGGAAATGCAGTCAACCCCCGGGGACCGTCTGGCCATGCTCCGCGCGGCTGTCGAATGGGACAAAAGGTTCGAAATTTCTGACGTGGAACTGCGGCGGGGTGGGGTGAGCTATACCATCGACTCGGTACGTCATTTCCAGGCGATGTTCCCGCAGGACGAGCTGTATTGGATCATCGGCGGTGATCAACTGCCACAAATGAATCTATGGAAGAACATCGCGGAGTTGGCGGGGATGCTTGAGTTTATTTTTCTGGAGAGGCCAGGGCACCCTGCCAAGCAGACACCTGACATTCCGGGGCTGCGGCTTCGTCGCTGCGATGGTCACCTGATTGAAATCAGCTCCAGCGAACTACGGCAGCGCGTCCGGCAAGGGTTGTCGCTGCATTATTTTTGCCCGCAAAAGGTCATTACCTACATCGAAACCCACAAACTCTACCACTAAGCTGCATGAAAGAATCCGCCGCCCGCAAAAGGCCTGCTGCCAAACCGCTGAAGTTGCTAAAACTGGTGGTGCAAACACTCGACGGCAAGAAGGCAGAAGATTTGCAAGTGCTTGATGTAAGGGCGCAATCATCGATCACCGACTTTCTTGTGCTGGCCACAGGCACGTCGGAACCTCACTTGCGAGCGCTGCGAATTGAGCTCGAGAAGGCGCTTGATGGCGCCCGAGTGCCGATCATAGGGGTGGAGAACACGCAGGGCAGCGGCTGGACGGTTTTTGACGCGTTCGAGATCATGGTGCATCTTTTCACCACGGAAAATCGGGCCAAGTATCGCCTCGAATTGCTCTGGAAGGATGCGGAGGAGATCTCAGTGGAGGCACTCTTGGCACCGCATGGGGCGGGGAAACCTTCTGCCCAAAGGACATCCCGAAAACGGAAACGACCTCCCGCCGGTATTCAATAAAAACCGATCGGAAGGATTAAGCCAAGAGGAGGGCAGTTATATTAAACTACTTATTAACAAGCGACTTACGTAAATAAAATAGGTGTGTTTTCAGTCGAATTCAAGCTCCTGCTTTTACGCCATTTTGTAATAAATCCCCTTGCAGGGCCTGGTCTATGGAGATGTCATGTGAGTGTTATTCCTCATTCTGGGGAGTAGTTTTTATCATCAAAATAATATCATCCCATACCATGAATAAACCCATTCGTTCCAACAAGGGCTTCACCCTTGTTGAAATCATGATAGTCGTGGTCATCATCGGCCTCTTGGCCGCGATGGCCATTCCCGCGTTCCAGAAAGTGCGTGCCAGCTCGCAGGACAAGGCCGTGTTGAACAACATGCGGCAACTCGGTGCGGCGGCTGACCAGTACTTCCTGGAGAACGGGACCAACCAGGCTAACATTGCTTCGCTCGTCGGCTCCTCGGCCTACATCAAAGCCCTCAGCACTGTGGCCAACGAATTCTATCCAGGAGATTACAGCCAGGGTGAACCGATCATCATCTCGAACATAGCTGGTGCCCGTACCCTCACGTACATGCAGTAAGGTTTGTTTTTATCATCAAAACCGCCCACGCTTTCTGTGGGCGGTTTTTTTATGCGGCAGCGAATCATTCTTTTGGTCTTGATCGTTCTCCTGGCCTTGGCGTTGGGGTTTATCACCTTTCCGCCGATCGTGGCTGTCTGGCTGATTAAAAAGTGTGGCTATTGGTTTATAGGAACAGGCGCGGTGTTGTTTGGTGTTTACCTGGTGCGATCGCTGCGCCGGCATGACTGGAAACAGGAGAATGCAGGCGAGTGGTGGCGGGCGTTGATCATCATCGTGGCCGTGGCGGTATTTCTGCATGTCCATGAGCGCCACGAGTTCAAGATCGTGATGGATGAGGTGGTGCTGCAGGGCACCGCCATGAACATGCATTTCCACCGGGAAGCAGACGTGGCGGTCCGGGCCTATGATTTTGCTGGGAATTTCGTCCCGCTAAACGTGCATGTGGATAAACGACCGCTCTTTTTCCCGTTTTTGCTCTCACTCGTGCATGATCTGACGGGCTACAGAGTGGCCAATGTTTTCTGGCTCAATGGTGGCATCACACTGGTTTTTCTTCTGCTGGTCTACCTTGTCGGGCGCCGTTTGGGGGGCTTGGCAGCGGGAATAGCTGCGATTCTGCTGCTCGCCACGGTGCCGCTTATCAACCAGAATGCTGTGGGTGGAGGGTTCGAGTTGCTCAATCTCTCCATGATCCTGCTCGTCGCATGGTTGGGCATGCGTTACGCAGAACTGCCGACCGATGATCGCTTGGCCGCTTTTGTACTCGGGGGTGCTATGCTGGCACAAGTACGCTACGAATCGGTGCTATTTCTGCTGCCGATTGGCGCGACAATCATTTATGTCTGGTGGCGACAGCGGCAGGTATGCCTGCCTTGGGTGTTGTTCCTGGTTCCGATGCTCCTGGTCGTCTATCCGTGGCAATATAACGTCTTCAAAGTGACTGGCATGGCGTGGCAGTTGGGCGATGTGGCCGGAGCGACTCGCCCATTTGGGCTACAGTACTTTTATGAAAATATAGGGCACGCGATGAATTTTTTTCTGTGTTTTGACGGTTCCCAGCCCAATTCATGGCTGGTCGGAATCGCCGGCACGTTCGGCGTAGGATTCTTCGTATTGAGTCTCTACAAAAGGCATCAGGAGGTTTTCCGCAGTCATCCGGCTGAGGCGGTGTTTTGCATTTTTATCCTCGGCCTGCTCATCCACACGGCATTCATGCTCTGTTATTTTTGGGGGAAATGGGATGATCCCATCATCCGCCGACTAAGCCTCCCCACCCATCTGTTGTTAATCTTCGCGTTAGCCTACACGCTGCCCCAGCTTGTCGCGCATCGCGCCCGCTGGAGCGGGCTGAGTGCCATCGCCCTTGTCTATATCATCGCTTTCACCATCCCGGTCTCGGCGCGACACGTCTATACGCAGGAAAACCTTGCCGCCCGCACCAATAATTGGCTGGCCGATTACATAGGTAAATTAGGTGGCCAACATGTGCTCGCCATCGACAGCAACACCGGCCTGCAATGGATCATTCATCGCCAGTCCAGCGTTCCGCCTGCCGCCATCGCCAAGGAACCGGGGCGTTATCTTTTTCATTATCGCAACCACAGCTTTGACGACTACCTTGTCGTTCAGCGTTATGGCATCGATTTTGACACCCATCGGCACTACGTAACAGTCGAGGACGATCTAGGCGACGGATTCAAGCTGGAGACCATTGATGAGCGCGCTCTCTCGCCGGTTTACATCGTCCGTTTGAGCCGGGTGGTCGCAATCGATGAGGAAAAGATCAAGGCTTGGCAGCTACGGCGCACCAAGGTTGTCGAACTCACGTTGACACAGAAAGCGGAAGTGAAAAAACAGGACGCCGACCGGCTGGCGACCTGGCTGAACAAACTACCCTAGGCACAACCTAGGGCTGGCGGTTGCCTTGGACCGCATGTTCCACCGCCGTGCTCAGCTCATGCAGTGTGCCGTCGACTGCGGTGTGAATCTCTGCGGCACTGAGGCGGTAGATCAGAATGCTATAACCGATTGTCGCGTCGGGCGAACGCACGCGCAAGTACTGGCAGAGGCGCGCGAAACGCAATCGGTCCAGCCGCCACAGCTGGCGGGCGCGTTCCATCATCCCTTCAGGTGTCGCGACTGGCGGTGATGCCGCCTCGCGACGCAGTTCTTGATAGAACTTTTCCCGGTCAAGCGACCACGCACCCGACCACGGGCTGTAGACGTCGCGCAGCATGGTTACGCTCACGCAATAAAGGCCCGCCTCCAAGCGGCTGTGCCAAAATAACGGCTGCGGCACCAGTGGGTATGGAGCGAGTTCTTGGGCCTGGATGCCATAGTAGTGATAATTAGCGCTACCAAAGTAGGAAAGGTACACCGGCTCACCCAGTCGCCGATGCACGGCAAGCCACTCTGCAAGGCCCGGCAGCTCCTGTCCCCAATCAAGCGAGCTATCGACAAGATGATAATGAGCCTGCGTCGGGCCACCCGCGAGTACGTTGAAGTAGGCGAGATAATGCGGGCGAATGACAAGCATGGTGGCTAACGCCCATCCGGCCAAGCCCATGCCCAAGACGGTGCCTGCTCGACGTGGCAGCCGGGCGACGACGGCACCAGCCAGCACGAACAACGCCGGATAAACAGGCAAAAGATGGCGGTGTCCGATGTTGAGATGGCTGGTGATCGACGCTGCCCAATATACACCGGAAACAACGACCAATGGTGCGACCGCCCGAAGGCCATTTCCCGCGGCACGCCATCTCTCAGCCGGGGGTCCTATACGCCACCACCCCTTAACTATCAGTCCGCTTGCCACAAGATAGGCTAGGAGCTGGGCGGGCGGTGTTTTCACCAGAAATGCATACGGGAAAAACCACCACCAGCCCATGGTATTGTACTCTCCGTTAAGAAACGCTCCGCGCTGCTGGGCGGCGCTCAGCACGAACGCAAGGCCTTGCAGGTAAGCCTCAGGCAGCAGGTGCCAGTCACGGGTCCGTTCGAAGAGCCAGCGCATGAATTCCGATGCCGGTGCTATACGCTGCCAGGTCACGTAAAACCGCTCCGCCGCAGGCACTCCCGGTGCGAAGGCACTGTAGCGAAACCCGAAAAACACCCAAATGATCACCCATGCCACCGCCAGATGGACGAGCATGGAGAATATAAGCCTTCCGGCCCGCAACCGGCGGGTGGCGACACTACTGCTGGCATCGTGCCCGGTATATCGCACGAGGGCCAGCAGTAGAAACATCGGCGCCAACAAAATGCAGGAAAACTTAACCACGCAGGCAAGTCCTAGCAGCAGGGCGCTCAGCAGGCCCGTGCCGAACGTCGGTCGGTGCAGGTGCCGCCACCAGGCGGTGGTGCACGCGAGGAAGAAAAACGCCATGGTCATGTCCGACGTGACCAGCGGCCCGTGGGCGAGGAAGTTGGGACAGAGGGAAAACAACGCGAGCGAAAACAGGCCGCCGGCGTCACCCCAGAATCGCCGGGACCACATGAAGACCAGGAGTCCGATGCCCACACCCCAAAGAGTCATCAGGGCATGGGAATACGCCGCGAGGTAGAGCGTGTCGTTGCCGCTGCCGAAGAGAAACTCTTCACCCACCGACCAGACATCGGAACGGGCCCAGGCCTCCTTGTTGTCGGTGGGCATGTGCGCGCCGAGAAGCAGCCAGGGCAGCGCGCCCCAGCGTTGGGGTAGGTTGCCGTTTTCCGGCTGGAGCCGGTAATCGTTGAAGCGCCAGTAGGCAAAGCCGCCGGTAAGATGGCTCACCTCGTCGAAAGCGAGGGACTGTTTGAACGTGGCCGTGACACCCAGCCACCAGTGCAAGGCCAGTAATGTCGCCACCGCGGCGGTCACAACCACAGGGGGCAGGCGATGTGGCGTCATGTGACGGGCCATTCCCTTTCAGCGATTGGGCCGCAAAAAGGCGCAAAAGGACGCGGATATAAATCCTTGGACAGAATCGAGAGATCTCTTTGAAGGTGAATATGCCGTTTCAATTCCGCCAGGGGAAAGGCACAATTAGCCGAGGCTTTTGCGATTTTGACGCCGTTGGCGGCCATGGAAACTGCAACAAAAACGTGGACACATTATCGGCGGTTCATGACGCTGCCCACAAGCAGGAAGTACACAGCGCCATCGCCACTTCAGATCATGAATGCAGAGGAATATCAAAACCTTGAACGTGTGGAGCGAACCCACTGGTACTACGCCGGCAAACGCGAACTGGTGCGCGGCTGGATTCAGCGGACGCGGCC
>PLMW01000077.1:0-74906 GCA_003142615.1 Opitutia bacterium | reverse complement strand
CCTGAGCAGATCCTCAGTCTCTCAGGGGACCAGGTGCCGCTGCCGGACGGTTCGCTCGATTACGTGACAGCGCTTGATGTGTTGGAGCACGTACCGGATGATGCCGCGGTGGTGCGCGGTTTTCACCGGTTACTCAAGCCCGGTGGTCTCGCCGTCGTCACCGTCCCGGCCGGGATGGCGTTGTGGAGTGACTGGGATGAGGCGCTGCATCATTACCGGCGCTATTCGCGGCCCCAGTTGCGCGCCCTGTTTCCACCGGCCGGATGGGAACTGGTTCATGTTAACTACACCAATGTGGTTGCCTATCCCGCCGTCTGGCTGGTGCGCAAATGGCGGCGTTGGCGCTCACAGCCCGGCACCGTAAACGGTCCGCGCGCCGAGGACCAGTCGCTCCCCCGGTGGCTCAACACTCTGCTGCGGGGAATCCTGGTGCGTTTGGCCCTGATGCGGCTGCCGTTCCCCTTTGGAGTTAGCTTGGTGCTGGTCGCACGCCGTCGGCAGTAATGTCTTCAGCGCAATATTCGTGCGGCGGCGATCCGGCGTCCTTGGGGATCGAGCAAGAGGGCGAGCAGTTGGCCGGACAGCGGCAGGGCGCTGTTAAAATCCACGCTAATTCGAATGATTCCGGGAGGGGCACCCGCCGGCCAGGCGGATGATTGCCGGGCGCCGATGACATGGCCCCCTTCATCCAGTGGCGTGATGGCGAGAGCCGCATTGGTGGCGGACAACGTCAGCCGGTGAATGCGCTTAACTCCGACCATCTCCCATAACTGGATGGTACCGATGGCCCGATCCGGCGCGATCAGCACGAGTTCGAGTCTTCGGTCGTGCGGCTCGTTGATATTCGACGAGATCGTTCCCGTGGAGAGTGGGGCGATTGCGCGATCCCGATGTATCCAAAACGCATAGCCGTCGATCTCGAATGATCGCTGAAAATCGCGACTTAAATAGTCCACCAGCTCACCGTGTGGCGGGAAGCCGTGCTGTATGAGATACCGCAGCGTATCGAGTTGCACTATGAGCACGGCCCGCGGATCCGCTCGCAAGCAGGCGATGATTTCGCGCTGCTGTTGGGAAGAAAGCAGTGAAAACCAATGGGTGGCATTGGCCAGCGTGGGTGTAGGACAACCCGTCCAAAGGTTCAGGCTGTAGCTGCCAGGCAAACTGAAAAGCACCCCGGCATGGACTCGGGCGTTTTCCGCCATAAGGCGCAGGCCAAACGCAGTGTTGTCGGGGAGGATGATTCTTTCCGCGCCCGGCAGGCCCAAGGGTTCTCCTACATGCCAGTTGCTCCAACCCGTTTGAAGCAACTTGCCGCCCATGAAACCGCCTAACGCGAAGGCCCCCGCTGCGCCCGCGTATGCCACGACATCCCGGGACCGCGCGACCGTCGGAGCAAGTGCCAGCCAGCCATCCCTCACAGCGAGCGCCAGAAGCGGGACCCACAGAAACGTCCCCCAGTTGATTTGGCTGCCGGCCACAGGATAAGCATGGAGAGACTGCAGCACCAAGACCAACGCCAGCCACTGGCGTGCACGAGCATCGCACAGACCTTCTGGATCGCGACGCATCGGCAGGGCGCAGATGCCAGCGAGGCCAATGCCATAAGACATTCCGAACGCCGCCATGCTTGATGGCAGCACCTGCAGCGCGGCGAGCAGAAGGGCCGCTGCCGCCAGAAATCGGGCGGCCACGACGGAGCCAAGAACGGCAAAAGAAGCCGGCCGCCGCTGCGCCCACCAGGTCAAAGCGAATCCTGTGATCGCTATGGGCAGCGCACCGGGTTTCCAATCAAACGCAAAAAAGTAAACGTCTGGATGCCTCAGGGGATCAAGCGCCACGCCAGACAACAAGGCGTGCAAACTGGTGCCGCGGGCGAGCACGGCGGCCAGCGTGATCAACGTTACTGCGGCCATGCCACCGAGCCAACCGAGCCAAACCCGCCCCGCGGCTTCCGGTGGCGGGGGGGTGCGTACCGCCAGCAGTGCGCTCAAGCCCCCCAGCGATGCAATCATCGCAAATTGCCGCACCCAACCCTGTCCGAGCAGGGATTGCATGAGCACCCAGGGCAGCAATGCCAGCACCGCCGCCGTTAACCATTCGCTTGAGCGGCGCCGGTGGGCGTTCGGCGTGCGTATCGCGAGCCATATGGCCGCGGCGATCAGCAGCAGGCCGCCCACGTTAATTTTGATGAGAGCGAGCGCGGCGCCAATGGCGCCCACGATCGCGGTCAGTGCCGGTCTTCGTGCGATGTCCCGCGTCGCACCGATCCAGGCTGCCAGCGCCACCAACAGGGACACGGCGCCGCCGGGGTGGCCGGGTTCATGGATCATCACCCACAGATAAGTGAAAACGCCAGCGAGGGTAAAAGCCGTCGCACCCGCCGACCGCGTGCGGCGCCAAACCAGCGCGGCACATACCCAGGCGGTGGCACCCCAATGGACCAAGGTGAGCAGGCGACCGTTGGTGTTGGTCCATGCAAAGCCTAGGAGTCGGTGCAGGGCATCATAGGCCACATAGAAAAACGGACCGTATTGCGAATAAACCTTGTCGTAGAGGGCGCCGTGCTCAGCGAAGTTTTTCAGCGAGATGAGCACATAGCCTTCATCGTCGTAGACCATGAAGGTTGCGAACAGCAGCCAATAACCGGCGGTGATGAGCCCCACTGCCAAGATGGTGAGTCCCGTCCAACCGATCGCGTGTTTGATCAGGGCCGTCCGTTTACCGCCTGATGCCATGGGGTCGTCGTTCACGCGCCGCCCATCTTGCTGGATCTAACCGGCATAAATCAATCGCAGGCTGCGTGGTTTCAATCCATGCCGCGGTTTGGGGGCCGCTCAGCGCACCAGGCGCAATTCCCCCACGGCACGGCCATTGGATGCCCGCAGCACCACCAATAAATGCGTGGGCGGCATAGGCCGGGACAGTAGCGGAAATTCCACCGAAAATCGCATCGGCCGGGTGAGACGCGGTATTTCGGAGAGGATTTGGGTCGGACCGGCTGGCGCGCCGGCCTCGTCAATTGGCGTCAACCATACCCGGTGGACCGCGTTGATCAGGGGTTTCCCCAGCAGGTTATAGGGCGGGAACAAATTCCTTACCTCGATCCAGGCGACCGGATGATCAGTGCGACTGACGACCAGCTCAAGACGACGGAGATCACCCGCGGCCCCGGGAGAAAGGCGGGCGGTGCCATAAAGGGCGATTGTTCGGCCGCGATGCACCCACAGCTCGTAAGTGTCGATCTTTAGCGCCGGTTCGAAGTCGGCCATCAGGTAATCGTACAAAGGACCGGTGGTGGCGAAACCGGTGGCATGAAGAAAATCCACGATAAACCGTTGCACCACGACACAGGCGCGTGGATCAGATTCCAGGCGCGCAATAATCGTCTTCTGCTGCGCCACCGACAGCAGGGAGAACCAGTGTGTGGCATTGGCGAGCGTGGGCGTGGGTTTGCCGGTCCAGATGTTGAAGCTGTAGAGGCCGGGTAAACTGAAGAGCAGACCACCGTGCGCCGTGATGTTATCACAGAGGATCCGCAGCGTGGAATTCATGTCGGGCGGCGGACGCAGTTGGGTCGCACCCGGAAGGCCGAGCGGCGTGCTGGAGCGATAGCGAACAAAACCTTTCTGGGTGATATCGCCAACGGCCACGGCTGCGGCTATCGCCAAGATGGTCCCGCCAGTGGCCAATGAAAACAGACGCAGACGCGGCGACCGGTCCGCGACATGACAAAGCGCCTCATGCCAGCCGACGGTGAATACTGGCACCCAGAGAAAGGTTCCCCAGTTGATCTGACTTCCTGCCACGGGATACGCGTGCAGACTCTGCCAGACGAACACCCACGCCACCCATAACCGGGCGCGCTCCGCCGGCGTGGCCGGCCCGTCATGTAGCGGCGCGGTCATGATCCAAGCGAGCGGCAGTCCATACACGAAGCCAAACTTGGGCATGGTGAATGTCGTGAGCCCGACACAGGCGGCAAAAAACCACAGTCCGGCGCCAAGACGCAGGGCGATCACCACCGAGGTGATCCACCCGGAGACGCGTGCGCGTGTGGCTGCCAGCGCGGCAAATGCCAGCGAGCCAAGAGCCAGCTCCCGTGTCATCGGCAGCCATTGCACCGGTACATGGTAGACAACCGGATGGCGCAGGGGATCGAGCAGGATGCCCTGCATCAACTCAACCAGGGTGGAGCCACGCCAGTACGTACACCCGATTACCACCGCGGCTGCCAGCAGACCGGTTCCCACCAGCCGACTCCAAGTGGCGGTCCCATGCTCCGGCCGCCGGGATCGATACAACTGGAACACGAGCGGCAGCGCGGCGGCCGCCACCAGGAAGGCGAAAGTAGCGACCCAGGGCAGGGAATAAAGGGACTGCATCAGCAATCGTGGCAGGAGTAAGCAGCTCACCGCCACGAGCCAGGCGGCATGGCGACCCCACCGGGCCTTTCCCGTGTTGACCAACATCCAGGCGACCGCGGTAAACAAAAAAAACGCGCCGACATTGATCTTGGTAAGTGCCAATGCTGCGCCGATGGCGCCCGCCACAATCGCGAACGCCTGTGGACGTTCACGCTCGATGGCCCAAGCCCCCAGGGCGGCGCCGGTGGCGACCAGCAAAGTCAGCAACCCTCCCGGGTGCGAAGGTTCGCTGATCATGACCCATAGGTAGACAAAGGTCAGGCCCGCCGTGGCCGCCATGACAAGGTATGACCGGGTCTGGCGCCAGGCGACGGCCGCACAAAACGCCGTCGCCCCCATCCAGTGGAAGAGGGTGATTAAGCGACTGGTGTCGTTATCAAAAGTCAGTCCGAAAATGCGGGCAAGCGCGTCATAATAGTTGAAGAAGAACGGTCCATACTGGGTGAAAACCTCATTGTAGAGATGCCCATGCGCGGTGAAATTATGCAGCGACCAGAGCACATAGCCTTCATCGTCGTAGATCATGAAGGTTGTGAACAGCAGCCAGTACCCGGTGATCGCCAGCGCGGTGGCGATCAGGATCCCGGCAAAAACTTGCAGCACCCTTTTACTCAAGGCCGGTTTTTGCGTTTCACGATGTAGTTGGGGCGGCGCTTCACTTCGTCGTAAACACGGCCAAGATATTCTCCGAGCACGCCGATGCCGATGAGCTGCACCCCGCCAAGAAACAACAGCAGGGTGACCAGCGTCGTAAATCCCGTCTGGGCGATCTCAACGCCGAGCAGGCGGCGGACGATGAAGAACAGGCCGACGGCAAAACCCAGCCATGCGATGAACAGCCCCGCATACGTCAGCAGCCGGAGCGGCAGATAGGAAAAACTAAAGACGCCATCAAAGGCGTAACGCACCAGCCGGCGGAGGGTCTGCTGCGACTTGCCGGCCGCGCGCTCCTGCCGGTCGTAGAGCACGTCGGCGCGGGGAAAGCCGACCCACGCGCGCAGTCCCGGGAAAAACCGGTTGCGTTCGGAAAGTTGATTGAACGCTTCCACCGGCGCCTGTCCGAGCAGGCCAAAGGTGCCAGAGTTGGGCTCGATGGGGTAATCGGTGAGCACCCCGAAGAGCTTGTGGAAAAGATCGAAGGCCACCCGGCGCAGCCCGGTTTCACTGCGGGTGCGCCGGACCGCCCGCACCACCTCGGCGCCGCCGCGCCAGGCGATCACTAGTTCCGGAATCAACTCGGGCGGATCCTGCAGGTCGGCGTCCATCGTCACGACGGCATCGGCGCTGGCCGCCGCGGCCAGGCCGGCGGCCAGGGCGCTCTGGAAACCGAAGTTGCGCGAGAGATCGACCAGTTCGAAACGCGGGTCGCGGGCATGCTGCTCGGCGATCAGGGTCGCGGAGAGGTCGCGGCTGCCGTCATTCACGAGGATGGCCGACCACTTGTAGCCGAGCTCGCGATCAAAGACCGCGGCGAGCCGCTGGAACAGCTCCGGCAGCACGGGTTCCTCGTTGTAGACCGGGATGACGACGACGATCGCGGGTGGTTTCACGATAGGGAGGGGATTCTTGGGAGTAACGCGCAGAAATCAACTGTGTGGTGAAGGGGCTGGCTGGCCAGCCGGCAGCTCGGGCAGCCAGGAATAGAGTGTCCACAGGCCGAATTCCGCGCGCTGGGCGTTTTTGGGAAGAAAATTCAACGCGATACCCCAGTCAGTACCGCCACGAGGCAAGGCAATCACGCACATAGATGGCGGCAAATGGGCGCGGGCGTGTGCCAGCGTGATGGCATGCCCTGCGAGAAAACGCACATAGAGCCCATCCTCGACATGATAGAAACGGTTTTCGCTGTAAATGGTGACGAGCGGATTCCATGGAAACCAAATCTCATTGGGGAACGAGCGTGTCAGGTATTCAGCCTGCCGGTAGTGCTCCACGAGTGGGCGCCAAGAATATGCACGCACGCGCGCCAAGCGCACGGCGCAGATGGATAAGCTCGCCAATGCCACCCCCGTCAAAATCCATGCGGCTCGTCGGTGCACGCGTACTGTCACCAGCGCGACGAGCAGCGCGGGTGGAAGCCAGTAGGTGAAACTCTGCAGCGAGTTGATGGTGCCGCCGATTTTCATGAGTGAAGCCATGCTTGGTGGCAGCGCGCACAGCCAGGTGAGCGACGGCAGCAGCAGAACCGACGCGCGCGCCCAAACAAAGCGGCGGCCAAGCAGCATGACCAAGGCCGGCACGACAAGGTGAACGGATAGTTCCGGCGCCAGATCGACAAGGCGGCGGAGCGGCGTCTCGGTCCACGGTAATCGCGAGGGCAGGACAATCAGATTTAAAAGGATATCGTTCCAATTGAAACCAGCCACCATCATACTTGCCAACACGACCCCTCCCACCGCGCAGCGCCCAAGATGCCGCAGGGCCGCGGCACGGCCAGCCGTGATGCCTAGCCACACGATTTGCGCTGCGACCACGCCGACCGAGGTCTGTTTACATGCAAGGCAGGCTACCGCACAGACCGCGGCACCCCACTGCCATGTCCGGCTGTTTGCCCGGATGAGAAGCAGGTTGCCTACAAGACCGAGGACCACGGCAACATTGTCGGCCTGCAGGTATTGAAAGACCGCGCCCGGCCACAACGCTATAGCTACTGCCGCCGCCAGAATACGATCACTCCTCGTTAAGCTGGATCCCGCCGGCGCTGGCCACGCCCAACAAACCACCCCGATCGCAGCAACGGTTATAAACAGATTGATCGCACCCGCTGTCATCAAGGCGTGGGCGGCGCTCGCAGCCCAGGTCGCCGGCCACCACAGCAGCAGCGGCAGCGGTCCATAGATCCAAGTCCCAACCGCGCCGCTATCTTCGGCCGGATAGAGCGGCAGGCCGCGAGCGAGCGCAAAAGCTGGCGCAAGCCGCACATCGTTCCAGGCGTTCACCGGGAAAATGCACCAACAGACCCACAGCCAGAGCGCCCCTGCGGCCACCGCCGCGCTGAGGACCGACACCATTCCAAACCTTCGCGTGAAAAACGGTGGCGACACGCTCATGGCGGGAGGTTTGGTTCAGGCGGGGTAATAGGCAACCTCAGCGCGTGTTCGGCGCAGCCGCAGGCGGTGCCCATGAGAGCAGTATCCATTCACCAAATGTGGCGCGTTTGGCGTCGGCAGGAATGAAGCTACGCACGTAGCCGTCGATAATGTAACGATGGTAAGCCACCACGCACATCGCCGGTGGCAGGTAAGCCTTCACCACTGGTGGAGGCACCGGCCGGCCGGCAAGTGACCGGACGATCAGACCATCTTCGGCATGATCAAACCGGCCTTCACTGAAGTAAGTGAGTAGCGGATTCCACGGGAAATAGACCTGTCCGGGGAACTGCCGGGCCAGCGCCGCTCCCTGCCGGAGGCCGGTCAACTGCGGGCGCATGGGCAGAGGCCATTGCCCCGCCACTTGCACAGCGAGTGCAGCGGCCAGCACCAGCGGTGCCGGCCATGGCCACCCTCCCGGGCCGGGCCGACGGGCCGCCAGCCACAGACAGGCGGCCGGAAGCAGGTAGACCGCTCCGTGCAGAGAATTGGTGTTGCCACCAATTGTGAAAAATCCGGCAAGATTGAAGGGAATAGAGCAAGCGAAAACGAGCACCGGAGCCAGAGCCGGGTGCTCTCGGTGAAAAAGCCTTTTTGCCTGCAGAACAATGAGTAGCACGGGACCCGCCACGTAGGTGAGGGCATAGTTGAAGTAGGGCGGATATTGTTCGAGCTTGCTGGCAGGATTGATGAACGGGAGTGCGGCCGGGATGACGAACATATTATAGACCAGTCCCTCGGCTCCGAATAAGCCGCAGAACACAAGGCCGAATAACCCACCAGTGGCAGCCGTCCGCAGCGCCTGCGCCGCCGCGGCGCGTCCTCCATAACGGAATCCCAAGTAGGCGATCTGACCCAACACCGGTCCAAACTCGGTCTGCTTTGACCAAAGAGCCAGTGTGGCCGTCGCGGCCGCTGCCCACAGGCGGGCGTGATCACGCGGCCCAGTGCCAGCCACCAGTGCCACGACGATGAGACCACAGGCCATGGCGGTGTTATCGGCCAGGCAGAAAATCAGATTGACAGCCGGCCAGCAAGCCAGCGCGAGGAGCAGCGCCCACGCCCGTGTAGCCATCGGCGTGCCTGGGGTGGCTTGTGTCTGCACCACCCCGGCCAGAGGTATCACTGCCAGCAGAAGGTTGATAACCCCGGACACCATCAAGGCCGTGACAACGTTGTGTGCCAACGTGGCAGGCCATTGCACGAGAATCGGAAGGGGTCCGTAAATCCACGTCGTGACCGGGCCCGCCAACGGCCCCGGGTAAGGATCGACACCGGCCCGCCACATGAAGCTCGGGGCCAGTCGGATCGCATTCCACCCGCCGGCTGAAAACATGCAGAAACAGCCCCACAGCCACAGTCCGACGGCGGCCATGCCGAGGATTAATGCCAGCCAGAAATTACGCTGAAAAGATGGCAACGCCATGCTCATGGCATTCGCATCCGGGTTGGCACAGGTAGGTTCGTTCTGCTGCGATAAGGTAAATCGGCGGGTGTCATTGTTGGCTGTGGCCCAAGGCGGATAGCAATATATCCACATCGTAAATATCAGTCGGGCCGACTCTCGCGACCTGGTGATGATTTTCAGATAGTTCACGCAGGAAAGGGTGGTCACGGACGATCGCCGAACTCAGCGGACTGCCCGGCGTAAGCGTAATGAAACGAATGCCCCGCTGACGCAGAGCCATCAGCATGTCGGGGAAAGAGACGTGTGCGTAGTACAGGCAGTCCACGCGCGGACTGAACATCGGCACCGGATGGCCGCCAAGTTCATGAAGCGTAACATAGTTGGAGGGATGATCGACCATGATGCCTTGCGATCCAGCCTCGCGGTTCAGGATATCCCATACCTTGACTGCCCGGAGCTGGATAATGTCATCCCGAGTCTGGAGCCATTGCACGAATGAAAGTTTGAATGGATTCACGAACGGCAACTTTGGGAGATACCATGAGCGGCACGCGGCATCGGCCGCAAAGGGTAGCAGCGCCAGCGCGCAACCGGCGCGCAGGCCGGGGCTGAGTATACGCCCCAGCCATCCAGACAAGACCGCCGCCACGGCGACCGCCGGTGCCAGCACCCGCACGGAATAGATCCAGCCGCCGGCGGTCTGGCCAATGGACCACAGCCAGAGACCGAAGATCACGCATGCAGCAAATACCAGTGGCAGGCCGCGGCGCCCCAGCCGCCGCCAGCCAAGCATACCGAACAGCCCGGCGACTCCCGCCGACACCAATAACAGCACTCCCGTGAAGAACCACCGGATAGGTTTGACGGTCAGACCCCAATACTCGGCGATTGAGCGCATCGTCTCAGCATGAATCCGGTTGACCGGAAAGAGGCCGAAGAGTGATTGACTGTAGAGCGGGTTGCCAGACAACCAGGCGTTGCGCAGGTACCAAGGAGCGGCCAAGACGATGGCGGTGGCGGCAAACAGCAAAGCGCCCGGCCGCAAGCGTGGTTGTACGAGCAGGATTGCCAGCCCAATCAGGATGAAAACAAGGCCATATTCGCGGCTTAACGCACCGACTGTTGCCGTTACCCCCGCCCAGATTATGCAGGACCGGCGGCCTTCCTTGCCGTATTCGTGAAGGAAATAGAGCATCGCTATCAGTGTCAGTGCCGTAAGCCCGGTTTCCTGGCCGATGGCGACAGCCCACAGGGCGAGCGAACTCGTGGCGAACACCCCGACAGCCGCCCAACCCGCGCGTGCGTCGTCCCATAGCGAGCAGGCAAATCGATGAACCGTCCAGAACAGCAGTCCGGCCTCCAGGGCCACCCGGATCGCGGTCAAAGACGGCGCGGTGCGTCCGGCTCCGAGATAAATTCCATAGTTGAGGAAAGAAACAAGCGGCGGAATACCATCACACCATCCGTAATGGGTGAAGTCCGCTGTGGTCAGGGGGGGGTAGAAACCGAGTCCTTGTTCCTTCAGTATCTCCAGACTGAGGAAATTCCAGCGGAAGATGTTGTCATAGCCCGAGAGTGGATTGATGACGGCTTGCACAGCGACCGACGTCAATGCGAGCACCGGCGGAACGATCCAGAGCCAGTCCAGACCCCGCGGCCATCCTGGCCAGTTCCATCGGCCGCGGGCCGCCAGCCGCGCGCGCCATGCCCACCAACCGGGCGCGATGCATGCCACCGCCAGCCCGCCCCCCACCGTGCCGGCGTGCAGTGGCAGGCCGAGCGTATCGAGAATCAGCACAACATTGAACAGGATGGCCGCCGAGCCGAGGAACGTGGTGAGCACCATTGCGGGTGTGCCTATGCAACGACTCAACAACCAGCCAGGTAACGCGAAGAGAGCGATGGCGACAGACAGCCCTAAAAGACCGGCAAGTGTGGGGACTAGGGGAATCACGGGTGGTTGATGGCTACAGGTGGGGCGATAGCATCGCGCCTGCGGACGATGGGCTATTCGGCGGCAGGCTCAAGCTGGAGGCGGGCCGGCAGGATCCGATCAAATGGCGACCTAAAGACGGGGGCGCAAAGGCCCAACAACGGGATAACCGCACCGTCTTCCGTCTTCCCGGGGATGCTGATCGCCGGGCTGGGTGGGCCGCAATATCTCCCCCAAGGACCGCAGAAATGCCGTTGATCATGCCAATAGCAAAAAGTCCGGCCCGCCCACGCGAAAGGCATCACAATCCAGCCAGCGATGTCGGGAACGCTCACGGCAAGGAGATCTTGGTTGCGATGATACGACACTCAGCGGTGTACAACCGGCAGACGGTCATTGCGTACATAAATGCGACTGCCCTGCAGTTCAGAAACAAGCGTATAGTGCGCACGGATATAGGCTGCCAGTTCGGGGAAAATCGCGTCGTGCGCGACGCTCCTGCTTTGAAACATGTAGTTGCCCGGGCCGATGGCGTCCACAAACACCGGTGCGGCCGAATCGCGCAAATCAGCGAGATAGCGCTGCCGGAAATAATCGTAGTAAGGGCTGTCTAAAATCTCGGCTTGCGAGTGTGCGTCACGCGTGGCCTGCCGCAGACCGGCTTCAACATAGTAGTTGGGCATGCAGCCCCATATGCCGAGGGCTTCGCCAGCTTGTGCGTGTTTTCTCAACTCCCGGGCGACCGCAGCTTCTGGATGCGTCTGATATTGCATGAGCCGACCCACATAGGGATGCGGATTGCCCGCGCGCATGTACAGCAGTCCGCCGGCAGTGCACAGGAGGGCCGCGCACAAAACACCAGACCGGAGGCTGACCCGATGGTTTTCTAGCGCCAGTAAAACCAGACCGGTGGTTGCGCCGAGGACCAGCGTCCATGGTACGACGAGCAGTTGCCAGTAATGCAAAAAAGGACGCTGCGGCACCAGAATGCAGGCCAGACTGGCGATGCAAAGCGCCACGGCAGCGCCCGCGACCAGTCGGGCGGGTCGGGCAGTGGTTCGTGGCAGTGGCAGGGAAAGCAGCAGCCAGAGGCCGCACCCTGTCAGCCACGCCACCGGCATGCTATCTTCCCGAATGAGCATACGCCAGGTCTGGGCCAGCACCTCGGTGATTTCAAGGTAGGCGGCGCCGACATAGACGGTGTTATGCCAGATGTATGAAATCATGGCGTGGCGCCACTGGCTCGTCGCAGTCAGCAAGATCGCACACGCGAGCAACGGCAGGCACGCGCCTGCACACAAGGCGGCGAGGCCCTTGCGCCGGTCGGTGCGGGAGGCGTCTCGCAGCCAAAGTTCGCCGGCAATCCATCCCAATCCCAGCAAAACGGCTAAAGGCATGACTTGCAGTTTGGCCAGCGGCAGGGCGCCCAATAACACACCGCCCACGGCATTCCATTGCCAGCCGGCGTTGGCCATGAATCGTCGCACAGTCAGGTAAAACGCCGCGGCCAGCAGGCCCATCGGCATGAGCTCGCTGGAGTAATGCAAAAAATCGTTGTGCGTCGTGAGGGCCTCGAAGCAGAGAGCAGCGAAGCCAGTGACTCGCGCCACCAGCCGGCCATACACCAGCGCGATGGCTTGATGCGCGAAAATAAGTGCCGTCGCGATCAGGCACAGCGCGGAGACCCGCGCGGAGAAATAATCGTCGACGCCATGGAGCCATCCCATGGGCCACAGGGCGAAAAAATCGAAAGGGCCGGCGGTGCCGCCATCGACCGAGCGCCAGAAAACAGGGTCGTGATGGAGCGTGATCGCTCCGGCGATGAGCTGGCTCTCATCAGGATTCAATTGGCGGGTAACGAACCACGTGGGCCAGCGCCCGGCAATCAACACGGCCAGGATGATCACCCCCCAACCCCAGTCGGTGCCCTTGACGTCCTGCCAGCCAGGGCGCAACAGCGGTCGAAGCATGATGAACAGCGCCCAGACAATAACGAAGCAGACCAGCCACCAATAGCAGTTGGGGTTATCGTCGAACCATCTTAGCATAGGGAAAATCCAATAACTAGACTGCGGCTGGTCTCCGCCACCAGCCGCCGCGCTGGTTGAAAAGTACCGGCCTGCGTACCCGTGCCCACGGCGCTGTTGGCCAGCCGACACGGCGGAAAACAATCGAGGGGTGAAATCTTGCGCTCAATTCTGTGGGCATCGCGGGTGGGTAGCTATCAGTCGGTCGTTGCGCACGTAAATTCGAACGCTCTGCACCTCGCCGATCTGGGTGTAATGGGCGCGGACGTAATCCGCCAGCTCGGGAAAGATGATTTCGTGACGCAAGAGGCCGTGATGAAATACGAAATTGTCGGTCGTCTTATCTGGAGTCATCGCATCGATGAACACGGGTGGGGCAGATCGTTCCAGATCGGCGAGGTAGCGTTGGCGGAAATAATCATAATAAGGGCTGTCGAGAACCGAAGCCATGGAGTGCGCATTGCGGGTGGCCTGACGCAATCCTGCCTCGACATAAAACGGGTTGGTGGTCCATCCCCACACGCCGAGGGCTTCGCCGCTTTGAGCGTACTTTCTCAGTTCTTGGGCGACCCGACCGCGCGGATATTTTTGATACAAAGTCATTCGTCCCACATAGGGATGCACCTGCCCCGTCCGTGCCCAAAGCAGCCCTCCCGCGGTGAATACCAAAGCTGCGCACAATACGCCGGACCGCATGGCGGGACGGCGCTTTTCCAATTCCAAAATCGCTAGTCCGGTGAGCGCGCCAAGCACGAGCGTCCAAGGCACGACCATGAGTTGCCAGTAATGCAAGAAGGGACGCCGCGGAACCAGAATGCAGATCAAACTGGCAAGGCAGAGCCCTGCTGCCGCGGATGCAACGACCCGAGGCATACGTTCCTTGGTGCGGGGCAGCAGCAGCGTACCAGCCGTCCATATGACGCCTCCACCCAACCATACCGCCAGGAGGCTTTCGTGAGGCGAAGCATTGGTCCAAAGTCGGGCAAATACATCATGCCAACCAAGGTTGGCGGCATCAACATAGCCGACATTATACAGGATATAGGGAATCACGGCATTCTGCCATTCACCGGTCGCAGTGAGCAAGAGTGCGCCCGCCAACGGTATGACACCTCCGCCCGCGCAGAATGCACCGAGACCTTTTCGCCGGTCGACGGGCGATCGGTTTCCCCTCGTGAGTTCACCGATCACCCAGCCCAGACCCAACAAGGCGGCAAGCGGAGTGGCCTGGAGTTTGGCGAGCGGTATGGCGCCCACGACGAGGCCGCCCCAAAAATTCCAGTGCCAAGGGGCATTGGCTACGAATCGTCGCGCGGCCAGGTAAACCGCAGCTGCCAGCAGGCACATCGGAACCAATTCCGTGGAATAATGCAGCAACTCGTCGTGGAGCGTGAGGGACTCAAAGCAAACAGCCGCGAATCCCGTTACGCGCGCTACCATTCTTCCGAACACGAGGGCGACACTTTGGTGGGCAAAAATCAACGCCGCAGCGATGAGAACCAGCGCCGTCACGCGGGCGGAGAAATAATCGTCGGCGCCATGAAGCCATCCGACGGGCCAAAGCGCATAAAAATCAAAGGGCCCGGCGGTGCCGCCATCAACCGAACGCCAGAAAACAGGATCATATCGCAGAGTCAGGGCGCCGGCGATGAGCTGGCTCTCGTCGGGATTCAATTGGCGGGTAACGAACCACGTGGGCCAGCGTCCCACGATAAGCATGCCAAGGATGATCAGTCCCCATCGCCAGTCGGTGCTTTTGACGTCCCGCCAGTCAGGCCGCCGCAGCGGGCGCAACATGATGAAAAGTGTCCAAATGATCGCGAAACAGACCAGCCACCAATAACGGGCGGGATTTTCGGCGAACCAGTTAAGCATGGAAGTGGGTTCCTTGTTTGGACTCCTAAAACCAAGGACTTTCGGTTACAGCGTTTTCAACGGCACTTTGGAAATTGGCCGGAAAGGACAAGATGAGCGAATCTTTCATGGCGTTGTTCGGCTAGTGGGAAAGAAAAACGGTGGCATTGAAAACGACATAGGCGGCGGGGAATATAAGGTTGGCTACCGCAAGAACAGTCGCCGGCATTCGCTTTAGGATTGGTGAGCCAAGGACAATGAACGGTACAAGCACCGCGGCGTTACGGCTGGTGTCCCAAGCGAGAAAGCTGATCGCTATCACGCTGGCGGATAGGGCGAGTAGTAGAAGCCACTGCTGTGATCGGGGCGCGGCGGCAAGGATGGCCGCCAGGCCGAGAATGATGGCGAACCACCCACCCCGAAAGGCCCACCACCAGCCGGCCGGTATAAACGGGGCGTAAGCCTTCAGGTTGCCCAGCTGCGAGTTTATCTGTTCCATTACGGTGCTGTCTCCGTGGAGGAAGAGTAGGGCGGAGGCACGCACCAGCACGTAGCCAGCGAGTGGGGCCGCCACCGCCATTAGACGGGGAAGATTGTCCGTCCGGACGAGGCGAATCACCAGATAAGCTGGGGCAATCAGGAGGAATCGCTCATCTATCCACGGCCCCACGGCGCAGCATAGTGCCGCCAGCGGAAGCGAGGGGGTAAAGGTGAGGACCGTCAGCGCCAGCACGTAGAAGGCGTCCATCTGGCCAATCCAGTTCGTGGAGACGTGGAAGATTGAACTGGTGGATACGAGGGAGGTTACTAAAGCGGCCGTCAGCCAGCTTCGGCTGAGGCGGAACGAGTACCAGCAGACCGCAGCCATCAGCGCAAAAACGGCCAGATAGGGCAGGCAGAAATAGACCGTCGGCGTCAGCTTCAGTGCATGGCCCACCGTCGGAATCAATAGCCTCCATCGCAACGCGCTGCCCACCGGGGCCAGCGGATGCCTCAGCTGGGCGAGGAGTTCGGGCACTCGAATCTCCTCAATAGCGGGCGAGCCGGATCGATAATTCAGGGGTGTAACTTTTGGGGGAAACGCGGTCAAAGCCAATAGTCCGCAGAGTAGGCCAACGATAAGGCAGATGAATCGGGTTTTCATGGCGTGCCCTCCTTGGCTGCGGCCAGCACGGCGCGGCGTCTCTCGTGAATGGCTTTTAGCTCTGCCCTGATTTGGGCAATGTTATCACGGGCGATCTTCTTACTCTCAACGGTCACGGTGCGGCCGCTGTCGTTCAGGCATGCGTAATTGGACGATAGCTCGTCGCGGGCAGACGGCGTCAGCGGAACAGGTTGTATTTTACGATGGCGTAGAGTGCCCGGAAGCCGTCACGCCAGCCGATTTTTTTACCCTCCTCATAAGTGCGGCCGTAATAGCTGATGCCCACCTCGTACACTGGCACACGCAGCCGGGCGACCTTCGCGGTGATCTCCGGTTCGAAGCCGAAGCGATCCTCCTCGAGGGTAATCCTGCCCAGCACTTCGCGGCGGAAGACCTTGAAGCAGGTCTCCATGTCGGTGAGGTTGAGGTTGGTCAGCATGTTCGAGAAGAGTGTCAGGAACTTGTTGCCGATCATGTGCCAGAAATAGACGACCCGGTGTGCGCCGCCACCGGTAAAGCGCGAGCCAAAAACGACGTCAGCCTGGCCATCGACGATGGGCTTGATGAGCCGCGGATATTCATCCGGATTGTATTCAAGATCGGCATCCTGCACGAGCACGATGTCGCCGGTCGCGGCGGCAAATCCGGTCCGCAGCGCGGCTCCCTTGCCTTGATTGCGCTCATGGTAGAGCACCTTCGCCACGAGTGGGGCAATCTCCCGTTGCATCAGGTCGCGCGTGCCGTCCGTCGAGCAGTCGTCCACAACGATGATTTCCTTGTCCTCCACCGGCGAAGCCCGCACGCGCTCGACGATCTGCCGGATGGTGCCGACTTCGTTGTAGCAGGGGATGACAATCGAGAGTTTCATCGGATGAACTAAGATCCCACGTTAAGGTACGGCGCGGCCGTGGGAAGTATATTTACGGTGGCCATGGCGGGGGGCGGACCTTTTTGACTGACGGGAAAATGGAGCAAGGGCATGGACTATGAGCCGGGCCTTCTGCGGCCTTGACGCTTTGGGGCGGTGACCGGCATTTTGCCATGATGCCAGAGGTCAGACGCACGTCGGAAAAAGGACTGTTTATCAAGGTCGGTGTGCTGGGCGTCGCCGTGCTCGTGGTCGGTGTGTTGATGTTGCGGGGGCTCAACCTGAAGGCGCTGCTGGTCCAGATCATGGCAATCATTGGCGCCGCCGGTCCGTGGGTGTTTTTTACGGGGGTGGCGCTGCTCCCGGCATGCGGGTTTCCGCTCATGGCTTTCACCCTGACCGCCGGTCCGGCCTTCGGCGCGCAGTTGGGGCTGGGCGGCGTGCTTGCGGCGTATGGCGCGGCGGTCGGTATCAACCTCGCGCTGACCTACTGGCTGGCGCGCTATGCACTGCGCCCATGGGTGGAACGGCTGGTCGCGCGCGCCGGATATAAAATCCCGCAATTGGAGGAGAAGGAGCATCTTGAAGTTACGTTATTATTCCGCATCACGCCCGGACCGCCGTTCTTTTTGCAGAGCTATCTGCTCGGCCTGGGCCGGGTGGCGTTTCTGACTTATCTGTGGGTCTCGTGGACGGTGGCGATGGCCTATGCGGTCGGGGTGGTTTTCTTCGGCAAGGCAATCGTGGAGGGCAGGGCGGGCCTGGCGGTGATGGGAGTGAGCCTGCTGATCGCCGCCATCCTGATCATCCATCTCCTTCGGAGGCACTATGGCAAAAGACGCGCCGAGCCCGCCGAGTGACGATCCGGGCCGCGTGGAAACCGTCAGCGAGTTCACGCGGCGGGTGAAGGCGCTGCTGGAGGCGGGCATCCGGCCGGGCTGGGTGCGCGGCGAGGTGTCGAACCTGCGGGCGCAGGCCAGCGGGCATGTCTACTTTTCGCTTAAGGACGCCGGCGCGCAACTGGCCTGCGTGCTGTTCCGCGGCGACGCCATGCGGCAGTCGACGGCGCTGCGCGACGGCCTGCAGGTGCTGGCCTGCGGAGAGATCAGTGTTTATGAGCAGCGTGGCCAGTATCAGCTCATCGTCCGCCTGCTGCTGGAAGACGGGGTGGGGCGGCTGCAGCAGGAGTTCGAGCGGCTGAAGCAGCGGCTGGCCGACGAAGGTTTGTTCGACACCGCCCGGAAGATGGCAATCCCCGCGATGCCGGCGACGGTGGGTTTTGTCACCTCGCCAACGGGGGCGGTGGTGCAGGATTTCATCCGCATCCTGCAGCGGCGCGGCTGGCGCGGCCGGCTCGTGGTGCTGCCGGCCAGGGTGCAGGGCGAGGGCGCCGCCACTGAGATGAGCGCCATGCTGCAGCTGGCCGCGGCNNCATGTCCGCTGCCGGTCATTTCGGCGGTGGGGCATGAGATCGACTTCACCCTGTGCGACTTTGCGGCCGATGTGCGCGCCGAGACGCCAAGCGCCGCGGCGGAATTAATCTCCAGCAACTTCGTCGCCTGTCTCGAGCGGGCGGCACGGGCCGCGGACGGAATGGACGAGGCACTCGAGCACACCCTTGGGCGCGCCCGCGAACGGCTCGATCACGCCCGCAGCCGGCTGCGTCTGCTCTCACCCCAAGCGCTCGTCGAACAAAACCATTTGCGGCTCGACGACCTCTCCAACCGGATCGCCGCCGCCGTGCGCGCCGCCGTGCAGGTGCAGCGCCAGGGATTCACGACCCTGGCCGGGCGTTACCGCGCCTGTTCTCCCGCGCCCCGGATCAGTTTGGAATCCCACCGGCTGCTGGCACTGTGGAAACGGTTGCAGGCGGCGAGTCCGCGGTCGGTCCTCCACCGTGGTTTCGTAATCGTGCGCGACGAACACGGGCGGCCGGTCCCGCGGCGGGCGGCGGTGAAATCCGGTCAGCGGCTCGCAAACGAGTTCGCCGACGGCAGCGTGACGGTGCGTGCCGAATAAGGCGCGCCGCGACCGTTTACAGCTTCGGAAGCTTCACCCATTTCGCGCCGAGCCGGGCGCTTTTCACCGCCGCTTCAATGAAGGCCATGCCGATGACACCGTCGTCAATCGTGGGATAATCGAGGTCCGGCGGGAGCGGTTTGCCTGCGACCTCGGCCGCGATGGCCCGGAAGGCCTCGCAATAGATGTTGCCGAATGCCTCGAGATAACCCTCGGGGTGGCCGGAGGGGACGCGGGTGAACTTTCGCGCCTGCGCCCACAGGTAGCCGTTGCCGCGGCGGAAAACCTGCCGGGGCTGGTCGGGATATTTCACAATAAGTTCGTTCGGGTGCTCCTGGTGCCACTCGAGGCCGGCCTTGGTGCCGTAGACGCGGATGTTGAGATTGTTTTCCTCGCCGCTGCAGATTTGCGACGCATGCAGCACCCCCTTGGCGCCGCCCTTGAAACGGAGGAGGATGTTGCCGTCATCGTCCAGCTTACGTCCCGGCACGAAAATAGTGAGGTCGGCGCACAGTGAATCGATCGGCAGTCCGGTGATGTAGCGGGCGAGATTCTCGGCGTGCGTGCCGAGGTCGCCGATGCAGCCGGCGGCGCCGCTACGCCGCGGATCGGTGCGCCACGCGGCCTGTTTCTGACCGGTGCCCTCAAGGTAGCCATGCAGCCAGCCCTGCGAGTATTCGACCACGACCTTGCGGATGGCGCCAAGCCCGCCGCGCCGCACAAGATGGCGCGCCTGCTTCACCATGACGTTGCCGGTGTAGTTATGGGTGAGCACGAGAACCTTTCCCGATCTCCGGACGATCCGGCGAAGTTTGAGCGCCTCCTGAAGGTTGAAGGTCGCGGGCTTGTCGAGGACGACGTTGAAGCCTTTTTCAAGGAAGAGCCTGGCGGGTGGAAAATGTTGGTGGTTGGGCGTGACAATGATGACGAAATCGAGCCGCTGGTTCGCGGGCATTCCGGCCTCAACCCCGGCCATCTCGGCGTAGCTGCCATAGACACGCGCAGGATCGACGAACAAATCGGCGCCGGACGCCAGGGAACGTGCCGGGTCGGCCGAGAAGGCGCCGGCCACGAGCTCCGCCTTGCCATCCATGACAGCCGCGAGGCGGTGCACGGCGCCGATGAACGCACCGCGGCCGCCGCCGATCATACCGAAACGTAGTTTTCTATGCATGGGAGCAGGGCGTGAGAGTCAAGGGACGGGAATGATGTCCGGCAGAACGATACCTGTCCTCCGCCCCACTGGGCTACCGGTTTTTCTTGTCGAACGCGGCGTCGAAGGCAACGGCGCTGCGGGGGAAGTCGAGTTGGTGGACGAAGGCCGCCGCTTCGGTGGCGCCGTGCACACGGTCCATGCGGATGTCCTCCCATTCGACGGAGAGCGGGCCGCGATACCCGACATCATTGAGCGCGACGATAATATCCTCAAAGCGGATGTCACCGCGGCCGAGCGAGCGGAAATCCCAATGGCGGCGCGCATCACCGAAACTCGCGTGACCGCCGAACACACCCACCGTGCCGTCGCCGTGGCCCCACCACACATCCTTCATGTGCACATGATAGATGCGGTCGCCGAATACCCGGATAAACTTCACGTAGTCGACGCCCTGGTAACCGAGGTGTGAGGGATCGTAGTTGAAACCGAAGCGCCGGTGGTTTTTCACCGCCGCCACGGCGCGCTGGGCCGAAGCGATATCAAAGGCGATCTCGGTCGGATGCACCTCGAGGGCAAAGTTGACGTTGACCTTTTCAAACTCGGCGAGGATGGGGCCGAAACGCCGGGCAAAATCCTGGAACCCCTTGTCCCAATAATCCTGCGATGTCGGCGGGAAGGGATAGATCGAATGCCAGATGCTTGAGCCCGTGAAGCCATTGACAACCGCCGGGTGATGATTTCCGCCTTTCCGGCGGGGTTTGAGGGCAAAGAAATTCCGCGCGGCCTTCGCCGTGAGAATCAATTTTCTTGCGGCACGTTGGCGCACACCCTCGGGATCTCCGTCACCCCACACATCGGGGGGGAGGGTGGCCTGATGCCGTTCATCGATGCGATCGCAGATGGCCTGGCCGACCAGGTGGTTTGAGATCGCGTAGCAGGTCAGACCATGGTCGGCAAGAAGCTGCCATTTCTCCTGGCAGTATTTTTTGGAGGTGGCGGCTTGGTCGACGTCGAAATGGTCACCCCAGCAGGCGAGTTCGAGGCCGTCATAACCCATCCGTTTCCCGAGCGAGGCAAGTTTGGCCAAGGGAAGGTCGGCCCACTGGCCGGTGAAGAGTGTAACAGGTCTGGGCATGGCAATGAGGATCAGAGTTTCCGGGGCAGGCAGCCGCTGAGCCTTGCGGGCGGGTCGATTCCTAGGCAACAGGAAATCCCGCACACCGCCACCTGTCTTCGCCGCAGGCACCGCTTGTCATAGGGTCATCATATTCCCAAGCAACAGGTTAGGGATATTGAATTGATCTGGCTGATCAGCGGGGAAATCCTGCTGGAACCACCCGGGAGTTTGAAGGGCTTCCTGCCGGAGTGGTGTTATATTCATCGTACCACTTATCTTATGAAGACCCGTTTCATCTGGATTGTCTGCGGCGGACTGCTCATGGCGGGAACAACCTTCGCGCAGTTTATGCAACCTCAGCCTGAATGGCAGTCTGTGAGCATCCTGCAGACGGTGAATCCCATTTTCCCTTATCGTCTCCAGCAATTGGCCGTGGGGACAGGAGAGGCGCGCGTGGCTATCAACACGGATGCGACGGGCAAGCTCGTGGAATGGCTGGTGGTTGGCTATACCCTGCCGGAGTTCGCAGACGCAGCCGTGTCAGCCATCAAACAGTGGAAATTCGAGCCGGCACGGTGGCGGGGCGAGCCGGTCGGCACCACCATCGAGCTTATCTTCTCCTATGAGGCCAAGGGAGTCGTGGTGAGCACCGCGAGTTTGGATGAACAGATGGAGGCGCTGTTTCTGCGATTGACCGAAGGCAATTACAAGTATCGACCCTGTTCCTTGCGGGAGTTGGACCGGATTCCCACGCCGGTGGTCACCGTTACGCCTAATTATTCTAGCAAGCTGGCCGCCAAAGGCGTGAAGGGCAAGGTAACGATTGATTTCTACATTGATGAGACCGGTACGGTCCGGATGCCGGCGGTATCGATAAAGGACGACAGCGAACTGACCGCATTGGCAGTCATGGCCTTGCGCCAGTGGAAATTTGAGCCACCGACACGCAATGGCCGCCCCGTGCTCGTCAAGGCGACCCAGGTGTTCAGTTTTGGTCCCGATAGCTAGAGGACGATCGATCGGCTAAAATACAGAAAAACCATGGCACCCTGGTGTCATGGCTATTTTTAACGCGGACTGACAACAATCGCGGGCCGCACCCGGAGGCGCGCCAAAGAATGACTCAGGACTCCACGGTTTCGTGCATGAAGCCGGCCAGTTCCTCGCGAAGACGCTGCCGCGCACGATACAGGCGGGTTTCCACCCCGCGTTCCGAGCAGCCGGTGATTGCGCCGATCTCGCGGTAGGAAAGCCGCTCGAAGTGGTGGAGTAGAATCGTGGTCTTCAGGTCGTGCGGCAGACGCTCAACGGCGGCACGGACGGCGGCGAAGGCTTCGTCATGCTCCAAGGCAACGTTAGGCAAAGGGGCGTCGGACGGCACGGCTTCGTGTGCGGAGGTCTCAGCATCATCAATCGGCGCGTCCAGGCTCACACTGGGATGGCGTCGCCGCCAGCGGTAGTAATTGTGGCAGAGATTGGAAAGCGTGGTGAAGAGCCAGGCGGAAACCTTTGTGTCGGGCCGAAGCCGTGAGCGTTGCTGATGGAGCCGCACGAACGTCTCGGCGACGAGGTCATGCGCGTCGGTCGTGTTTTGCACATAGCGCCAGGCGAAGGCGAACAACGGCCGCTGCCAGCGCGTGATCAACTGGTTGAGCGCGGTATCCCGGCCCTGCTGTAAAGCCTGCAGACAGACCAGATCGCTGGCAGGTTCGGAATTCACGGGATGACCCGCGGGGGTGGACCTTAATTCAGGAAGGAACGACCGTCGGCCGTGAGCACAGGGCCAAGCAGGCCGAGATAGCGCTCGCGCTGCTGCGTCGTCATCACGCGGGAGGCGTCGGCGACCAGTTGCTGGGTGGAGGTGAGGCACTCGCGGTCGACGACGCGACGCTGCTCGACAAAATGGGCGAACTCGATGAAGTCGACCTGTCCCGAAGTCGTCCGCTCACGCTCGAAGGCGTCGTACTCATCGCGCATGTGCACCACCTGGGCTGCCAGCGCCAGCAGGCGGGGGCTTGATTGCTCGTGAATGGTCTTGATGCGGGCAAATTGCTCGTCGGAAAGCTTCAGCTCGGTCTTCATCCAGTCGAGCTGGCAATCGAGATTGTTCGTGCTGCATGGCCGCTGCGACATGAACCAGCCCACGTGCGCCAGCACGCCGGATACGAGCCCGAGGAGAATGGTAAACAGGATGCGTTTCATGGGCGGCGGGCGGCGACTTTGACCGCGGTTGCATCCATCAAGGGATCGATCAGGCGAAGATAGCTCTGGGCAATCTGCACCCCGCGCTCGGCATGCAACCGCGAGAGGCGCATCTCGGCGAGGAAAAGGCCAAGCAGCATGCACGCCGCGACAAAAGCGACGACGAACGAAGGCCGTGCAAAGGCGGCCTCCATACGGGCGAAGAGACCGGGCCGTTCAACACGGTTTTCGACGGCGGCGATGCGACGCCAGACCTCGGCCGCCATGTACGGCGGCGGCTCCGGGGTTTCACGCCAGCGGTCGAGCAGGGGATCAAGCGGATCGGATGGAGGATGCATGATGATATTTGCCACCCTGCGCCGCCTTCGCCGGGGCGGAGACGATTACAGAGCGGGCAAGGTTGACCTACTATGCCAGGGCACACGGAGGTGCCCATGGCAGACAGCATAACACCATCGACTCGAAAAGCCCTTCAAAACAATTCATCGTGCATTTCCGCGGCCAGACCATGGTTATTCGGCCAGCAAGAGGTGCCAGCGCGCGGGCGGCGGCAAGATTTTGCCATGAGAGCGAGGAAACGGGGGGCGGTGCCACGTTTGCCAGCGCGGGCATGCAGAGAAATGCCGTGAAGACGCATGCCACCAGCATTGCCTTCCGGGATGGTACATCGCGGCCGAGGCGTCTACTCATTTTAATGTCGGAAGACATGTTCAGGACATCGGCGGCGGGTGGCCTCCGCGGCAGACTCCATACGGGTCGCGGCTTTATTCAGGATAGAGCCAGTAGCGCCGGGTCTGCTGCTGATAGATCTGCGCCCGCTTGCGCCAGTCGGCGAGGAAGCTCTCGACGTCAACCTTGGCACCGTCGCGCTTGAGTGCGTTGAAAAAAGCGGTCGATCCCATGAGGCGGAGAAAAGTATTGGCACTGCCCGTGGACGCGGCGGCAAAAGGATTTTTGGGCTCAAGCTTGCAGGCCAGCTTCATGAGATAGAAGCTGAGTTCGGTGGGGCGCCATGCATCCCAGTCGACGACTTCGATGTAAAGTCCCGTGACGGGTTTGCTGTTCTTGTCGGGCACGGCCACCCGGCGGAACTGCAGACCGGGAAGATGGAGCGCGATCAACTCACGCTCGATGACCTCACTCTTAACCGTCAGATGCGACAGACCCCGAAAAGGGTATTGTTCGCCAATCCCGTGGCGGAAGCCGCCAAGAGAACAGCCGAGGCCGGTCATTGCATACCCGACGCACGCGGCGAAATCCGGAACCAGGGGCGAGGTGGGGAGGAACGCCAGCCCGGTCTCGGGCCAGCGCATGGCGCGCCGCCAGCCACGCATGGGCACGACGGTCAGGCGACCTTTCAGGCGCACGGTTTCCGGCACGGCAAGTACACCGGGGGCCTTGGCTGCCATGAGGGCAAGTTCGCCGATCGTAAGACCATGGACGTATGGTACACGGAATTCGCCCACGTAACTCACCCATTCGGCGTCGAGTGACGGGCCATCCACTTTGAGACCGCCCAGCGGGTTGGGCCGGTCCAGCACTACGACCTCGATTCCATTTTCAAAGCATGCCTCCATCGCCAGTTTCATGGCGCTCGCGTAGGTGTAAGAGCGCGCTCCGATGTCTTGCAGATCGATCACCAGCGCATCAAGACCCTTGAGCTGGGCTTTGGTTGGCTTACGGGACTTGCCGCTGAAGAGGGAAAACACCTGCAAGCCGGTGCGCTTGTCGATGTAGTCGGAATAGTTTTTCCCAGCCGGCAGCTCGCCATAGATGTCATGTTCAACCCCGAAGAGCGCGACCAACTTCACGCCCGGTGCGCGCCGCAGCACCTCGATGGTGCTCACGCCGCGGCGGTTCACGCCGGCCGCATGCGTGAGCAGGCCGATGCGTTTGCCCTTGACGGCGGCGAAGCCTTGGCTCTCGAGCACGTCGATGCCGAGCATTACCGGAAAGATGTTCTCAGGTTGCTCCACCGGTGGAGCAGGCGTTGGTTTTGTCACGATCGCTGCCGCAGGCGCGGGCTGACCCGGTGAAGTTGACGAGGGTGCGCGCGCCGCCGCCGACGAGCAGCCGAGAAAACCAAACAAAAGCGACAAAGTCGCAGTGAGGAAAGATAGTACTCGCGGTCGGGGCGACACGGCCATGTGCACAATCACTTTGGCGGGAAGCGCCGGCGCGTCGAGTCGGAACCAAGTTTGGGCTGCAAACCCTTCTGCGATGGTGCCGGGTGAGTCGTTCGCCGGCGCGCCTGGGAAATCACGAGGCCCGCCCGCTATTTTTCAAAACACGGCTCGAAGAGTGCGTACCAGCAGTTCGGGTGCTTCACGACTCGCCCGTTCCAAGGAATGACCGGCCGGCGTGATGGTGTGGAGGTTCCAGCCCTTGCCGGATGCGGTGGCAGTGCATTTTCCGGCGAACACATGAACCGTCTTCCCTAGTGCTCCCGCGTGTACCGCCACGGCGCCGGGGCCCTTGCCAGAGAGGGAGCTTTCGTCGAAGCAGCCTTCACCCGTCACGACGATGTCTGCGGCTGCAATGCGCGCCCTCAAATTGAGCCATGCCGCCACCAAGTCAAAACCCGGTATCAGTCGGGCATGCGCACCCGCCAGCAGGCCGAAGGGGAGACCGCCTGCCGCCCCTACTCCTGGCGTCTCCGTCAGCATGGCCGGCTGGCCGCAGTAAGCGCAGAGCAGACGGGCCATGCGTTCCATTGCTGCCTCCATGCGGGGCAGGTCCTCAGATCGCAGGCCTTTTTGCCGACCATAGACTGCCGCGGCACCACGCGGGCCTAACAGCGGATTCGTCACATCACAGGCTATGAAAATCGGGGGGATTAAGGGAAACACACCACCATCAAGACTGGCGATTCGTTCCCAGTGAGCAGGGACCGGCGGCCGGATTTTGCCGCCATCGAAGCTGCGGAATTCCAAGCCGAGCGCAGCCAGCGCGCCCAGCCCAAGGTCATTGGTGGCGCTGCCGCCAGCTCCGAGGAGAATAGCGGCGGCGCCCAGCTCCGTCGCGGCGCGAATGAGCTGGCCGGTGCCATAGGTCGTGGTTTGCCATGGATCCTGTTGCTCTGGTGACAGCAGGTTGAGGCCACTGGCGGCGGCCATTTCGATGATGGCGATCGGCTTCTCGGATTTTAGCGCCGGATCCGGCAGTTGAAGCCAATGTCCAGCGGAAGCAGGAATCTTGTGCGTGGCCACCATTCCCAGGCTGGCGTCAACTAATCCGCCACGCGGCCCGGCCACCTTGAACGACAGGCACTGGCTGCCCGCCGCTTTCGTAAGGATGTCCGCGAAACCTTCACCACCGTCGGTGAGCGGGCAGAGATCGAGCTGCCAGTCGCGGTGCAGTCCGTGGAGCGCACGGGCCGCGAGGTCGCATGCCTGCGGCGCACTCAGGGAGCCTTTAAATTTATCAAAAGCAATGAGGACGCGCACCCGCTCAGGCTGCGCGTCCCCGGAAAGGCTGAAAAGACTTAAACGAAGCGGTCCTGCCTCAAACGATCGCGATCCGGGGGCCAGGGTTGGCGTGACGGCCTACTTTGATGAGCACTCCTTCATGAGCTGGATCCAGTCGGCGGTGCGCGTGCGGACCCGCGGGAAGGAGACACACATTTTGTAGAGATCCTCGAACTCGCCGGCAAAATCGCGCGGCAGGCGGTTGCGGCGGAGATACCAATCCTCGAAATCACGGACGCTGGTGAGCGCCTTGATTTCGATGACGTTCTTCATGGCGTCGGGCAGCAGGTCGAGGAGATAGGTTTTAACGAGCTCGGCGCGTTCAACATTATCGCCGGTGACCTTCTCGCAGATCGCCTGGATATGAGCCGGCTTGATGGTGCGATACTTGGCCTGAAGATAGTTGTTAATCCGGGAGACCGCGATGCCGGTGAGCTTATGCAGTTGAACCTGATTGATGCCGTTTTTCTGCATTACTGCATCCAGCAATCCCGGGAATAGTTTTTTATTCATCTTGATAAAACAGTAGCACGCTTCTGCGAATTTACCAGATGCAAAATAAATACCGGGGAAAACACGACCGGCATCTGTTCGCTTTTGGAGTGTTCACGCCAGCGACGATTCTTGAGTCTATCAACAATGCCGGGATGGGGCATGTTCCCAAGGGAATCCACCGCCGGGGCAGCGGGAAAGATTTCCCGGTTGCATCCAGTGATGAAAAAAGCAGCCGCCGGCTAGAATGACTCGCCGCCGGCCTTGGTGCCGCAAAGGTGGACTTCGAGACCCAGCTCGGCTGCAAGCGCGGCCTTGGTGTAAAGGGCCAGGTCGGCTTCCGGCGCACTATGAGCATAGGCGACTTGGATATGATTGGCCTTGTGGCGTGCCATCATCTGGTCGCGCGTAACGCCGTAGGTCACGGCATGCATGATTGGCCACTGCATCGTGGTCTCCTGCCAGCGGCGCTCGGTCTCTTCGCGCGGGAGCGAGATTACTTTGGCGCGGCCGAGGTCCATCTTGAGCCGGCCGTTCTCGACGAACACGCGCGACCACACAATCTCGCCAGGTTTCGCGATGCCGCGCAGCGTGCCGCCGCCGAGGCGGAAATACATCGGTGGCTGCCGCAGCGAGTCGCTGCCCGCCCACCCACCCACATGATGTTCGGCCGGCGCGCTGCCCGAGATAAGGAAGACCCACACGTATTCGTCCGTGCTGCCGCTCTTGTCCCAATCGCCCCAGCGCAAATCGTGCAAGGTGTTTTCGACCGGCTGACCGAGCGCCCGGTGGACGCGGTTGGTAAGCAGACCATCGAGCCCGGCGCACTCGTCGACTTCGTTAAAATGCGGGATGGGCTCGCCGGCGCGGATGATTTCGCCCCGCGCATTCTTCACCGGCGGCCGGTCGGAACTGTTGAGTGTGCCCTCGACGAGATCAGTGGCGGGGAGCAGATCCTTCAAACCCTGCTGGTACTGGATGCCGATGGTGTCGCAGCCGTATTCGTCGGCGATGCGGCAGGCGGCGATGTAGGTCTTGCACTGCCAGAGCACCTGGTGCTCGGTCAGCTCGGTGGCCTCGTCTTTGCCCAGATGAAATTTGAATCCCTTGGAGAGATACCATTCGTAAACAACGCGCGCCTCTTCGTCGCGAATCTGGGTGGCGCCATAGTAGAGCGCAGACTGCGAGAGGCGCTCCTTGTAGACGCCGGTGGGGAAAAGAAGATCATCGGGGATAATGGCATTGAACATGCCCATGCAGCCTTCGTCGAATACCCCCAGGATCGCTTTTCGGCGGCGGAGGGTGGTGGCGATCCTTGCTGCGACAGACTTCGCCTTCGCCGGCACCTGGGCCGCGGCCAGCGGTTTTACATGCGCGGTCTTGTGTGTCACGACGCCGGTCTTCAGCCAGGCGGCGAGGGCCTTGAGGAAGAACTCGTCGGCAAAGTCTTCACTCCAGACCGAGGAATACTTCACGCCGGCCTTGGTAAGCGAGCCGTTGAGGTTGAGCATACCGACGAGGCCGGGCCAGGTGCCGGACCAGTTGGCCACGGTAAGAATCGGCGCCTGATGCGAGATGAGGCCATGGAGGAGGTGGTGCGAGTACTGCCACACCGCCTCGGCGACGATAAGCGGAGCCTTAGGATCAAGGGAGGTGAACACCTCCATGCCCTCCCGTTGCGAGCCGATGAAACCGTGCTTAAGCGCGGGCTTGTAAGGATGGGCGCGAACGAGGCGGTATCCAAACCGGGCAACGGCAGCGGTGAGCTTTCGCTCCATGGCCTGCTGGGCAGGCCAGCAGACCTCGTTGGCGGACTGGCGCAGATCGCCATTGGCGATGAGGAGGACGGTTTTCTTCGGAAGCTTTTTCATCAGGAGTAATGGTGAAAACAGACGGTTGAGTGAAGGCCGGCCTTCACGAGCCTAGAGAAAATTGTCCATGGTTGCTGTGTGATAAACGAGGATGTGCAGTAATTATACCAACAGAGTATTGTCGGGTGGAATGGAAAATCTAGGCAACATGATGGAGATTATTGTCCCAACATGGCTTGCTTCGAAGAACAGCCTGTCGCATTGTCCGTGAGGACGTGGCGAATATGGAATCTTCCCGCGAGCGCGCCGGCCTGCTGTCCCATCAGGTCTCCGCGGGGCGCTATTTTTTTCTGAAGCTCGCGCCGGCCCGGGCCTCCCGCTTCACGCTGATCTTCGGTGGTTGCGAAACCTGCAACGTCGATTACCTCGTGCGCCGGTCGGCATTTGTCTATTACGGCCTCGAATACGTTGCCGAGGGAGCGGGCAGGGTGCGCCTCAATGGCAGCGAGGCCGGGTTGGCGCCTGGGACAGTTTTCGCTTACGCGCCGGAGACTGATTGCATGATCAGTACCGACCCGGTCAGGCCGATGGTGAAATATTTCCTGTGTCTGGCTGGAGCCGACGTGCCGATGCGCTTGGCGCGGGCAGGGGTGGCGCCTGGACAGGCGCGCACGCTTACGGCGCACGCCGAGGTGCGCAACGAATTTGAAGATTTGATAAGGGAGGGTCAGCATCATGGACGACTCGTCGCACGGCTATGTACCGCGCGTCTTGAGGTGCTCCTGCTCAAGATCGAAGACCTCACGTTGCACCCGGCGCAACACGGCGATGCCGCCGAGGAACTATTTTTGCGCTGCAGGGCGTTGATCGATGTCCGCATGGAAAAATTCATGACGCTGGGGGATATCGCTGATGCCATCGGCATTAAACCGACGAGTGTCTGCCGGCTTTTTCGCCGCTTTCAGGGGACCAGCCCATACCAATACCTTCTTCGCAGGAAAATGATCCTGGCGGCGGAATACCTTGTCGAGACGGGTGGACTTGTGAAGGAAGCAGCACAGCGTGTTGGTTTTGCCGATCCCTATCACTTCTCACGCTGCTTTAAGGCGATGCACGGCGTCTCGCCAAGCCATCTGCGCGAGTATCGTCGCTTCAGCTGAACGCACGACAAACCCGTTTGACCGGTTTTGTCTCAGCTGATGTCGGTCGCAGGTTTTTGCTGCCAGTGGATCTTAATCAGATGAGAAACAAGAAGGGCGCGCGAGGAGTCGTCCGGAGTAAGATGCCGTTGTTGATTCAGTCGGCAATGCCATGGGATCAGGTACTCGTCACTGATGCATCGCCGGATGTCCTCGATTTTCTAATCTCCGCGTAGGCGCGATCACCGTCGAAAGGACCAGCAATCTGAAAAAATACGACGAGCGCACTCATTAGCATAGTCTCGTAACGATCAACTGTCACCTCCATCCACCAACACAGGGCGTGCCGTGCGCAAAATCGCTTTCCTTTCACGCCAGCATCGTGTTCGGCGGCGATGATGGTTCCCGTTTGCATTGTCCATGGTTTCTTAATTCAACGATTTTCTTTTTAAAGTTTATTGCAGAAATTTCCCCGAGAAACGCTAGAATTTTGTCGAGTAGTGTAACTTATATGATTCAGTTTAAAAACTCCTAGGTGGGCAAAGAATGCCGTTATCGGCTATTCCCATATGGCTATCAGGAAGCGTAATAATGCATTTTACGCTATACGTTGTGGTTGACCATATCGCAAACCACAACAGGTAGTAGGCCTCTTGGGGCTCATACAGCCCATGCCGCTTAGCGGTAGGCCAGACCCTCAACGCTTTTTATACCCATTTTCAACCATGGATAGCTCTGCTGTGCCCATTTCCCATCCCGCCAATGGACTACAGGACTTTATAGCCATCTCCCGCTACGCCCGTTACTCAACCGAACTTCGGCGCCGCGAGACATGGGCGGAAGCCGTCGGCCGCGTCCGTGACATGCATCTCGCTCATTACGCCGACACGTCACTCGGCGATGCTGCACTCACGGCGCTTTCGGCTGGCGACGTTGCCGCCGAGGATCTCACGCGCATCGGTCGGCTGGGCCGGCTGCACGAGGTCGTTCATGCCGCCTTCGGCGCGGTGGAGCGGCGCGAAGTGCTGCCTTCGATGCGCAGCTTGCAGTTCGGCGGCGAGGCGATTTTCAACAAGCACGCACGCATCTACAACTGCGCCTTCACCTATATTGACCGACTGGAGGCGTTTCGCGAAACGCTTTACCTCCTGCTCTGCGGCTGCGGCGTGGGATTTTCCGTCCAGCGCCAGCATGTGGCCAAGCTCCCGCCGCTTGCCCCGCTTCGCTCCAACGCCCCCGTCTCGACCTTTGTGGTTCCCGACACGATCGAAGGCTGGGCCGACGCATTGCATCAGTTGATGCTGGCCGCGGTCGAGGGTCGCCGTGTGATCTTCGACTATTCGACCGTCCGTCCGGCGGGCGCCCCGCTGCGCACCTCCGGTGGCAAGGCGCCCGGTCCCGAGCCGCTGTTCCATTCGTTGACACGCATTGAACATATGGTGCAACGCGCCGCCGGCCGCCGCCTGCGCCCCATTGAGACCTACGACATCCTCATGTGGGCCGCCAAGGCGGTACTTTCGGGCGGGGTGCGGCGCTCGGCAACCATTTGCCTTTTTTCCGCCGACGACGAGGAGATGATTGCCGCCAAGACGGGCAACTGGTTCCAGGACAATCCGCAACGCACTGCGAGCAACAACTCCGCGATCATCGTGCGCGCCCAGGCCACCCGCGCCCAGTTCGACAAGCTGTTTGAGGCGCAGAAACAATTTGGCGAACCGGGTTTTTATTTCGTGGAGGATCCGGAATACGGCGCCAATCCCTGTGTGGAGATCGGCCTGCATCCGCGCCTCAAGCTCGACGCCGCGGCCATCGCGCGTCTGCGCGAGCTTGGCCACGAGGGCGAGCTTCGTGAAGGCGACGTGCTCAGTGGCGTTCAGTTTTGCAACCTCACCACGGTCTCGGCCGCGGCTTCCGAAACCCCGGGGCGTTTCTACGAGCTCTGTGCACACGCCGCTGTCATCGGCACGTTGCAGGCGGGTTACACCAGCTTCAACTACCTCTCTCCGGTCTCGCGTCTGATCACGGAGCGCGAGGCGTTGCTCGGCGTGTCGATCTGCGGCGTGCTCGACCGGCCCGAGGTGCTGCTCGACCCGGCGGTGCTGCGCAACGGGGCGGCAGTCGTGAGGGCGGTCAACGCCGTCGTGGCCCGCGCGTTGGGTATCAATCCCGCCGCCCGCACCACCTGCGTGAAACCCGAGGGCACGGCGAGCCTGCTCCTTGGCACCAGCAGCGGCCTGCACCCGCACCACTCCCTGCGCTACTTCCGCCGCGTGCAGACCAATGTCTACGATCCGATTTTCCAGCATTTCAAGCGCGCCAATCCGCATATGGTCGAATCGAGCGTCTACGATTTGAACGGCCGCACGGAGGTCATCACCTTCCCAGTGGAAGGACCGGCCTTCGGCATCTACCGCGAAGATCTCTCGGCCGTGAAACACCTCGAGTATGTGCGGCTCGTGCAGCTGCATTGGGTGCAGGCGGGCCGCCGGGTCGAGAAATTCTCGCCAGGCCTCCACCACAACGTTTCCTGCACGATCTCCGTGCGCAGCGACGAGTGGTCGGCCGTGGCCGACTTCATCTGGGATAACCGCCAGCATTTCACCGGCGTGGCGTTGCTGCAGGATCAGGGCGACAAGGCCTATGCCCAGGCGCCACGCGAGTCGGTGACCACGCGCGAGGACATCGCGAAGTGGAACTCGCTCGTCTACCAGCCGGTGGACTACACCCTGCTGCGCGAGGAGGAGGACCTCACCGAGCTCAAGCAGGTCGTCGCCTGCGCAGGCGGCGCCTGCGAACTGGCGTAGACGCCCGCCACCGCGCGCTTGCGTCGCCGAGCCCCGCCCGCCGCAATGGACGGGATGTTGGCGACGTGTCAGCTTGGCTACGAAAGGCATCTCGCCGGCGAACTCGCCGGGGTGGGCTACGACCTGCGCGAGCAGGGCGCCGGGTGGGTGCTTTGCAGCCGGGAAACGGACCGTGATCCGCCCGACCTTGCCTTTGCCCATCTCGTGCTTCCGGTTCCACACGAACTCCGGGCCGGGACGATCAACACACTGGTGCAACAGGCCGTCGGTTTTTTTGCAGAGTCGCTGCGCGAGGAACGCCTTGAGGCCGCCTGGCCGTGCGTGTGGGGTGGATCGGCGGGCACCATCGGCCTGTCGCGGCGGGTCATCGCCGGAGAGAAGACGTTTTATGATCGGCTGCGCCGCCGGTTTTCACGGGTTGCCAGGCTGGCGTTGTCCGGGACGCCGCGTGGTGTCGGCCCGGTCCGGGGGCTGTTTGTCTTCTTTACGGATTTCGACCGCGCATTTGCGGCGCGCACCGCCGTGCTCGGCGGACAGCGGCGCATGGCCGACCATGCGGCGGCGCCGTCGCGTTCGTACCTGAAGGTCGAGGAAGCTTACAGCGTGCTTGGCGTTGAACCGCGGCCGGGCGAGACGGTGGCCGACCTCGGCGCGGCACCCGGCGGCTGGAGTTACAGCGCGGCTCGACGCGGGGCACAGGTCATTGCGGTCGACCATGGTCCGCTCAAGGGTGGCGCGCTCGGCCATCCACGGATCAGGCACCGCCGCGAGGATGCGTTCCGGTTCCGCCCGGCAGCCGGCGAGGTTTTCGACTGGCTCTTTTGCGACCTCGTTGAGGAGCCCCATCATGTGTTGCGCCATCTCGTGCACCCATGGCTGAAGCACCGCTGGTGCCGCCGTTTCGTGGTCAACCTCAAATTCGGCCGCGCCGATCCGCTGGCACTCCTCGGGGAACTGCGCGACCCGGCTTCACCTTTCGCCACCCACGCCGCCGCCTTCCGCATCCGCCATCTCTATCACGACCGCGAAGAGTTTACCGTGGTGGGCGAGGCCAGACTGTAGTTCAATCCGCACTGTGAAACCGAAGGAAATCACAGTTTGCGGACTGGCGGCGGTGCGGGCACTGTTCGCGAAGGATGCCGGAGCGATCCAACGCCTGTACTTTGATCATGGGACAGGACGGAGAATCGGCATCATCTGCAAGGCCCTCGCCGTGGCGCGGAAGATCTACCGCTGCGTCGAGCCGGCTGAACTGGAGAAGATCGCCGGCACTGTTCATCATGGCGGCATTGTGGCGGTGATCGGGCAGCGTGTGCTGCGGTCGCCGCGGTCCGAGGATGTGCGCCGGTGGGCTCAGGCGGGGGCACCGCTGCTGCTGCTCGATCGCATCGGCAATGCACACAATCTTGGAGCCATCGTACGCACAGCTGCGTTTTTCGGGGTGGAGCAGCTCGTCATCCCGCTGCATCCGCAGCAGGCGCGGCCGGGCGAGGCGACCTACCGCGTGGCTGAGGGCGGCATGGAATATGTGGAGGTTTATTGCGTGAAATCGCTGGCGGAATTCATCCGCGAACTGCGCCCGTTTTATACGGTCGTCGGTGCAGCGGTGCGCGGTGCGGCGCCGCTGGCCCCGAAGGCAGGACCGGGATCCCGGAATTCTCAGTCCGGCGCGGCGACGCCGCGTCCGGTGGCGCTGGTGCTCGGCAACGAGGAGCACGGTCTCACGCCCGAGGTGGCGGCTGCGTGCGAACGGCTGGTGGGAATTCCCGGGAGCGGCGCAGTGGAGTCGCTTAACGTCTCCGCGGCGGCGGCGGTGCTTTGCTGGGCGTTTTTTGGCAAGCGTTGAGACGGGAGGGCCGCGCCACCTCAGTACTTATCCATGACGCCGTACATCACCCAAGTGATGCCGACGGTGTAAAAAAACGCCATCAACGCGCCGACGGCGGGTCCGCTGATCGCATTCAGTACGAAAAAGAAGAAGAGGTTGCCGCCGATCAGAACAATCCAGTAGTCGCGCCGCCGGCGGTTGATCACGGGCGGCATGGGCTTCAGTACGTCCAGTCCCGCCTGGCGTTCGTGCTTGCGGTTCAGCTGGAGGACTTCCTCAACCGTGGCCGGAGATTTGGATGATACGGGTGGATGGAAGCCGGGCACGGTTGAATTCCCCCGGTTGGCGGCCGCGATCAAATCCCGGTGATCAACTGGCGGCGTCGTATCCAGATTTAACTTCGCGAATTCCTTTGCCTTGAACTGGTATTGCGTCCGTTCGCGAAAGACATCGGCGTACCCCGTTGTCTCTTGGATCCTTGTCCACGGCCCGGCGGCGCTCTCGGACACCTCCGTGGTGGGTGTAATGATCCAGAGTTCGGCCAGCTCACGAAGCTGCTCCTTCCTGAAGGGGCCCCGGACTTCATTGTTCAGACGCAAGAAGAGGGCGGGCGGGTGCGACATGATGACTTGGGAACGTCGGAGGCTGGAGACTGGTTTCTGGCGGGGCGAATAGATTAAACGCATTCCTGAATCAAGGCAAAGTCTTCTAAGAAAGGACGCATCCGCAGGGAAGGCGATTGTGGCGGACCAAAGAACAGGGCACGGCTTGCGCGATGGTTGCATTGATGATTTATTGACCGCGTATGATTTCCCTGCACGAAGGCCGCGGCCCGGGGGTGAAGAAGACTCCGCGCGGCAAGGTGTACGCCCTCCGCCTCACCGTGGCGTCCATCCAGCCACGGATCTGGCGCCGATTGCTGGTGCGCGAAACCATGTGGCTGAGCCGGTTGCATGAGGCCATCCAGGTGCTGTTCGGCTGGTACGATTACCAGTCGCACGTGTTCTTCGTTGGGGAAAAGCGCTATGGCAATCCCATGGACCATGACGGCGTGGTGATCGAGGATGACCGCGACGTGACACTCGTCGATGTATGCCTCTCCGAGCATGACCGCGCTGCTTACGATTATCTCTTCGCCGAGGGGTGGCACGTGGACATCCGCCTGGAGAAAACCGTTGCTGCCGAGAAAGGCGCCGCCTACCCGCGGTGCGTGGCAGGCGAACGCGCCGGTCCGCCCGAGGATTGCGGCGGCATCGAGGCCTACAAGGACATGCTCTACTGCCTCAAGCATCCCGAGACCGATCTCGGTCGTGAATGGCGGGAATGGCTTGGGCCGGGCCACGACCCGGAGAAATGTGATCTCGGCGCAATCAACAAGGCGTTGAAACGCCTGACGAAGTAAGCCATCGGTCGGGGCCGATGGCAACGCGCGATGTCTCGCAGATGGCGAGTTCCGTGCACAAGGAGGACCCCGGGGCGGCCAAGGCCGTTCAATCCGGTTTGAGAATGTAGTGCGGCGCCGCGCTGATCGCAAAGAGATCGGCGGACATGCCCCGCCGCACGCAGCGGCCGCGGTCGAGCAGCAGCACGTCGTCGCACAGAGCGACGATTTCATCCGCGTTGTGGCTGACGTAGAGCATGGGAATGCCGAATTCGTCGCGGATGGTGAGCAGATAGGGGATCACCCGCTCCTTCAGCTCCGCATCCAGACCGGCCAGCGGCTCGTCGAGCAGCAGCAGACGCGGTGAGGCGAGCACCGCGCGCCCGAAAGCCACGCGCTGCCGTTCGCCGCCGGAGAGGGAGGCCACGCGGCGCTCGGTAAGGTCGGCGATGTCGAGCACAGCCACGACGTGTTCGTAGGTGATTCCAGACCGGTGCCCCCTTTTACCGGCAAGGTGGCTATAGCAGAGATTCTGGCGCACGTTCAGATGCGGAAACAACGCGTCGTCCTGCGGCACATAGCCGATGCTGCGCTGCTCCGCCGCGAGGAAGGCTCCGCTCGCCGCATCCGAGAGCACCGCGCCATCGAGGACGATCCGGCCGGCGGCGGGACGGCGCAGCCCGGCGATGACTTCGAGCAGCGAGGTCTTGCCCGAGCCGGAGGCGCCGAAGACGCCGGTGATGCGCGCACCAAGCCGTGCATTCATCTCGAGGGCGAAGGCCGTGAGCGGCAGTTGCAGGTGCGCGATCTCGAGATTCATGGCGACGGCCTTTTGCGCAGCAGGACCTCGCTCAGCCAGAGCGCGCCGAAAGCCAGCGCGACCGAAATGGCCAGCAGTCCCCACGCCTCATGGTCGCGGCTGAGCTGGACCAGATGGTAGATGGAGAGCGAAAGCGTGGCGGTGCGACCCGGGATGAAACCGGCCACCATGATGGTGGCGCCAAACTCGCCGAGGGCTCGGGCGAAGGCCAGCACCACACCCGCCGCGAGCCCGCGGGCGGCCAGCGGCAGCGTGATCGTCCAGAACACCCGCCAGGGTCCGGCACCCAGCGTGCGGGCGACCTGCTCGTATCGTGGATTCACGCCCTCCAGGGCGAGGCGGGCCGTGCGCACGAGCAGCGGAAAGGACATGACCGCGGTGGCGATCACGACCGCCCGCCAGGTGAAAACTATCTCCACGCCGAAAAAGCTTTCGCACCAGCGCCCAAGCAGACCCCGCCGCCCGAGCAGTTTCAGGAGCACGAGACCAGTGGCCACCGGCGGCATCACCAGGGGCAGGGTCACGAGAGTCTCCACGAGGGTTTTTCCGCGCCAGTTTTTCCGGGCCAGCAGCCAGCCCAGGGCAATTCCCGGTGGAAGAATAAGCAGGGTGCCGACGGCGGCGACCCAAGTGGTGAACCAAGCGACCTGCCAGACTTCAAATGACACAGAGGAAGGGCGAACCCGGTTTCAAGGTTCGGTGATGAAACCGTACTTGGCGAACACAGATTTGCCAGCCGGCGAGGTCAGCCACGCGAGAAAGTGCGACGCTCCCCGGGGATTGCCACCGCCTTTGATCACGGCAAGCGGATAGGAGATCCGGGGACCTTCGTCCCGCGGGACTTCATAGGTGATCCGCACTTTTTTTGAACTGAGAGCATCAGTCTTATAAACGATGCCCGCGTCCACATTGCCGCTTTCGACCGCCGCCAGAACCGCCCGCACGTTTTCAGTGGGTACCATCTTGCCCACGACCGCCTCCCAGAGGTCATGTTTTTGGAGATATTCCCGGGCGTAGATGCCGGCCGGCACCGTCTCCGGCTCGGCCAGCGCGAGCCGGCGCACCGCGGCCTTGGTGAGGTCCTGCGCGGACGAGAGCTTCAGATCGCTGTCGGCGGCGACCACGATCACCAATGAGTTGGAAAGCAGGCTGCGCCGCGTTGCCGGGTCGATGAGGCCGGCCCTGGCGAGGTCGTCCATTTTGGCCTCGTCGGCGGAGAAGAACAGGTCGGCGGGTGCGCCTTCCCGGATCTGGCGGGCGAGGAGGCTCGACGCGCCGAGGTTGAGCCGCACGGTGTCGCCCGTGGTTTTCTCGTAGGCGGCGGCGATTTCCCGCAGCGCGTCGGACAGGCTGGCCGCGGCAAAGACGGTGAGATCAGTCGCGACGAGGCGGCCGCAGCAGAGAGTGGCGGCAAGAGCCGCACCCGTGATCCGAAGAAGGTGGTGAAAACAATTCATATTAAACCGGCGCCCGCCGCCCGCCATCTACGACGAAACCGCCAGCGCCGCCAGTTTCTCGCGTAGATGGGTGCAACGCTGTTTGGATTCGCTGTTGCGCACGGCCATCATGTAAGCCGCCGGCTCGCCGACGAGGAACACCTTCTTCCGTCCGCGGGTGAGCGCGGTGTAGAGGAGGTTGCGCTGCAGCATCACGAAGTGCGCCTTGAGGAGCGGGATGACCACCACCGGATACTCGCTGCCCTGGCTCTTGTGAATGCTGATGCAGTAGGCGGGAGCGACGTCGCTGAAGTCCCCACGCTCGAACGTGTGCTTCTCGCCGTCGAAGTCGGCGGTGAGCGTGCCTTTTTCGGAATCGACGGTGAGCACCGAGCCGATGTCACCATTGAAAAGGCCCTTGTCATAGTTGTTGCGGAGCTGGATGAGTTTATCGCCGGGGCGGAACTCGCCCGCAACGGTGCGCAGGCCGTGGCGGTGCGGGTTGAGCGCGGCTTGGAGCTGCTGGTTGAGATTGGTTACGCCCGCCACCCCCTTGTGCATGGGTGCGAGCACTTGCACGTCGTTGATCGGATGACACCAGCGGTAATACCGCGGGATGAACTCGGTGCAGAGTGCGATCACCTTTTGCAGGCAGTCCTCGGCCGAGTCGGCGGTGATGAAGTTGAGGTCACTCCACGCCTGCACGCCCGCGAGGTCGTGCGCTACGGGCGGGGGCCGCGGATCGCCGGCGTTGATGGCGTGGGCGGTGGTGACGATGAGGCTCTGCCCTTGCTGGCGGTAGATGACGGTGAGGCGCGTGACCGGGATGGGTGCGCCATCGCGCTCTCCGGCGGTGATGAGATCCTTGAGCACGTTGCCCGCGCCGACAGAGGGAAGCTGGTCGATGTCACCCACGAGCAGCAGGTGCGCGCGCGCCGGCACGGCCGCGAAGAGCGCGGCGGCGAGGCGCGCGTCGAGCATCGAGGTTTCGTCGACGATGAGAAAATCTGTGGCGAGCGGGCTGGACTCGTTGACGGTGAAGCCGCCCTTGGCGACGTTGAACTTCAGCAGGCGGTGAATAGTCGAGGCGAACCCGCCAGTGGTTTCCGTGAGTCGCTGGGCCGCGCGGCCCGTGGGCGCAGCAAGGTGCACGCGCACCTGCTTGGCCTTCAAAATATCGACGAGGGCGCGCAGGATCGAGGTTTTGCCGGTGCCCGGTCCCCCGGTGAGGATGCTAAGCTTGTGCGTCAGTGCGTGGCGCACGGCGGCAGCCTGCAGTTCATGGAACGCAAAGCCGGCGCGTTCCTGCGCCCAGGCCAGGGCGGCCTCCACTTTGATCGCCGGCAGGCCCGACGCCACGCGCGTGAGCCGCGCCACGACGGCGGCGATCTTCTGCTCGGCGTGATCGTTGACGGGCAGCTGGAGGAAGGCGGAGCCGGGCAGGGGACTGCCGACGCCGGCGGGTTGATGGCGGACCAACTGCTTTGAGTCCACCAGCGCGTCAATCCGCGCGACGATGCGTTCGGAGCCGGTCTGCAACAGTTCCGCCGTGTAGTCACGCAGGTCGGCCTCACGATAGGCGGTGTGCCCATCCTCCTGCAGGGTTTCCAGCGCGTAGAGGATGCCGGCATCGAGCCGCGGCGGGGCGTCGTTGGCGAAGCCGAGGTTAATGGCGATCCGGTCGGCGGTCTTGAAGCCGATGCCCTCGATCTCGCGCGCCACGCGGTAGGGCTCGGCCAGCAGCACCGGTTTCGCCTGCGCACCGTAGCGGTTGACGAGCTTGACGCACTGGGAGGTGGTCACACCGTAAGTCTGGAGGAAGATGTGAATTTCGCGCAGCGCGCGCTGGTCCTCCCACGCTTTCTTGATGGCGGCAGCGCGCTTCGGACCGATGCCGGGCACGCGGCGCAGGCGCGCGGACTCCTCGCTCAGCACGCGAAAGGTATCGGCGCCAAACGCATCCACGATCTTGTTGGCGTACACCTTGCCGATGCCCGGCACGAGACCGCTGCCAAGGTATTTACGAATGCCATGGACGGAGGAGGGCAGTTCCGAGGTGAACGCCTCGACCTTGAACTGGTCGCCGTGCTGGCTGTGGCGCGTCCACGAGCCGCGCAGTTGGAGCGTCTCGCCGCATTGCACCCCGGGCAGGGGGCCGACGATGGTCACCTTCTCGTCGGTGTCCTCGCGGCGGAATTCGGCGATGGTGTAGTGGTTCTCCTCGTTGAGGAAAATGATGCGCTCGAGAACGCCGGCGAGCGATTCGGGGCCTGGGGACGGAGAATTAACCACGGATTCCACGGATAAACACGATTGGAATAAATGAAAGCGCGGAAGCGCCGTCGCCGGTGGAAATGGTACGTGAGATCGGCCGGGGCGGCGCCGGTCCCGCCGGGCTCCGGTCGATATGACCGGCGCAACCGGGTGGGATCAAACTTGGTGAGAAATTATCTGACAGACACCGGCAAAAGCCTCATGGTGAACATAACCAGGAGAGAAAGGATCAAACATGCCGATCTGCGCTCGGTGTAACGGCAAGGGCTCAATCGACTGCCTCAAGTGCGAGGGCCGCGGAGTAGTGGAGGACAGGCAGCTCGAATTGATCACGGAAACAAACCGGGGCACACAGGCGTGCCCCCAATGCCGGGGCGCCGGCACGGTGACCTGCCCCGACTGCGAAGGATCCGGAAAAGTGGATGATAACGATGAGTAAAGACGGAACCTTGAGTCCCCAAGCCGGCGCAGGGCCGGGTGCTACTGCTCTTCTCGGCGAAAAGGACGCTGCGCATAACAACGTCGTGGCGCTGAGCCTACCCTGAACGATCTGCAGGGGGCGCCGCCTTGAGGGGCAGGTCGAAAACCTCGCGCGCCAGCGAGGGCAGGTCGGGGTAGACATGCTCCGCGCCGGCAGCTTGAAGCTCTTCCAGTGAGTGTGTGCCCGTGGTGACCAGAAAACAGGAGAGTCCGCCCTTGTGCGCAGCCTCGGCATCGAAAGGCGAGTCGCCGACAAGGCAGGTGGTCGCGGCATCGGCGCCGAGCGCGGCGAGCACATGGGACGTGAGCCGGAGGTCGGGCTTGAGCCACGGAGTGTCCTGCGCGCCGAAAATACCGCGGAACAGCGGGGCAATGCCGAGGTAATCGCACACCATGCGCGACGAGGTACCGAGCTTGTTGGTGAGGACCGCCAGCGTGCAACCGCGGGCGTGCAGGGCGCGCAGCAACTCGCCCGCCCCGGGCATCAGCTCCACGCCGTCAAGCATGGTCCGGTCCCAGTAAGCGCTGTAAAGCTGCAGGGCGCGGGGCAGATCGGTTGGGCGGACAAAACAACGCATGGCGTTTTCCAGACCGCCGCCGATGGCGCGCCGGACCTGCTCACGCGTGGGCGCGGGCAGCCCCAACTGCGGCAGGGTGTGCGCATAACAGCGGTGGATCGCCGGCAGGTGATCGAGCAGCGTGCCATCGAGGTCGAATAGGATGCTCCGGTAGCGCATGGCGGGCAAAGATTGCCCACGGAACACGCGGAAAGACACGAAAAAATTCTGGTGAAGTGGGCACGAACGGTTGAAAGTGGTGACAATGAGTGCGGTGCCAACTCCCGCTCGCGCCGAAGCCACCCCGGAAGGGGAAAGCCTGGTGGTGAACCTCGGCGGCGCCTGGCGCATCACCCAGTCGCTGCCGGCCTGGCCGAAGGTGCTGGGCGACAGCCGGCCGCGCGCGATACGGCTGTGCATGGACGGGGTGGAGCGCTGGGACAGCTCGCTGGTAAGGTTTGTCTACGAGGTGCAGGGTTGGTGCCGTGCCGCGGATGCGGCCTGCGACACGACGGCCTTGCCGGAGACGGTGCGCCGTCTCGTGGAGCAGTTGGCGCTGGCCCAGGAGAAACGCGTGCCGTCCGACCATGCGCAGAACTTCCTCGCCAGCGTGGGGCTGACCGCGACCGACCTATGGCGGCAGATCCGTGACTTCGCGGACTTTGTCGGCGAGTGCACACTGAGCGCCATCGGCCTGATGAAGCGTCCGGGCCGGTTCCGCTGGCGCGACTGTTTTTCCGAGATGCAGCAGTGCGGCGCGATGGCGGTGCCCATCGTCAGCCTGAGCAGTTTTCTCATCGGCCTGACGCTGGCCTACACCGGGGCGATCATTTTGCGGCAGTTTGGCGGTGACATCTGGGTGGCCGACATCGTCGGTTTGAGCACGTTTCGCGAGATGGGCGCGGTCATGACCGGCGTCGTGATTGCCGGCCGCACCGGCGCGGCCTTTGCGGCGCAGATCGGCAACATGAAAACAGGAGAGGAAATCGACGCGCTGGAGACGCTCGGCATCCCCCCGGTGGATTTTCTCGTCATGCCGCGCCTCCTTGCGCTCACGCTGATGACGCCGCTGCTCACCATGTATGCCAACTGCCTCGGCATCCTGGGCGGCATGATCGTCTCGGCCAGTGTGCTTGAGATTCCGCCCAGCGCCTACTGGATCGAAACGCAGACCATCATCGACCTGTCCGACATAAGCGTCAGCCTCATCAAAAGCGTGGTCTTCGGCATGCTGGTCGCGGTGGCCGGCTGCCTGCGCGGGCTGCAGGCCGAACGCAGCGCGGCAGGCGTGGGCCGCGCGGCCACGTCGGCCGTGGTCACGAGCATCCTGTTGATGATCGTGGCCGACGCCATTTTTGCGGTGTTGTTCAACGTGCTGGGAATATGAACGCGAACCCTGAGCCGAAAATCGGGATGCCCGAACCCGGTTCCGCCGCCCTGGCGATCGAGGTTGAAGACCTCGAGTGCCGCTATGGCGACACGGTGGTGCTCAATGGGATCACCTTCACGGTGAAGGAGGGCGAACTGTTTTTCGTCATCGGCGGCAGCGGCTGCGGCAAAACCACGCTCCTGCGCCACCTCGTCGGGCTCATGAAACCGGCGAAGGGTACGGTGCGCTACTTCGGCGAAAACTTCACCAACGACGACCTCGCGGCGCGCCGCAACCTGCTCAAGACTTTCGGCGTGCTTTACCAGAGTTCCGCCCTCTGGAGCTCCATGACCCTCCGCGAGAATGTCGCGCTGCCCCTGGAGGAATACACCACGCTCAGCCGGCGTGAACGCGAAGAGATCGTGGCCCTCAAGCTCGCGCAGGTGGGGCTGGCGGGGTTCGAGGACTATTTCCCGGCCGAGTTGAGCGGCGGCATGCGCAAGCGCGCCGGCCTCGCCCGGGCGCTCGCGCTCGATCCGCGCATCGTTTTTTTCGACGAGCCGTCTGCCGGGCTCGATCCGGTCCTCTCGCGGAAACTGGACGAACTCATCCTGCAGATCCGCGAGACGCTCGGCACGACGATGGTCATCGTATCGCACGAGCTGGCGAACATCTATGCGCTGGCCGACCGCGTGATCATGCTCGACCACGACGCCAAGGGCATCATCGCCGAGGGCCGGCCGCGCGAACTGGCCGCCACGAGCGGCGACCCGCGGGTGCAGGAATTTCTGACCCGTGGCGGGGAGGAGGTCAAAACGGCATGAACCGGCCGCGCGCAATGCGGGTCGCCGGCGCCGTCGGGGCGAGACTTTGGACGTTGCCTCCGTCCGTTCTGTTCATTCCTTTTAATTACCAGTTGCCGTGAAAACCAAGATCAGTCCAGCGGTGGTCGGCCTGTTCGTGCTCGGCGCGATGCTGCTCGTGCTCGTCGCGCTACTCTCGTTCGGCGGCGTGAACTTCTTCTCCAAGCCGCAGCGGTTCGTGGTTTACTTCGACGAATCGATCCACGGCCTCGACCTGGGCTCGCCGGTGAAGCTGCGCGGCGTGCGGGTCGGCCGGGTGGTCGACCTCAACGTCCGCTACGACGCCGCGAGCAACAAGTCAGTGGTCGCAGTGGTGTGTGAATTCAGCCGCAACATGATCATCGACGACAAGGGTCAGGCCATCGATGTATCCGACCGGAGCGCGCTGCAGGCGCTGGTCGACCACGGGCTGCGCGCGCAACTCGGTGTGGTCGGTCTCGCCACCGGCTTGCTCTTCGTCGAGCTCGATTTCTATGACCCGCACCTATATCCGACCGGGGCCCAGGCCGCCGATGCCAAGCGCATCGTCATGCCCGCCGTGCCCTCGGCGATCTCCGAGTATCAGGCCAGCCTCACCGAGATTCTCTCCGACCTGAAGCGCGTGGATTTCGCCGGCCTGTCGCGCAACCTCAACGCGATGCTGGTCACGGCCAACCAGAAACTGCAGGCGGTGGACACGGCGCGCCTGAGCGAACGCTGGGCGAAGGCGGCCGAGGCGGTGGAGACCATGGCGACCGACCCGGAGATCAAGAAAACCTTCGGCAACCTGAATGCCGCCAGCAACGACCTGCGGGCGCTGATCGCCCGGCTCGACACACAGGTGCAGCCCACGAGCGACAAGCTCGTGCAGACCCTCGAGGAGGCGCGCAAGTCGCTTGCCGCCTTTAATGACGCGGCCGCCAGTGCGCAGCGCTTCATCGCCGCGCAGAGCGGAGTGGGCGAGGAGGCGGACAAGACGCTCGAACAATTGCGCGAGGCGGCAGCGGCGGTGCAGCGTCTGGCCGACTTCCTCGAACGCAACCCCAACGCGATCATCACCGGGCGAAAACCCCAGTGAGGATGAACCACCGAGACATGGAGGGCATGGCAATGAAGTTAAAAGTCGAAGGTCAAAAGTCGAAAGCCGGGGGCACAGCATCCGGTTTCAAACGGCAGACATCTGACGTCTGGGATCTGCTCTCCAGTTTCCGGTCTCCGGTTTCCGGTTTCTGTTTTTTGGTTTCTGTTTTTTGTCTTCTGGCTGCTTGCTCCCTGCCCCTGCCCCAGGCGCAGTCCGACCTGACACGCTATTATCTGCTTACCTCGACCGACATCCGCCTGGAAACGGACACGGCGGCGGCCTTGAAACAGTGGGTGGTAGGAGTGCGCGCGGTCGATGTACCGGCCTACCTGCGCGGGAAACCGTTCGCCATCCGCTCCCATGCCAACGAAATCATGTTTCTGGATTTCGTCCGCTGGGGCGAGCCGCTTGACCAGGGTATTGCACGCGTATTGGTAGAAAATCTGCGGTCACTCAAAAATGTGGCGCGGGTCTCCATGCAACCGTTCCGGGCCGATGAGCAGCGCGATTTTGAAATTCTGGTGCATGTCAGCGCCTGCGAAGGCACGGCTGACGGCGACGTGCGTTTTGCCGCCAACTGGCGGATCCTGGCGCCAGTCGGATCCGCGGGAACGGTGGCCGAGGGGAACTACGCCGCGTCGGGACTGCGCTGGGATGGCCGCGACCACGGACAGCTGGCCGCGAAACTGAGCGAGGCCCTGGCTGGATTAAGCCGTGATATCGCGGCGGCGTTGCCGAAAGAGCCGGCGAAATAGGCGGCCAGCGTCACTTCAGCGCGGCGGCGATGCGCTCGAGCGCGGTGGTGACGTTTTCGCGGCTGTTGAACGCGCTGATGCGCACATGTCCCTCGCCGCACCGGCCGAAGCCGGCGCCCGGCGTGACGACCACGCCGGCCTTGGTGAGCAGCAGGTCAAAAAACTGCCACGAGTCCCGGCCGACATTGACCCAGATATAAGGGGCGTTGTCACCGCCGGCACACGGGAAACCGAGACGCGTCAGGGCATCGCGAATGAGCTTCGCGTTGCCGAGGTAGAAATCGGCGAGGGCGCGCGTCTGCTTTTTTCCCTCCTCGGTATAGATGGCGGCGGCGGCGCGCTGCACGGGGTAGGAAACGCCGTTGAACTTGGTCGACTGGCGGCGGTACCACAGGCCGTGGAGCGGATGTGCCGTGCCGGCCGCGTCGTAAGCCACCAGCGTCTTGGGCACGATGGTGTAGGCGCAGCGCGTGCCGGTGAAGCCGGCGGTCTTGGAGAAACTGCGGATTTCAATGGCCACCTCGCGCGCACCGTCGATTTCGTAAATGGAGTGGGGGAGCTGCGGGTCGCGGATGAATGTTTCGTAGGCGGAGTCGAAGAGGATGACGGCGCGATGGCGCTTCGCGTATTCGATCCACGCGGTGAGCTGGGCCCGCGTGGCGACCGCCCCCGTGGGATTATTGGGAAAGCAAAGGTAGATCAGGTCCGCCGGCTGCGCGGGCGGCGCTGGCACATAACCGTTGGCGGGCGTGGAATCGAGGTAAAGGATGCCCTCATAGCGGCCGTCGCGCTCGTGGCCGGTACGGCCTGCCATGACGTTAGTGTCGAGATAGACGGGATAGACGGGATCGGGAATGGCGATGCGGGCGTCGGGGGCGAAGATTTCCTGAATATTGCCGCAGTCGCACTTCGCGCCGTCGGAGACGAAGATCTCGTCAGGTTCGATCTTGCAGCCGCGCGTCTGGTAGTCGTGCCGGGCAATGGCCTCGCGGAGGAAGGCGTAGCCCTGGTCGGGACCGTAGCCCTTGAAGGTCTCGCGCTTCGCCATCTCGTCGGTGGCGGCGTGGAGTGCGGCGATGCACACCGGCGGCAGCGGCTCGGTGACGTCACCGATGCCGAGGCGGATGAGGGACCGGCCGGGGTTGGCCTGCTGGAAGGCGGCGACGCGGCGAGCGATGTCAGCGAAAAGATACGACGCCTTGAGCTTGGTGTAGTGTTCGTTGATACGGATCATTGGGCTTAAGGAAGGTGGAAGAGAGCCGCGCGAATGGACGGAAGTCAACCGGGTGTCCCGAGCAAAGGACTTGATTAAAGTTGGCGACGCCGGGATAGTTCAAGCCCGGTCTTTTCCGCGCGCCACCCAGGCCGGCGTGACGCCTCCCTGCCATGCAAGTGATCGCTTCCGTCTTCGACATGCAGTCCACCGCGGTGAATCTGCGGTCCAAAGGCCGGTTGATTGGTCTCGTACCGACGATGGGCGCGCTGCATGAAGGGCATCTCAGCCTCATCCGGCTCGCCAAGGAACGAGCCGACACGGTGGTCGTGTCGATTTTCGTCAACCCCGCGCAGTTCGGCCCGAGTGAAGACTTTGCGAAGTATCCGCGCGACCTGCCGCGCGACATCGCCTTGTGTGAAAAGACGGGCGCCGACATCGTTTTCGCGCCAACGGTCGATGAGCTGTATCCCCGGGGTTACTCGACCTACGTTACCGAGGAGCTGATCTCGAAACCTCTCTGCGGTGTCTCGCGGCCGACCCATTTCCGGGGGGTTACCACCATTGTCGCCAAGCTGTTTAACATTGTGCGACCCGATATCGCCGTTTTCGGCCAGAAGGACGCGCAGCAGGTGATGGTGATCAAGAAGATGGTTAACGACCTCCATTGCTGCATCGACATCGTGACTGCTCCGACGGTGCGCGAGCCCGACGGTCTCGTGATGAGCTCACGCAACCGCTACCTTACAGCGAGCCAGCGGGAGGAGGCGCTCATCATCTCGCAGGCGCTGAAGCGCGCAAAGGAGATGGTCGATGGCGGCGTGCGCAACGTCGACCGCCTGGTGGCCGAGGCCACGCACCTCATGGGCACCCGGCGGCGCGTGCGGGTGATCTATGCGTCGGTCGTGGATCGCTGCACCATGGAAGCAGTTCGTGAGGTATTACCCGGCAAGGCCATGATGGCCATCGCCGCCTGGGTGGATGAGGTGCGGCTGATTGATAATATGCTGCTGTAAGATCGAGATGCCAGAACGGCATGAGCCAGGGAGTTTACCTCCACCATGACAGCCGTTCTTGACACCCCTCTCGGTGGATCCATGTCCCGCCTTTTGCTTTCTTGTCGTAGACCGTGCATCGCGGATTTTCCCCACCAACTAACGGTCGCACAACTCAATCGTGAACAAGCAGTGATTTTACTCTGAACACGCTCCTGAAAAACCCCTGTGAATAACTTGTCAGCAAGGGTGTTTACTAAGCGACGGATTACTCGAGGGCGTTGCAGAGTGTGACATTGGCCTGTCCTAGTGAATCATCGGCCGCCCGAAGGTAAATGAGTGGACGGGCCTGCATGGAATGCAGCTCCTGCGTTAAGAAAGAGCAGGAGTCGAGCCAGTTGGAGCGAAATAGAAATGGATACACCTCATGCCTTGGCGTTCACGTGATTTATAATGCATTGACGGTAATGCACATGAGCTGGTAGTCGCCCACAGAAACCATGGATCAACGGGCTTTTCCAGCTATGGCATGCAATCGATCAACTTCCTCACAAGAGGCGAAACAAACGAAAGCCTCATCACTGCCACCAAAGAGAGATCACTGCTGAAGAAAGCGGCTGAAGATTTGCCGCTAACCAAGACTGATTATCTCCGTTACGATGATATAAAAAGGCCGTGTGAAGAAGTCCGGGGGCGGGGCATGGGGAAAAACTGGCGCGGATTCGCCCCGGAGGACTATTTTGCCGCTACGGGAGTGGCAGCCGGAGCCACGACGACCTCAATCCCTTTAGTCCGAAGTGCAGTCACCAGTGGTTCAGGCGCCTGGGCGTCGGTCACAACCAAGTCGATTGGTTCAAAATCCGAGAGGAAGAAGGTCGAGCGCCGATTGAATTTCGAATGGTCGAGGCAAAAGATAACTTTCGCGGCCCCGGCCATCATTGCGTGTTGGATATCCACAAGCAAAGCGTGTGAGTTATAGATGCCCTCTTCGCAAATGCCGCTGCCGCTTAGAATGGCCACGTCAGCATGCACGCGGGAGAACGTTTCCACGGCGTGTGGACCCACCAGCACACCTAGCCGCGGGTAGATGATTCCCCCGGAGACGAGCACTTCGTGACGGCTCGATCCGGAGAACAGATTGGCGATGGGCAGTGAATTCGTAATCATCTGTGCAACCTTGTCGCCGAGATGTCTGGCGACATGATAACAGGTCGTGCCGCCATCAATGATGACATTTTGGCCGGACTCGATGAGCGATGCGCACGCCGCGCCGATCGCCTCCTTCTCATCAACCTGACGGGTGTCGCGAATGTTGAATACGAATTCATCCGTTTTTGGCTGGAGCGTGCGAGCTCCACCATGGGTGCGCCTAGCCTTTCCAGCGCGCTCCAATTCAGTGAGGTCGCGGCGAACCGTCGACACAGACATTTCCACCCGCTGTGCAAGCTCTTCGAGCGACGCGAATTCAGCCTCCTGTAGATAGGCTTCGATCTTCGCCTGGCGCTCTTCAAGGTGCATTTCTGGAAGAGGATGGAATGTTTTGATAGATAATGCAACTTTTTATTTGACTGCTTTCAATAACTCCCAAATACTGACCGAAATCTGCCACTAGTTTCCATGCTTTCACCCCCATCTTTACCGCATCGGGCCGAAGTCGAGCATTTGGTTCGCCGCGTTCTTTATGAACGACTGGGGCGGAAGCCTCCGCACATGGCGCTCGCTCCGAATCCACTCGTTGTAAACGTGAGCGCGCGACATTGCCACCTGACACCGGTGGCGGCCGAAGCGCTTTTTGGCCAGGGCCGTACCCTCACCCCGATGAAGTGGCTCTATCAGAAAGGCCAATACGCCGCGCAGGAAATGGTCACGCTCATCGGTCCACGCAGCCGTGTGATTTCCAACCTCCGCATTCTCGGTCCGTGCCGCGAGCTAAACCAAGTAGAACTCGCCCTGACCGACGCCATTGCGCTCGGTTTCGAGATTCCCATCCGTCTGTCGGGCAACATTGCCGGCACCCCTGGCTGCATGCTTATGGGGCCGAACGGATTTTTCGAGATGAAGGAAGGCGTCATCCGCGCCGCGCCGCACGTGCACATGAGCCCCGACGACGCCACGTTTTACGGGGTGAAGCAGGGAGACTACATGAAGCTCCGCATCGGTGGTCCGTGCGCGACGGTCTTTGACCGCCTGCTCGTACGCGTGCATGCCGACTTCCGCCTCGAGGTGCATATCGATACCGACGAAGGCAACGCCTGTGCCCTTCAGCCCGACACGCCCGTCGAGCTTTTGAAATAACCACCCGCGGCTTTCCATAACAACCTCAACCCTCATCCATCCACCAATATGAGTGATTCCATCGGCATGATAGAAACCCGTGGCTATGTCGGCTCCGTCGAAGCCAGCGACGCCATGGTCAAGGCGGCGAGCGTCACGCTCATCCGCCAGATTCAGATCGGCGGCGGTTATGTAACCGTCGTCGTCAAAGGTGACGTCGGCAGTGTCAAAGCCGCCGTTGAGGCCGGTTCTGAGGCCGCCAAGCGCGTCGGCGAGCTCGTCTGCTCGCACGTCATTCCCCGCCCGCACCCCGATCTGCTCAAGCAGGTCGGTTTGTGATCCGGCGCAACCTCCACCCCAACCTTTTCCCATCATGACACAAGAAGCACTAGGCATGATTGAAACGAAGGGTCTCTGCGCGCTGCTCGAAGCCGCGGATTCCGCCCTCAAAGCCGCCAACGTCACCATGACCGGCTATGAAGCAGTCGGCAGCGGCTACGTGACCGCGTTCTTCCGCGGTGACGTCGCCGCCGTGAAGGCCGCCATCGACGCCGGCGCCGAGGCTGCCGGCACGGTCGGCGAAGTCGTCAGTGTGCAGGTGATTCCGCGTCCCCACGAGGAACTCGCCCAGCTCGGCCGCTGGATCTCTGGTGCGGCCTAGGTCGCGCTTATTCCTTCAATGGAGCCGCGAAACGCCTGCGCCTTTCGCCGGACCACCGACCGCCGTCCATGAACATTCTCGTCGCCAATCTCGGCTCGACCTCCTTCAAGTTTCGTCTCTTTCGCTTCGACGGAGCGGGCGTGACGGTGCTGGCCAAGGGCGGCTACGAACGGGTCACGGATTACGGCAAAACGATCGACGATTGCCTCGCGGAGCTCAAGGCCGCGGGGCACGTCCAGTCCGCCGCCGATCTGCACGCCGTTGGTTTCAAGACGGTGTTGGGCCGCAATCTCACCGGCTGCGTCTCCGCCGACGAGCGGGTGATTGCCGCGCTCGAGGGTTTCAAGGAGATCGCGCCCGCCCACAACCCGCCCTATGCCGCCGGCATCAGGCAATTCCAGAAGAAGCTGCCGGGCGTGCCGCTCATCGCGCTCTTTGAAACCGCCTTCTACCAGTGGATGCCCGAAGCCGCGACGCGTTACGCCGTGCCCGAGACGTGGCATCAGGCGGGCGTGCGGCGTTATGGTTTTCACGGGGCGAGCCACAAGTTCATTGCCGAGCGTTCGGCCGAGCTGCTGGGCCGTAACGACATCGCCGAGCGGGTCCGCCACCTTTACCAGACCGGACCCGCGCCGGTGAGCCCCGACCAGCCGGGGCTGCGCGTCATCTCCTGCCACCTCGGCGGCAGCAGTTCCATCACCGGCATCCGTGACGGTCTGGCCATCGGCACCAGCATGGGGCTCAGTCCGCAGTCCGGCCTGCCGCAGAACAACCGCGTGGGTGATCTGGATTCCGCGGCGGTGCCGTATGTGCTTAAGACGCTCGGCCTGCCGCTCGCCGAAATCGAGCGCCAGATGACGAAGGAGGGCGGGCTGCTCGGTCTTTCCGGCGTGGGCAGTGACCTGCGCGATATCCGTGCCGCCGCCGCGCAGGGCAATACCCGCGCCCGGCTCGCGCTCGACGTGTTGGTCCATTCCGCGAGGCACTGGATCGGCGCGTTGCACTTTGAACTCGGCGGCTGCGAGGCGATCGTCTTCACCGCCGGCATCGGGGAGAACACTCCCGACCTTCGCGCCGCCATCCTGCGCGACCTCGATCAGCTCGGCATCGTGCTCGATCCGGTAAAAAACGACGCGCTCCGCGGCACCGAGGGCGAAATCTCCGCACCGGCCTCGCGCACGAAGGTGCTGGTCATTCCCGCCAACGAGGAACTTGTCGTCGCGCGCGAGACGCTGCGCTATCTTGCCGCGCGCAATTGATCTTCACATCCACCGCAACCTCCAACGCCCATCATCCTATGTCCAAAGCCATCGGACTCCTCGAAACCCGGGGCCTCACCGCCCTCGTCACCGGCACTGACGCCATGCTCAAGTCGGCCAACGTCACGCTGGTCGGTCCCGTCAAACAAGTCGGCAACGCGCTCGTGACCGCTGTCGTCACCGGCGATGTCGCCGCCGTCAAGGCCGCCACGGACGCCGGCGCGCAGGCGGCGCGGGCCGTCGGCGAAGTCGTCAGCGTGCAGGTGATCGCGCGTCCGCATGACGATGTCCAAATCGTGCTGCCGAAGCCCGCGGCTCCGAAGAAATAACCATCTTTGCGCGAAGGCGGGACCGGCCTCCGGATGGTTTGTTCCGGTGACGGTTTCTGCCCCGCGCCCAACACCATGTTCCTCGCACGCGTCATCGGTCAGGTCGTCGCCACAAAAAAGGACGAGGCGATGAAAGGCCGCAAATTGCTGCTCCTTCGACCGCTGCTCGTCGACGAAGCCAGTCCCGGGCAGTTTCGTCCGGGCGCCAACACCATCGTGGCCGTCGACACGCTCGGCGCCGGCATGGACGAGCTGGTGCTGTTCTGCCAGGGCAGTTCCGCCCGGCAGGCCACCGGCATGAAGTCACTGCCGGTCGATGCCGTCGTCACCGGCATCGTCGATACCGTCGATGTCCTGAACCAGAAAATCTATCCCGCGAAGAAATAGGCGGCCGGGCCGCTGCGCACGGTCCGCCTGATGACTCGCGACTCATGAGTTCATCCACCGATGAGCACACCACTGCAACTTGATGAAAACACCCTCCGCACTGTGGTGGAGGAGGTGTTGCGCGGACTCGGCCGGGCACCCGCCGCAGGTGGCGACAGGCCGGCGGCCCCGGCGCCAGCGCCTGCCCCGAACAAAGCCGAGGGGTCGAAGGCCTCCGCTGCCGTTCCGAGTCAGCTAGGCGGCTCGTCCCGCGCAGCGTCGCGCGGGCGGCGCTTCGGCGTGTTCGAGGACGCCAAGGAAGCCTGTGCCGCGGCGCACGAAGCCTTCCTGCAGCTCAAGGAGCAGGGCGTGGCCGCCCGCGTGAAGGTCGTCGACATAGTCAAGGAGATGGTCACGGCCAGGGCGGTCGAGTGGGGCAGGCTCGAGTTCGAGGAGACCAAGATCGGCCGTCTCGAGCACAAGATCGAGAAGCTCCAGATCGTGAAGCTCGTGCCCGGCGTTGAATGGCTGAAACCCTACGGCCTCAGCGGCGACCACGGCATCACGATGGAGGAAAACACCCCCTTCGGCGTCGTCGGCGCCATCACGCCCGTCACGCATTCCGTGCCCACGATCAGCGGCAACATCATCAACATCGTCGCCGCGGGCAATTCCGTCGTCTTCAATCCGCACCCCGGCGGCGCCCGCTGTGCCGTCACCGCCGTGCGCGCCTATAACGAGGCGATCCATGCCGCCCTCGGCATCGAGAATCTCGTCTGCGTGATCGAGAAGCCCACATTCGAGTCGTTTGATGCCCTGGCGAAGAGCGAATTCGTCCGCCTGCTCTGCGTCACCGGCGGCCCCGGCGTCGTGCAGGCCGCCATGCGTTCAGGCAAACGCGCCATCTGTGCCGGCCCCGGCAATCCGCCCGTGCTCGTCGACGGCACCGGCTGCGTGAAGAAGGCCGCGCGCGACATCATCGCGGGCGGTGCTTACGACAATAATCTCCTCTGCATCGGCGAAAAGCAGGTCTTTGTCCTTGAATCGGTCGCCGACCAGTTCCTCGAGGGCCTGCAGGCCGCCGGCGCCGTGAAGCTCAGTACCACCCAGTTCGAAAAACTCACCGCCGCTGCGTTCACCCTGTCCAAGGACGCGGGCGGCTGCTCCCATTCGGTGCTCAACCGCGCGCTCATCGGCCGGGACGCCGCCGTTCTCGCCCGGGAGGCCGGCACCACCGTGCCCGCCGGCACGCCGATGCTTTTCGCCGAGACCCATCTCGATCATCCGTTTGTAATGGAGGAACAGATGATGCCCATGCTGCCCGTGGTGCGCGTGAAGAGCGTCGGGCAGGGCATCGACTACGCCCTCCGTTCCGAGCACGGCTACAAGCATTCCGCCATCATTCATTCGCTCAACGTGGACCACATGACGCAGATGGCCCGCGCCCTCGACACCACGCTGTTCGTCAAGAACGGCCCGAGCTTGGCCGGCCTCGGCTTGGGCGGCGAGGGCTACCTGAGCTACTCGATCGCCACCACCACGGGCGAGGGGATCACCAACCCGCGCACCTTCACCCGCACGCGCCGCTGCGTGATGGTCGACAACCTCCGCATCTACTGACCGCCATGATCCTTGCCCGCGTCGATGGAGTCATCGTTTCAACGGTCTGCCACCCGAGCCTGCATGGCTGCCGCACGATCATCTGCCAGCCGCTCGACGCGCGGGGACACGACGAAGGCGCACCCATCCTTGCCATCGATCCGCATGGGGCGGGTCTGCACCAGCGCGTCATTCTCTCCACCGACGGCTCCGCCACGCGCGACTACGTGAAGGATCCGAAATCGCCGCTGCGCAACCTGATCATCGGCATCGCCGACGAAGGACAACCCGCCCCTGCCTCGTAACCTCCCCAGCCCAGAACCCGCCCTCCATGCGCCTCGGCTACGTCATCGGCAGAGTCACGCTTTCGAAACAGGATCCCGCCTACAAGGGCGGCCGCTTCCTGCTCGTGCAGCCCCTGTCGAAGGAACAGTTCAAGGGTGCGGCGATGGCTCCCCTCGCCAAGGGGAGCAGCCTGGTCATTTACGACAACCTGGGCGCGGGCGTGGGACACATCGTGGGTTTCACCGAGGGGTCCGAGGCGGCGGTGCCGTTCGAACAGCCCACGCCGGTCGACGCCTACAACGCCACCATCGTCGACCGGATTTTCTACACTCCACCCGTCTGATTCATTTTCACCATGCGCAAAGTCATCACGGCCAGGGAAGCCGAGGAACTCCTTCGCAAGGGCGAGTCCGCACCCGCCGACGCCATTCTCACGCCTTCCGCGCGCGACCTGCTGCACGGCCGCGTCAAACTCGGCGGCCAGCCCGGCATTCGGACCGCTCCTGTTCCAGCCATGAAGAAGGAGCCCCTCGTGCCCGATTATGAGTTTAAATGGACGCCCGGCGGCGATCCGAAGACACTCGCCGAGATCGAGCGATTCTTCAATTCACCCGCCATTCAAGCGCTCAAGCAGCGGATCTGTGATATCGGCCGTCGCATCTGGGCCAAGAACTACGTCGACGGCAACGGTGGCAACGTCACCGTCCGCGTCGGCGACAACCTCGTCCTGTGCACCCCGACGCTCATCTCCAAGGGTTTCATGACGCCCGAGGAGATGTGCCTCATCGATCTGGACGGCAATCAGCTCGCCGGCACCCGCAAGCGCACCAGCGAGGCCAGGACGCACCTCGCCATCATGAAGGCCCAGCCCAAGGCCAAAGCCTGTGTGCACGCCCATCCGCCACACGCCACCGCCTTCGCCGTGGCCGGCGTTGTCCCGCCCACGTGTATGATCCCGGAGGCGGAGGTCTTCCTGGGCGAGATCGGCTACGCCAGATACGAGACCCCCGGCACGCCGGCGGTCGCCGAGGAGGTCGCCCGCGTCGCCGTCGACCATTATTCCATCATCATGGAGAACCACGGTGTCATCGTTTGGGGTAAGGATGTCGAGGACGCCTACTGGAAGATGGAGAACACCGACGCCTACTGCCAGGTGATCTGGATCGCTTCGCAGCTCAATGGCGGCAGCCTCCGCTCCATCGGCGGCGAGAAACTGAAGGACCTCATCACCCTGCGCAAGAGCCTCGGCATGCAGGACCGGCGCGAAGGGCTGAAGGAGTGCGAGCTTTGCGACAACGGCGAGTTCCGTCCCGGGGTTGTCTGCCAGGTCTCGCCGCGCGCCGAGGACGGAGGCGCGGCCGGCGAGCAGCCGGATCCGCAGATCGAGGCGCTTGTGCAGCGGCTCACCGAGCAGATTCTCAAGCAGCTCGCGGCGAAATAAGCCGCCGGTCCGGAAGGGCTTTGTCCCGCGAATGGCCCGGCTGGTCGAGGATTTGGTTTTCCTCAGCCGGGTACATCTGTGTAATCCGCAGTTGATGTCTTCCAGAATCGCCATTGTCGGCGCCGGTGCGATCGGCACGTTCTATGGGGCGCGCCTGGCGCTGGCCGGCGCCGACGTGCATTTCTACGTGCGCAGCGGTCTGGCGGAAATACGCGCGCGCGGCATTGCGCTGCGGGACGCCGGCGGAGTGCAGACACTGCCGCCGGCCCGCACGGCGGCTTACGGCTCCACCGTCGAAATCGGCCCGGTCGACGTGGCCATCATCACGCTCAAGAATACGGCCAACGATCTGCTCGCCACGCTGCTGCCGCCGCTGCTGGGACCGCAGACCGTCATTCTTACGCTGCAGAATGGGCTCGGCTCGGATGAACTCCTGGCCGGGCTGTTCGGCGCGGAGCGCGTGGTCGGCGGACTGGCGTTCATCGCCGCCGTGCGGGAGGCGCCGGGCGAGATCCGCATCTTCACCCCGGGCTATGTGACCCTGAGCGAATTCGGACGACCGGTGAGTGAACGCGTGCGACGGCTCGTGGCGCTTTTCCGGAGCGCGGGCGTGCAGTGCGAGGCGGTGGATGATCTGGCCGAGGCCCGCTGGCGGAAACTGGTTTGGAACATTCCCTTCAACGGGCTGACCATCGCCGCCGGCGGCGTGCCGACCGACCGGATTCTGGCGACGCCCCGGTGGGAGCAGGAGGCGAGGGCGCTGATCAACGAGGTCATCACGGCCGCAGCCAGGTTCGGGCATGTGATCCCGATGGATTTCATCGAGCAGCAATTCGAGCACACACGGCGCATGGGGGCCTACCAGCCGTCGAGCCTCATCGACTACCTCGCCGGCCGTGAAGTCGAAGTCGAGGCGATCTGGGGCGAGCCGCTGCGGCGCGCGCAGGCCGCTGGCGCCACCCTGCCGCACCTCGAAGAGCTTTACACCACCCTCAAGCGGCTCACCGCCACGCGGACGAACATGTCAACTATTAGTTGACATGTTGTTGGTGAGGAACGCACGCGGCGCGAATATCGCAAAGACAGGCGGACGATTCCTGGTCTACTTTAACTGGACGTCCCAGACCTTGGAGCGGCGCGACTTGCCGTCCGGTCCCTCGATCTCCAACACGACAACCAGGTTGCCGGGCTGCTTGTATTGATGAATCGGGTTCTGTTCCGTCGAGGTCTCGCCGTCGCCGAAATCCCATTTCCACGAGGTGATCTTCCCGACGGACAGGTCCTTGAAGGCGACGAGGCGCCGGTCCATGTCGACCACCTGCCAGGTCCACTGCGCCTCGATGGGCTTGCGAAACTGTGGCTCGATCGGCATGAGCTTGAACGCGCACAATTCCGAGGCGTTGCCGTACATCGTGTGGTGACGGGAGAGGTTCCAGAAGCCGTTGGTGCCCCGCTTGCCGACGTCGTCGTAATCGATGACCGCAAAACTCAGGCCGAGAATTTTGTTTTCGTGGAGCACGGATTCCACTGCGCGTTGCGGGCCCTCGGGGCCGGCGTAATCGAAGGGCGTGATCCAGAATTCGAGCACCAGTTTGCCGGACTCGCCCGGCTTGAAATTGTAGGCGCAGGCGGCGTTCGCCCACGGCAGTTCCTTGATCCATGTCGCGGAGGTCCACGCCATGCACCAGTCCTTGCCCTCCGCCGGGGTGAAAATGTGGTAGTTTTGCGCGTGGACGCCGTGGATGGCCCAGTGGGCCTCATCCACACTGATACGGTCGTCAGGCATGGCCGCCACCGTCCCCACCTGTTCGGGCGTCCAGAATTCGCGGTGCCCCTTGTCGATGAGCGGACCGCCGGACGCATCGCCGTCGACCACGATCTCGAATGTGTCGTTGTGCAGATCGGGTCGGGCGAAGTCCCAGTAGTCGTCGTAGGCCTCGTAGAGAAAATAGAGCCGGTTGAGGCCCTTCACCCAGCCAACGCGAATGCGAACGTCCAGGTTCTTCGGGTCGGGCTTGGGATGCTTGCCGGTGTCATCCACAAACTGATCCATGCCGATGACATAATCCTCGGGCACCATCGCCCAGTCGTCGGCATTGCCATCGATCCGCGGGATTTTGTCGGCGGGAAACTGGAAGATCTTGAAGGTGACGTCCGGCCGGTCGAGGGCCGCGACGGTGGAGGTGAAAACCAGGGCGAAGAACGCGAGGAGCAGGGCGCGATGAACTTGCATGGTTCTTTCCTTCGCCCCGTGCGGTGGATCACGCAATCTTCGAATGCACCATCAGTCCTCGTCCGCTGCGGTGTGGGCCCAGGCGGGCGGCGGGCCGTGGCGGAATTCGCCGTGGCGGATCTTGCCGCCGACGAACGCGAGGAAACCGCCGAGGCCGAGCGCGATCACGGCCGCGACCGTCGTGAGCACCAGCGCCAGACGATGCAGGCGGGGGAACTTCCACAGGCCGATGAGCGCGGTGGCGGCGAGCACCGCCGTGGCGTAGTGGGCCCAGACGATGCGGTTGGCGAGATACTCGTGCCAGTTGAGCCATGGTTGCGCCGCGTCGTTCGACAGGGAATAGACACGGTCGTAGGCTGCATGGCCGTAATGCGCAACCGGCCACGCGGAGGCCGCGGTCAGCAGGATCAATAGCAGGGCAATGGCCTGACCCGAGCGGCTGCGCGTGATCAGGGCCACAACGAGCGAAAAAACACCCGCGGCCAATCCATAGATCGGCAGCGGGTGGAGAAGGACGTGGACGTATTCCGGCTGGCGCAGGGCCGCGAGGAACTCCGTCCACAAGGACTGCATGGAGCGGAGGGCTACTTCACGATCTCGATGTTCTCAAGCAGATTGATGCCGTCGCGGCTCACGAACTTGCCTTTCACAGTGATGGTCTTGGCGGCATATTGCGCCAGGTCCTTGTTGGCGGGCATATGCTGTCCGATCAACAGATAGACCGTGCCATCCGCGCTTTTGAGGCCGACGGGCAGGCCGCTGGAGATGCATTTCTCAGCGCACGAGGCATGGCCATCGCCGTGCGCGCCGTGATCGAGATAGCAGGCCATGTCGAGGACTTCACCGGTGACGGTGAGGTCGCTACCGCTTTTGGCCATGTCCATGTGACCCATGCCGTTGCCGGACATGGGCATGTCGTCGCCGTGCGCGGCGAGCGGCAGGATCGTGAAGGCCGCGCCGGCGGCCAGCAATGCGAGCAGTTTGGAGAGAGGACTGAGGTGCTTCATGATGAGTTGCGTTGAGGTTGAGGACGGCTGGAAAGGCAGTTGGTGATGGAACTTCCGGCCGGCCGGGAGAAAAGATCGTGTCCTCCCTGTCGGCGCAGACCATCACATGTTGCCACTAACATCCGTCATGTCGTTGGAGAATGCAAACGGCGCCCTTATTCCCGGGCCACCGCGGCAGCCGGAATGGCGTTCTTGGCCAGACTCCGCGCGCGCCAGATGAAAAAAATCGCCGGATAGACGAGTAGTTCCATCAGCGTGGAGGTGACGACACCGCCGACCATGGGCGTGGCGATGCGCTTCATCACGTCGGCGCCCGCGCCGTGACTCCAAAGGATGGGCAGCAGGCCGGCGATGATGACCGCGGCGGTCATGGCCTTCGGGCGGACGCGCTTGACCGCGCCGTGATAGATGGCGTCGCGGAGGCCGGCGGTCGAGGTGAGCAGCCCTTTCTTCTTCCAATCGTCATAGGCGAGATCGAGGTAGAGCAGCATCACCACACCGGTCTCGGCGTCGAGGCCGGCGAGCGCGATGATGCCGACCCACACGGCGACACTGAGATTATAGCCGGAGAGGTGCAGCATCCAGAACGCGCCCACGAGCGAGAACGGCACGGCGAGCAGCACGATGGCGGTTTTGATCCACGATTGCGTGTTGAGGTAGATGATGAAGATGATGATCAGCAACGTGAGCGGCACGACGAGCAGGAGCCGCTGTTGCGCGCGCAGCATGTATTCATACTGGCCGCTCCAGAAGACGCTGTAGCCGGTAGGCAGCTTGATTTCGTCACGCTGAATCGCATCGCCGATGGTGTGTTGGGCGTTGCGCACATACGTGCCGATGTCCACGCCCTGCACGTCCACATAAATCCAGGCGTTGGGAATGGCGGCCTCGCTCTTGATGCCCATTGGCGCGGCCACCACGCGCACCTTGGCAAGCTGGCTGAGCGGCACCTGCGCCATGAGGGCGGTCGTGCCGCCGCCCATCGCTACAGCCGTGCCGGCTGATTTCACGGGGATCAGGATATCGCGAAGCGCTTCGAGGTTTTCGCGGTAGTCTCGGTTGTAGCGCAGAATGACGCCGTAGCGTTCAAGACCCTCGACGGTCGTCGTGAGCGGCATGCCCCCGAGCGCGACCTCCAGCACCTCCTGCACTTCGCCGAGGGTGAGGCCGTAGCGGGCGATGGCGTCGCGATCGATGTCGAACTCGACGTAGTTGCCGCCCATCACGCGCTCGGCAAACACGCTGCCCGTGCCTGGCACCTGCCGGATTTTTCCTTCAATCTGGCCCGCAATGCGCTCAAGCTCGGCGAGACTCGGGCCGGCGACTTTTATGCCGACCGGCGTTTTGATGCCGGTCGCGAGCATGTCGATCCGCGTCTTGATGGGCATGGTCCACGCGTTGGTCAGACCGGGAATCTGCACGGCGGCATTCATTGCCGTGACGAGTTCATCGACGGTGCGACGCCGGTGCGCGATGACTTTGCCGTCCGTGTCCTTGATGGCCACCGCCGGCCACTCTTCCTCGGGTTTGAGCATGATGGTGGTCTCGATCATGTCCATCGGGGCGGGATCGGTGGCGGATTCGGCGCGGCCGATCTTGCCAAAGACGTGATGCACCTCGGGGAAAGCGCGGATCATCTGGTCGGTCTGCTGCAGCACCTCGCGCGCCTTGGTGGGCGAGATGCCGGGAAAGGTGGTCGGCATGTAGAGCAGGTCGCCCTCGTAGAGCGGCGGCATGAACTCGGAGCCGAGGCTCTGGTAGGGGAAGGCCTTGCCGAGTTTCGCGGCAAACTCTTTCACCGTGCCGTTCGGCAGCGCGCGCGCGACCACGGCATTCCACGGAAAGAAAACCCACCCGACGATCACGGCTGCGGTGATAATCACCACCCAGCGGAACTTGATCATCAAGTCGAGGACCGGGTGGTATAGCCAGATGAGGAAGCGGTTGATCGGGTTCTTTTCTTCCCGCGGAATCCTTCCGCGGATGAAGAGGCCCATCAGCACCGGCGCGAGGGTGATGGACAGCAGCGCGGCTGTCGCCATCGAGTAGGTCTTGGTGAAAGCGAGGGGTTTGAACAACCGGCCTTCCTGCGACTGCAACGTGAACACCGGGAGGAACGACACCGTGATGACGAGGAGCGAGTAGAAAAGCGTGGGGCCGACTTCGACGGCGGCATCGCGAATGATGTCCCAGTGCGGCTTCGTGCCGCCGTCGCGCTCCATGTGCTTGTGGGCGTTTTCGATCATGATGATGACCGCGTCCACCATCGCGCCGACGGCAATGGCGATGCCGCCGAGCGACATGATATTGGAGCTGAGACCCTGTTCGTACATGATGCCAAACGAGGCCAGCACGGCGATGGGCAGGATGACGATCGCGACGAACGCACTGCGCAGGTGCAGCAGGAACAGCACGCACACGAGCGCGACGACGATGCTTTCCTCGATGAGCTTTTCCTCGAGGGTTTTCACCGCGCGGTCGATGAGCGCGGTGCGGTCGTAGGCGATGGTGTAGCTGACACCTTCGGGCAGGCTCTTCATGGCCTCGTCGAGCCGCGCCTTGACGGCCTGGATGACTTTGCGGGTATCCACGCCATAGCGCACCACCACGATGCCGCCGACCGTTTCGCCCTCGCCATTGAGTTCGGCGATGCCGCGGCGCATGTCGGGGCCGAACTGCACGTCGGCCACCTCGCCGAGCAGCACGGGCGTGCCGCCGGGGCCGCGGCCCACGGCGATCTTGCGCAGGTCGTCGAGACCGGTGACATAGCCGCGCACGCGCAGGATGAACTCCTTTTCGCCCATTTCGACGGAGCGCCCGCCGACCTCACCATTGCTCTGCTGCACCGCCATCGCCACGTCGCTGATCGAGAGATTGTAGGCATGCAGCCGGTGCGGATCGACCGTGATCTGGTATTGCTTGACGAATCCGCCGACCGAAGCCACCTCGGCCACGCCCTCGATGCTGGAAAGCTGATACCGGAGGAACCAGTCTTGCATCGAGCGCAACTGCGCGAGGTCGTGGTTCTTCGAGTTCAACGAATACATGAACGCCCAACCGACGCCGGTGGCATCGGGGCCGAGCCGCGGCGTGACGTTTTTGGGCAGGCTGCCGGACAGTCCGCTGAGATATTCGAGCACGCGGCTGCGTGCCCAGTAGGGATCCGTGCCGTCCTCAAAAATCACATAGACGAACGAAAAGCCGTAGAATGAGTAGCCGCGCACGACCTTGGCTGAAGGCACGGAAAGCATCTTGGTCGTGATCGGATAGGTGACCTGATCCTGCACGATTTGCGGCGCCTGCCCCGCCCACTCGGTGTAGATGATAACCTGCGTGTCCGAAAGATCGGGGATGGCATCGAGCGGGATGTTGCGCAGCGCGTAGATGCCGCCGAAGATCACCGCGGCGGTCCCCGCGAGGACCAGGAATTTGTTCTTGATCGAGAAATTGATGATGGCCTTGAGCATGGCGGCGGCGGGGGGCAGTTGCGGCGCGGTTCAGGGCTTGGCTGCGGCGGGCGTGCTTCCGGCCTGGCGCAGCATCTTCTGGATCGCCTCGCGAAGCTGGCTTTCGGAATCGAGCATGAACTGCCCCGAGGTCACCACGCGTTCGCCGGCGCGCAGCCCGCTGAGCACTTGATAGAAGTTGCCTTCGCTGCGTGCGCCGAGCTTCACCTCCCGCGGCTCAAACGAACCGCCTTCCAGGGCCACAAACACGGTGTCGCGTTCGCCGCTGCGGAGAACGGCCATGTCGGGCACCAGCACGGCATCATCGGCAAGCTGCGCCGCGAAACGCACATCCGTGAACATGCCGGGGCGCAGGTAAAGATCGGGATTGGGCAGCACGATGCGCGCGGTGGTGGTGCGCGTCTGTTCGTCGACCTGCGGCAGGAGCAATTGGATTTTGCCCTCAAACGTGCGTGGCAGGCCGTAGCTCGTGCCCACCACGACCGTCTGTCCGTCCTGCACGAAGGGCAGGTCTTCTTCATAGATTTGCGCGAGCACCCAGACCGTCGCGAGGTCGGCCAGGCGGTAGATTTTTTCGCCGGCCTTCATCATCTGGCCGGCGACGGCCATCTTTTCGATGACCACGCCGTCGGCCGGCGCGCGGAACGTGTAAGTGCGGTGGGCCTCGCCGGTGCGCGCGACTTCGGCAATGAAATCGTCCGGCAGATCGAAGAGTTGCAGACGCGCGAGCGCAGCGCGCGCGAGCGGGCCGCCGGCCGCGCCTTCGCTCCGCGAGGCGACGAGATAGTTGAGCTGCGCGTTATAGAGGTCGGGCGAGTAAATCTCGAAGAGCGGGTCGCCGGCTTTCACGGCGGTCCAGGTGGCGTTCACGTAGAGTTTCTCGAGCCAGCCCTCGTATTTGGTGGTGATGTCGCGCAGGCCCTGTTCGTTGTAGGCCACGATGCCGACGGTGCGGAATTCGCGCCGCACCGGGCCGTGCTCGACCGGCGCGGTCTTCAAGTTCATGCGCTGCGTCGTGGCCGCGTCGATCTGGATGGTCTGCGCGGAAGAATCCCCGCCTTCGTAAACCGGCACCATGTCCATGCCCATCGTGTCCTTGCCGGGCTTGTCGCTGACCTGGCCGGGGATCATGGTGGACTGGTAGTAATTGATCTTGCGTTCGCCGGAGGGCGCGGCGGTTCCGGCGCCGGGTGCCGCGGTGTTGACGCGCACGGGCTGCAGCTTCATGCCGCAGATCGGGCAATTGCCGGGCGCGTCGCGGATGATCTGCGGGTGCATGCCGCAGGTGTAGAGTTGCTTTTCGGCCGCAGGCAGCAGCGTCGGGAAAGATCCGAGTGCGGCACAGAGCAGCGTCGCGCCGACCAACGCGAGACGCAGGATGGAGGACAAGGTCGATTTCATGTCGGGCGGGAAAAGGGTTGGGGGTTACCGGGAAGAAGGCGCTGCGGCGGCGAGCAAGGCGGGGTCGGCGGGTGCCACGTCAGCGATCATGAGCAGGAGATCGGTGACGGCGGTTTCGCGCTGGCGCAGCGTTTCGAGACGCTCCAGCCGCATGCCGAGCGCCATCAGCCGGGTTTGCGGAATCATGCCGGGACCGTCCATGCCTGATTGGTAGGCGGCCTCGGCTGAGGCGAGGCTGCGCTCAAGGTTGGGCAGCGCCGTGCCTTCGAGATAGGAAATCATCCGCTCGGATTCGCGCACCATGTAGAGCATTTGCGCCAGTTCAGCGGCGAGGTTGAGTTGTTCGGCGTTGAGGCGCGCGACCGCGGCATCGCGGCGCGCCTCGGCGGCGGCGACAGTCGCGGTGATCTTGTCGCGCCAGATCGGGAGCGTCAGGCTCGCCGTGGGGCGCACCATCAGTGGATCGGCCTTGAGGTCGATCATCGCGCCCAGCGCGAAATCGGGCGTGCCGGTTGTGTTGGCGACCTGGACGCCGGCAATGGCCATCTCGACCATGGCGCGCATCGAGGCGAGCTCGGGGTTGACCGCCTTGGCCGCGCGCCAGAGCTCGGGCTCGGGCGGCAGCGGAGTCGCCGTGAGCGCAATGCGCGGCCACGGCGGATCGGCGTCGTCAGGCGAAAGGCCGAGAACCGATTTGAACCGGGTGCGTGCCGCAGCGCGGCGATCTTCGAGCGCGGCGATCGTGGCGCGCACTTGCGCGGCGGAGTTGAGAAAAAGCACTTGCGTACCGAGCGTCGCCATGCCGCGTCCGGTGGCATAGTCCGAAGCGTTCACGGCGGCGGACTGGTCGATGGCGCCGAGCGAGGCTTCGCGGAGCCGAAGAGCCTCGTCCACATAGGCGATTTCGATCCACGCCTTGCGCACCGTCGCGGCCGTGCGCAGTACCGTGGTCGCGTAGTTGCGGTAGGCGACTTCGCTCGCGGCGGCCGCCTCCCGGCCCATCGCGGCTCGCTTCCCCTGCGTCATGAAATCGAACATGATGCCGGGCATGAACGTCATCAGCGTATCGGCGATGTCGGCTTGGAAGGTGAGTTGCGGGTCCGGCAGCGAACGCGCCGGCATGATGGCTTCGACTGCCGCCCGCCAGTCGTAGAACGCCGCCCCCACCTGCGGATGGTTGAGCAGGGCGTAGCGAAGATAGTCGGCGAGAGACGAATCCGTGGTCAGGACCGGCAGATCCGGTTTGCGCCCCGCGGGCCGCAGCAGCATGCCGGTCCGCTGCACGCGAGCTGCCGCGGCTTGTTCCTCGTGAGAAGCGGCGACACACCCGGCGAGAAGCAGTCCGACGGAGACGACAATGAACCGTGGATAATGCACGACAGGGAGGGCATGATCAGCCCTTGGTTTCCTCCTTCACCTCACCGCAGGTAAGCATGTCCTTGCCGAGGTAGGGATTCGCCACCGCGCGGGTGCTCTGCACCCAGTCGGCCTGCGCCATGGGGCAGGTCAAGATGAAGTAGCCCTTCGTGTGCTTCGCGAGCGCCACCACCTCGGTGCTGAAGGTCTTGAAAGCCTCACGGGCACCGGCGAGATCATCCGCCCTGGCCACGGCTTGGGCGGAGCTGGCGATGCTGTCGCGGTGGAGGCGGGCCGCTTCGGCGGCGAGCTGCCGGGCCGCTGCTTGGGCGTCAGTGAAATTGTCAGCCACCAGCGTGGCCGAAATCTTCTCGTAGCGCGGAATCAGCGCGGACGGATTATCCGCGGCATGAACACTGGCGCCGCCGGCCATGGCGGCAAGGGTGGCGAGGAGGAGACGAAAAGCCTTCATCAGGTGCAGGGTAATACGCGACGGAAGGCTCAACCCCTCGGGAAATATCGCGCCCGCCGCCAGCGTCGCAGGCGTCAATCCTCACGTGAAGACAAAACACCCGCCGGTTGCCGTGAACCGACGGGTGAAAGCGCCCCCGGTTGGCTGGGCTCAGGAGTTTGCTTTCGTCACGGTCTTGGCGGAGCAACCGGCGCAGCTCTGGCAGTTGGTGCAGACTTTGCCGGCTTGGTTGCAGGCGACGGTTTGAACTGTCGGGGTGGGCTTGCCGGCCACCGGGCGCATGCGATTCGAGTAGTCGGGCGGGGGACCGGCGCGGAGAACCGGGGCGGCAGCGAGGAGAAGAGTGACCGCCGNNTTCGAGTGAGTTCATCCGGTAATACGCCGGAAGCGGCGCCATCCCTGATGAATTATGGCGGGAGCCACTACAGCTTGGCGGCAACGGAGATTAGCCCATAACGAGCTACACCCCCGCACGGCAGAGCATCAGCATGGAATGAGCGCGCGGAATGGCACGGTGCGCGATGACGGCTTCGCGGTAATCTCCAACCAGGGCGAAGGCGGCGTTCATTCGGAAGGGCGGCCAACCTTCAGCGCCGGGCGGTCAATTTTCAATGTGAATGCCTTGTTGTCCGGAGGGAGCGCAATGGACACCGCGTCTTTCCTGACAGCGCCCCGGCTGCGCTGCGTGGTGATGACCGCCACCGAGACCACGATCACCGCGGCGGCCGCGAGCGTACGCTCCGTGACCGGCTCGCCCAGGATCAGCCAGCCGAGAAAGACTGCGACCAGGGGGTTGACATACGCATAGGTGGAGACGCGCGCCGGAGTGCTGTGTTTCATGAGCCAGACGAAGGTGGAGAAACCCACAAGCGAACCCATCAGGATCAAATACCCGAACGCCAGCCACGAACGCGCGGAAACGGCGGCGGGCGAAAACGCCGCCAGATCCCCGCGCGCGAACGCCGTGAGCATGAGCGCCACCCCGCCGCAGAGCATCTGCAGCGCCGACGCGGTGAGGGACTCGGCGGGATTGCGTACGCGCCGGCCGTAGATCGAGCCGAAGGCCCAGAAGACGCCGCCGACGAGGATGGCCGTCACGCCACCCAGATGGAGCCCGCCGGCCGCGGCATTCTCCCAAGGCGCGACCAGCCACGCCACACCGGCGAAGCCCAGCAACAGGCCGACCCCGGTCAGCAGGGTGGGGCGATGCCCGCCGCGCCACGCCCACTCCGTGAGCACCATCATCAACGGCTGTGAACCGATGATGAGCGCCGTGAGCCCCGACGGGATGTATTGTTCCGCCCAGGCCACGAGGCCGTTGCCGCCGAGCAGGAGAAAAGTGCCGATGATCGCGTTGTCCCGCCACTGGTGCGCCGTGACTCGGAAACCGCGGGTCACGGCCAGCCAGCCGGCCAGCACGCCGCCGGCCACGAGGAATCGCACACCCGCCATCAGGAACGGCGGCAGCGTCTCGACCGCGACGCGGATGCCGAGGTAGGTGCTGCCCCAGACCAGATAAATGGTGGCGAAGGCGATGACGAGGGCGGTGCGGGATGGCGCGTTCATGATGGCGCGAACCGGTCAGGCCGGCTGGGCAAAGCGGTCGTATTCCAGGGGGCGCATGGCGGACGGTCGTTAATGGGAGGGGAGAAAAGCGAGGACGATTTTCGGGCGGGGAATTTGTCTAGAGCTGCTTTTTAGCCAGATCGCCAAGGGTTCTGAGCGCGGCGTCGATCTCCGCGGTCCACGGGATGGCGCAGTTCATGCGGAGACAGTTGCGGTAGCGGTCCTTCACGGAAAACAACGGTCCGGGCGCGGTGTTGATGTGGTGCTTGAGCGCGTCGGCATGGAGCTTGAGCGTGTCGACGCCCGCGGGAAGTTCGACCCAGAGGATCATGCTGCCTTGCGGGCGGCTGAAGCGCGTGCCCTCGGGAAAGGAGCGCAGAATGGCCTGCGAGAACAGATGCATCTGGTTCTGGTAGGCACGGCGGATGGAACGGAGGTGATGGTCGTAGCCGCCGTCGCGCAGGAAGTCGGCCAGCACCTTTTGCAGCACGGCGGGCGTGCCGATCGTGTTGGTGAACTTCAGGTGGCGCACACGCTCGAAGTGGCGCCCGGGCGCCGTCCAGCCGATGCGGAAGCCGGGCGCGAGCGTCTTGCCGAACGAGGAGCACAACATGACCAGGCCGTCCGTGTCCCAGGCCTTGAGCGGCTTGGGGCGGCGGTCGCCGAACTGCAGGTCTCCGTAGATGTCGTCCTCGATGGCGGGCACGCCATAGTCGGCGAGCAGGCGGTAGAGCCGCTCCTTCTTCGCGTCCGGCATGCAGGAGCCGAGGGGGTTCTGGAAACTGGGCATGACCAGCACGGCCTTGATGTCATTCTGCTCGAGCGCGGTGCGCAGGGCGTCGAGACAGATGCCTTCGCGCGGGTCGGTAGGAATCTCGAGCGCCTTGAGGTTGAGGCTCTGGATGATGTCGAGAAATCCGAAGTAGGCGGGGGTCTCGAGCGCCACGATGTCACCGGGCTGGGTCACGGCGCGCAGGCAGAGGTTGATGGCCTCGGTGCAGCCGACGGTGATGACCAGTTCGTTGTGATGCAGCGGCACGCCGGCCAGCAGGTAACGCCGGGCGATCTCGCGGGCCAGTGGTTCGAACGCCCAGTTCATCGCATACCGGCCAATCAGGGTCGGATCAGTCCGGCTGACGGACCCGAGAAGCCGGGCGAGCTTTTTGGTGGGAAACAACGAATGGTGCGGACAGGCGGTGGCGAACGGCACATAGTTCGAATCGAGCGCCAGCTCCCGCATCCGCGCCGTCAGGTCGCCGAGACTCACGTAGGCGGGCCGGGTCATCGGCCGGGCCATGCGCGGTTCGGGCACGCTGAGCAGCGGCCGCGGCCGCACATAGTAGCCGCTCTGCGGGCGTGCCTCGAGGTAGCCGCGGTTTTCGAGCAGCGTGTAGGCCTGCAGCACGGTGGAGATGCTCACGCCGCGCTGGAGCGACATGCGCCGCACCGACGGGACGCGGTGGCCGGGCCGCAGCGTGTCCTGCTCGATGAGCCCCTGCAGCGACGCCGCCAGCCCGGCATAGAGNNTCGCGGGAAACCGGCGACGGAGCGGGGGCGAGGAGGGACGGAGTCATGGCAGGAAGTGGAAAGGTAACACTGTACCGCCGCACGGGGCAGCAACAGTGGCGGAAGAATGCAACCAGTACAGTTTTCAGCAATCAAAACTGTGACCATCACAATTTACCATCAGTGACACTGCCCGCCGGATCGATGTTGAGCTATCGTGCATGGCATGAATACGAACGCCTCAGAACCAACGACCCGCCGGAAGTCCGCGCCGTGGAGATGGACGACGGGGCGACGCATCGCGGCAATGTTGCCGGCAGGCGGAACGGCTTCACACCTGCGCCGGTGGATCCGCACGGTTCTGCAGGCGCCCGCCCTGGCGCCGGTTTCGACCCGGCCGGCCGCACCGGCGGACCGCACGCCGGGCGCTCCCGACGCGGCGTCCGTCGACTCGCGCGAGCTGTCGTCCTGGAGTCCGTTCTCGCCGCGGTTCTGACCGCGGTTTTTGCCCGTGGTCGGTGCGGCCGCATGTCCGGCATAAAGCTCGCCGCGCGGGGCGGCCGAAGGTAATTTCGGCGCAGACCATGAAAACCAGGCTTTGCATGCTCTTGATGTTATTTGCGACCGCGGGTGCGGCGTCGATCCTGCGGGCCGAAACAGTGCTGGTGCCCAGGGCGGTGTCGGTGGCGCCGGGGGCGGAATTCACCGTAAAACTTCTTTGGACCAACACCGGCGGGGAGTCGTTGCTGCTGCACCCGCCGCGCACGGTTGCCGGGCGGCTGCACGCCGGCACCGCGCGGTCGGAGGATGTGCGATTGGTCGCGAGCGACGCGCCCGACGAGTTGAACGTGGCGCCGGGCGCCTTCGCTCAGGTGGACTACTCGTTCCAATTGCCGCCGGAGATCGTCGGACCGGTGGTGCTCGAAGTGATTGCGCTGGGCGCGCAGCCGGTGATGTTTTCCGTGCAGGAACCCGAACTGTCGGCTGCCGCCCGGAAGCCCACGAACATTGCGCAGCGCGAAGCGGCCACCAAGGCGGCCCACGAGACGGCGCTGCGGCGCAGTACGCGGCTGCTGCCCGGCATCACTGCTTATGAACCGGTGTATGTCGGCCTGGGCGGACATGGCGGTCTCAACGCCAAGTTCCAGATCAGTTTCAAATACCATCCATTCGATCTGTGGCCGTTCTACCTTGGCTACACGCAGACCTCGCTCTGGGATCTCCATTCCAACTCGAAACCGTTTCGCGATACGGTCTATCGGCCGGCGGTGTTTTACCTCAAGGACCCTGCCTGGAGTTCCGCCGATGGCCGCCTGCGCTTCAGCGTGCAGGCGGGCTTCGAGCACGAGTCCAACGGCCGCGACGGCTCCGCTTCGCGCAGCATCAACACGCAGTTCGTGCGTCCGCAACTGGAGTGGCGGTTCAGCGACAACGTGCGCCTGACCGTCTCGACCAAGTTTTACGACTACCTGGAAAAGGCGGACAATCCCGACATCGCCGACTACCGCGGCTATTCCGATCTGCAGATCGGCCTGATGAGTTATGACTGGCGCGTCACCACCACGCTCCGCAAAGGCACGGTCGGCTCCAAGGGCAGCATCCAGGTAGATGCGGTGCTGCCACTGCACGTGACCGACGAAATCCTCGCCCGGGCGGGCGTGCACGGCGTCAACGGCTATTTCTTCCTGCAGGGTTTCAACGGCTGGGGCGAGACGATCCTCGACTACAACCGCCGGCTGCGGTGGCAATTGCGGGCGGGTTTGATGCTGGTTCCGTAAACGGATGCCNNCCGACGCGATCGCCACGCAGTTCGCACCAGAGTTCACCACCCCGGGCGGAGACCTGCCGCGCGTGCAGACGCGGCTTGCCGAGACGCTCCGCCCAATAGGGCGTGAGCGTGCAATGGGCCGAACCGGTGACGGGATCCTCGGGAACGCCGGCATCGGGGGCGAAAAAGCGCGAGACGAAATCGCAATCGTCGCCGGGGGCGGTGACGATCACCCGGCCCGGCGTCACTTGGGCGAGGCGCGTCTGGTCGGGCCGCAGGGCGCGGACCTCGGCGGCCTGCGCGAAGACGCAGAGCCAGCGGGTGCCGGCCCGGCCGGCGAATTCCGGCTGGCGGCCCAGACCTTGGATGAGGAGTTCCGGCGCCGTTGCCGGCACGGCGGGCTGGGACGGAAAATCCAGCTCCAGTCTGTTTTCGGCGCGAGTCACGTGGAGCGGACCGCTGCGCGACGCAAACGTGATCAACTCGGCGCGTTCGCCAAGTTCCGTCCACAACACGTGCGCGCTGGCCAGGGTGGCATGGCCGCAAAGTTCGACTTCGATGGCTGGCGTGAACCAGCGCAGATGGTACTGGCCGGGGCCGGTGCGGACAAAAAAAGCGGTCTCTGACAGGCCGTTTTCAAAGGCGATGCGCTGCATCACGTCATCCGGCAGCCAGCGTTCCAGCGGCACCACGCCGGCGGGGTTGCCTGAGAAAATCCGGTCGGTGAAGGCATCGATCCAGAAGAAGGGAAGGCTCATGGATGGAACAGCAAGTACGGGCGCCAGGGCAGGGCAAGCCCGACCACGCTGTGCCACCTGTATTTCGCCGGTGCTGCACCCGCCTCCCTCCCGCGGACGGCCACCGCGCGGGGCATGAAAATCAGCGGTGCTGGGCGAGGGCCGGGCCGGTGAGGCGGCAGAGGCGCCAGTCGTCCATCTCCACGGCGCCGAGTTTCCGGTAGAAGCCCTTCGCGGATTCATTCCAGTCGAGCACGATCCATTCCATCCGGCCGCAGCCGCGGGTGTTGGCCAGCTTCGCACACTGCAGCAGCAGCGCCCTGCCAATGCCGCGACCGCGCAAGGCGGGTTCCACAAACAGATCTTCGAGGTAGAGGCCCGGTCGCGCGAGGAACGTGGAATAATTATGAAAAAAGACCGCGAAACCGGCGGGCTGGTCGTGCCAGAACGCGAGGAGGCACTCGGCCGCCGGCCGGCCTTCGGCGGGAAACAGGGTGGCGCGCAGCCGCTCCTCGGTGGCCTCGACTTCGTGCGACAGTTTCTCGTAGGCCGCCAGGTCGCGGATGAATTGCAGGATGAGGGGAAGATCGGTGGCGGTGGCGAAGCGAATTGCGATCATGGGCTGTCCTGTTTCAAACGCCAAATCGCCGCCAAGTCTACTGCTCAGTGCAGGCGATGGCGCGGCGCCCGGTCCATGGCCGTCTGCCGGCATCGCGGCTAAGGTGTTTTCCCGTGCCCTCCGGGAAGAGGGCGCTGTTGCACTGGCCGGATTGACGGGTTATTTTCCTCTGCATGTTCTCTTGGAAAGGCGTATGCTTGGTCTGGACGACGGTCTGGCTCGGCGCGCTCACCGTCGCTGTCGCCCTGGTCGTCCTGGGGTTTCTGTGGTGGCGGAATCGCAGCTGGCGGCGGAAGCTGAGGCAACCGGCGCTCGAGTTGCCCCTCGGGGAGGCTCGTTACCGCGCCCTGTTCGACCATACACCCGTGCAGATTCTGGAGGAGGATTTCACGGGTGTCGGCGAGGTGTTTGCCCGGCTGCGGACCGAGGGGGTGACCGATCTGTTCGCTTTTCTGGCCGGGCATCCGAACATGACGCGCGAGTGGCTGGGCCAGGTGCGGTTGGCGTCCGCCAACCGGCCGGCCATCGTGGCCGCCGGGTTCGCGACCGAAGCAGAGATGGCCGCACGGTTTCCGCAACATGTCGCGGCTCCGTACTTGGAGATCTTCAGCAACCAGCTGACCGCGCTGTGGGTCAGGCGCCGGAGCTTCGAGGACGAATTCCGCTACCTGGATCCGCAGGGGCAGGAGCGCGCCTGCCTGATGCAATGCCAGGTGGGTGAGCGGGCAGGGGAGCCGGATTTTTCGCGGATCGTGCTGGTGCTGCTCGATGTCACGACGGCCAAGCGGACGACGGCGGCGCAGATGGAAAATCAGGACCTGCTGCGGCGGATTCTGGCCGGCGCCAACATCCTGCTGTGGTGGGCGCAAGTGCGCCGGGAATACGGCCATCTCGCCTGGAAGATGAACGTTCCCTCGCAATCGTTCGACAGTCCTCTGTTCAAACTGGCGACCGCGTTGGACCGGGGCGGGCTGTGGGACAGCGAGCACGTGCCCGAACTGGCGCAATTGACGGTGCGCTCGGAGCAAGCCCTGCTCACCGGCAGCCCCGGCTATCGGCAAGAGTTCCAGGTGATCTCCCAAGAGGGGACGAGCCATTGGGTCAGCGAGGAGGTGGGCATCCGCCGCCTGGGGGAGGACGAGTGGAGCCTCGTCGGCGTGATCACGGATGTCACCGACCGGCACGAAGCGGAGGCGGAGCGAAAGCGCAGCCAGGCACGGCTGCAGCAACTCCTGCAACAGGCGGACTGCCTGTTGTGGCAGGCGAACATCGTGCGCGAGGGCGATGGGGTGCGATGGCGCAATTTCGAAATGCCAAGTTCCGTGCTCTACCAACGCCTGTTTGGCACCGAGCATCCCCCCTCGGGGACCGGTCTTTGGCTCATCGCGGATACACCGGAGCTGCCGGAGATGAACCGGCGCAGCACGAAGGCCATTCTTTCAGGGTCGCCGGGCTACGAGCAGGAGTTTCGCGTGATTCGACCGGAGAGGACGCTGTGGCTGCAGGAACAGGTGTCGATCACGCCCGTGGGACCCGACGAGTGGAACCTGGTTGGTGTGTTGATGGATATGACCGCGCGGCACGAAGCCGAGGAGGAGCGGAAGAAGAGCCAGGCGCAATTGCGGCAAATCCTGACCCGGGCGGACTGCATGTTGTGGCAGGCCCGCGTGACCGAGACGGAAGGCCAGTTCATCTGGGGGTTCGAAATCCCTCCCTCGGGTCTGCAAAAGCGGATTTTCGGCGGTGATACCGGCGTCGTGCATAAGGGAGTAAGCGGGATCAAGGCGAAGTCACTGTACGGTGATTTCATCGTGCCGGAACAAGCTGAGATGGATGCGTGCGGCCTCGGGGCGTTGCGCAGCGGCGCGCCAGGCTACAAGCTGGAATACCGGCTGATCAAGGGCAACCAGACCTTCTGGCTGCACGAACGGGTGTCGATCACTTCCATCCAATCAGGCCAGTGGGACTTGGTTGGCATAACGATCGACGTGACCGCGCAGCACGAGGCCGAGGAGGCGCGCAAGGCGAGCGAGGCGCAGTTGCGGCAGATCTTGACCCAGGCGGACTGCCTGCTGTGGCAGGCCCGGGTGAAGAAGAACGCCGCGGGTTTGCTGGACTGGTCCCTCTACATCCCTCAATCGAGCCTTTACCGGGAGTTGTTCGGCAATGATCCCTCGGAGCATCCGAACTTGATGTGGAGTGAGCTGGATGTGCCCGAGCTGGCGGCAATGAATGCCCGCAGCACGACCGCCATCCATGGCGGCGCGCCGGGCTACGAACAGGAATTTCGCGCCATGCGGGAAGGGCGGACTTACTGGCTGCACGAACAGGTGTCGATCACGCCCGTCGCACCCGACGAGTGGAATCTGGTCGGTGTGATCACCGACATCAGCGCCCGGCGTGCGGCGGAGTTGGCGCTCGCCGCCGAGAGGGAGCGCCTGATCGTGACGCTGCGCGCCATGACAGAGGGCGTGATCACCACCGACACGCGGGGGGTCGTGCAATTCATGAATCGCGCCGCCGCGGAACTTACCCAGCAGGAAGCCGTGACCGCCGTCGGCCGCCCGCTGGC
>PLMW01000003.1 GCA_003142615.1 Opitutia bacterium | reverse complement strand
TGCGCTTCCAGTGCTTCGCCGGCATGAGAGGAATCGAGCGAATATGGGGATACAGGACGATCTTCCCTTCGGTCTCCGTTTTCTTCACCATTTCCAGCGCGCGCGGCGCCTGGTCTAGGCTGCCGACCATAGTCATGTGCAATCCGGGATCGAATTCCCCGGCCGCCACCATGCGCAGCGTTTCGGTGATATCGGCTGGCGAGCCGCCGCTCGAGCCGACCACGCGGATGTCGTCGTAATGGACCCGCAGCGTGTCGAGGTCGATGATGTGTTCGCCCTTCTTCAGCCCGCCGAAGAGATTGAGCGTGCCGCCACGCGCGAGCCAGGACTGGGCCTTGATCTGCACGTCGCGCACGCCGACCGCCACGATGATATCGTCGGCGCCAAGGCCATGGCTCACTTTTTTCAGTAGCTCCAGCCCCGCGTCGTTCGGCAGCGCGTGCATTTCCACGCCGACGGATTTCGCACGGGCGGCCAGTACGTCGTGCACCCATTGCAGGCGCGCTTCGGCGATGTCGACCACGATAATACAGCGCGGCTTGAAGCGCAGCGCCGCCTCGGCGTGCATGCGNNTCGCGCGGCGAACTCGGCGTCTTCTGGAAGATATGGATGTGGCGTTCCTGTCCTGAGATCGCGCACGAGATTGGTTCGCAGAGTGCCGCCGCAAAAAGCGGCATCGTTTCATCCGGGATCGGCAATAGGCAGCCGGCAGCGATCGTCTCCTCGGTCACTAGGATGTATTGCGCAAAATGGCCCGGCAGGCAGTAGCCGACAGCCACCTTTAGCATGCCCTCGCCGTGATTGCGGAAACGCTCGCGATGGTTGATCGGCGGATGGTCGACAGCGGGCTGGATGCAATAGCGTCGGCCAACGAGAAAACGGTCGCGGACGTTCTGNNAGCCTGAGCGATGATCTTCAGGTTCGAGGCGCAGACGCCCGCCGCGTCGACCCGGGCGAGAAGCTGGTTGTCGTTGGGCCGGGGAACGGGGATTTGCTCGACCTTGATATTTTCAAAGCCGATGCCGTGCAACCGCACGGCCTGCATGGTCTGGGGAATGTTCATAATTTCTTCTTGGGAGGCGCGTGGATCGCTTCGCCGTAGACGGAGTGCGCGGCCTCCAGCCACATTTCGCCGAAGGTGGGATGGGCGTGGATCGTGCGGCCGAGTTCGAGGACAGTGAATTCACCCCGGATCGCCGCCGTCGCCTCGGCGACGAGTTCGGTTGCGTGCGCGCCGACCGCCGCCGCCCCGAGGATTTGGTCCGTGGCCGCGTCGGCGATCCACTTCACGAAGCCAGCCGTCTCGTCTACGGCCATGGCGCGGCCGAGGCGGCGGAAATGGAAGTTGCCGATCTTCACCGCCCGCCCCTGTTTTTTCGCCTCCTCCTCACTGAGACCGACCGTGCCGATCTCAGGCGAGGTGAAGATGACGTTGGGCACGATGGTCTCGTTCCGGCGCAGGCGCCGGCCACATGCGTTCTCTGCGGCCACGATCCCCTGCGAAGTGGCGTAGTGGGCGAGCTGAACCTTGCCCGTGACGTCGCCGATCGCAAAAATATTGGCGACCTTGGTGCGGCCGTAATCATCCGTTTCGATAAAACCGCGCTCGCCAGCCTTCAGCCCGGCGTTTTCCAGATTCAAGCCGTCGGTGACCGGCTTGCGGCCGACGGCGCTCAGCAGTAGGTCGGCTTGGAGGATTTCGTCGCCGAAATCGCCGCGCACGGCGCCGGCGCCGGCGGAGATCTTTTCCAAGGCCCTCCCGGTCAGAACGCGGATCCCGAGGTGCTTCTCCATGTGCGCGCGGACTTCGCGCCGCACGTCGGGATCGACGAGCAGCAGAATGTCCTCCAGCAACTCGACGATCGTCACCTTGACGCCGAGGAGCGCCGCCATGCAGGCCAGTTCACAGCCGATGAACCCGCCGCCGAGCACGAGCAGGCTCCCCGGCAGCCGGTCGAGGTCGAGAAAGGCGCGGCTGTCCACCACCCGCTCATGCTTCGGCAGAAAGCCGGGCATGGCCGAGGTTGATCCCGTGGCGATGATGACCTTCTTCGCGCCGATGGCGGTGCCATCGCTCAAAGCGATCGTGTGGCGGTCCTTGAATGACGCGACGCCGGTGAACTGTCTCACCTCGTTGGCGGCGAGCAGCTGCTTGACTCCGCCCGTGAGCTGGCCGACGACCTTGTTCTTGTGAGCGATCATCGCGGCGTAATCCACCGCCACGCCCTTCACGGTGATGCCGAAAGTCTGCGCGTGCTTGATGCGGGCCAAGGTGTCGGCTGCGCCGATCAGCGTCTTGGTCGGGATGCAACCCCAGTTTAGGCAGGTGCCGCCGAGCCGTTCCTTCTCGACGATGGCAACCGAGGCGCCGAGCTGGGCCGCGCGGATCGCGGCCGGATAACCGCCGGGACCGGCGCCGATGACGATGAGATCAAAAGCTTCCACGATTAAGTTTGCTCCGTTTTCAGTTTCGCTTGCGCCTCGGTGATGAGGCGGATCAGTTGGGCCTTGCGGCCGGAGGGTTCGTCGGCCGCCGGCCAAAGTTCCTGCAGTTGATCGGCCGCGCTCTTTGGGGAGCCGAGCGTCTCCAGCGCGGCCGCGGCGCCGAGGGCGAACCGCCGGGGCGTGATGCCCGCGTCCAGCGCGAACCGCATCGTCCCGATCAGGCGGTCTTCCCAGGCCAGCTTGCGGCGGGGGTCGCGGATGATGCGCTCCGTGTGATCGCGAAGGTACGGATTGGTCATGCGGGCCAGGAGGTCGTCAGCGTACGCCTGATAGCCGGCCGGGGTAAACAGCGGATCCACCCCCCGGTGCCGGGCGACCAGCGCGGCCCCGGATTCCTCCAAGAACGCCTCCCGCGCAAAGGCCATGAGCGGCAGGTCGCCCGCCGCCTCGGACATGAAACGGTGGCCGCGACGCTGGATCAGGTAGCCGATCAACGCGTGGACCGCGTTGTGGCCGTACAGCTTGGCTTCCTCGAACGGGAGCAGGTCGGGCTTCTCGATGAAGACCTCGATCCCCCGCCTGAAACCGGGCAACTCGATCCGCGTGATCAGGATGCGGTTGAACTCCTCCACGAGAAGGGCGCGTGGAAAATCGTCGACAAGGCGGGCCAGACCGTCCACCGCGATTTCGTCCGGATCGGTGACCATTCCGCTCATCTTGCCGATCACCGTGTTCAGAATCTGGCTCGACCTCCGAACGGCCGGGCGGGCGGCCGCGTCGAGCGCTTGGTCGCATTTTGCCTGCAGGATCTCCGCGGCGTGATTGTGATTCTCCGCCGTGTAGACGATGCAGGGCGGCAGGTCCCGGCGCGCGGTCTTGGTCTGCATCGCGCGGGCGATCAGCCCGGCCACCGACGGCTCGCCCCGCTGGAAGAACTCCACGCTCGGGAGCGCCGTGGCGATTTCCGTCGCCGCGGCCAGCGCCTGAGCCAGCGCCCGTTCGTCCGCCGGCACCGTCGAATTGAAGATCTCCACGCCGCGGACCTCCCGGACTTCGATGCCGGTCCGTGTCGCGACATTGACCCGGTAACAGCCTTTGGCGCGGCGAACGGCGGCCACCAGATCCGGCACGACTTCGGCGACGACGAGGCGCTCAAACTTCCCCGAACGAAAGGCTTCGTACAGAAACAGACCTCCCTGGATCGCGCCGAATCCGAACCCGACGAATGTCTTGGGAACCGCTGTCATAGGCCGCCCGCTACACCGTCAGCAGCTTCCAGAGCTCGAGATTTTCGAGCTTCTGTTTGACCGCGTTCAAAAACCGGGCTCCAAGGGCGCCGTCTACGATGCGGTGGTCGCACGACAACGTGACCTTCATCACCTGGCGGACGACGATCTTGCCGTCGCGCACGACCGGCTGCGGCTGGGCGCTCGCCACCGCCAAGATGGCGCTTTCGCCGGGGTTGATGATGGCGCTGAAGTTCTCCACGTCCATCATGCCCATGTTGGAGATGGTGAACGTGCTGCCGCTGAGCTCGTCCGGCGTGGCTTTGCCGGCCCGCGCTTTTTCGGCGAGGTCCCTGGAGCGTTGGGCCAGCTCCCGCAACGACAGTTGCTCGGCCGCCAGGATGACCGGGACAACGAGCCCCTGGTCGAGCGAGACGGCGATCCCGAGGTTGACGTGGCTGTGCCAGCGCACGGTCTTCCCGTCGGTCGAACCGTTCACGTCGGGAAACTCCTGCAGCGCGAGGATCACGGCCTCCGCGATGAAATCTGTCACGGTATAGGACGCGCCTGCGGCCTTGAGCTGGCCGCGGTAAGCGATGAGGCCGGTCATGTCGACCGCCACCGTGACGTAGAAGTGCGGCGTGTCGCGAAAACTCTGCGTCAGCCGTTGCGCGATCACTTGGCGCATCTTGGACATCGGCTTCGGCTTCTCCGCCAGCACGCGCCGGACGTCCGCTACCGTGATCCGGCCTGAGTCGCCCGTGCCTTCGATGGTCAGGAGGTCGAGTTTTTCCCTCGCCGCCAGCGCCTTGGCCGCCGGCGAAATCCTAAGCTTGGCGTATCCCCGGGCGTCCAAATAAGCCCTCACGTCCTTCTCGATGATACGCCTGCCCGGACCGGACCCGGTGATCCGGGACGGGGCGATGACGAAGTCGCGCGCCAATGCCGCGGCGCGCGGGCTGATCTTCAAATGGGCGGGAACCGGGACCGGCGCGGGCGCCGGAGCTGCCGCCACCACTACGGGCATCGCCGGCCGGGGCTCCGGACGGGCGACAACCGGCGTCAGGGGCGGCGCGGGCGCCGCCACAGCCGGAATCGCTTCGCCGGGCCGGCCAAGAAACCCGACCGTGCTCTGCACAGGGACGTTGACCCCCGGCTTAATCAGGATCTTCAGGAGCGTTCCTTCCTCGAAACTCTCCACGTCCATGAGCGACTTGTCGGTCTCGATGGTAAACAGGACGTCGCCCTTGGCGATCTTGTCGCCCTCCTGCTTGTGCCATTCGACGATGGAACTCTCTTCGGTCATCTGACCGAATTTTGGCATGATGATGGGGG
>PLMW01000066.1 GCA_003142615.1 Opitutia bacterium | reverse complement strand
TTAAAAATCGACTTGGGCCGCTTGCGCCCGGCCCGTTTCGCCTGCCCCGCCCCCCGCCACAGCGCGACCGCCCCCTTCCACCGCCCGCAAACGCAGCCCTATATCTGGCTTGTTCAGCAGAGTAGAAAATGATTACTTTGAGGTTTCCGAGACGCTGCCCCAACGGAAATCCCCGCCGCGGAAAACCCCGCTCATGAAAACCAAGCTCCTCGCTTCACTCCTCGGGCTGGCGCTGCTGGCCCTCTTTGGCTGCGCCTCTGCCGGAACCAAAATAGATCAGTCCGCCACAGCAAAAATCCAGAAGGGTGTGACGACTAAAGAACAGGTCGTCGCGCTGCTTGGGGCACCGATGTCCGATACTCTGATGGGTGACGGACGTGAGATGATGATGTGGAGCTACGCGCAAACCCAAGTGAAAGGAGCGACATTCATCCCGGTGGTGGGCCTCTTCGCCGGCGGCTCGGACACGAAGATGACCATGTTCCAAGTGGTCCTCAACAAGGACAAGATCGTAGAGGATTGCCTTTGGAGCAACTCCAGCTTCGAAGCCAAGATGGGTAGATCATGAAAAACCTGAACGCCTCAAACACCGGCCCCATGAAAACCAAACTCTTCGCGCTGACGCTGCTCGCCCTGTGTTCCGGTTGCGAAACAATGCCGACAGCCCCGCTCCGGCCGCTGCGCACGAGCGAGACCTTTGTGGCATCGAAAGACAGGGTCTGGCCGCTGCTTGTTTCGGAGGTTGGCCTCGAATATCCTGTGCGCGTTATCGAGAAGGAGAGTGGTCTGATTTCGACCGACTGGGTGGATCTGCCGGCTGGATTTAACAATATGGGCGCGACGCAGTGGATTTTTCCGCCGGGTGGATTTCTGGCCACGTGGGATGGGCTGCGGATGAATATGAAGATCATGGCCGTCGAGACTGAGCCGGGCAAAACACAGGTCACGGTCAATTGCCACTATGAGGCATTCGAGAGCAACGTGCAGAAGACATGGCTGGTGGCTCAGAGCAATGGCGCGGTCGAGAATGCGATACTGTCGAAGATCGAACGGCAGCTGCTCACTGCACCCGCGTCGCCTGAAGCGCAAAAACCAACAGCAATGACGGCAAAGTCCCCGGCTGATGCGCTCATGGAGTTGAAAAAACTACTCGATGCCGGTGCGATCACGCCGGTCGAATACGACGCCAAGAAGAAGGCCCTGATGGACAAGCTTTGAGTCATGAACGCTGATCCCGTAGATTGGGCCGCTGGCACGCTTGGGGGGCTTGTGGTGGCGATCATCTGTCTCGCTTTCATTATTTCGGTCAGCGGCAACCTGCGTGCCATTCGAAGAGAAGCCGAGCAGCAGACCGGACTGCTGAAACAGATCGCGCAACTGCTACGCCCAAAGGAAGAGACGGCTGCGAAACGCAGCTCCGTACTCTATGATGCGCTCCAGCCGCCTAAGACTTCGCGCGGAGTGATCATCGGCATAGCCGTCGTGCTGGTCATCATCCTCATCGCTGTCGCCATCTCTTCGCGGCACTGGTGACGGCCGGGAGGTCGCTCCGGGCTATATTCTGTCTCCTGATTCCACCTGTCTCCCCGGCCGCTGAGCGCCCGGTGACTCACTGAGACCGCCCAAAACCGGGTCAGGGGAGTTCAGGTCGCTGGTCTCCGGCGGGCGGTACGCCCGGATCGGCTTCTGCATCCTCGGCTGAGCAACAGCGAGAGCCCCCCGTCGGGAAGCCCGACTGGGGTCATTGTAGCCCTTCGCACGCCGCTTACGAGGCAGACCGTTGTTCGTTGCTCCTTCTGCATCCCCGGTGGAGTTTCCATCCGTGAGCCACCCCACGTGAGGTGGGGGCTCTCACCACGCCCTCACGATTTATTGAGCAACTAGCTTTGGACTTTCGCGGCCCACGGCCGCGCTTCGCTCCGGTGCCTTTCGGCTGATACGTGGCCGGAACCCTGCGTCTTCTTTTGCTGGGAAAAAGAAAAACCCGGTTCGATGATGCGAGCATCTAACCGGATTTTTCTGGGGAAGACGGAAGGCGGCCCTTCACGGTCTAAATTGATTGTGCTGCTCGCATCAGCTTGAAGAACGAGGTGGAGCATAGGGAAAGACGGTACACATACAAGTTTTTATTTCCACTTTATAAAAGTAAAGAGGAATTGGAAAATATGTAAAGAGGAACGTCCGTGCCTCATCGCCGGCCATCGAACGCGAGAGCCTGAGTGCACAGCGACAGATCCTCCGCCCGGAGGCGCTGGTAGATGTGGTGGATCGTCTGGCTCGCATGCCCGACATACGCCATCGCCTGCGACTCAGGAACACCGGCTCGAGCAAGCCGTGTGATGACGGTCACTCGCGTCGAGTGAAATTTCGTGTGTTCGAGGCCGATCCGTTTTCGGAGCGCCCACCATTCTTTTGCTGCCATCCTCGGCAGCCGGCAGGTGAACGCGGCTCCGGCTGCCTGAAGTTCGGTCACGAGCGGGATAAGGGCAGGGTGCAGGGCGGTCGTGAACACGTGCGGCTCGCCGCCGTCGCGGCCTTTGGCTGCGAAACGGATGGTGCGTCGGTCGAGGTCGATCGCGTCCATCGGCACCTGAGTCTCGCTGAGCCGGCAGCCTTGGTGAAGCGCGATCTCAAAGCTGACCGTCATCCATCGTTCCGTCACCGGCTTCGATCCCTCGACACGAAGCACTTCGGCCCGGATCTTGTCGATCTCACCGACCGTCAGCTCGGGCGGCCGGTGGGGTGCATCCTTCTTGATCCCGAGGCGTTCGCACGGATTGCCGAAGGCGTAGCCTCGACGGATGGCCTCCCGCATGATGATGCTCCATCCCTTCACCTCGCAGAGAGCGGTGTTTCTAGAGATGAAGTTCCCGTTGTGCCGCCGCATGGCGGTGCGCCAGCCAACGTAGGTGAGGACGTGCTGGTATTTCAGGGCACCGGGCGTACGCACGTTGTTCTCGGCGAGGAAGGTTCGCACCCAGCACCAAGACCCCTTGTAGCGGGTGAGCGTCTTTGGGGAACTGCGGTAACGATCCTCAAGAAACTGGGGCACCCACGCCCCCCACAGTTCGCGCTGGGTCGCGCCATTGATCGCCTGAGCCTCGCGGGTGAGGTTGTCCGCCATGCGGAGTACGTTTCTGTGCCCGGCCGGATCGTCGACACGGTATGGCGTGGCCTTGTGAATGCGACCAAGATGCCCCGCATCCCAGTAGGACACGTACCACACCCGGCGACCCGGCCGCTGGTACACGCTGGCGTGTGTCATGGCGAAAGTCCCGTCAGGCCACTCGCGGCATTGGCCCCTCCGCCAGTCGAGGCATCGGTGGTTTGGGCCCCGCCGCCAGAACGCCCGCGACGATCGCCGAGCGCCAGCGTTTTCTGGCCTTCAGGTCGTGGCCTGCGCGTCTCTCGGGACTCGTGAGCGCCAAGACCTTTTGCCGGGTCGAGGCCGAACAGCGATTGAAGCGCAGAAAGGTTTTCATGACGCGGCCTCAATGATGATTCCCACCGACTGCCGGCGAGGAAAGGGGTGGCTTCGGCTGCTTACGATGGTGATAGCTGGGCACGAACTCCGGGTGAGCAAACAGCCACTTCTTGATCCGCGCCGAGGTCGTGAACCTGCTCACCCAAGGGCAATCAGGTTGACCCCGGCTCGCTACCTTGATCGCGGAGACCGTCCATTCAGACAGTCCTGTTGCCTCGGCAACCTGCGCGTACGTTGAGAGGATCATTTGACGGCGGTCGTTCATGGCGTCCCTCCGAAAGTGACGGGCGGCCGGGCGCGGTGCGCGGCATACCAGAGCTTTGCCGTAGCCAAAATCCTTTCCCGATTCTTGGCGTACCAGAGTTTATGGTAGACGCGGAGCTTCTCCCGGTTCTCGATCCTCCAGCGCTTCTTTCTGGCCCTGCATTTCTCCGGGTGCTTGGCCCGATAGCGTTTGTCCGCGGCCTTAATTCTATCCGGGTGCTTGGCATGATAGCGCTGGCGCCGGGCGCGGACTTTATCTGGATTCTTAACCCGCCAGAGCTTGTGCCGGGCGCGTTCTCTCTCCCGGTTCTCGGCCAGATAGAGCTTCCTCCGGGCCTTAAGTTCCTCCCGGTTCTCGGCCCGATAACGCTTGCCGTAGGAGGCCGAGCGCAGGGCGCGGGCCATCACTGTGAGTTTGCTCGCCTTGTTCACGGCTCAGGCGGTTGCGGCGTTCTTGGCTGCATTGCTCGTGTCGCCGATCCTGCTCGCTGCGACGAAAGCCTCGACCTCCGCGACCTCGAACACGACGACGCGTGCGGACCACTTGTGGCGGTGGATCTTGCCTGCGTCAGCGAGACGGAAGATCGTTTTGGGGCACACCCCGAAGCGACGGCCGATGGCTCGGGCCTTCAAGAACTGCGGGCGGTCGTGGGAGTCTGTTTCCGGCTGCTTGGTAGCTTTCACGGCCCCAAGTGTCGTTAAAGGGGCTATTGCGGACAATGCTTTATTTCGAGAACCTTATAAAGAGGTTAATTCGGAACAGAGCGTACGCTGCGTGTCGGCTTCGGCGGTTTTGGCATCCATCTGATCGTGATCTTGTCAGTCCTCAGATCCCAACAAAATCGCGTCGCCTTAGCTGTGCGGATCACATTGCTCCCCGCGGCGGCAGCCAGCCGAGTTCCCGGATCTTGGCCGGCGGGGTTCATGCGTTGCCCTCCATCGCTCGTAATTGGCCCGCCTGTCCGATCGGTAACGAAATCTCTACCCGCTTCTTCTTGTCCGCGTAGTGCGCGGACGTTGTGCGGATGTCCCGGTGCCCAAGGTGCTGACGTGCCGCCTCAATCCCGAACGTCGAGGCGATGAGGGAGCCGCTTTCCTTGCGTAGCGAATGGATCGCCTTGCGCTGGCGGATGCCCTTGCTGCGCAGCCATGCGTGTAGGCCGCACCAAGTACGGTCGCATCGGTAAAAGTCGTAGGTCGCGTTGGTGTTGGGATCTGAACCCTCTAACACGAACTCAGTTTTGCTACCTTTCTTGAACGACCGGAGCACGTCGATGGCGGCAGGTGCGAGGTCAATGTCGCGCTGGCTCTCCTCGGTCTTGGGCTCAAAGTAGACCGTGCGGCGGATGTGAATCAGCCCCCGTTTGAAGTCCACCTGTTCCCACAGTAACAGATCCGCCTCCTTGCGCCGCAGCCCGGCCCAAAGGCACAGGAACAAGCCAAGGTATAGCTGCGGCCGTTTGTCCCGCAATTCACGCTCTGCGGAGATCAGCAGCAACTCAGCGCTAATATCGGAGCGATACCGCTGAGGGCCCGGGTCTTTCAGTTTCACCCCAGCAAACGGGTTCGCTGGCAGCTTCACTTTCTTGAGCACGCTAACCACATCCGGCGCAAACAGCGCACGTGCGCAGCGGAGATACGATGCCGCCGACCGTTCCGCCGATTTGCGTGCCACCGGATCGGTTCCGGCCTTGGTGAGGTACTGGTTGCGCCATCCGTTCACAGAATCGGGCGTCAGCACGTCGAGCTTTTGCCCGTCTACCTTGGCGAGCCAAGCAGTCCGCCCGCCGTTGACGTAATCGTATTTCATCTTCCGGGCCTTGGCCTTCATCCCGGCCTCGACCTTGGCAACGTCCGCGACGATCTTGCGCAGCTTCACGGCGTACCGGCGTACCGTCATCGGCTTCAGGCCGCTGTCATGCACCACGGCGGCAATGAACTCTCCCACGGTGCAGACATCTGCCTTGATGATGGGGTCCGGCTTGTACTTCGCCTCCGTCGCATCCCATCCCACAGAGACGAGGCTCAGGTAGATGTCGCGGGCCTTGACCGCTGCCGCCGCGTGGTTGGCCGTTGCGAGGTTGAACCAGCCCTCACGGTTAAGGTGAAACATCCGCACCTGCCACTCCGGTATTTCGACGGTCTTGCCGTCCCGTCCAAGGTAGGAGCGCCGTTTCAGCTTCGCTTTCCAGTAGTCTTGATGGGTCTTGGCCGCGCGAGAGGGTCTGCCTGTCCGGTTTGTCTGTCCGGTTGCTGTCCGGTTTTTGGAGTCCTCAGTTGTTTTCATGTGTCCCTTCTTTTCTCTCAATCTCACTCGCATTTTACCTCTGGAAACGAGCAAGATGTGACGCCGGAAGCGGACAATGAGAGACAGCAAAGGACTGGTAAAGAAAATAACTGTTAATCACTTGGTCGCTGGTTCGATCCCAGCCCGGGCAGCCATTCGACGCGCTTTCGCTACGCTCCAGCTTGCTCATGGCCTGCGGCCGGCAAACCCAATGCAATCCAGCGAATTGATGCTTATCGCGCGGCGAATGGCCCCGAGCCTGTCGAGGGGCACTCCTGTTGTCTACTTCCTGCGGCTGCGATCGGGCACCATCTATGTCGGTTGCTCGCTTGATCTGGCACAGCGGCTTGACGATCACATCACCGGGCAAGCCTGCTGCACAACCGAGCTGGATCCCCCTGTGGCGGTGCTGAGGATTGAGATCTACTCAACCTTTTCCGAGGCCCGGCGTCGCGAACGCCAACTCAAAGGTTGGTCGCGTGCCAAGAAGATTGCCCTGATTACAGGAGACGTGACAGCGCTGCGGGCCTTGTCGCGCTCGCGAGATCAATGCCGTTCATCAACCGATTTGCTCCATCATAGTTCGTGAAATGTACCAGCCCGGGCAGCCATCTCGATTCCGTGTGAGTGGCGAAAACACATCCGACGCGGCGAACTCCGCTCGGTATCGACGGTTTTCCCCGTAGCGCGTTGGGCTCCAATGGTCCGCGCGGAAACATCGCCCGTTGGATGCATGCGCCCGATGCTCCCTGTTAGAGCGACGTGCCGACATTTCAGAGAGGAGTCGCTTTCGCCGGGCTGCACCGAATCTTCGGCTGATACCGGCATTGCGAGGAATCAATCTTGCCCTATGAAAAGGCTCCCGGTGTTTTTGTTGCGATCTGTGGCTGTCGATTCATCTTGTGGACACAGAATCTTCAGCACCCTCGCCCCTACCTGTCATGAAAACGTGGAACAAAATCCCGCAAGCTGTCAGTTGGCTCGTTGCCGTTGTCTCGGCCGCCAATCTGCCGCTGGCCGCCAAGGTGGACCTTTCGCGCACCACACCCGTCCCTGCGACAGAGCAGGTGCCGATAGTCGATTTCTTCCGGTCGCCCGTATTGCAGGAACCGAAGCTGAACCTCGCGGGCACGCACATCGCTGCGATCCTCAACACTGCCGAGGATCACTCCGAGCTCATCGTCTATGACCTGAAGAACCAGACGCTCGAAAGAATCGGTGCCCGTGGCAACGATGACATAGCCACCATCGACTGGCTGGACTCCAATCGTCTCGTTTATGGCATCAGCGTAAAGAAGCTCGCCACGACCGGCTTGATTGCGGCCGACGTGGGTTCGCTCCAAAATGCATATCCGCTGATCCAATTTGTCGGATCCAGTTTGATCGCGGTGCCCCCGAATGACCGTTTGCATCCGGTGGTGAAGCTCGTCGCCCACACCCAAAACACCGGTCAATATGGCGAAGTGGTCATCATAAGTACAGACATGTCCACCGGCCAGATCCTGGAGTTGAGCGGCCCGATGGTGACGAGAGAGGCGTTGGACGTCGCGGCGGAAAACAATCAAAAGCACATTATGAGCCGCTACCCAGTCCTGAAGACGGAGGAAGGAGGCGATTACCGCTACCTCACCGACAAAGAAGGGAAGCTGACATTCGGCTTCAAAGCTCAAGACGGTGTTCTCTCCCTGCACCGATTGGTCGGGGATACCTGGCAGCAATGCCCGGAGGATCTCGAGGAGATCATCGTTGTCGATAGCGGCGACCATCCCGGTGAGATCGTGGTCGTGGGTGAGCGCAAGGATGGAAAGCCTCGTCCGCTTGAGATCATGGATGCCGCCTCCGGCAAGGTGCGCGAAGTGCTTTTGGAGGACGCTGCCTACGATTTCAACGGCTACCTCTATCGCGATCCCGTTTCGCATGTCATGCTTGGCGCGATCGGCAACAAGATCGGGCCATATTCGGTGTGGTTCACCGAGGCTTATCGCAATCTGCAGAAGTCTGTGGACAAGCTATTCCCGGGACAGGTGGTCCGCATTCTCGGTACCAGCGAGACGGGGAAGATGATTCTTATCAGCAGCTTCTCCGACCGTCAGCCTGCCATTTACAGTTGGGTAGACCTGGAAAAGCACCAGGCCGGCATGTTCAGGAATTCCAAGCCTTGGATCGATCCGCAGCGGATGCAGCCCATGGTCACCATGAAGTTCAAGACCCGCGACGGCAAACAATTCGACGCTTACGTGACCCTGCCCAAGGGCGCTACCAAGCAGAATCCGCCGCCGCTCGTGGTCCTGCCTCATGACGGCCTGGGCTATGGAAATACGTGGGGTTACGATCCCGAGGTGCAGTTCCTGGCCAGTCGTGGCTATGCAGTCCTACAGCCCAATTATCGCGGCTCGCCCGGTTGCACCTGGATGTATCCAACGGAGGACGAATGGGCGTTCCGCAAGATGTATGAAGACGTGACGGACGCCACCAAGGCGCTGGTCGCCTCCGGTTTGGTCGATCGCAATCGCGTGGCCATCATGGGCACCTCATTCGGCGGCTATCTTGCCCTTTGCGGCGTGGCTTTCGAACCCTCGCTCTATCGCTGTGCGGTGGCCGTTTCCGCAAGGTACGACTGGGCAAAGCTCATCGGGGACCAACAATACAATAAGTACTCTGGTCCATTCTACTCCAGGATGTTGTTCAAGCTTGGCGATCCCAAGAAGGAAGCGGAGAAGTTCGATGCGATGTCTCCCTTGAAACATGCCAACGATATCCGCGTTCCGGTGTTGGTTTCTTATGGTGAGTATGACCAGACTGTGGAAATCAACATGGCGAAGGATCTGGTCTCCACCGTTCGAGGAAAGGGCCTCGCGGCGGATACGATCAGATTCGCCGATGAAGCAAACGGCGTGCACTACCTCGACCACAAAGTGGAGCTTTATGGGCGCATCGAGGCCTTCCTCGCCACGAACCTCGGTGCCGGGGCTCCCTGACTGGGTCGGCCCGGTGGGTAGCGAAAACGCACCCGACGCGGCGACACGCTGGGCATATCAGCCGGTTTTTCTGCTCCGACGATGATGTTATTCCGGGCAATCCCCCGATCGCCGCAGGTCCCGCCGCCTGGCGCGTGTCGCGGTGGCCTTGTCGTATTCGTCGGGCCCGGCCGCGCACAAATTCCTTTCTTTTCCTTGCGGACTTGAGGAGAGTCTCCGGCTGGCCAAGGACCGAAAACCATGGGACTGCTCATCCGCAACGCCCGGATCCTCACCCTCGCCGGCGACGCCCGGCCGCGCCGGGGTCCCGCCTTGCGCGAGCTGGGCGTGATCGAACACGGCGACGTGCGGGTGGACGAGGGGAAAATCGCTGCCGTCGGCCCCAAGCTCGACGCCCCGGAAGGGACGGAAGTCATCGAAGCCAACGGACGGGTGCTCATGCCCGGATTCATCGACTGCCATACCCACGCCTGCTGGGCGGGCGACCGGCTGGACGAGTGCGAGCAGCGACTCCGGGGCGTGCCCCACCGGGAGATTCTCCAGGCCGGCGGCGGCATGCAGGCCACCGTGCGCGCCGTGCGCGCTGAAACCAAGAAGCAGCTGGCCGCCGATCTCAAACCACGGCTCGACGCCCTGCTGCGCGAGGGGACGACGACCGTCGAAATCAAAAGCGGCTACGGCCTCACGATTGAGGACGAACTAAAAATGTTGCGCGCCATCGTCCGCGCCGGACACGAATGGCCGGGCACCATCGTGCCCACGGCGCTGCTGGGGTCGGCGTTCGAGGGCAGCCTGGAGGACCACACCCGGATGGTCGTCAAGGAGATGCTTCCGGAAGTTTCGCGCGAGTTCCCCGACATCACGGTCGACGCGATCTGCGAGCGCGACGCGTGGCCGGTGGAGGCCTGCGTGCGGCTGTTTGAGAAGGCGCGCAAGTATCATCCGCTCCGCGTGCATGCCGACCAGTTCAGCTCGCTCGGCATGGTGCCGGAGGCGATCCGGCTGGGGGTCCGCAGCGTCGATCACCTGGAGGCCTCCACCAAGGCCGACCTGCTGCAGCTCGCTTCCGCCCGGACCTGCGGTGTCATTCTGCCCTGCACCGGCTTCGAAACCAACCAGCGCTACGCCCGGGCGGGCTTTTTCGTCGATGCCGGCGGCGCCGTGGCGCTGGCGACCGACTGCAATCCCGGCACAGCCCTGACGCACTCCCTGCCGTTCGCCATCGCGCTGGCCGTTCGCTGCTGCGGACTCACCCCGGCCGAGGCCATCGCCGCCTGCACCGTCAATGCCGCGACGGTGCTCGATTTGCGCGACCGCGGCACGATTGAGGCGGGCCAGCGGGCCGATCTCATCCTGCTGCGGCACCGGGACGAACGTCTGCTGGCCTGCGAACTCGGCGGCAACCCGGTGGATCTGGTCGTCTGCGGGGGCAAACGCATCGCCTAGGCCACCCGGACGGTCCCCGCGCCGCCCGGCGTTTTCCGAGGCGGAGAGGCCGGCCGGCGACCGCGGGGTGACGGCCAAAGTTTTGGTTGCATCTGCCGGAGCGCGACCTATACCCTCGCACCCCTTTTCCATTACGCCTGCCTCCATTTCCGGAGCGACAGGGGGAACGAAATCATGAAACAACAGTTTACGCTCAATGTCTCGCCGCGCGAGGGTACGGGCCGCAGCGCCTCCCGCCGGCTCCGCAAGCAGGATCGCATTCCCGCGATTCTTTATGGCAAGCACACGGCGCCCATCACCCTGTCGCTGGACGGCCCGGAATTCACCCGCCTGGTGAAGGCCATCGGCGTCAATGCCGCGCTCATCGAGCTCAAGGGGACCGGGGACAAGCCGCTTTCCATTCTGCAGGAAGTGCAGCGCGATCCCATGACCGACCGCTATCTCCATGTCGACCTCCACGAAGTGAAGGCCGATGAGAAGATGGAGATCAACGTGCCGGTGCACATGTCCGGAGAATCCACCGGCGTGAAGAACGAGGCCGGCGTGCTCGAGGTGGCGTCGCACACCCTGCGCATCCGCTGCCTGCCGAAGGACCTGCCGGCGTTCATTGACGTCGACGTCACCGAACTGCGCGTCGGCCAGACCATTCACATCAGTGAACTCAAGCCGGTCGCTGGCGTCGTTTTCATGGGTGACAAGTCCCAGCCCGTCGTGTCGTGCGTGCCGCCCGTCGAGGAGATCGTCGAGGCGGTCGTCGAAACCGCCGTGCCGGTCGAGGGCGTTCCCGTCGAGGGTGTTGCCGCCGAAGGTGCGGCGGCCGCCGTTCCCGGCGCCACTCCTGTCGCGGGGGCTGTCCCCGCCGCCGGGGCCGTCCCGGGCGCCAAACCCGGTGCGCCGGCTGCCGCCGGTGTCGCCAAGGGTGTCGCCAAAGGTGCCGCCAAGGGTGCCGCGCCTGCCACTCCTGCCGCGGGCGCCAGACCCGGTGCGCCAGCCGCGGGCGCCAAGCCCGGTGCCCCTGCCGCGGGTGCCGACCGGAAGGGCACACCCGGCAGAAAGTAAAATTTCACCGACGGCCCGCTGCTTGACGCAGACGGGTCGGGCGCGCTGTTCTTTGAGACATGTCCATTTTGCTCGTCGCCGGCCTAGGCAATCCAGGACGCGAATACGCGAAGACGCGGCACAATGCCGGCTTCGCGGTGATCGATGCCCTGGCCGCCCGCCATGCCCTCGCGTGGAGAAGGCAGCCGCGTTTTCCCGCGGCGATCGCCCGCTGGGAACAGGCGCCGGGAGGCACCTGCCTCCTCGCCAAGCCGGCAACGTTCATGAACGACAGCGGGCGCGCGCTCCGCGCACTCGCCGATTTCCACAAGGTGCCCCCCGCCAGGATCATCGTCATCTACGACGACCTCGCGATCGAACTCGGGCGCGTCAAAATCAGCATGCGCGGCAGCGCCGGCGGCCACAACGGGGTTGCCAGCCTGCTCGAGCACCTCGGCGGCGGGTTCATCCGCTACCGCATCGGCACCGGCCCGAAGCATCCGCCGGAAATGGACCTCAAGGACTTCGTGCTCGGAAAGTTCACTCCCGACGAACAGACTGTTTTCAACCACCATCTCACCACTTATGTCGACGGCCTCGGACTGCTCATCGCCCAGGGACCGGCCGAGGCCATGAATCAGCTCAACCGACGAACAGATCACAATGACCCAGATCAAACGCAACTACCACGCGACCTTCATCCTCGATAATCGCGGCAAGGAAGAAACCATCGACCAGATCATCGAAGGCGTGAAGAAAGAGATCGCCGCGGTGCAGGGTGATGTCACCGCCGTGGAAAACCTCGGCAAGAGGGATTTCGCACGGGTGACCGACAGCAAGTTTCCTGATGCCGTCTACGTGCAGATCGACTTCGCGGCCCCCGCCGACGGTCCCCGCCACCTTCACGAGCGCCTCCGGCTCAACTCCAGCGTCTACCGCGCTATCGTGCAGGCGGTGTAAACGCCTGTCGCGCCCACCCCCATGGCCTACCTCAACAAAGTATTCCTCATCGGCAACCTGACGCGCGATCCCGAACTGCGGGTCACGCCGAAAGGCACCGCCATCTGTCAGTTCGGCCTGGCGGTCAACCGCCAGTACAAGGACGAGTCCGGCGCCACCCGCGACGAGACGGCGTTCATCGACATCGAGGCCTGGGGCAAACAGGGCGAGCTTTGCTCGAAGTATCTGCAGAAGGGCAGCCTGTCCTTTATCGAGGGCCGCCTGCGCTTCGATTCCTGGGAGGACAAGACGAGCGGCCAGAAGCGCAACAAGCTGAAGGTGGTGCTCGAAAACGTGCAGTTCCTTTCCCGTGGTGGTGGCGGCGGCGCTGCCGCTGGGGGAGGGGCGACCGCCGCCGCCGCTGGTGGCGACGAACCGCCGGCCGAACCGCACGCTCCCCCGACCGGGGGAGCGGCGAAACCTGCGCCCGGCGGCCAGGAAAAGGTCGAGGACGATGTGCCGTTTTAACCGCGGTGGCGTCCCTCCACGGGAAAATTTGAAACCCAAACACCCAATCCGATTTCAGTCATGGCTCACCACGAAATATTGCTGATCAAACCCGTCGAAGGCCTCGGCGCCGAGGGCGACCAGGTCAAGGTCCGTGCCGGCTACGCGCGCAACTATCTGCTGCCGCGGGCCATCGCGGTGCCCCTGACCAGCGCCAACCGCAAACAGATCGAAGCGCTGAAAAAACGCCGCGCCGAGCGCGAGATCTCAGAACTCTCCGGCGCCAAGGAAATCGCGGCCAAGCTCGGACAGACCCGCATCGCGTTCGCCGTGAAGACCGGCGAGGGCGGCAAGATGTTCGGGGCCGTCACCGCCAACGACATCCACGAGAAACTCGCGCAGGCTGGCCTCGAGATCGACCGGCGCAAGATCCAGCTGCACACCCCGGTGAAGACCCTCGGCCAGCACACGGTGAAGATCCGGCTCCACGCCGAGGTGACGGTCGAACTAAGTTTCGACATCGTTTCGGAAAATCCGATCGTCCCGGCAGTAAAGTGAGCGGGGCATGACCTTTTTCCCCAGGCCGCGCCGGGAGGCGCGGCCTGCTTGTATCCCCCGCCACGCCCTGTGAACACATTGTGCAAAGGTTAGATTTGCCGGCCGCCCGGTTTCGGACTCTAACCTTGCACTTTTCCCATGGCTGAGACCACCTCTGCGCCCCTCTCCCCCCGCGTCCCGGCCGGGGGTGGCGATCTGGCTGCGTCCGCCTTCGCCGGGCGCACGCCGCCGCACAGCGTGGAGGCCGAGGAATATCTGCTCTCGTGCTGCCTGCTCGATGGCGGCGACACCATCGCACGCTGTCTCGAGGCCAAGCTGGCGCCGCCGGCCTTCTACCTCCCCGCCAACCGGGTCATCTTCGAAAAACTCTGCGAACTCTACCAGCGGAGTCCGCCCGTCGCGATCGAGATGCTGATCGAAGAGTTGCGCACCACGAAGCAGCTCGAGGCGGTGGGCGGCGTGCCCTACCTCATGCAGGTGAGTTCGCGCATTCCCACCACCGCGCAGGCGGTCTATTTCATCGAAAAGGTTCGCGAGCTCCACCTGTTGCGCGAACTCATCAAGGTCACCACCAGCACCGTCGAGCAATGCTTCAACTATCAGGGCGGCCTCGAGGAGTTCATCGACAAGGTCGAGCAGGATGTCTTCCGCGTCACCCAGGATCGCATCTCCGACGCCGCGAAGCCCATGAAGGAGCCCACGCACGAGGCGATGACCGTCATCCACAAGCTCATGATGAAGAAGGGCGAGCTGACGGGCGTAGCATCAGGGTTCAAGGACCTCGATGTCCTGACGTGGGGCTTCCAGCGGCAGGAGATGATCGTGCTCGCGGCGCGCCCCTCGGTGGGCAAAACCTCGCTGGCGCTCAACGTCGCCGAGGCGGCGGCCCTGCCGAAAAGGGGCGAGCCCGTGCCCACGCTCATTTTCTCGCTGGAAATGAGCTCCGCCCAGCTCGCCCTGCGCATGCTGTGCTCCCGCGCCCGGGTGAACATCAAATTGCTGCGCGACGGCATGCTGCCGAAACAGGGGCCGGAACAGCAGCGGCTGGTGGATGTCGCAGATGAACTCTCCAAGTCGCCGCTCTTCATCGACGATTCCAGCCACCTTACCATCATGGAACTGCGCGCCAAGGCCCGCCGCCTGTATACGCGCTACAAGCTCGGGTTGATTGTGGTCGACTACCTGCAATTGCTCAGCCCGACCGATCCGAAGATACCGCGGGAGCAGCAGGTGGCCGAGGTTTCCCGGGGTTTAAAGGCGATGGCGAAGGAACTCGATCTGCCCGTGCTTGTTCTAAGTCAGCTTAACCGCTCGTCAGAGAAGGAGAATCGTGCGCCGCGCCTGTCGGACCTGCGTGAATCCGGCTCCATCGAGCAAGATGCCGACGTGGTGCTCATGCTCGCCCCGCCCAAAGACGTGGATGAGAAGTTCCAAGCCGCCGCCTATGACTTAGTTGTTGCCAAGCAGCGAAACGGACCGGTAGGACAATTCCAGCTAACCTTCCTCAAGGACATCACTCGATTTGAAAACTATGCCCAATAGCTTGGAGCCCGGCTTCTTGCGCCTCTTTTCCGTCGTCCTGGCTCTGCTTATTGGCGCTGCCGCGGTGCGGGCCCAGACGGAGACGCCAGCCGCGGAAGCCGCCCCCCCCAAGAAGGTTGGAGCGGTCACGGTCAAGTTCATTGGCATCGCCAATGTTAGCGAACAGATCGTGCGCGCCAACATCCAGGTGCGCGAAGGCTCCGACTTCGACGATCCCATGATCGACAAGGACATCCGGACGCTCTACCGCACGGGTCTGTTTGAGTTCATCGAGGTCAAGCGCGAGGAGCTGCCGCACAACGTCGTCAACCTGGTCTTCGAGATCACCCCCAAATACCGCGTGCAGGCGGTCCGGTTCCAGGGCAATAAAATGGTCAAGGCCAGCCGGCTGGAAAAGGAAATCGGCACCCGGCCCAACACCGCGCTCGACGAGCGCGCGGTCAAGTCCGATGCCGAGAAGCTCCACGAGTATTATCAAAAGTCCGGCTACAACCAGGCCCAGATCACCTACGACATTGAGCGGGATCGCGGCACGGGCTATGGCACCGTGCTCTTCAAGATCCGCGAGGGCGCCAAAGTGCGGATCGCCGACATCCGCTTCACGGGCAACAACCACGTCAAGGTCAAGCGGCTCCGCAAGGAGATGGAGACGAAACGGTGGTGGATGTTTTCCTGGTTGACTGGCACGGGCAAGTTCAAGGACGACGAGTTCGAGGACGACCTCGTCAAGCTGCTCGATTATTACCGCGACCAGGGGTATCTGGATGTCGACATCCCGCCGGACCGCATCCTTTACGATTATCCCAAGCCCGGCCGGATGGTCATCACCCTCCATGTCGACGAGGGACGGCAGTATCGCATCGGCGACATCACCATCACCGGCTGCAAGCTTTATTCCGACGCGATGCTCAAGCTGTTGCTCCGGCAGAAGAGCGGCATGATCTTCCGCCCCTCCAAGCTCGACAAGGATGTGACGAACATGGAGGACTTCTACGGCCGCAGCGGCTACCTCGAAACCCGGGTGCGGCTCGTGCGCAAACCCAACATCGCCACCGGCAACATTGACATCGAGTACCAGGTCGAGGAGAGCGACAAGTTCTACGTCGAATCCATCAAGATCGAGGGCAACACCAAGACGAAGACCATCGTCATCATCCGCGAGCTGGTGCTGAGCCCGGGCGACGTGTTCGACATGGTGCGCATGAAGGCCAGCAAGATGCGCCTGGAGAACACGGCCTTTTTCGAGGACGTCAATCTCACGCCCGAGAGCACGAACATCCCCGGCCGCCGCAACCTCAAGATTTCGATGAAGGAGGCGCGCACGGGCAACCTCAGCTTTGGCGCGGGCTACAGCTCGCTCGAACGGGCGACGTTCTTCGCCGAGCTCAGCCAGGCCAACTTCGATCTGTTCAACCGCCGTTCCTTCTTCCAGGGGGCCGGGCAGAAATTCCGCCTCCGGTTCCAGATCGGGTCGCTGTCCAACGAGCTGATCCTGTCCTTCGAGGAGCCGTGGCTTTTCCAGAAGGAACTCGGGCTGGGCTTCACGATCTACCGCACCAGCTCCAACTACACCAGCAGCTACTACGAGGAGATCCGCATCGGCGCCGAGGTCTACCTGCGCAAGCATCTGTTCGAGTATGTCGAAGGCCGCCTGTCCCTGACCGACGAGCAGATCGACATCAAAAACGTCGTTTCCTCGGCCTCGCCCATCATCCTGGCGCTCGCCGGCAAGACCCGTACGGTGAAAATCGGCCTGCAGTTGCTGCGGGAAGCCCGCGACAAGATCGTCAACACCACGCGGGGCAACCGCCTCCAGATCATCACGCAGGTTGCCGGCGGCCCGCTGGGCGGTTCCAACGACTACTATTCTCTGGAGGTGCGGGGCTCGGAGTTCATCCCGGTCTTCCGGATGCAGACCCAGGTGCTCGGCTTGATCGCCCGGGGTGGCGTCATCGAAAACTTCGGCAAGAGCACCGATGTGCCCTACTATGACCATTATTTCCTCGGCGGCCCCGATGACCTGCGCGGCTTCGAATACCGCGATGTCGGTCCGAAGGACGTCCTCAACGAGCCGCTGGGCGGCAAGACCTACGGCATGTTCACCGCCGAGTATGCGTTCGATGTCGTGAAACCCGTCCGCTTTGCGATCTTCTATGACGCGGGCTTCGTCAATACCAGGGCCTACGACTTTAATCCGACAGGCTACAACGACGACTTCGGCGTCGGGCTCCGCCTTTTTGTGGCGGGCGCGCCCCTCAGCCTGGATTTTGGTATTCCCTTGACCGGGGATAAGACTAATAAGAAGGGCAACCAGTTTAATTTTTCCTTTGGCACCCGCTTCTGACCCCCCCATATTCCTCCGCCTCCCCTCTCATATGAATAGAACGTTGAAATCCATCCTCATCTCAATCGCCTGCGGCGCCGCTGCGCTCGGGCTTTCGGCCCAGCCCGCGCTGAAGATCGTCACCGTCGACGTCGGCAAACTCTTTGACAGCCATTACAAGACCGAGGAGCAGATGGCCAAGCTCAAGGACGCGCAGACCAAGGCGCAGGAGGAACTCGAGCGCATGGTCAAGGAAGGCAACCAGCTCGTGGAGCAGTACAAGGAAACGGTCGACCAGTCCAAGAACACGCTCCTGACGGCCGAGGCGCGTTCCAAGGCCGAAGGCGACTCGCAGAAGATCATGGAGGACATCCAGCGCCGGCAGGGCGATCTGCAGAACTTCAAAGCCAACTCCCAGCAGTCCCTCCAGCAGCGGTTCAACAATTTCCGCAGCCTCCTGCTGGATGAAATCAGCAAGAAGGTGACGGAGGTGGCCAAGCGCAAGGGCGCCACCCTGGTGGTGGACAAATCCGGCCCGTCGCTGGCCGGGATTCCCTCCGTGCTTTACGCCGATGCGGCCTATGACATCACCGACGAGGTGATGACCGAGATCAACAAGGACCGCCCGGCGCCGCCGGTGGCCAGCACTCCTGCCAGTCCGGCGCCCGCGACCCCGCCGCCGGCCGCCGCGGCTCCCGCGGCCCCCGCCGTCACCGTGCCCGGTCTCGCCCCGAAGAAATGATTCGGTGGCGCCGGCCGGCTCCCGGCTTGGATTTTCCCTGCAAACCCCGCCCGGCCAGGGCGGGGTTTTTTCTTTGGGCCGGCCGCAAAATTTGCTTAGGTGCTGGGGTGACGGTTCCGGGCGAACGCTCCGACCACGGGGTTTTCGCTTCCGGTTCCGCCACCGGATTCATCTGCCATGCAGCTTGCCTTCACTCCTGACGAGATTGCGGCCATCGTGCAGCCCCGGGCTGCGCGTGGCACGACCACCGGCCCGATCCGCGGCATTGCCGCGCTCGGCACCGCCCGCCCCGGCGATCTTTCCTTTCTGGGCAACCCGAAGTACAAAGCCGAGGTCGCGGGCACCCAGGCGTCGCTGGTGCTGGTGCCGCCGGATTACATCGGCGACCCCCGGCCCGACCAGCTCTTCCTCGTGGTGGACCAGCCGTCCATCGCCCTGGCGCGGTTGTGCGCCCGGATCGAGCTGATGTTGCGGCCGCCGCCCCCCCCGGGGGTGCATTCCGCCGCGATCATTGCCCCGGATGCGCTGATCGCCGCCACCGCCGCGGTCGGCCCCCTGTGCGTCGTCGAGGCGGGCGCGCGCGTCGGCGAACGCGCCTGCCTGCAGGCGTCGGTGTTTGTCGGTCGCAACGCGGTGATCGGCGACGACTGCCAGCTCATGCCGGGCGTGCGCATCTATCCCGGCTGCCAGCTCGGACAGCGGGTGCGCCTGCATGCGAACGTCGTGGTCGGTTCCGACGGTTTTGGCTACGAGTTGATCAACGGCCGCCACGAAAAGGTGCCGCAGATCGGACAGGTCGTCATCGAGGACGACGTGGAGATCGGCGCGGGCAGCACGATCGACCGCGCGCGCTTTGGCCGGACGGTCATCGGGGAGGGGACGAAAATCGACAACCTGGTGCAGGTGGGGCACAACGTCGTCATCGGCAAGCATTGCATCCTCTGCGCCCAGGTCGGCATTTCCGGCAGCGTCACCATCGAAGACTACGTCGTGCTGGCCGGCCAGGCGGGCGTGGGAGGGCACATCACGATCGGCCGGGGAGTCAAGGCCGGCGGCCGGGCCGCCATCACGGCGGATGTGCCCGCCGACACCTACGTGAATGGCAATCCCGCCATCCCCTACATGCTCGAGCGCCGCATCGCGGTGCTCAAGCAGCGCCTGCCGGAGCTTTTCCATCGTGTGGACGAACTGGAGGCGCAGGTGAAAAAGCTCGCCGGCGCCGGCTGAGGCGTCCGGTGGCGCGCCGCCGCCGGTCCCGAGCATCCCGGCCGCAGAATAATCTTCCGCCGTCACCTCTTCATGACAAGATGGCGGCCACCTTATGAACGACGCGCGGCTGAAAATCTTCACCGGAAATTCAAACCGGCCCCTGGCGGAGGAAATCTGCCGGCACATCGGCGTTCCCCTCGGGGAGGCCACGGTGACCAGCTTCCCCGATGGCGAGTCGTTTGTGAAGATCAACGAGAACATCCGCGGGGCGGATGTCTTCATCATCCAGTCGACCTGCCCGCCGTCCAACCATCATCTGATGGAGTTGCTCATCATGATGGACGCCGCCCGCCGGGCGTCGGCGCAGCGCATCACCGCCGTCATGCCGTTCTACGGCTACGCGCGCCAGGACCGCAAGGACCAGCCGCGGGTGCCCATCACCGCCAAGCTGGTCGCCAATCTCCTCGTGGCCGCCGGCGCCAACCGCGTGCTCACGATGGACCTGCACAGCCAGCAGATCCAGGGCTTCTTCGACATCCCGGTCGATCATCTCTACGCCTCCCCGGTTTTTTTCGACTACCTCGCGAAGACCAGGAAGGGCAACCTTGTCGTCTTCTCGCCAGATGTGGGCGGCATGAAAATGGCCGCGGCCTACGCCGACATGCTCGGCGCCGGCCTGGGCCTGGTCGCCAAAAAGCGCATGAGCGCCACCACCGTCGAGGCCATCAACGTGGTCGGCGAGGTGAATGGCTGCGACGTGCTGCTGGTCGATGACATCACCGAGACGGCCGGCACCCTCATCGCCGCCGCGAAGATCCTCCGCGACAGCGGGGCCATCAGCGTGCGGGCGGCTGTCAGCCACTGCATTCTCAACGAGCTGGCCTATGAGCGGCTCAAGACGGGCCTGATCGACGAACTCATCACCACCAATTCCATTCCCAACGATCCGCGCGGACTGCCCATCACCGCCCTCAGCATCGCCAGTCTGCTCGGCGACGCCATCGTCCGCATCAACAGCAACGAGAGCATCACCAGCCTCTTCAAAATCAAGGGATTTTGATGGAACCCGGGTTGTGCGGAATCCGTCTTGCGGCTATGGTGTCGCCATGCCCAGCCCTTGGTATTTCCCCATGCAATTGAGAACCCTGTTCAACGCGTTCGCCTTCGTCGCGGCCGCCCTGCTGCTGGCCGGCGCCAAGGAAGCCCCGCCCAAGCCCACGCTCAAGATCGATCCGTCGCCGGTCGCCGACGGGAAGTCCGGCCTGGTGACCAGTTACGCCAGCGTGGTCGAGCCCGTGCAGCAGGCCGTGGTGTCGGTTTACTCGGCGAAAATCGTGCGCCAGCACCTGCCGCCCTATTTCCGCCAGTTTTTCGGCGATCAGGAGCGCGAGACGCGGGAGGAGGGCCTGGGCTCCGGCGTCATCGTGTCGCCCGACGGCTACATCCTCACCAACAACCACGTCGTCGAGGGGGCCGACGAGCTGAACGTGGCGCTGCCCGACGACCGCGAGTTCAAGGCCAGGGTCATCGGGACCGACCCGAAGACCGACGTCGCCATCATCAAGATCGACGCCCAGAACCTGCCCACCGTCACGCTGGCCGACAGCGACAAGCTGCGCGTGGGTGATGTCGTGTTTGCCATCGGCAATCCGCTCAACGTCGGCCAGACGGTCACGATGGGCATTGTCTCCGCCCTGGGCCGCAAGAATCTCCACCTGCTCGACGATGTCGGCGGCTATGAGAATTTCATCCAGACCGACGCCCCGATCAACATGGGCAACTCCGGCGGGGCGCTGGTCGATGCGAAAGGCCGCCTGGTCGGCATCAACAGCGCCATCATGTCCACGACCAGCGGCAGCATGGGCATCGGCTTTGCCGTCCCGGTCAATCTGGCCGCGAACGTCATGCAGAGCCTCATCGCGACCGGCACGGTCGCGCGCGGCTACCTGGGGGTCGGCGTCGACCCGCTCACGCCGGAACTGGCCGAGGCCATGGGCAAGGCGGCCCTGGGGAAGGAGTTCAAGGGCATGGTTATTTCGACCGTTACGCCCGACAGCCCGGCCGCCAAGGCCGGCCTCAAGCAGGAGGACGTCATCGTCGCGATCAACGACAAGCCGGTGGATTCATTGGAGGTCCTGCGGCTGATCATCGCCCAGACTTCCCCCGGCACCAAGGTGAAGGTGAAGTACCTGCGCGACGGGAAGCCGGCGGAAATGGAGGTCATGCTCACCCGGCTGCCCGACGACAGCGCGGCGCCCAACGAATTTCTCACCGGCGTCACGGTGGCGCGCGTCAACGACGAGCTGCGCCACACCTATCGGATGCCCGACGAGGTCGACGGGCTGGTCGTGACCGAGATTACCGACGATTCACCCTTCCGCGGAAAATTCCGTCCCGGCATGGTCATCGTGCAGATCGACCGCCTGCCCGCCGACGATGTCGCCACTGTCCGTGCGCATCTCAGCCCGGGCATCCATTTCTGCCTCGTATGGAATCGCGGCGGTTACCGTTACATTTCCTTCAAGTACGGCAACTGATCGCCGCACGGGTGGCGCGCGGCCAAAGTCGCCAGACTTTGGATGATCCGCCTGAGCATGGCCCGACTCCCACGAGTTGGGCGGCGGGCAAGGCGTACCACGGCCCGACCCCGTCTCAGCTGCCCGGTTTCTCCACCGGCAGCTTGGCCAGCCACGCCGGCACCTGGTCCGGCGGGTAGGTGGGGAAACTCATCTCCAGCAGCGAAAACACCGGCACGTCGAATTTCGCCACGCCGGCGCTGCGGTCCACCAGCATGGCGATGCCCGCGGGCACGCCGCCAGCCCGGCGGATGAGCTCAAGGCACTCCCGCACGCGACCGCCGCGGGTCACGACGTCCTCGACCACGAGCACAGGCTCGCCGGCGGCGAGTTGGAAGCCGCGGCGCAGGACGAGCACGCTGGCCTCTTTTTCCGCGAAGAGAAAGCGCGCGCGCGCCTGCCGCGCCACCTCCTGGCCGATGACCAGCCCGCCCATGGCCGGGGACAGCACCGTCTGAAAGGCGACGCCCTGCAGCTTCGCGCGCAGAAGCTGGGCGAGACGCTCCATCTGGGGCATGTGCTGGCAGACCAGCGCGCACTGGAAGTAGTGGGCGCTGTGCAGGCCGGAGCGCAGCACGAAATGCCCCTGGCGCAGCGCCTGCGTGCGGGTGAAGATGTCGAGCACTTCCTGCGAGGTGGCATCCATGCACCCCCACGCTGCGGAAATCGCGCCGGGAAAACAAAGCCATTTTTCATTCCAGCCGCGGATTTTCCCCATCCAACCACGGATTACACGGATGGGCACGGATGTGGATTCACTCCAGTTTTCGGAGAACTCTTCGGGTGTAGCGCGGCGCTTTAGCCCGCGCTGAATCAGGCGTACCAAGGGCGGGCTGAAGCTCCGCCCTGCGACGAGGTTTGCCGTGACGGATCGCTGCCACCTGCCGCCATTTCCTTGGAAGTACCGGCATTGCTTTTCATCCGTGACCATCCGTGTCATCCGTGGTTAAAAGTCATCGTTTACTTCCATGCCCCTCATCCCGCTCGAAGACGAACTCGGCGACGTACTCGACAAGGCCCTGCATTGCGCGGGCCTCAACGAGGAGGAGCTGGCTGCGCGCAGCGGTGTGGCGGTGGACAAAATCCAGAACCTCGAGGACTACCGCTACGACGACCTAACGGACGACGACCTGCACCGGCTGGCCGCGGCGCTGCGCCTCAACGAGGTGGGGCTATGCGCGCTGGCCCGCAACAAATATCCCCGGCCCCGCATCACCGGCCTGCCGTTCTGCGTTTATCCGATCCACATGCCGTTCGGCGTCGGCGTGGTGAACGCCTACGCGGTCGTGGAGTGCTGCACGGGCGTGGGCGTGCTGTTCGATGGCGGCATCGGCTTCGAGGCGCTGCAGCAGGTCTGGCCCAAGGCGGTGACGCGCATCGAGGCGGTGTTTCTCACGCATCCCGAGGCCGAGCACATCGGTGGCGTGGCCGGAGCGCTGCGGCAGCACGGGCTCGCGACCTTCTACGGTCCGCGCAACGCCCCGTGCGGGCCCGAGTGCTGGCCGCTGGGCGAGGGCGAGACCGTCGTGGCGTCGGGCTACCAGATCACCGCGTTCAGCACGCCGGGGCATTGCGCCGAGCACAACTGCTACCTCGTGCGGCCGAAAAACGTGCCGCAGGCCCGCGCCCTGCTCATCTCGGGCGACCTCGTCTTCGCCGGTTCGCTCGGCGGCGGCTATTTCTCCTGCGAGCAGCTCCTGCGGCACGCGCGCCGCATCCTCGAGGCGCTGCCGGGCAGCACCGTCATCGCGCCCGGCCACGGCCCCATGACCACCGTGGACAACGAGCGGAAGTACAATCCGTTCCTGGGGTAGGGCAGGCGGTTTCTACAGGAGCACGCGGAGGAAGCGGAGAAATTCCTGAATTGGCCGCAAGAAGGCGCAGAAAGCGCAAAAGGTTTAAGCGGCCTTGATCCCGCATTGCCGCGCCGCGCAGGAACTCATGCGGCACAGCGACGTGCGGTTGACGATCACGATTTCTGGTTTGTTACCCACAGGAGATCGCAGAGGCCGCGGAGTTTTTTCCCACTGCAGAGCTGCGGCTTCCTCCTTCGCCAGAGCTTCGAAGGATGAATGCCGGCAGGACGTCTCTTGGACTGCTGCCGAAGCCCGCTTGACTGCCGCGGAAGTATTCCGGACCTCCCGGGAAGACTCCCGGACGCCCCAAGGAGACTTCCGGACGCATCCGGAAGTCTTTCGCATGCGTGCTGAAGTCTTCCACGCGTGTCCGGAAGTCTTCCGCATGTCGCAAAGGCTTTCCCTGACAGGCCAGGAAGAAACCCGGACAGGAGCCAAACTCTTCCCAATGGGACCGAAAGACTCTCCGACCAGTGCTTGTGCTCTACGGTTTATGCCGGAGGCTGGATAAGGATGTTTTCGCTCAGCGGGTGACATTCGGCCCGAATCTGGTTGTCAGCGGGGCGCATCCCAGAGTGGTTCAAGAACTCATGCGGCACAGCGACCTGAAGCTCACCATGAAACTCTACACCGATGCGGGGCAATTGCCGGTTGGGGCAGCACTGGCACGGCTGCCATGGAACAGTCTGAGACCGTTAGCCGCCGGGGTTGGTGGTTGAATCTTGCATTCGGAAAGACGTAGATTGCATTGATGAAAATTACGGTTGAGATGCTCAAGAAGGCGGTCGAAGCAGAGGATGATTTCGGCCATGAGATGAGGGTACGCCGTGTCTTGCTGTCAGTTCCTGGGGCAAAAGTGGAACATGGAGGGTCGTACACTGACCCGGTTGAGGCAAAGCCGCGACAGTTCGACCTGCGATTTGAATACACTGATGAAGGAGGACCGCGGCGTTTGCAGATGGCAGTGGAGTGCAAGAATCTCTCGCCCGACGCGCCATTGATTATCTCCGGAACAAATCGGACTCCCGAGGAGGCGTTTCACTGTTACATCTGTTCTTTGCTGGAGGCTGGGGCGCCCAACCAGCCCGCGCGGCCACCATCTGTGTTCTGGGCAAAAAAGGAGAATCAGTTCTACCAAGGGGTGTCGTTCGTCGGCAAGAGCCTGCTCCGGCTAAAGACTAATGAAAAAAAGACCGCTTTGATTCGAGCCAGTGGGCCGGACGAAATCTACAAAGGATGGTCGCAAGCGCTGGCGTCAGCCGACGAGCTCTGTGACAGAGCATTGCAGGCACGTAAACCGGGACATCGAGGTGTGAATAGCTTGACTCTCCCAGTAGTCGTTGTCCCAGACGGGACTCTTTGGAGCATGGATTATGACTGGAATGCCGTAAACACTAGCGGCCCAGTCGCGGCGGATGAAGTACAGTATTTCGTCAACCACAAGGTGGCCCTCAAAATTTCGGCCTTCCGGGCCACCATCAGGCTGTCACACATCCATTTTTTCACGCTGAAGGGGCTAAAACTATTCTTAGGGTCGATCATGCAGCCGGGTGGCAGCTGGAAAGAGTGGTTTCCTGAGAACGCTTGGCAGGTGGAAATGAATCGTATCGTATGATGTGAGCTCTACACGAAAGGACCGTTTGCACGCGCGTTGACTTGACTCGATAACTGTTCCCAGAAACGTTCCCAAATTATGTTCGTAACGGGTCAAATGCAGCCATTTGGAGTCGCGCCGAGTCGCAGAGACCCAATCTTTGGTGTAGACCCGTAGACCCTTCTGGCTGCCAGCCGTAGCCCCGCGTGAGCGGCGGCGAAGGCTGGTCGGGGTGGTCAGATTCGAACTTACCCGCCCTTCTGGGCAATGAGCTGAGTGGCAATCGCCAAGGAAGGTGCCGCCGAGCACTACACACAAAACCACACACAAAGCGGACGGCAACAGGGGCGGTGGAAAGTTGGGCTGGCGGCGAGAAGGGACACAGAATAGTCGGCGATGAATTGGGAGCAGTTCCTAGAGGCCCTTTAGAATGGCGTGGACTAGAACGGAGTCACACTTTTTGGGGCGGATGTTTTGGGGAACTACTGGGGAGGTCCTTATTGAGGTCTGCGAGAACTTTCCTTAGGGCGTCTGATATTTGCTGCCCGGTTGGAGCTAGAGGCTCAGTGAGCACCTTCTTTTTGATAGGTGGTACAACAAGGTCAACGGTAGAGGGGATTTCCATTGGTGCTGCATCCGTGATGGTAAACACGGTCTTGGGTGGGCTGGAAACTTTCCGGTCGATTGCTCGGACAACGTCGAGAACCTCGGCAAGCAGCTCTTCTGGGGGTCGGGTGCGGGGTTGGCCAGTAGGAGGGGAAGCTTTGAGGATTTTGGAAAACTCGGCTTCGAATTTTGGCCAGTATGTTTCAAACGACTCTTTGAGTATGGGTTCGGTGAGTGGGGTTGGCGTGAGGGAATTGAGGGTTTTCACGAGTTCCCACATGTCGTTCTTGGTTGGGTGCGTATGGTTAAACTTAGCCAGAGGCGGTTCGACATCGGAGAACTGCAGGTCGATGAGGAATGTGCAGACGCGATTGCTGGCTGCTCCTTTATACAACGCGCCGGCTTCGAAAAGAATCCACGGTTCGCGGACATTATCCTTGGTCAGACAGATTATGCCGACAGGGGACTCCTTGAGCTCGTCACCGATCGCGGGGTCCCAGAGCGATCCTTTTTGGATGTCACGGGATGAGATCCAAGGGTCTAGCGATTGTACCACCAATTTGAGCCAAGTGGTTAGGTATTGCGCGACGGCGTGGCTGCGGTCCTTTGACCAACTCACAAAAACTTTCATAGGCAACTCAGTATCGAGAAATTTCGCGGCGGTCAACCGAATCGAGGAGTGAGCGAATGGGTCAGATCGCGGATTTTGATGTCGGCGGTGGGCGACGGGCGGGGTTTGAAACCGGTGGGTAAACGGCACCATTCGCAAACCCGATTTGGTGTTGCTATGGCCGGACGAATCCGGCAACTCTCAACGCTCCAAAATCGGGGTGTAGCTTAGCCTGGTAGAGCGCTACGTTCGGGACGTAGAGGTCGTCAGTTCGAATCTGACCACCCCGACCAGTTTTTCGCCGCAGGCGAAAAACTGTCCGCCGTAGGCTTGGCGAAGGCGGGCATTACCCTCGGTAAAACGGTTTTTCCCAGAATACCGCCCTACAGGGCTACGGCTGGCAGGCCAACCTCCGCCAGACCTTGGCTGTTATTGTGCAGGTATCGCCAAGGCGGCGAAGGATGTCCTCCGAAGCCCTGAGCGAAGTCGAACGGGCGAAGGCGGGCATTACCCACAGCATGCGGTCAACCAAGATCGCAAACACCCACGGCGGCAGTCCGCGACTCCAAAAGACCCACGGACGTGCGCAAATTCGTGCGCACTTATATTGCAGAACGCTGAAGCTCAGCCCCCGCCGAGGCCGAGTTGCTGTAGTGGTTGGTTGGGCCTTCTTTTCACGGCTTATTCAGATGCACGCCACATCCGGCGCATGTCCAGAGCTGATTAACGCGGTCCCAGATTGGTGCTAACTCGACCTTCTTCGTCTTCAAACAATGATCACAAACCCTTTTCTTCGGATCGTCTTTATGAATAGCCGTGCCTGGCCATTCGGGGTCCGAGATGTAATTGTAGCCCACGTCGCGCTGCTGAAGAATCGCAATGATAGCTTTCGACTCTTCGTCCTTCTTTGCGAGAACGTCTCTCTCCGCTTCCGCCCTTTCCGCGCGCTTCTTCAATGTCGCATTCTCGTCTTCAAGAATCGCAATTCGATTAAGCGGGTGGAGAACCTTCAAAAGAGATGTGATCCAGCCCATAAATTTCGATCTTCGCCCGACGTTCAAGGTGAACCGCGAGCGCCGCTGGCACTAGCTCCTGCGTCAGCAGGAGGGCTGACAATAGCGCGAGTCGGCTCCGCTGCCTGGTTGGGCTTCTTCATACCTACTAGAAGGACTCCAAATCCCAATAGTATCAAGCCGAGCTGCACAACAACGATGGAAGTGTGCAGTTTATCGGCTTTCACGATCTTCTTCCACCCATGGTCGGGGTCCTTCTCTCTAGCATGATATTCTTTCGCCACCATCCGAAATGCCGTCGGACTCTGTTCTTTCACCGGTTTGAGGAAGATTCCATAATCGAGTTCATCCTTCACTTCCTGGCCGGCCGCGGTGGCGTCCTCCCTAATCTTTTTAAACTGTTCTAGGTATCCGGTGATCACGGATAACAGGGCGGTCGAGTCGGCGTCTGGACCGGATAAGCGCTTCTCCATATTGGCATAGACCGACTTGGCGAGGAAACCTAGGACGCCGGAGATCAGTAGAAGAGCCAAAGCCAACTGGAGCTCATCGGACGGATAAACCTCCAGCAGATCTTTGAGATTCGGGACCATCAAAGCCAGCGATCCACCTGCGACGAGCATGGCCCATTCACTATCGCGGTGAAAGTCCTTGGATGGCGATAGGACGAGCCTGTAACCAACCTCGCGCAATTTCTGCTCGGTAGACTCGGCAAGTGCGTCAACTTTCTTCTGAAAATCGTTCGAGGGATGGGTATTGGTGTCTTCCATGATTTTGAGCCCAACGTTTAGAGCTGAGGCGCGCCGGGGGACGAACTCGGTTCCGACGGCGGACGTTGACCCGGCGTTGCCTCGGGCGATTGGTTGGGCTGCTTCTTCTTGACCAATGCGGCGACGACTACCGCGAGAATGAAAGGAATCACCATACCTCCCGCGATCATCTGCCAAATCGGTATCTTATGGCCTTGGGAATCGATGAACGTGATGAAGCCCACCGAGAGGAGAAACCCCTGAATTGCGCTCGGGATCATGGCAAGCAGAACGGCCAACTTCTTTGAAGACCCGAGCAAGCGAGCAATCGCGCTGATCAAGACTGTCGAACCAAGGACTGTGATCAGGGTAATCATCTTTTTTACCCAACAGTGTAATATGCCACAATTCGCTTACGCTCCCTCTTCGCATGGAGCAACCACTTAATGGGTTATGAAATTCCCGTCGCAATTTTGTGCAGTCTGCTATCTTCTTCGCCCGATCATGGCCAACGTCTCGACCACTAACGCGAATTCCTCATCGCTCGACGTCGTGACGGCCCCGCGCAGCTGGTACGCCCACCGTCGGCCCAGGCGTGCGCGCAGGCCGTCGTAGTCTGCAATCCCGCACGCCACTGCGAGTTGGCCCACCCTAGCTCGCCACTCCTTCGCCCCTGGCGACACCCAGCTTCGAAGCATCCGTATAAAGCTTCATAGTCAGTCGAATGTCGCTGTGCCGCATGAGTTCTTGAACCACTCTTGGATGTACCCCGCTCAGGACCAGATTAGTCCCGAACGTAACCCTCAGCGCGTGCAGATCGGCCCGCCGCCCCTGCTCATCCTTGTAGATGATTCCCGCCCGCGCCAGATCACGCCTGAAGGTTTGTGAACGCAAAGCTCAGCAACGGGAGCCACCCGCCGATGACGCCCGGTTTGCCCTCTGAGCGAAACGGCTGGCTCCCGTTCGCGGCACCGTCCGGTCAGCCGACTTTGGTTTGATCCTTCGATTTCAGCATCTCGGCATTTCGGACGATGACGAACGCCAGCAGAGCGCAAATGAAAAAGACCAGCAG
>PLMW01000087.1:10932-11925 GCA_003142615.1 Opitutia bacterium | reverse complement strand
CGGACGGGTGCGAACGGGTGGTCGCCGTCGGCGGTGATGGCACGATGAACGAAGTGGCCCAAGCGCTGGTCGGCACGCCGGCTGCGCTCGCGCTCGTACCCACCGGCTCGGGCAACGGCCTCGCGCTTCACCTCGGCCTGCCCACGCAGCCGCGCCGCGCCCTGGCGCTCCTGGCCGACACCACCGCCCGCATCGCCGTCATCGACACCGGCACGGCCAACGGTCACCCCTTTTTCAATGCGATGGGTCTCGGCTTTGACGCCGAGATCAGCCGTCGTTTCAACCGTTTGACCCGCCGAAGCCTCACCGCCTACGCGCGCACCGGGCTCGCGGCATTCGTCCGCTCTGCCGGCCGGCAGAGCGGCCAGCGGATCACGATCACGGATGGCAACGGCACGCAGGAGACGCTCGACGCGTTCCTTGTCGCCGTCGCCAACTCCGATCAATACGGCAACCATGCCCGGCTGGCGCCTGGTGCCCGCGTCGACGACGGCCTCCTTGACCTCGTGGCCGTGCGGCCACCCGGCTTGTGGGGCGCATTGCCGCTCGTGGCGCGGCTGTTTCTCGGCACCTTCGACCGCAGTCCGCGGGTGCGGCGGCACCGGGGCGCGCGCTTCATCATCCAACGCCCCGCGCCCGGCCTCATCCACACCGACGGCGAGACGCACGAAACCGGCGCCACGGTGGAGGTCGCGGTCCTCCCGCTCAGCCTGCGCCTCCTGGTGCCCGCCACCTGCCAGGTCGTCTCCACCGCCGCCGCTCCGCCTTCCCTCCTCCCGCCATGGAAAAGAAACGCCTCCGGGTCCGCACCGTGATCATCTCCGACGTGCACCTCGGCACGCCCGACTGCAAGGCGCGCGAGGTGAATCATTTTCTCCGCAGCATCCGCTGCGAGAAGCTCATCCTCAACGGCGACATCATCGACGGCTGGCAGCTCCGGCGCGCCGGCCAGTGGGCCAAGGCGCACACCCGGTTCATCCGCATCGTGCTCAA
>PLMW01000087.1:0-10916 GCA_003142615.1 Opitutia bacterium | reverse complement strand
CTGAGGATCAACCGCGCCTACAACGCCTGGCGCGCGTGGCGCGGCAAGGAATACTGGTCGCTCAGCAAGGCCATCAAGGCGCGGGTCAAGTCCGCCGTCAGCCACGTCTCCCAGTTTGAGGACCACATCGCGAGGCTGGCCCGGGATCACCACTGTGTCGGCGTGATGTGCGGCCACATCCACACGCCCGCCGACAAGATGATCGGCGACGTGCACTACCTCAATTCCGGCGACTGGATCGAATCGCTCACCGCCATTGTTGAGCACCTCGACGGCCGTTTTGAACTCGTCGACTTCGGGAGTTTCGTGAAGGCCTATCCGATGCCGAGCGAGGAACCGGCCCTGGAAACCACCCCGGAACTGGTCGAAACGTAGCCGTCTCGCGATCGGGTGGACCCCCGACCACCCGCCATCGACGGCGGGTCGCGGGCCCGCGATGCCCGGCTAATTGCACCCGCATAGTTTTGCCTCGCGAAGCGGCGGAAGGTTCATTTCGTGAAGGACCACCCCATGAGTTCCCCCGCCGCCTCCCCGCCCAGTCCCGCGCCGTCCGCCGGGCGGGACGACCGTTTTCCGCCGGGCATTCCCTACATCGTCGGCAACGAGGGCGCCGAGCGCTTCAGCTTCTACGGAATGAGGCAGATCCTCTACATCTACCTCACCTCGCTCTTCATCGGCTTTGCCGCCGAGTCCACCATCGCGCCGGACCAGCTGGCCGGGGCCAAGGTGCACGCTACGCAAGTGGTCCACCTCTTCAACGCCGGCGTCTATCTTTTCCCGATGATTGGCGCCATCCTCGCGGACCGCCTGCTCGGGAAATACCGGGTCATCTTCTGGGTTTCGCTCGTCTACTGCGCCGGCCAGGCGGCGCTCGCCTTCGGCGGCCATGCCGGCTCGGCCGGCAATCTCGGCCTCACCCGGATGGCGATTTTCGCCGGGCTCGCCCTCGTCGCGCTCGGCTCGGGCGGCATCAAGCCGTGCGTGTCGGCCAACGTGGGCGACCAGTTCACGGCAAAAAACGCCCACCTCGTCACGCGCATCTTCCAGATTTTTTATTTCATCATCAACTTCGGGTCGTTCTTCGCCTCGCTGCTCACTCCCTGGCTCTACAAAACCTGCGGCGCGGCGGTCGCCTTCGGCGTGCCGGGCGTGCTGATGGCCCTGGCCACCGCGGTCTTCTGGTTCGGCCGCCACAAATTCGTGCGCACGCCGCCGCGCCCCGGCGGCCGGCTGGGCCTGCTCGATTTTCTCGCCTCGTCGCTGCTGGCGTCCCCCTTGCTGGTGCTCGTGGCGGTGGGCGCCACGGTGGCGGAGGGGGTCGTGCGCGCCGCGATGAGCGACCAAGCCGGCGCCATGGCCGCGGCGTTGCGGCACATTGCCCACGGTTACTGGCCTCACGCCCTGATGGCCGCGGGCGGATTCGCCCTGGGCGTGGCCCTGTTCATGGTCCGGCAGCAGATCGAGCAGGACACGGGTTTCTTCGCCACCCTGCTTTACTGCTGGCGGCAGCGCCGGACGCGCCCGCCGGGCGGGGACTTCTGGACGCCGGCCCGGCTCCGCTTCGGAGAGGAAGCCGCCGAGGGACCGCCGGCGGTGCTGCGCATCATCGTGGTGTTTTCGATGGTGAGCGTGTTCTGGGCCCTGTACGACCAGCACTCCTCCACCTGGATTGAACAGGCCAAGGCGATGAACCTGACCCTCACGGTGCCCACCATCTTCTGGAATTGGTGGGTCATGCCCGGACTGGTCGCCGCCTCGCTGTTCGGCGCCCTCTGTCTTTTTCTCTGGGTGGCGAACCGGGCGATGCCGCGCGGGCTGACCCTCGGCTTCCTCGCCTTGCTCGGCGCGTGGGGGCTGGCCGCGTTTGGCTTGCAGCTGGCGCGCGGCCGCACGGAAACCCTCACGCTGCTGCCGGCGCAGATCGCCGCGCTCAATCCGCTGCTGGTCATGATCATCATCCCGCTGCTGAACGTGCTCGTGTACAAGCCGCTCGAGCGCCGCGGCCGGCCGCTCAAGCCGCTTCAGCGGATGACCATCGGCATGTTCCTCGCCGCGCTGGCGTTCGCGACCGTGGCGGTGCTGCAGACGCGCATCCAGGCCGCGGGCCGCGGCGAGATCCACGTGCTCTGGCAGATCATCCCCTTCCTCATCCTGACCACCTCCGAGGTGCTCGTGTCGGTCACCGGCCTCGAGTTCGCCTATACCCAGGCGCCGCGCGCGATGAAATCCACCATCATGGGCTTCTGGCTGCTGTGCGTGACGGTGGGCAACGTGCTGGTGGCCTTTCTGGCGCCGCTGGAGACGCTCTCCCTCGCCACTTTCTTCTGGGTCTTCGCCGCCCTGATGGCCGCCGCGGCGGTGGTCTTCACCCTCCTGGCCGCCCGCTACCGTGGCCGGAGCTACCTCCAGCCGGCCTGAGGCGGCTCAGCCGCGCGGCGCCAGGTGCTCGCGGATCACCGCCAGCGTGCGCTCGACCGCGCCGCGGTTGTGGGCGTGCCATGCCAGCACCGCCGCGCCCATGCGGGCGCGTTGCGCCTCGTCCCCCAGCAGTTCCACACAGGCGGCGATGAGCTCGTTCTCGTTAAGCACCTCCCGGGCCCCGGCGCATTCCCGCAAGGCGCGGACGATCTCCCGGAAGTTCGACATGTGCGGACCAAAGAGCAGCGGCTTGCCCAGCGATGTCGCCTCGATCGGCGACTGCCCGCCCTCATGCGGCGGCAGGCTCTTGCCGCAAAACACCACGTCCGCCAGTTGCGTGAGTTCGCGGAGCTCGCCCGTCGTGTCGCCCACCGCGACGTCCACCTCGTGCGGCGCCGTGCCATGGGAGCGCAGGTGGAAGCGCAGGCCGGTCTTCGCGAGCGCGGCGGCGACCACGTCGCGGCGCTCGGCATGGCGCGGCACCAGCAGCAGCGTGACCTTCAACCCGCGGCTGCGCGCGGCCTTCAGTGCCTGCACGAGGACCAGCTCCTCGCCATCCCAGGTGGACGAACCGAGCAGCACCAAACCCTCGCCCAGGCCGAGGGCCCGCCGCAGCTCGCCCCGCTGGGTTCCGCTCAGCGGCGGTATGGTGAGGTCGAGCTTCATGTTGCCCAGCGTCCGGAGTCTTTCCGGAGGGAAACCGAGGGCGCGGAGGCGCTCCTCGTCCTGCGGGGAAATGGGCAGGCTGCAGGTGATGCCGCCGAGCAGCGACGGCACGAGACCGCGCGCCTTCCACATCCGGTGGAAACTGCGGTCGGACAGCCGCGCATTGATGCTCAGGACCGGCACGCCGCGCCGCGCCGCCTGCCGGATGTGCTCCGGCCAGCGCTCGCCTTCCATGAGGATCGCCAGATCCGGCTTGATGCGCCGCCACGCGCGGAGGCTGAACAGCCACCAGTCGAGCGGGAAATAACCGAGCGCGATGACGAGCGGAGTGTAGCGTTCCCGGGCAAGCTGGTGCGCCGTGCTGGTGGTCGTGGTCAGGTAAACCTCCACCGATTCGTCCTTTTTCAATGTCTCCAGCAGCGGGCCCACCGCCAGCATCTCACCCACGCTCACCGCCTGCAGCCAGATGCGCCGCACACCCGGCCGTCTGGGCGGCAGCGGCGGCGTGCCACCGAAACGATGGCTGAAGTTTGGTCCGTAGCCCCCGCGCTTCCGCATCCGCCGCAGATAGTACGGCGAGGCCAGCAGGAGCGTGGGCAGAAACAGGAACCGATACAGCCAGATCATGAACGGGGTTTGAAAATGAAAAATTGGAAGCCGGGCGGCGTGGGAAAATCCCGGCGTTGGGGTTGGGGCAATGCGCCTTTCGTCCTTCGATCTTCCCAGGGCTCCGGGCGCCTCACTGCCCGAGCACCCAGGCGAAGATCAATGGAGCGACGATGGTGGCGTCGCTTTCGATGATGAACCTGGGCGTGTCGACGGCCAGCTTGCCCCAGGTGATCTTTTCGTTCGGCACCGCCCCGGAATAGCTGCCATAACTGGTGGTGGAGTCACTGATCTGGCAGAAATAACCCCACAGCGGCACGCCCCGGCGCCGCAGGTCCTGCTGCAGCATGGGCACCACGCAGATCGGAAAATCACCGGCGATGCCACCGCCGATCTGGAAGAAACCGATCGAACCCACGCCGCGGCGGCCCAGCGGACGGGCGGTCTGCGAATACCAGCCGGCCAGCGTCATCATGTATTCGATGCCGGTGCGCACAGTGTGGACGTTCCTCACGCTGCCGCGGATGCAATGGGCGGCGTACATGTTGCCGAGCGTGGCGTCCTCCCAGCCGGGCACCCACATGGGCAGGTTTTTCTCGCAGGCGGCGAGCATCCAGGAGTGTCGCGGGTCGATCTGATAATGCTTCTTCAGCTTCCCGCCCCGGAGAATCCGGTAGATGAACTCGTGCGGAAAATGGCGCTCGCCGGCCCGGTCGGCCTTGACCCACTCCGCAAGCACGGCGTCCTCGATGCGGCGCATGGCCTTGTCCTCGGGAATGCACGTGTCGGTGACGCGGTTCATGTGGCGGTTGAGCAGCGCCTGCTCGTCGCGGGCCGAGAGGGTGCGATAGTGCGGCACGCGTTCGTAGTAATCGTGGGCGACGAGGTTGAAGATATCCTCCTCGAGATTCGCGCCGGTGCAGACGACGGCATGCACCTTGTCCCGGCGGATCATCTCGGCGAGCGTGATGCCGAGTTCGGCGGTCGACATGGCGCCCGCCATGGCGACGAGCATTTTGCCGCCTTGCTGCAGATGCGCCTCGTAGGCCTTGGCGGCGTCCATGAGCGCGGCGGCGTTGAAGTGGCGGTAGTGCCGGGCGATGAACTTCGACACCGCCCCCTTGGATTTTGCCAAGGCGGCGTTGTTGTCTTCGGGCCGCGCCCGGCGGGGTCGGACTCTCATGGGGGCAAAAAATAGGGATGAAGATGCGCCGTTGCCACAAAAAACTCCTCCGTGAAGTCTCATCTATATCCCTCGTGAACAGATCCTTCCGGTCAAGCACCCCTTCCCTTTCCCCCGGCCGGCCGGCCCTACCTGCGCCCTTGCCTTCTCCGCCGCCTCGCGCACCTTGGCCGCCATGATGTCCTCGTTGCGACGCCTCTGTCTGCTGCTCCCCGTCATCTTCGTCCTGGCGCTGGTCGCCATCCGTCCGGTTCTGGCCGCTCCGCCGGTTTTCGCCCAGGAGACCAGCGACCTGCAGCCCGACCCGGCCGCCGTCTGGGGCCGCCTGCCCAACGGCCTGCGCTATGTCGTGCTGCCCAACAAGGAGCCGCGGGGCCGCGCCAGCCTGCGCCTCGTCGTCGGCTCCGGCTCGCTGTACGAGACCGAGGCGCAGCGCGGGCTGGCGCACTTTCTCGAGCACATGGCCTTCAATGGCAGCACGCATTATGCGCCCGGCACGCTCATCGAGTTTTTCCAGCGCATGGGCATGAGCTTCGGCGGCGACACCAACGCCTACACCTCCTTTGACAGCACTGTCTACATGCTCGAGCTGCCCAATACGCAGGCCGCCACCCTGGCCGAGGGCTTCCAGGTTTTCGCCGATTACGCCGGCGGCCTCCTGCTCGAAACCCGGGAGATCAACAAGGAGCGCGGCATCATCCTCGCGGAAAAACGCACCCGCGACTCTGTCGAGTACCGCACCTTCGTCGCCGAGAACGAATTTCTCCTCGGCGACTCCCTGTTCCCGAAACGCCTGCCCATCGGCCTCGCGGGGATCATCGAGCAATCCCCGCGCGAGCCGTTCGCCGATTTCTACAATGACTGGTATCGGCCGGATAACCTGGCCATCATCGCGATCGGCGACTTCGACCCAACCGCGGTCGAGGCGCAGATCAAGCAGGCCTTCGGTCCCCTCCAGGTCCGTGCACCCGCGCGACCGCAGCCCGATCTCGGCCGCGTCTCCACCGCCGCGGGCCTGCACGTGCAATTCCACGCCGAGCCCGAGGCAGCCCACGTCACCGTCGCCATCGAGACGATGACGCCCTACGCGGGCGAGCCCGACACGGCCGCCAACCGCCTCAGGTACCTGCCGCGCGATCTGGCGTTCCAGATGCTCAACCGCCGCCTCTCGATCCTCGCCAAACAGGAAAACGCGCCCTTCGCCAGCGGCACGGCCAACGTGAACGAGAGTTATCATTTCTTCCGCAACGCCTCCGTCGAGCTGAACGGCAAGCCGGAAAACTGGCGCGCCTCGCTCACCGTGGCCGAACAGGAGCTCCGCCGGGCGCTCGAATACGGTTTCCAACCCGCCGAGTTGGGCGAAGCCACGGCCAACTACCTCAATTCCCTCGAGCAGGGCGCCAAAAGCGCCTCGACCCGCCACTCCGACGAACTGGCCGGCGAGCTCATCACCTGCCTGCTGCGCGACGAGGTGTTCACCCAGCCCGCCGCCGACCTCGCCCTCTTCAAACCCGCCCTCGAGAAAGTGACGCCGGACGACTGCCTGCGCGCCTTTCGCGAGGCGTGGAATGTCGACCAGCGCTATCTCTTCGTGACGGGCAACATCGATCTCGCCAGCGAATCCGCCGCCGCCGGGCAGATCATCACCGGCGTCTATGAGGCAAGCCGCGCCGTCACCCTCAAACCGCCTGAGAAAACCGCCGCCGAGGCGTTTGCCTACACCCGTTTCGGCGCCGCAGGCGCGGTCACGCGGCATGAGCACGTGGACGATCTCGACGTCCATCTCGTCGAGTTCGCCAACGGCGTGCGCCTCAACCTCAAAAAGACCGACTTCGAGGCCAACACCATCCACGTCAACATTCGCGTCGGCACCGGCCGGCTCACCGAGCCCGCGACCGAGCCCGGCCTCGCCTTCCTGACCAACCTCGCGTTCATCACCGGCGGCCTCGGCAAGCACAACATCGACGACCTCCAGCGCCTCTTCGCCGGCAAGACGGTCGGACTCAACTTCAATGTGCGCGACGATGCCTGCACGCTCGGCGGCACCACCAATCGCGACGACCTACCGGCGCAGCTTCAGCTCCTCACCGCCTACCTCGTCGACCCCGGCTACCGGCCCGAGGCGTTGCGGCAGGGCCGGAAACTCATCGAGCAGATGTACACCGGCTTCGCCCACACGCCCTCCGGCCCGATGCAGACCGAGGTGCCCCGCCTGCTCGCCAGTGACGATCCGCGCTTCGGACTGCCCGCCGAGAAGGTCGTCCAGAACCGCACGCTCGAAGAGGTGCGCGCGTGGCTCGCTCCGCAGCTGGCGGGCGGCGCCATTGAGATCGCCGTCGTGGGCGACATCGACGTCGACGCCACCATCACCGCCGTGGCGCAGACCCTCGGCGCGCTGCCCCCACGCGCGCCCAAACCCGGTCTGGCCGAGGCGCGGCAGGTGCTCTTCCCGGCGCCGTTCACGAAAAACTACGCCGTGCCGACCGAGATTCCCAAGGGTCTCGTCACGCTTTACTGGCCCACGACCGACGCCCGCGACGTCCGGCTCGCCCGCCGCCTCAGCCTGCTCGCCGAAATCCTCTCCGACCGCCTGCGGGTGAAGGTGCGCGAGGAAATGGGCGACGCCTACAGCCCCGAGGCCTACAGCGCGCCCAGCGACACGTACACCCATTACGGATTCATGCTGTCGCAGATCACCATCGATCCCGCGCAGGCGCAGAAGATCGTCGACACCGTCCTCGCCATCGCCGCCGATCTCCAGAAAAACGGCGCGACGCCGGACGAACTCGAGCGCGCCAAGAAGCCGATTCTCACCGCGCTGAAGGAATCCGCGCGCACCAACCCCTACTGGCTCAACAATGTCGTCGGCTCCTGCCAGGAGTTTCCGCAGCGGCTCGACTGGTGCCGCACGCGCTACAGCGATTTCGAGGGCATCACCAAGGCCGAGATCGATGCGCTCGCCGCGCAGTATCTCGACCCCGCGCGCTCCTTCCGCGTCATCGTGCTGCCGGAGGCCAAGAAGGGTGGATGAAATCCCTCCGGTAACGCTTTTCCCGGCCGGTCATTTGACACCGACCATCCCCTCGGTACCTTGCCGCTCACTCTGGCGGCATGCACTGCCACCCACCCCATCCTCAACCACAATAAGGAGTCATCCCATGAAGAAAAGCATACTTGCCGCAGTTGCGGCGTTTGCGGTCGTGTCCGCCCTGTCCCTATTCGCCGTTGCCGAGGACGCCAAAAAGCCCGCCGACAAGCCGGCCACAGTTTACACGGTGCAATGTGATTCACCGTGCTCGTTCATGGTGAGCGGTCACGACAAGAAAGAAGTGATCGCGGTGGTCATCGAACACGCCAAGACCCACCACAACATGAACCTGACCGAGAAGGATGTGGAGGGGATGGTCAAGACGACCGAGGCCTCGAAATAGCGATTCCTGTCCAATTGCCATTCTGACAAGCCCCGCCTGCCCGGCGGGGCTTTTTTTGGCAGTCGCGCCTTATGCGCGTTCGTGCGTCCGAGCCGGAGGATTGATCAACAGCCGGATTGCCTGACAGGATGGGCCCCGATGTTTCAGCCAGCGCCTCACGCCATGCGTGCCTCGGCCGTCCGCCCCCTTCTCGAAAACCGGGGTTTCGCCTTTCCCGGTGATGAAAAGCGCGGCTCATTTGAGATTACAGAGGCGCAAGCCCGGCGGTTTCTCGCCGCCCCGAACGTTCATGGCAAACCCAACCGCGACGTCGTTCGCCCGTGGACTGGCGTCGCCGACATGCTGCGCACACCGCAGCACCAGTGGGTCATCGACTTCCCGCCCGGCATGGAGGAACGCGAAGCCGCGCTTTACGCGCTGCCGTTTGCTCACCTTCGCCGACACGCGCAACCGGCGCAACGCCGGCGCCGCCGATGGTGGCTCCACGGATCGCCGCAGGTCGAAATGCGCATCGCACTGGCCAAGCGCGACCGGTTCATCGCCGTTCCGCGGGTGGCCAAACATCTCCTCTTCGTCTGGCTGCCGCCGGAAACGCTGCCGGACCATGCGCTCATCGTCTTCGCCCGCGACGACGACTGGTTCTTCGGCGTGTTGCACTCGCGTTTCCACCAAGTGTGGGCACTGCGTATGGGTACGCAGTTGGAGGACAGGCCGCGCTACACGCCGACGACCTGCTTCGAGACGTTTCCCTTTCCCTGGCCGCCGGCCACGCCCTTGGGCAAGCTCACCCGTGTCCAAGAGGATCAACGCACCGCCATCGCGCAGGCCGCCCGGGCGCTCGATGGGCAGCGCTGCGAGTGGCTCGGCGACCGGACGGACAAAAAGCGCACGCTCACCGCGCTCTACAACGCCCGGCCGGCATGGTTGATCAATGCGCATGCCGCGCTCGACGACACCGTCGCCGCCGCCTATGGCTGGCCCGTCGGCCTCTCCGACGACAAAATGATCGCCCGCCTGCTCGCGTTGAATCAGGAACGATCCTCCCGGCCGTGATGCCACGGCCGCATGGCGCGGATCGACACCTGGTTAAGCACCTATGCGCTCAGACTGCACCCCGCGCTACAGACCGAATCCGCCCCTGGAGCGCCGACGATCAGGAACATGTCAACTAATAGTTGACATGTTGAGCGTGAAGAACGGATGCGGACAAAGATCTATCAGACGGGAACGCCCCCAGGCCGGCTCCTTACCTCAAGCTTGGTTTTCCCGGCCGTTCTTGCATGCTCGGCCAGCAGGTAAAACCATGAATGTACTGGAAGCCATCAAAACGCGCCAATCCATCCGCGCCTACCAGGCGAAACCCATCGAGCCGGAGAAGCTTGAGGCGGTTTTGTCCGCCGCCAATCAGGCGGCTTCCGCCGCCAACCTGCAGGCCTACCAGATTTATGTGGTCCGCGGCGAGGCGATGAAGCAGGCCCTGGTCGCGGCCGCCGCCGGCCAGAAATTCCTGGCCACCGCGCCCGTGGTGCTCGTCTTCGCCGTGGATCCGGCGCGCTCCGCCGCCAAATACGGCCCGCGCGGCGGGCAGGTCTATTGCATGCAGGACGCCTGCGCCGCCGTCTGCAACGCGATGCTGGCCGCGGTGGAGCTGGGACTGGGCACCTGCTGGGTGGACGCGGTGGACGAGGCACTGGCGGGCCAGGCCATCGGTCTGCCGGCGGGCCAGCGCGCGGCCATCCTCCTGCCCATCGGCTACCCGGCCGAGACACCGCCCCGCACCACCCGGCGCGCGCTGTCGGATTTGGTGACCGATCTGGGCCGCTGAAATAGTGAATCCGGCGCAGTCCGGCTAGGGGCTATCCAAAAACCCTGCTGCGCTGCCCGGTGGAGGGCGCTCTGCTGGCCAGCAGAGCGCCGCTCGGACATTTGGCGGCGACAGCGCACCGCCCTCCAAGTTCTGACGGTTTTCGAATTGCCTCTAATCGCCCGCCGCTTGCTCGAGCGCCCGCGCGAGCTCCTCTTTGGCGAGCGTCGTGCTGATGAACAGCTCCTGGCGCGCGCCGGCACTCAGCGCGATGGCCTTCCAGCCGTTCTGCGTCGGCACGGTCACCCGCACCTTTACCTTGCCCCGGGCGGCGCGCACCGGGCGGATCACGCCCGGAATCACCGAGCGGATGGTTGCCGGGTTGTCCGCCAGCAGGCGCTCGAGCAGACCGCGCACGCCATCGATGATGCTGTGCTTGACCTTGAGCCGGCCCTGCGCCGTTCGCAGCCGCATCGGTCCTCCGTCAGTTCCCCGGCCGGTAGGAGGTTTCGATCCGCTGCTCGCGCTGGTGCCGCTCGATGGCAAGGTCGAGCAGCCGTTCGATGAGCCGCGGATACGGCACGCCGGACGCCTCCCAGAGTTTCGGATACATGCTGATCTTCGTGAAACCGGGGATCGTGTTGATCTCGCTCACATAGGCGCGGCCGTCGGCGCACACAAAAAAGTCCACCCGCGCCATGCCCGCGCACTCGAGCACCTGGAAGGCCGCCACCGCGAGCTGCCGCACGCGTTCGCTGATCGCGGGCGGCAGCCCGGCCGGGATGCGCAGCCGCGCGCCGTTCTCGTC